>JAPLEJ010000029.1 GCA_026391435.1 Bacteroidota bacterium
ATCAAATAAAACATTACTGATTTTTGTATCGTGGTGCGTTACTCTTTTTTTAACCTCCTTGTTTTGTATAAATTGATCGTAAGTTTCAACATAATTTTTGTGCGCCAGTAAAAAGTCAATTTCATTCTTACTTGATTGGATACGATTGGCATCTCCATCTTGAAGTGCTTGTGAAAATTGCTGGTATCTTAAATTTAAATCGTGAAACTGAGGTAAAGTATCCTTTAATTGATTGCAGTCAAAATCCTTTAAAACAAAGGTAAATTTTGCAAATTGTTGGGCTGCTTCTTCTACTTGTTTTTTATTGTCTAAAACGCTCAAGGCATAACCTTTAATTTTATGAAAAGCTCTATAAAACCCACCACCCCACTCTATTAAAGTATTCCCTTGTAAAGTAGGCAATAGATGTATGTATAAATAAGAAGGATTGGTTTGTAGAATATAAGCCCCAATGTTATTGATGTTTTGATCTATGGCCCTAGGAGCCTTAAATACATTGTGATTAATGGATTGAACAATAAATTCTCCTTGGGTTGTATGAACAGAATAAGTTCTATTGATTAACCCTTGTTGAATGGTATCATGATTTATGACATCCCAACCATATTTTTCAAAAATTTCCTGCATATGTTAAAGTATTTTAAAAGTACATAAATAACGGCAATCTTTGTATCTTGTTGGCATTATTTAACACATAATAGAGATTAAAATGGATCGTCGCAAATTTATCAATTTAGGTGGATTAGGAGTTACAAGTTTTACTTTAAGTTCATTTGTTTCTCAACAAAATATCAAAGGGCCTTTAGTCGTTTCAACTTGGGATGCGGGTATTGCTGCGAATGCGGGTGCATGGACTATTTTAGGTGCAGGTGGAAAGGCACTAGATGCTGTTGAAAAAGGAGTCATGGTAACAGAAGACGAAATGAATTGTTGTGTGGGTTTAGGAGCAAATCCTGATCGTGATGGCTTTGTTACTTTAGATGCTTCGATCATGGATCATGAATTTAATTGTGGAAGTGTTGCATTTTTAGAACGCATCAAACACCCTATTTCAGTAGCACGAAGAGTAATGGAAAAAACGCCGCATGTGATGTTGGTGGGTGAAGGCGCTCAACAATTTGCATTGGAACAAGGATTTAAATTAGAATCAGGTGATTTATCTAAAGATGCAAAAAATGCATATAAAAATTGGTTGAAAAATTCTGAGTACAAGCCTGTTATTAATATAGAAAGGAAAAATGCAGTCAGTCAATTAGAACAAAGTAAAATGGCGCCACACCGATTAGCTACTGGTGAATGGAATCACGATACCATTGGAATGATCGCTTTGGATAGTTTTGGAAACTTAAGCGGATCTTGTACCACAAGTGGCGCAGGATTTAAAATGCGTGGTCGCGTTGGTGATTCTCCTGTTATTGGTGCTGGTTTATATGTTGACAACGAAGTGGGCGCGGTCGTAGCAACAGGACAAGGGGAAGATGTGATTCGTGTCGCTGGATCAAGCGCGGTAGTTGAGCAAATGAGACAAGGTAAATCACCTACTGAAGCGTGTAAAATTATTGTGGAACGCATTAATCGAATTAAAAAGGAAAAAGCAAAAGATATTCAGATTTGTTTTATTGCCATTAATAAAAAAGGAGAATTTGGCGCTTACTCTTTACATAAAGGATTTAATTACGCAGTACATAATAAGGAGGGTAATAAATTATACGAATCCACCTCATTAGATTAAATCGTATTTGTTTATTTTTGTGCTATGTCAAAAACCTTACTTGAAATTGCTGTTTTTTCTGTTGAATCTGCGATGTATGCTATTCAAGCTGGAGCGGATCGAATTGAGCTTTGCGAAAATCCAAATGAAGGGGGCACTACCCCATCCTATGGAACTTTGGTTTTGATGTCTACAAAACAATTGGTTCCCATCTTTCCCATAATTCGACCAAGAGGAGGTGACTTTTTATATACCGATCATGAATTTGACATCATGAAGAAGGATGTATTATTAGCAAAAGAATTAGGATTTAAAGGCGTGGTGATTGGTTTGTTAAATGCAGATGGCTCCATAGATAAAATCAGAACCACTGAATTAGTGCAATTGGCCAAACCCATGCAAGTCACTTTTCATCGAGCCTTTGATCGATGCAATCATCCATTTAACGCATTAGAGGATATCATTGAATCTGGATGTAATCGAATTTTAACCAGCGGACAAGTTCCAAATGTGAGTGATGCATTACCCTTGATTAAGGACTTGGTAGATAAAGCCAATGGTCGAATTATAATTATGCCTGGCAGTGGAGTTCGATCTAATAATATAAAACAAATTATAGAAACTACAGGGGTGGTTGAAATACATAGTTCGGCACGAAAAAATTTTCCTTCCAATATGCATTACAATGTTTGGTCGATGAATGAAAATTTACAATACATTGGAGTAGATCAAGAAGAAATATCTAAAATGTTGTCAATCATTTAAAATACGGCAATCAAGTTGTGTTTAATACAACATACGTGCGCGAATGGTATGTTTTACTTCCTTCAATAAATCAATTGCTTTTTTTGACAACTTAGAATCAACATCTAAAACAACATATCCGATTTCTTCATTTGTTTTTAAATATTGTCCTACGATATTGATTTTATTTTTTGACATCACCGTATTAATAGCACTCAACACACCTGGTACATTATTGTGAATATGTAAAATTCGATGTGCCCCATCTACAGGAGGTAAGCTAATTGAAGGAATGGTATGAGATCCATTAGAAACACCTCTTTCTAAATATTGATATAATTTGATACTTACATCTTCACCAATATTTTCTTGTGCTTCCTCGGTACTTCCACCAATATGAGGTGTTAAAAGAACATTAGATAATCCTTGTAAAGGTGTTGTAAATTGATCACCATTTTTTTCAGGTTCAATAGGATACACATCAATAGCAGCACCTGCTAAGGCTTTACTTTTAATAGCTTTGGTTAATGCTTCTAAATCAACTACTTCACCCCTAGCATAATTTATTAGTATGGCGCCTTGTTTAAATTGCTTTATCAGTTCGGCGCTAATTAAATTTTTTGTTTGACTTGTTTCTGGGACATGCACCGAAATAATATCACTACTATTTACTAAATCCTTTAAAGATTTTACGGCTTGTGCATTGCCTAGAGGAAGTTTGGTTTCAACATCGTAAAATTTTACTTTCATTCCCATCGCTTCTGCCATGATACTGGTTTGTGTACCAATATTACCATATCCAATTAAACCCATTGTTTTTCCTCTTAATTCATAACTTCCTTTGGCATCCTTATTCCAAATACCTTGATGGGCTGCCGTATTTTTATCTATGATTTTACGAATCAACATAATCGAAGCTCCTATTACTAGTTCGGCTACACTTCTCGTGTTGCTATAAGGTGCATTAAATACAGCGACTCCTTTTTGCTTGCATGCTTTTAAATCAACTTGATTGATACCAATACAAAAACAGCCAATGGCTTGTAATTTTTTTGCACTGTCTAAAACCTTTTTGGAAATAAAAGTTTTAGATCGAATTCCTAAAATATGAACATCCTTTATCGCTTTGATGAGTTCCTCCTCGCTTAAAGCCCCAGAAAGTTTTTTGACATCCGTATACCCTTGGTCTTTAAAATATTGAACGGCTTTATCGCTAATATTTTCTAAAAATAAAACCTTGATTTTGGCTTTGGGGTAACTGGTTGTATCAATGGTACTCATATGGCAAAGTTAAAAAAAATAACTGTTTCGTATTCATTAACAATAAATTAAGTGATTCAAGCGTTAATTAGTTGATATTTAAACCTTGGTACCTTTTATAAAAACTAACAGATGATTGTGAGATTTTCGCTGATTTTAGCCCTATTCCTTTTTAATTGCTCCTGTGGTACCAGTCAAGGGCCCAATCAAATTGGTTATATCCCTTTTGCTTATCAACCCTTAAAATTAGAGGACAAGGACAGATTCATGGCCGAAGTCAAAGCTAAATATGAGAGTTTACTTGGAAACAAGGGTTTTAGTGGTCAAATTTTAGTGGCTAAAAATGGTCAAATTGTATTTGAAGATTATAAAGGCTTTTCCAACTATAGCAATAAAACTTTAATACAGCCGGAGACCCCTATTCATTTAGCTTCTATTTCCAAAACTTTTACAGCCATGGCCGCTTTAAAATTATGGGAACAGGATAAATTGGATTTAAAAGCACCCGTTACAAAATACTTAAACACATTTCCTTATTCTGAAGTGACAATTGAACAATTACTATCCCATCGTAGTGGACTAGCCGATTATACGTACTTCATGGAGACAAAAAAATACGCATCTGTTAAAGTAAAAAATAAAAGAGGCCGATGGGTAAAACAACTCAGATTAATTAAAAATGAAGTTCCTTTCAAAGTAGGCTTATATAATAATCAGGATGTTTTCGATTTTATGGTGTCTCGAAAGCCTTTACCACAAGCAAGTCCAGACAAAGTGTTTAAATACTGCAATACTAATTATGTGTTGTTGGCTTTGATCATTGAAAAAATTACGGGCAAAGATTTTCCAACTTATATGAAGGAAAATATTTTCAAACCATTAAAAATGGATAACACATTTATTTTTGATGCTAAATTAATTGATCAATATACACCTTCCTATAATGCTCGAATGGTACCTTATGCAATTGAGAAATACGATTGTGTCTATGGTGATAAAAATGTGTACAGTACGGCAAGAGATATGTTTTTATGGGATAAGGCATTAACTGAAGGAAAATATTTAAAATTAGCAACATTGAATATGGCTTATGAGCCTCAAAGCCCCACCAATAAGTACTATCATAATTATGGCCTAGGATGGCGCATTTTGGCAAAGCCCAATGAAGAAAAATTAATTTATCATAATGGTTGGTGGCATGGTAATAATACCGTTTTTACAAGGCTGATTAAGGAATCGGCTACGATTATCATATTGGGTAACCGTTATAATAGATCAATCTATAAAGGCAAGCTATTAGCTTCTATTTTTACAGGTAAGGAAGACACCACCAGTTTAGTAGAGTAAACTTGTATTTTTTGCCTTTTTTTGAATTTTCTGCCCTATTTTTGCATCCCCTTAATTTTAACTATAGAATATCAATTTCTTATGAAAGAATGTATGAATGATTGTTTGTTTTACGCTGTACCTGCAATGGGTATAGTTGGTTTATTGTATACCCTATTGAAATTCAATTGGGTATCTAAACAAGATGCCGGTAACGACCGTATGAAAGAAATCAGCACTTATATCGCTGAAGGTGCCATGGCTTTCTTAAAAGCTGAGTGGAAAATCCTTGGATATTTTGTGGTGATCGTTGCCTTATTATTAGGTTTTATGGCTACTAAAAACGCTGAAAGTCACTGGAGCATTGCTGTTTCATTTGTGATTGGAGCTGTCTTTAGTGCCACTGCAGGATATATTGGAATGAAAGTGGCTACAAAAGCCAATGTGAGAACTGCACAAGCAGCTAAAACAAGCCTTTCAAAAGCACTAAAAGTATCATTTACCGGCGGATCCGTAATGGGTCTAGGGGTATCTGGTTTAGCAGTATTAGGTTTAGGAGGTTTGTTCATCCTTTTGAAACATCTTTTTTATGTTAATGGAGATCCTTCTGAAATGCTACGCACTATCGAAGTATTAACAGGTTTCTCATTAGGAGCTGAATCTATTGCTTTATTTGCACGTGTTGGTGGCGGTATATATACCAAAGCTGCCGATGTAGGTGCTGATTTAGTAGGTAAAGTAGAAGCGGGTATCCCAGAAGATGATCCTCGTAATCCAGCAACGATTGCAGACAATGTGGGTGACAATGTGGGTGATGTTGCAGGAATGGGTGCTGATTTATTTGGTTCTTATGTTGCCACTGTATTAGCTACAATGGTTTTAGGACAGGAAGTGACTGCAGTAGGTGGTGGTAGATTAGTGGATGCCTTTGGTGGCTTATCTCCTATCTTATTACCAATGATGATTGCAGGTGTAGGTATCTTAATTTCTATTATTGGTACTTTATTTGTTAGAATAAGTGAAAACGCAGGTTTAAATACTGCAACGGTTCAAAAAGCATTGAACATGGGCAACTATGGTTCTATGATATTAACTGCCGTTGCTTGTTATTTTTTAGTAATGAATATTCTTCCAGAAGCAATGTCATTACGCGGTATTGAATTTACAAGAAATGGTGTAATAGGTGCAATAGCTGTTGGATTAATAGTAGGTACTTTAATGAGTATCATTACTGAATATTATACAGCGATGGGTAAGCGCCCTGTAATGAGTATTATCAAACAATCTAGTACTGGACATGCGACCAATATTATTGGTGGGTTAGCAATTGGTATGGAATCTACTTTTATGCCGATTATTGTTTTAGCTTCTGGAATTTTTGGTGCATCTTACTGCGCAGGTTTGTATGGTGTTGCAATAGCAGCTGCCGGTATGATGGCTACCACTGCAATGCAATTAGCTATTGATGCATTTGGCCCTATTGCAGATAATGCAGGGGGTATTGCTGAGATGAGTGAATTACCTGCTGAAGTGCGTGAAAAAACAGATATTTTAGATGCTGTAGGAAATACAACAGCAGCTAGTGGTAAAGGTTTTGCCATTGCTTCTGCAGCTTTGACTTCATTAGCATTATTTGCAGCATTCGTTGGAGTGGCCATGCCAAATAACCAACATATTGATATTTACAAAGCAGACGTTTTAGCTGCTTTATTTGTAGGTGGTATGATTCCATTTATCTTTTCTTCATTAGCGATTCGTGCTGTAGGAGAAGCTGCGATGGCGATGGTGGAGGAAGTTCGTCGTCAATTCCGTACCATTCCAGGTATTATGGAAGGTACAGGTAAACCAGAATATGAAAAATGTGTTGCCATTAGTACTGAAGCTTCATTAAAGAAAATGATGTTGCCAGGTGCAATTACGATTATCTCTCCTATTTTAATTGGGTTCACTTTAGGTCCAGAAGCATTAGGTGGATTTTTAGCCGGTGCAACGGTAAGTGGTGTACTCATGGGTATTTTCCAAAACAATGCAGGTGGTGCTTGGGATAATGCTAAAAAATCATTTGAAAAAGGAGTAGAAATTAATGGTGAGATGTTCTATAAAAAATCTGAACCACATAAAGCTTCTGTAACAGGTGATACTGTGGGTGATCCATTTAAAGATACTTCAGGTCCATCGATGAATATCTTGATTAAATTGATGTCCATTGTTTCATTAGTAATTGCTCCTTCTTTAGCACAATTACATAAAACAGAGGTTCCTGTTACAGTAAAATCACAAACGATTGAATTATCTGTTATCAATACTGATACAGCTAGGGACGCAAAACTTATATCAGATACTGCTACAACAGTCACTGTTACTGCAAATAGTAAAACTTTAGTACAAGCTTTACAAGAAGCTCATTTAGCCCCTACTGATCATGTTAAAATCATGATCAAAAATGGCAAAATATCTGTAAATGGTATTGCTTTAACAGACGAACAAAATGCAAAATTTGCTACCTATATCAAATAGGATCTAGCTATATTTTAATAGTTTTTTAACTTAAATCCACTCGAAATTTCGGGTGGATTTTTTGTTTGTTCCCTATTTTTCGTAGATTGAGTACGAATCCAATCGTAATATTATGAGCAAAGTATTTAAACCTACAGAAAGTGAGTTAGAAATTTTAAGTATTCTATGGGACAAACAAACAGCAACAGTTCGTGAAGTTCATGAAATTGTTCAAAAAACAAAGGATGTAGGATACACTACTACTTTAAAATTAATGCAAATTATGAACGAGAAAGGATTAGTGACCCGTAATGTATTATCTAAAACACATATATACACACCTACCCTTCAGCGTGAAATTGCACAGGAACAATATGTCAATAAAATTATTCAAACTTTATTTAGTGGGAGTACATCACAATTAGTGTTGCAAGCTTTAGGTAAACATAACCCGACCACTAGCGACTTAGATGAAATAAAAAATATGATTAACGCTTTACAAAATAAGTAACGATATCCTTTTTACAAATGGAATTTATATCAAATATACCTACTGCGTTATTAAATAATATTGGCTTCATGGCCATTTTATTTATTATTTACGAAAGTTTGAAATGGGTATTTAATATTTCTCCTGCTCGACTATTTGTTCTTGCAGGTATCATCCAAGTTATATGTTTACTTCAGTTTATCCTATCTATTTTAACTCCATCTTATTTTTCTTTTTTTAACTTAAGCACAACATTAATATCAATTCTGCCTAATCTATCAGAACAAAATATAGTATCATGGTTTCCTGCCATTGGTTTAATGTACCTATTTGGTATCAGTTTCTTTATTATAAAATCCATATTCCAATTAATACAGATTGAACAATTAAAGAAGTCGGCACAATATGAATTGTCTGAGTTTTTTATAAAAAAGATTCCTCTAGAATTAACCCAATCCAAAAACACGATTAAAGTGGGTGTTACTGATAGGATTAACAGCCCTCTTACTTTTGGATGGTTGGATCCCATTATTTTGTTGCCCTTATCTATTTGTAATCAACTAACACCTAAAGAAATTGAAACAATTTTAATTCACGAAATGGCACATATATTAAGAAACGATTATATTATTAATTTGTTTTTAAATATAGTGCAGGTTTTATTATTCTTTAATCCGATCGCATTATTAATGAATAAGGAAATAAGTTTACAAAGAGAGATGGCTTGTGATGCATATGTAGTTCAATCCTCAGAGCAAAAGCTTAATTACATGAATGCCTTAGTTAAGTTAGCTCAGCAATTGCAGACAAAGACGCCACCTATACTGAGTATGGGTATATTTTCAAACAAAGGCGAATTACTTAAACGGATCCAATATTTTAATCAAATTAATATTAAATCAACATCATCTACTTTTATTAAATTAGGTATTGCACTATTATTGTCTAGCTTATTATTGATAAGGATTCCTACTAATCAAAATAGTACAAATCCACTTATTTCATATAATAAAAGCAACCAAAATAATAAAATCAGTGATGCATTGAGTAATCGAAAAATTAAAATAAATAAAACTTATAAATTTCATCAAATTAAAAAAGTAGAAGTTAAGAAGCACCATCATGAATTACAAAATGAATCCTATGCTAGTTTAGTAAATCAAACTATGCAATGGTTAAAAAAACACGAACTCAATGGAAAATTAACTTCATATAATGATCAAAATGAAAATGAATCTTATTCTATAGCAGATAGATTGATGATACGAGCAATTATATCTAATTATCAATTGAAAAGAGATTTATTGAATAAAAAATTAGCTAATACATCAAACGTTAAAGAAGCAATAGCCATATTATTGAACAGTGAAGAATTAGAGCAAATTAAGCAATTCGAAAAATGGACGAAGGAATTTTTGAAAGCACATCCTACAACTTTGGATATAAAGGAAGATTCCCTAATAGTTTATTAGTCTCCTTACCCCCACAACAAAACAACATATCTAAAATTGATACATTAGGAACAAAACCTACTTTATCAGAAAATACTTGTTGATACGATGGTAATCCTTGATGTTGATTATAATTTTTAGGTAAGTTCGTATCAAAATATTTATTAGCAAACCCTATATCTATTGGCGAAGGAAGAATGACCCATTTTGCCTTCAATTGAGATTGCAACCAAACATGGCAGTCAAGTAAAAAATCAACTAGCTTCTCCTTAGGTTTTAAATACAAATCACAAACGTCTTGTTCATAGTATTCAAAATAAGGAGATCGGTTATAATTGGTTATTAATGCTTTTAAGTGTTGCTCCTGCCATGGTGCATTATTAGCAATTAAAATATCCTTTATAGGTGTTTTTTGAGTTCTTCCTCCAATGATAGGGATACTTAAATGCAAGGGACCTTGTGAACTTGTTATGACCATCCTATTTTTAAAACTCATTTTTGTAAAGGGTGCTTCAAGATCAAAATAAACTTGATCCTGTTCTAACAGTGTTTTCACAAAACTGATGGACCCGAAATATTGTATATCTATATTTAACATTCTTGAAACAATTTAACCATCCAATTTTATAAAGCCTGACAAATAAATTTCTTTAATCAACAAATATCTAATAATTTTAATAAAAATAGTCAATGATTTTACGTTCACTAGTTGTTTTATTATTAGCACCATTATTAATTTCATGTGCTACACCTAAACCCTTTATTTTTAAAGGACTTAAATCAATTACAATTGAGAAAGCAAGTTTAGGCTCCAATATACTCAAAGCCGAATTTGCTTTTGAAAACCCCAATTCATTTACTTTAACCTTAAATAAGTTAAACTGTGATATTTATGTTAATGACGAAATATTTACACATTATAACTTAGATACGGTTTACAACATTCCAGCAAACGCCAAATTTGATATTCCAGCAAAAATTGAAGTAGAATTAAAAAGCCTTTTAAAAAATACCCTTGATTTACTTTTAAATAAACCTATGAAAATTAGTGTTAAAGGAACATCCACCTTATCTAAAGGCGTATTTACAAAAACGATGCCTATCGAATTTGAGACTACTCAAAAGTTAAATTTAAGTTCTGTTTTATCTGGTGGTAACTAAAAGGTTATTATATCCCCCAAGTAGATGGGCTATTGCGCCATTGCATTAATAATTCTTGTGTGTTAGGATCGATATCTCCTTTTTCCACTGCCAATTCTATTAAACTAGCATAGTTGGTTAATGAAATATAGGGAACTCCTGCTTTTTTAAAAGCTTCATCTGCTATGTCAAATCCATAATTAAATATGGAAACCATACCTACTACATCTAAGCCTGCAGCACGTAATACATCTACTACTTGTAAACTACTTTTTCCTGTAGATATTAAATCCTCGATCACTAAAATTTTATTGGATGTTTGATAAGCACCTTCAATTTGATTTCCTAAGCCATGCTCTTTTGGTTTTGGTCGGACATAAATGTAGGGAAGCTTTAATTGATCTGCTGCCATTGCACCCCATGGAATACCTGCTGTGGCTACTCCAGCCAACATATCTGCTCCGTCAAATTTTTCAAATATGACATTGCACATTTCACTTTTTATAAAATCACGAACGTAAGGAAAGGATAATACCTTTCTGTTATCACAATAAATAGGACTTTTCCATCCACTCGCCCATGTAAATGGCTCATTTGGACTTAATTTTACAGCGCCAACTTGAAGTAGTTTTTCGGCTACGGCTTTTTGATTTGTCATAATGTTTAAATTCGTTGGGCGAAATTAAAGTCAAATTGCTACATTCACTTCAAGTTTTGCTAAATACTTTACACATTTTTTATGCCAAATCAAATAATTGCTGCAGGTGGGTTAGTCACCAATCCCAATGGTCAACTATTATGGATTTTTAGAAGGGGCTTTTGGGATTTGCCTAAAGGGAAATTGGACGAAGGTGAAACCATTCAAACTTGCGCCATTAGAGAAGTGCAGGAAGAAACCGGATTAAGGAATATTCAACTCCATGAATTACTAAAATTTACAAATCATCTTTATTTTGATAAATATTTAAATGAAGAAGTTACTAAGAGAACATATTGGTTTCATATGACTATTCGTGAAGAGCAGAAGGGTATTCCACAAATCACCGAAGATATTGAAAAGATTGAATGGCATTCACTAGCTACTGCAAAACATTGTTTACAACAAACCTACCCTACTATATTAGAAGTAATAGAAGCGTATAGAATTAAAATAAATGAATTGTAAAATTGAATTATAGATTAGTTGTAATCTATTTATTCAATGTTTGTATCACCGCTTCAGGTAAAAATGGTGAAGCATCACCCCCATTTCTGATGATATCTCTTACAATGGTCGAAGCCACTGAGGTATATTTAGGTTCTCCTGTTAAAAAGATAGTTTCAATATTACGATCCATGGTTCGGTTGGCATCTGCAATGGTTTTCTCATATTCAAAGTCACTCACATACCGAATGCCTCTTAATATAAAATGAGCCCCAATGGCTTGACAAAACTTAACCGTTAATCCATCATAAATAGCCACTTCTACCTTGGGTTGGTTTTTATATATCTCATCAAACCAAATTTTACGTTGATCGGCACTAAACATAGGATTCTTAGATGCATTAATTCCAATTCCCACGACTACTTTATCAAATAGAGGAAGTGATCGATTAATAATATCAATATGACCTAAAGTCACTGGATCAAAAGTGCCCGGGAATAAACATATTCTTTGCATGGCTTAAAAATAGGAAAATTGGTAATAATAAACTCAATTAGGCCGGATTAGTTCGTCCAGTCAAAAGATATAAACAAGCCATTCTAACTGCAACCCCATTTTCTACCTGGTCTAAAATGATAGAATGAGCGCTATCTGCTACATCGCTGTCAATTTCAACACCACGGTTGATAGGTCCAGGATGCATGATGACGATATCCTTAGAAAGCTTTTCAAGTCTTTGTTTTGTGATCCCATATGCTAGGCTATATTCTCTTAGAGAGGAGAATAAAGGCTGATTTTGACGCTCTAATTGAATTCTAAGCACATTGGCTACATCGCACCATGCCAAGGCTTTGTCGATATTATATTCAACTTTGATATCCATGGCTTGCTGTAAATAGGTAGGAATTAAGGTAGGTGGTCCAGAAACCATCACTTCAGCACCCATTTTTTTGAGTAAATAGATATTGCTGAGTGCAACTCTGCTGTGCATGATATCGCCGATGATGGCCACTTTTACTCCAGCTAATTGTCCCAATTTTTCCTGCATCGAAAACGCGTCTAATAATGCCTGTGTGGGATGTTCGTTGATGCCATCTCCCGCATTGATAATGGCAGCATTTATATGTTTTGCAAGATAATGGGGTGCTCCAGAAGCACTATGCCTCATGACCACCATATCCACTTTCATGCTAAGTATATTGTTAACGGTATCTAGTAGGGTTTCGCCTTTAGCTGCTGACGAATTGGAAACTGTAAAATTAACGACATCCGCAGATAATCGTTTTTCGGCCAACTCAAAGGAAATGCGTGTTCTAGTTGAATTTTCATAAAACAAATTCACAATAGTAACATCTCTTAAAGTGGGAACCTTTTTAACGGGTCTTTGTAAAACTTCCTTGAATTGCGAAGCAGTAGATAAAATTAATTGAATATCCTCTTGTGTGAGGTCCTTGATACCAAGAAGATGTTTGGTAGTTAGTGCCATTAAAAAACAAAATTAGTATATTTTTTTCATCCCACCATAACTTATCATAGCCAATAAGTTGAAAATTTATCATTACGCCCTATCCTATTCACAATAAACGAGTTATAGATAGTATCTAAAGTGGCTCTTTTTAGTCTACTAATAATATGACATCGTCTACACCATCATTTTCTTTCCATCTTACTTTGACCTTATAGGGGGAATCATCTATCATTTCCTTTCCAGTGAAATCGGGTTGAATGGGTAATTCCCTACTGGCTTTACGGTCTACCAAAACACATAATGTTACTTTTGATGGTCGGCCAAAAGCCAATAAAGCATCTAAAGCCGCTCTGATGGTTCGGCCTGTAAATAATACATCATCAATTAAAATAACAGTTTTGCCTTCAATACTAAAAGGCAGGTCAGTTTGAGTGGCAAGATGTAACTCTCTACGAATATCATCTCTATAAAAAGTAATGTCTAATTTTCCGTACACCACTTGTTCTGCAGGTAATTCATGGTGTAAAGCAGCTACGATTCGATCACTTAAAAATATACCTCTAGGTTGTAACCCAACAATTACTGCATTGGTTAAACCAGGATAAGTTTCAAGAATTTGATGGGCTAACCTTTTTATAATACTAGGTAGCTGTTGCTCGCTGATCAGAGTCATTCCGTAAAATTTTAATAAAATTACACCCTTTTTGTCAATTTTTAAGGGGCTTAATGATTCCCTTTGTATTTTGCAGTCATGGTCGGGATTAATCAACTTTCTTTGGTTCAATTTAGGAATTACATAAAAAAGGAATTCCAATTTACAAATCGTATTGTTGGCATTGTTGGACCTAATGGTATTGGCAAAACCAATGTATTAGATGCGCTTTATTATTTATCCTTTACCAAAAGCTATTTTAGTCGCCCTGACGCTCAAAATGTGCATCATGCCTATCAGGGTTTAAGAATAGATGGGAAATATACCATCCATAAAAATGAGGTGACCATTACTTGTATTATTAGGGAAAATTTAAAAAAGGAATTTTATTTTGATGAAGAACTGTATGCTAAACATTCACAACATATCGGAAAAATTCCTTGTGTCATGATTGCACCAGATGATGTACAAATCATTACCGGCGCAAGTGAAGAACGCAGAAAATTAATGGATAGTTTATTATGTCAAATTAACCCCACTTATTTAAAATATTTAATTCAGTACAATAAAGTACTATTACAACGCAATAGTTTATTAAAGCAAGCCGCTGAAACAGATCAATTAGATGTCCTACTTTTAGAAACTTTAAACGAGCAACTTATTGAAAATGGGAAACCCATTCATGCCTATCGTACTGAGTTGATGGAAGAATGGTTGCCTAAGGTTTTACACTTATACCAACATTTAGCTGGTCAAGAGGATAAAATTAATATTCAATATCAATCACTATTGACTGATCAAGATTTTGATTTGCTTTTAAAACAATCCTTAGCCAAAGATAAAATACTACATCGAACTAATGTGGGCATCCATAAAGACGATTTAGTCATTACCATTCAAGGGCAACCCTTTAAACAAGAAGCATCACAAGGTCAAAGAAAAAGTTTATTATTTGCATTAAGATTAGCCGAATGGGAAATTCTAAAAAAGTACAAAGGCTTTGCCCCTATTTTATTAATGGATGATATTTTTGAAAAATTAGATGAACAACGTATGCTGCAGTTATTAGATTGGGTGAGCAAATCCTCTGACGGGCAGGTTTTCATTACCGATACGCATAAAGATAGATTGACGCTATTACTCGGAAAGCATTTGAATAGTTATCAATTAATTGAAATTTAAATTCGTATCTTGTTACACAATTATGGCCACTTTTAAAATAGGCGATGCTTTAAAGCAATTCGTACAAAATAGTAAATTAAAAAATGGAATTAGGGCTGCTCAAATTGAGGAAGTTTGGGCAGAAATTATGGGAGTAACCGTAGCTAAATACACCGATAAAATTTACATTTTTAATCAGAAACTTTTTATCGAAACAAGTGTTGGGCCTTTGAAAAATGAATTAGGATTTCAAAAAGTTCAAATCATTCAAAGGGTCAATGAAAAGATGGGTGAAAATGTAATTTCAGAAGTCATTATTAAATAGTACTACTTTTTAGTAGCCGTCTGCTCATTCATTACTTCGCGCATCAAATCATTCATAGTCAATACACCCATAAACACTAGGTCTTCAAAAACAGGTAAGTACCTCGTTTTATAAACATTCATTAAAACCATACAGCGTTTTAAATCTTCCTCGTAACTCACAACGGGTAAATCGTGGGTCATAATATCCTTGACAATGGCTAAATCTGATTTACGACCTTCTAGTTTAATTTTTTGAGCATAATCACGCTCTGACATAATACCTAAGAATTGCTCATCTTGCTTCACGACAACATAACTTAAGTTTTCCGTTTTCATGATCGTCAAAGCATCTAATACTTTGGTCTGCGGATCTACGACATTAAAATGGGGTCCCTTTTTTTGTAGAATTTCTTTAATCTTAGACATAGATGCAAATTTTATAAGTGACTACTTACAAGTTACCATTAAATTCAATGCCTTAAAACATTTATTTTTCAATGTAATCTAGATAGCTGATTTTCTGCATGATAGCAGCACCATTCATGACAAAAACAGTTGGCCATACTCTTGCTGCTGTTTTAATCATCGTAATATCTCCAATAAGTATATTTTGTTGCGATAAAGTTTGGGCTGCTCCTGTTTTATCTGCAGTAACGATATAAACTAATTTATACTTCTCTTTTAATTTCGTGAGCAAAGTACTCCATGGTATGGAGTTATCAATTTGTCCTGCGAAAACCAATACATAAGGTATTTCGGAGTTAAACAGATTTTGTGTTGTATCTATTCCAGAAAGTGAACTCAAGGTAAAATCTGAAATAGCCGCTTTTAATCCGTTTCCTTTACTGACTACGACTTCCTTTCGTTCTTTATAAATATAGGTTGAGTCAAAATTGTCTGGAAAATGATTGGCATCAAAAAAATATTTTTTGCCTCCTTTCTCAAATTCCATCATGATGGTTACACTATCACTTACAGCACCCGATGGTAGTTTCATTTTTTCACGAATATCATTACCTTGTTTGTAGGGCAGGCAATCAATGAATGGTAAATGATCAAGAACATGTTTTTGTCCATACCCTATACCAATGGTAAATAAAACCAAAATAATCACACCCCATGCTGGATGTATATTTGATTTTATTTTTTTCTGCGTGAATAGTAATATGACAATACATATGAATAGAATAATATCTTTTATAAAGGAAGTTTTTGGCGTAAGTGGAATGCAATCACCAAAACAGCCGCAGGTTTTTATCTTCCCAGAAAACAAAGCATACCCTGTTAAAAAAGTAAAGAATACGATTAAGCCTAATAATAACCACAAAGTGGCTTTGTAGGGGAATTGTATCAATAATGCAATACCGGCAATAATTTCAAGGGTATTCATCATTAATGATAAGGCTAAGGTATAATCACTTAAAAAAGACATACCCCAAACATCAAAAAATTCCTGCATCTTGTAGCTAAGTCCTAATGGATCATTTGCTTTTATTAATCCTGAAAAAATAAATAGAATACCTACACTGTATCGAATTATTTTAATAAAAGTTTGCATTACAATATTTTAATGTTTTCCTTCTTGTATTTGAATTAGTGCAAAAACGGAGTAATTTAGTATATCTACAAAATTGGCGTCAATACCTTCACTGATTAAAGTTTTACCATCATTGGTTAAAATTTGTCTGATACGCATTAATTTCATCAAAATTAAATCGGCATAACTTTCCTGACTCATATCTCTCCAAGCTTCTCCATAATCATGATTTTTATCCAGCATGGTTGATTTAGCAAAATTGACATATTCTTGATACATGGATTTTACTTCTTCAACGGGTAACTCATCCACTTTAGGATCACCTAATTTTAATTGAATTAATCCAATAACCGAATAATTAATAATGCCCTTGAATTCAGAAGCAATATCATCCCCAATTTTTTGATTGCCAATATCTTGAATGGTTCTGATGCGAAGTGCTTTTATAAATATTTGATCTACTACTGATATAATTCTTAAAACACGCCAAGCAGTTCCATAATCTTTGGTTTTTTTGAAAAAAATATCACTGCATGAAGCAATGGCTTGATCAAATTGGGTAGAAGTTTGACTCATGAAAAATGACCTAATTACGATGTTAGTTAATATCTTTGAACACTTGCAAGATAATCAATAACCACTTTATAATAAAACTATGTTCATAAATGTCGCTCAAAATGTAGTTTGGGAAATATCCTCCCCACAAGTCATGGGGATTATCAATATCACCCAGGACTCTTTTTATGAAAAAAGTAGACAAAATAACATAGATGGTTTTTTATTAAAAGCGGCACAGATGATACAGGAAGGTGCTGATATTATTGATATGGGAGCTCAAAGTACGCGACCAGGTGCTGAAATGATTGATATTGACAAGGAACTTAACCAACTCCTCCCCTATATTACAGCCCTTAAAAAGGCATATCCTAATCAACTGATTTCAGTAGATACTTTTAACCCAGTCGTGGCAGAGGAAGTGCTTAAGGCGGGCGCCCACATTATTAATGACATAAGTGGAGCTAGCTTTGATCAAGACATCTTAAAGGTCATTTCCAAGCACAATGCTGGATATATAGGAATGCATATTAATGGTTCTTTTTCAACGATGCATGAAGTTCATCAGAGTAAAGATATTATCGATTCCATTATTGAATATATCCAAGATAAAAAGAAATTATTAGCCAGTTTTGGAATTACTAAATGGGTTATGGATCCTGGATTTGGTTTTGGGAAAACGGTACAAGAAAATTTTGATATTATTAAAAGACTCAAGGAACTAAAAGTAGTGGAACTTCCTATCTTATTAGGTGTTTCTAGAAAGTCAAGTATTTATAAAACCTTAGGCATCACAGCTGATGAAGCTTTAAATGGAACTACTGTTTTACATACTTTAGGCTTATTGAATGGCGCCTCTATTTTACGAGTACATGATGTAAAAGAAGCCAAAGAAATTATTCGTTTACTTCCCTACATACAATAAAAAAACTCCCTCCCAAAGGGAAGAAGTTTTTTTATATTTTCAACTTATTTAAAGTTATTTCAATTATTTTTTAGCAGGAGCTGGTGGCGGCGGCGGAGGAGGTATAGATGACTTCGCAGTTACATCAGCAATAACAATATCAAAAGCTAGATTCTCATAAGCTTTGATTTGACCATTTGGTTGAGGGCCATAAGCCAACATAGCTGGTACATAGATGCTTCCTTTTCCACCTTTTCCAAAATATTGTAAACCAATTTCCCATCCTTGAATGACTGAACGCGTACCCATTTTTACATCATATGGTTTAGCAGTAGAATCATTAGGTTTAATATTGGTATCAAAAGTTTCTCCTTTGAAATTATAACCTTTGTAATAAACACTAGCTACTTTATTAGTATCAATTTTACTAAGCGCGCTTCCTGGATCTTTTACAACAACAAATACACCTTCTGGTGATTGAATAGCAGTAATTTTATTTTTATCTAAGTAGGCTTTAATTGCATTTACTTCTCTATTTTTTTCAGCAGCTGTTTCTTTTTTATAGTCTTCGTCTACTTTAGCTACATCTGTAAATACATCTAATACTTCAGCTTTACCTAAAATCACATCTTTAGATTTGAATACTTCATTAATTTGAACAGCACCCATTTTAACTAATGTATCAATGCTTAATGAAAATTCAATTTTATCCCCTTTTTTACATTTTGTGATAATTTCAGTGAAAGTATATTTACCTAATCTAGTGGTATCAATTGGGAAATAAACCGGAATCACACCATATGTTGAACTTAAAACAGTGTCTTTAGTTTTTAATTTGTATTCGATATTTAATTTTACAAATTGACCTTGTAATAACGGCTTTGCATTTCCACTACCATGTGTAATTTTGTAAAGCATTCCTGAAGGGGCTTTTTCATATTGATTACAACTTGCAAACAATACAATAGCAGCTACTAACTTTAAAGTTGATTTTATCATTTTTAATTTAATTGTGTTAATTGTGATTTATAGTTTTCTATTATGGTTTTAAAATCGTTTAATGTTTCATCCACTGTTTTTGAAGACCTTCCCCCTGCAGCATTAGCATGTCCACCACCTTCAAAATGAGTTCGTGCAAATATATTCACATCAAAGTTACCTTTGCTTCTAAAACTCCATTTTCTTTCTTCTTCTCGATCAATAACAATGGCCGCAAATTTAATACCTTCTATCGATAATAAATAATTAACCAAGCCTTCCGTATCCCCTGTTTTTAATTCGTATTTATATATATCTGTTTTAGGGATGGCCATAACGGCTGTTTTAAATTCGGGTAATACGGTCATTCTATTTAAAAAAGCATTTCCCATAAATTTAAGCCGCCCTTCGCTCGAATTATCGTAAATATGCTCATGTATTTTAGCATGTTGTAGACCTAATTCCTTTAAATGGGCTATAATTTTATGAACAGAAGCTGTTGTAGATGGAAATCTAAAAGAACCGGTATCTGTCATTAAGCCAGTATATAAACAAGTGGCAATATCTATATTAATTAACTTACTATGTCCTGATTGAACTATAAAATCATAGATCATTTCGCAGGTAGAACTCATTTTTACATCACTAATTCCATATCCAAATGATGGAGTATCAGGTTGTTGATGATGGTCAATTAATATTTTTATGGCCTTCGCCTCTTTAATAACGGGTTCCAGATTTTTAGTACGATGTAGAATATTAAAATCCAAGCAAAATATATAATCTGCATCCTGTACGATCTGTGATGCTTCTTTTCTATTAGATTCAAAATCAATTACTTGTGTAGTTCCAGGCATCCAATTCAAAAAATCAGCCCAATTGGTAGGTGAAACGACGGTAACCTCATGTCCTAATTGAATTAAAAAGTGATATAAAGCAAGGGATGAACCCATCGCATCTCCATCTGGCTTTTGGTGTGCCGTTATAACCGCTTTAAATGGTTGATTTAGAATTGGGTAAAATTGTTCAATAGATTGCATAAGTGGACAAATTTAACATAAATCGGATGTTTTTCAGTAATTTTGCGCCTTCAATTAGAAACTTTAAATAAATATTATATGAATAACAGCACTTTTACCATGATTAAGCCTGATGCAACATCAAAAGGCTATACTGGAGCAATATTAGATCAAATCGTTAAAGCAGGTTTTACCATTAAGGCTATGAAATGGACAAAATTAACCACTGAACAAGCCGGTCAATTTTATGAAGTACATAAAGAGCGTCCTTTTTATGGTGAATTAGTTGCTTTTATGAGCAGTGGAACAATTGTTGCTGCTATTTTGGAAAAAGACAACGCAGTCGCTGATTTTAGAACTTTAATTGGTGCTACTAATCCCGCTCAAGCTGCCGAAGGTACTATAAGAAAGAATTTTGCTGCTTCTATTGGAGAAAACGCAGTTCATGGAAGTGATAGTGATGAAAATGCACAAATAGAAGGCAATTTCTTCTTTTCTAAATTAGAAAGATTTTAGTGAACCCTATTTTTTGGCTCCCCTAGTTTTAGGTTTACCATATTTTTTTTGCATGATCTCTTTATGATTTTTCCGCTTATTGACTTTACTGTTTTTAGCGGATTTTTCATGAAAGGCAGGCCCTACTTCCTCTTTTTTAGGAAGTTTAATTTGTATGATCTTCATCCGAATTTTAGGCTTCTCGTCTTCGGTTAAAATACTAGATATTTCAAGTGTTTCTGGCAATGGCAATAATGGAATTTCTTGTTTCATCAAGGTTTCAATTGCTTTTTGAAACGGCTTTTCTTTTTCCGTAATAAAAGTAATGGCGATTCCTTTTTTATCTGCACGACCCGTACGTCCAATACGGTGTATATAGTTTTCGGGCACTTCTGGTGTATCAAAATTGATAACATGGGTTACTTCAGCCACGTCAATTCCTCTTGCCATTACATCCGTTGCAATGATATACTTAAACACACCTGCTTTAAATTGCTTCACTGTATTGAACCTGTAATTTTGTTCTTTATTAGAATGTATCACACCAACGATTTCAGGAAATGAAATGGAAAGTTGTTCAAATAATTGATCTGCTAAACTTTTTGTGGCTGCAAAAATTAAGACTTTGGTCATGGCCTCATTAGAAGAAAGCAATAAGTTTAATAAATTGACTTTAGTATTAAAATTGGGAACAACATAAGCTGTTTGAATAATATTATCTAGTGGAGTGCCAGTTGGTGCTGCTTCTACCCTTACTGGCGCATCAAAATAATCATGCATTAATTTTTCAACATCATCTGTAATCGTTGCTGAAAAAAGTAAGTTTTGTCTTTTCTTAGGCAATAACTCTAAGATATTGGTTATTTGTTTTCTAAAACCGAGGTTCAGCATTTCATCCATTTCATCAATCACTAATTTCTTAATCATCTTGGTTTTAAAAGCACCATTCATGATTAAATCAAATAATCTACCAGGTGTTGCCACTAAAACATCTACCCCTTTTTCTACTTCTATTTGTTGTGTATTAATATTCACCCCTCCAAAAACACCCACTGTGACCACACTCATGTAAGTGGTTAATTTTTTAACTGCTTCCACTACTTGTACTACTAATTCACGTGTGGGGACAATTACTAATATTTGGGGGTCTTTATTTTTATCGTATTTCCATTGTCTTAAACAGGGCAATAAATAACCAAATGTTTTACCAGTTCCTGTTTGAGCAATACCACATACATCTGCACCAGACATGACGATTGGAAAAACACGATGTTGTATGGTAGTCGGTGTAGCATAGCCTAAATCTTCTAAGGATCTTAATAAGGGCGTATTTAGGTTTAAATCTTGAAATGTCATGATACTATAAATGTGCGGCAAAGGTAGTTTATTAAATGCGCTAAAAACAGTATAAATTCAAAAATTAGAGATTAATTTTATTATAATGAATTGCAAATCAATATATTAATGAATTAAATTAAAATAAAATCTCCATTATACTAACTAAATTAATGCTTAAAAAATGAAGGAACACTGCTTTAAAAAATTTATATTTAATCATTCGTTCAAAATCATTTCATTAAAATTATCCAAATGAATCAAAGATCTTTTGTAAAACGCCAAGGCTTTAACTTATTTAAATTGACTGCAGTCGTCCTTCTATTATTGCAAAGTGTATTTGCTATAAGTCAAAATGACGATAACATCAATAGCAGAGACATCTTATACCTTACTTCGGGTGGAAAGCTGCTCCCATTGCAAGCCATTATGGATATCAGGCATTATACCATTAATCTAGAAGTAGATTTGGTAAAACAATCTATCAGCGGTTCCACAGAAGTGAGTATTAATTTTTCTAAAAAAACGGATACCATTTTACTTGACTTAATACATTTGTATGCAGTTACTAAAGTTAAAGTGAATAATAAGGTAGTACCCTATTATCAACACGATGATAAAATATTTATCACTTCACCAACTGGTTTTGAAATAGGAAATCAAAAAGTATGGATCGAATACAATGGTATTCCGCCTGTAGCAATAAGACCACCTTGGGATGGTGGATTTACATGGAAAAAAGACAGTAGTCGAAATGATTGGGTATCGATCAATATTCAGGGCGAAGGTGGAAAAATGTATTTCCCATGTAAAGATCATCCAAGTGATGAACCGAATGAGGGAGTTGATTTAAATATCACTATACCCTCTTCGTTGGTCGTTGCAGGTCCTGGATTATTAATGGGCGTCACCACTAAAAAAAATAAATCCACTTATCATTGGAAAACAAATTACACCATTAGTAATTACTGCATCTTATTTAATATAGGCAAATACAAAGTGTATAAAGATGAATTCACCACTATTCTTGGAACCAAGGTTCCTATTGAGTACTACGTACTAGAAGTAGATACAAGCCATGCTAGAAAAGTAATCGAAACTAAAAAAAGAGATACCAAAATTTTAGAAAAGTATTTTGGAGAATACCCTTGGGCAAAGGAAAAAATTGGTATTGCTGAAGTGCCCAATTCCGGTATGGAACATCAAACCATGATTACTTTTGATAATAAATTTTCTTATAGAACAATTAACGGACAAGATTATTCTGCAAATTTATATCATGAATATGCACACGAATGGTGGGCAAACAAAGTAACCAATAAGGATTGGGGTCATATGTGGATTCAGGAAGGTATTGCTACTTATGCTGAAGCCCTTGCAATGTATGAATTAGGTGGGGAAGCTGCTTATAATGAAATCATTGCTGGTCATCGCCGTGTTCGTAATAAAAAACCAGTAGTACCAGGTGATGTTGCGACCGAAGAGGAAGTTTATTCTGGTGGAGACATTTATGGAAAAGGATCTTTTTTCATCCATACATTAAGATTCGTTATCGGAGATGATGTCTTTTTCCCAACCTTAAAGAAACTTTCTACCGATCCGCAAACCACATACGATAATTTTGTTACAACCATGGATGTTGAAAAATTATTTAGTACAGCGTCTGGAAAAAATTTGAAACCTTTCTTTGATTTTTATTTAAGAACCACCGATATTTTAGATATTACTATAAAAGAAATGGGCTATCAAAAATTTCAAATTAAAGTCAATAATTCATTTATGACTTTACCATTTGAAGTGACAGCCAATGGTCAAACCACTCGTATGAACATTGCAAATGAAGCAATAATTATTAATAGTGCATTACCACCACAGGTAGATGCAAAAGGATATTATTTGAAAAAAGTAACAATACTATAATGAGAAAACTAATTACAGCCGCTCTATTTTTTGTTTGTCCATTTATATCTAAAGCGGACAACTACCCTGTCAATAAAAATATTGATGTAAAACATTATTCCTTTCAGCTTAGTTTATCGGATGATAATAATGAAATTAAAGGAACTACGAATGTCACCCTTACTTTTAAACAAGCAGGTGCTCAAAATTTTCGTTTAGATCTTATTAACAAAACAACAGCAAGACAGGATAAAGGAATGACCATTGATGCGATTACTTTAGGAAATGTAAATGTGTCCTTTACACACCTAAATGATGAAGTAATGATCACTACACCTAATGCTGTCGCTGCCAATGAAACTTTAACTTTTACCATTCAATACCATGGAATTCCATTTGATGGTTTAAGAATTGGGGCCACTAAATTAGGAGACCGTAGTTTTTTTAATGAAAACTGGCCTAATAGAGGAAGGCATTGGTTGCCCATCATTGATCATCCACACGACAAAGCCACATCTGAATTTATTGTCACTGCTCCTTCTCATTACAAAGTGGTTTCAAATGGCTTACTATTAGAAGAATCAGATTTAGGAAATAATAAAAGATTGACGCATTGGAAACAATCAGTACCGGTCTCATCTTGGTTATTTGTGTTAGGCGTTGCTGATTTTGCTGTGAAATATGTAGATGACTTTAGAGGGAAATCTATTCAAACCTGGGTGTATTCAAAAAATAGAGAAGCGGGGTTTTATGATTTCGATGAGCCTACTAAAAAAGTGTTGGAATTTTATTCAAATTATGTTGGCCCCTATGCTTATGAAAAATTAGCAAACATCCAAACGCCTAGCGTGAATGGTGGAATGGAAACTTCATCTGCTATTTTTTATGGTGAGGATTTAGTCAATGGTAAAAGAGATGAACGCACTAGAAATGTGGTGATCCATGAGATTGCCCATCAATGGTTTGGAAACGCAGTTACAGAAACAAGTTGGGATGACGCATGGCTGAGTGAGGGTTTTGCCACTTTTTTTACATTAAGATTTATTGAGAATGCATATGGGATAGAAGAGTACAATAAAGGAATTATCAAAGCAAGAAAAGCAGTCTTGGACATGTCGGTTAAAATGCCTGATTTTAGTATTGTAAGTCCTAGAACTGCCGAAAAAGAACAAGTAACAAGCGGACTCACTTATCAAAAAGGGGCCTGGATTTTACATATGCTTAGAAATTTAATGGGAGAAACTAATTTCCATAAAGGCATTCAATCTTATTATGCTCAATTTTATAATGCCAATGCCACTACCGATGATTTTAGATTGGCTATGGAAAAAGCTTCCGGATTAGATTTGAAATTATTTTTTAAGCAATGGCTATACCAACCCATCAATCCAAAAATAAATGCACAATGGGAATACGATGCAGCCAATAAAAAAATGACCATACAATTAGAACAAACACAGGCTGGAGATATGTTATTTAATGTTCCCGTTGAAATAGGATATTACAAAAAAGGAAGTACCCAACCTACGCTGTTAAAAATGAATCTTTCTAAAAAACAACAAACCCAAAGTTTTGTAGTGAACGAAGCTCCTGAAAAAATGGAATTTGATCCTAGAAATGTATTGCTCAGCAATACCACTTTTACAAAAAAATAAGTTGTTGCCATTTTTATTATGATAAAAAAAGTAGTTACGATTTTATGTTTTGCTTTAAGTATTACATGCTTAAATGCACAAACAATTAAACGACCTAACATTATTTTATTTTTAGTAGATGATATGGGTTGGATGGACAGTGCCGTTCCATTTGGTGATAGCGTTTACGCACTCAATAAAATATTTACCACACCCAATATGCAATTATTGGCAAAGGAGGGCGTAAAATTCACGAATGCATATGCCACCCCTGTTTGTACGCCGACTCGAACTAGTATTTTAACTGGAATGAATGCGACAAGACATGGTGTGACCAATTGGACTTCACCTGTTAAAAATAATTCTACCGATGCCATTGACGATCAATTTACTGGCGCGAATTGGAATATGAATGGTGTAAATATTGATTCAATCACCACTTATCCTCAGCTTTTAAAACAAGCAGGATATTATACCATTCATGTTGGTAAAGCCCATTGGGGCCCAGCTGGAACACCAATGTCCAATCCTTTGAACTTAGGATATATGGTGAATATTGCAGGTCATGCAGCAGGTCATCCGCAAAGTTATTACGGGATGGATAATTATGGAAATATACCCAATAAAACATCCTATCAAGCGGTTCCAGATTTATCCAACTACCATGGAACAGATACCAATCTAACTGAAGCACTTACATTAGAAGCAATCAAAAGTTTAGAAGCCCCCATTCGTTTAAAAATTCCATTTTATTTAAACATGGCGCATTATGCAGTGCATGTTCCCATACAACCCGATGTTCGATTTTATCAATCCTATTTGGAGAAAGGTTTAGATACGGCTAATGCAAAATACGCAAGTATGGTCGCTTCTATGGATAAAAGCTTGGGTGATATCATGAAATTTCTTACTGCAAAAAATATTGCTAATAATACCATCATCATTTTCATGAGTGATAATGGTGGATTAAGTTTAAGTGGAGCAAGAGGCCCCAAATCGCATGTACAAAATCTTCCACTGCGAGCAGGAAAAGGTTCGTTGTATGAAGGAGGTATTCGAGTACCCATGATTGTAAAATGGCCCAAGATTGCAAAACCCAATACTAAAAATAATCAATACATCATTGCAGAGGATTTTTTTCCTAGTATTTTAGAAATGGCGGGGTTATCCCAAACCACTACCCTGCAAAAGGTGGATGGAAAAAGTTTTGTTCCTTATTTAAAAAATCAAAATTTAACCGACAGCAATCGTTATTTAATTTGGCATTATCCTAATAAATGGATTGATGAAGATGGGCCTGCTATTAATTATACTTCGGCTGTTCGTAAAGGAAATTGGAAGTTGATTTATAATTTAAGAAATGGGCATACATCACTTTATAATTTAGCGAATGATTTGGGAGAGTACAATGATATCTCTAAAAATAATCCCCTCATAACAAAACAACTTACCCTATATTTGAAACAGACCCTTGAAAAAAATAAATCACCTATGCCCTTTTATAAGTCAAATTCAAAGAAGGTAGAAATATTAATAGATTAACTATACACTCTTAAAAAAATACATGAACATTAAAGACGATAAAGGTTTGATTGGCTCCATTATTACGGTACTATATTTAATGGTACATTTTGTTTCTGATTTTGGTGGCGCAGATGTGATGGGAGCTCAATGGCTATATACTAGCACCCTAGATTTAGTCGTTTTGTTGTATCTGTTTTTAAATAGAAATACATACAAAGAAGCATTAACGTCCATATTTAATTACAAATTCACCCTCCTATTTTCATTATTAGTATTATGGGCAATTGGATCTTACTTTTATGCGATTAACCCCACTGAAACTTTAGTTACACTCGCAAGATTAATTTCAACCTATTTGTTATTTATTCAGGTCTCTATTTTATTTTACAAAAAAGATATAAAATATATATTCAATATTGTTTGTTTTGCCATTTCATTTATATTACTAGTAGATTCTTTTTATATTTTAAAAGGATTTTCTAGAAATATAGAAACCATGGATTTGGATGCCAATATTTTAAGCTTGTCAGGTAATCATGGAAATAAGAATGTGATGGCAGCAAGTTTACTGATCAAATTTCCATTTGTCCTTTGGTTAATCATCAACCATAAATCCTTCATAAAAATAATTAATATTGGCGTTTTGTTTTTTGGGGTGGTCGCCTTATTTATTTTGAATACAAGATCTACTTATGTAGGATTAGGTATCATATTTTTAATTTATTCTATATCTACGATACTATTTATAGGTATAAATAATAAAATAAAAGCAGCATTGCAAGTAGCCTATTTTTTAGGCCCAATCCTCATTGGATTATTTGTTGCCAATTTACTTTTAGCCAATGCTGTTGAACTTCAAGGATATCAAGGGGGTTACGGTACCGTTACAAAAAGAGCGGGTGATATTACTATCCAAAGTGAACAAGGAAGTCGAATCCATTTGTGGAAAAGTGCTATAGATTATGCAATTAAGCACCCTTTTGTTGGTGCTGGTTATGGTAATTGGAAGTTAGCTTCTATTCCATATGAAAAAGAGTTTACCAATGACTTATTTGTTCCCTATCATTGCCACAATGATTTCATTGAAATGTTTGCAGATTTGGGCGTCGTTGGAGGTATCACTTTTGGGTTCATGTTTTTATTAGTACCCATTTTCACTATTAAAATGTGGCGAAAAAGCGAATTCAAACCCTATCATTTAACTGCTACTATCTCTTTCATGGCTGTTACTTGTTATGCAGTGGATGCGTTTTTAAACTTCCCTGCCGAACGAACAGCAATGCAAACCATATTGGCTGTTTCAGCAGCATTCGTTTTTTTACCTATCAGTCATATATGTAAAACAAAAACCTCGAGTGGCATTTTAAATAAAACTGTTCCGGTAATCTTCTATTTTATTTCATTATTATTAATCATACCCTCTATCTATATTGCAAAACAAACTTATGATTCTTTAAAAATTCAAAAGTATGTTATGGGCGAAATAGATACTGATCCCAAAATGGCATTGGAAGAGGTAAAATCTTCCTTTCCTGCTATACCTAATTTGTCCACCTCTACCCTTCCTATTAAAGGACTCATTGCCCGATATGAATTTAGAGACAAACATTATGAGGAAGCTTTGCGATTATTAAATGAAAGTGAAAACGACAATCCTTATTTACACTATAATGATTTTATAAGAACTGCGGTGTATGCTGACAAACAAAAATTTGATAGCGTTGCTATTTATGCAAAAAGAGCATTTTATAATTGGCCAAGAGCAACCAGCTATTATAAAAATATTATGTTTAGTTCTACCAAAAATGAAGACACGATAGAAATCAAAAAAGCATATAATTTATACAAAAAATACCGACCTGGTGCTGTAGCCAATGCGCAATACCTGCTTGCATTATATGAGGTAAAAGGAACTATTGATTATAATATGATGAACTTACTAGATTCAACGAATGCTAGATATCCAATGGACAGTGCCATTTTAGCAACTGTGAATAGTATTTTTTCAAGAAACAAATCGGGTATTAAAAGCACAGATGTGTTAACTAATTTATTAAACAACGGTGTTGCTGCTTTCACAAAACGTCAATATATGAAAGCAGCACAGTTTTATTTACAAGCTGCACAATTGGATCCTACCAACTATACGCATTATGAAAATGCAGGTATAAGTTATTATTCCGGAGGCGAATTTGTAAAAGCAATTCCTTATTTTGAGAAAGCGGTTCAATTTTCCAATGCGACTACAGGTAAATCTGAATTTTTTATGGCAATGAGTTATATCGCACTAGGAAAAAAGAAACAAATATGTACTCCATTGATTACTGCAAAGAGAAAAGGATATACGGTGGTGGATAGTTATTTGAGGCAATATTGTAAGTAAGGATTGCCGTCGCGCTACTCCCGAGACCTCGGGACTACCACCCGATATATATAGACGAACCCCTCGAATTAATAAATCACCCCCCCTTTAAAGTAGGATAATGCGCTATTTACAGCTAAAATGACATGATTTCGGGTGTAAATATAATCCTAAATAGAAAAATCGGGGTATATTGCATCAAAATTTTACAGACCCGATGACCATTCTTCTAAGTCAAGTTAAAATTGCAGATACGAGGTCCCCTTTTAATGGGTTGGTTAAGGATATTTTAATCAAAGACCACACCATCATTTCCATCACAGATCATTACAAAGGCGAAGCTGATCAAGTTATTGATTCCAAAAACCATATAATAACACCGGGATTTGTAGATCCCTTTGTACATTTTTGTGATCCAGGATTTGAACATAGAGAAACTTTAACAACAGGTTCTAATGCAGCCATCCAAGGTGGATTTACTACTGTATTTGTGATACCAAATACAACTCCTGTTATTGACAACAAATCACAGGTTACTTACATTAAACAACATAGTCAAGATTTACCTATTCATATTTTACCCATTGGCGCCTTATCTAAAAAATTGGAAGGAAAGGATTTAGCTGAAATGATTGACATGCATTCGAATGGTGCGGTCGCTTTTAGTGATGGATTATATCCAGTACAATCTACCCTACTATTTTTAAAAGCACTCCAATATGTAAAATCTTTTGATGGTGTTGTAATTCAAATGCCCATTGACAAAAGTTTGGGAAGCTTAGGCTTAATGAATGAAGGTATCCTTTCAACTAAGTTAGGTTTACCAGGTATCCCAGCCATCGCCGAAGAATTAATCATCTCAAGAGATATTGAACTTTTAAAATATACTCAATCTCAATTACATATCACAGGGGTGAGTACTGCAAAGGGAATTGAACTTATTAGAGCAGCGAAAAAGGAAGGTTTAAGAATCACATGTAGCGTTACGCCTTATCATTTATATTTTACTGAAGAAGATTTAAAAGACTACGATACACTTTTAAAAGTATTCCCTCCCTTAAGAACCAAGCTAGACCAAAAAGCTTTGTTCAAAGCAATTGAAGATGGGACAGTTGATTGTATCAGCTCTCATCATATGCCACAAGATTGGGATGCAAAAACCATCGAATTTGAAAATGCAAAAGCAGGAATCGCTAGTATCGAAACCAGTTTTGCAACTATTCATCAACTGTTTCCAAAATTAACAGAAAACAGAATTGCTGAATTATTTTCAATCAATGCAAGGTCTATATTCAAATTAGACAACCAAGGCATTACAGAAGGAGCCATTGCCGACTTGACATGGTTTAGTAAAACTGAGACTACGCTTCTATCTCAAAAAGAGTCAAAAAGTAAATCAGCTAATTCTCCTTTTTGGAATATCAAATTAACAGGGAAAATAAAGGGAACCTATAGCAAAGGAACTTTGCATTTAAATTAATATCAAATAAATAAAAATCATGGAGAATAAAATTACTTCTCATATTGTGAAGGGATCTATACTAAGTGGCATTGCTGTTTTAATGAGCATTATAGTAAACGTCTTTAATTTATATGAAGTTTCTTGGTTTAACTATATAAATTATGCCATAATGATTGGCGGGTTAATCTACAGTTGTATTTTATTTGCTAACGAGAACGATAACAAAGTAAGTTTTGGCAATATTTTTGCACATGGATTTAAAACAACTTCAGTTATTATCGTAATTACCGTTATTTATACAGTCTTATCATTGAAATTATTATTTCCTGATATGCAAGATAAAATCTTAGAGATATCAAGAAAAAAGATGGCTGAAAATCCTCAAATGACCGACGAAATGATCGAACAAGCCATTTCAATGACTAAGAAATTCTTTATGCCATTCGCCATAGGTGGTGCTATCATTGGAACTGGCTTTATAGGTGCTATATCCTCTTTAATTGGTGCTGGTGTTGCCAAAAAAGTACCTGCTGATCCTTTTAGCGAACCCACAGCTTAAAATATTTATATGCAAATTACAGTGGTTATCCCTCTATACAACGAAGCCGATTCCTTACCGGAATTAATGTCTTGGATTGATCGTGTAATGCAAACAAATCAATTTACTTATGAAGTAATTATGGTTGATGACGGAAGCGATGATGCTAGTTGGGATACTATAACAACTTTAAGAAAACAATATTCAGCTTTAAAGGGAATTAAATTTCAAAGAAACTATGGTAAATCAGCTGCCTTAAATGAAGGATTTAAAGCAGCCCAAGGCGATATCGTTGTCACTATGGATGCTGATTTACAAGATTCACCTGAAGAGATTCCAGAATTTGTTGAAATGATCACTCAAAAAGGATACCATTTAGTGAGTGGTTGGAAAAAGAGAAGATACGATAACACCTTTACTAAAAATATTCCTTCCAAAATATACAATGCTGTGGCACGTAAAAGCTCAGGTATTAAACTACATGATTTTAATTGCGGGATTAAAGCATATCAATTAAAAGTGGTTAAAAGCATTGAAGTATTTGGTGAAATGCATCGTTATATTCCTATTTTAGCAAAATGGGCTGGATTTAAAAAGATTGGAGAAAAAGTAGTGGTACATCAAGCTAGAAAGTACGGCAGCACTAAATTTGGATGGGAACGCTTTGTTAATGGATTCTTAGATTTAATGACCATTCAGTTTTTATCTAAGTTTGGCAAAAAACCAATGCAGTTTTTTGGACTTATCGGTACTTTATTTTTTATGATTGGTTTTATTTCATTTGGTTTTATTGTTACAGGAAAAATTTTAGATCCTAATTATACAGTTACCAATAAACCTAGTTTTTATATTGCACTTACTTCTATGATGGTCGGAATGCAATTATTCTTAGCAGGATTCATTGGAGAGTTAGTGAATAGAAATGCTTCTGAAAGAAATGTTTATTTAATTGAAGATAAACTAGGATGGTAAACAAATTGGTCATAATTGGCCCAGCATGGCCTTTGCGAGGTGGCCTTTCTGCTTTTGATGAAACACTCGCTACCCATTTTACAAAACAAGGTATTCAAACAAGAATTGATACATTTTCCTTACAATACCCTTCCTTCTTATTTCCAGGTACTAGTCAGTATAGTTCAGATCCAGCACCCCAAAATGTAAATATCAATGTCTGTATTAATTCAATCAATCCATTGAATTGGATTCGAATTGGATTAAAATTATATCGTGAAAAACCGGAACTGATTATAGTAAGATATTGGATTCCTTTTTTAGCACCTTGTTTAGGAACCATATTATATATTGCAAAAAGGAACAAGCATACAAAAGTGATTTCAATTGTTGACAATATGATCCCTCACGAAAAAAGAATGGGAGATCATTTATTTACAAATTATTTCTCTAAAATGGTGGATGGCTTTATTGCCATGAGCGAAAAGGTAAAGTCGGATATCAAATTATTCTCACATAAACCAATAACGGTATCGCCCCATCCTATTTTTAATCAATTTGGAAATTCTATTTCAAAACAAATGGCAAGAAAAAATTTAGGGCTTGCTCAAAACGATAAAATAATTTTATTTTTTGGATACATAAGAAAATACAAAGGACTTGATTTGTTATTGCAAGCCATGAGTAATGAATCCATCAAAAAAATGAATATCAAATTAATGATTGTGGGTGAATTTTATGATGACGAAGCTCCATACCAGTCCTTAATTAGTTCACTAGGTTTAAAAGATCAAGTGATGATTTATGCTAACTACATACCAGATGCGGAAGTTAAAAATTATGTATGTAGTGCTGATTTCATCATACAACCCTATAAAACGGCAACTCAAAGTGGCGTTACCCCCATGGCCTATCATTTTGAGAAACCCATGTTAGTCACTAAGGTTGGCGGACTTGCTGATACAGTGCCTCATATGTCAGTGGGTATTGTGGTAGAACCTAATGCCAAAGATATAGGTATGGGTATTGTTAATTTATATGAATTTGGGGAAGAGTACTTTATTCCTAATATCATTGAAGAAAAGAAAAAATATACTTGGACTCAAATGACCGAAAAGTTTTTAGCTTTGTACCAACAATTATAAAACAGTTCAAAAAGATAAATATATGTCTACACAAAAGATTTCAGATATTATTAGCGAATCTATTAAAGTAAAGCAGCAACTACTTGGTAATAGTGCATTGATAGCGCAAATTAATACAGTGGTGAATGTCATTACCAAAGCTTTTCAATCAGGTAATAGCGTTTATTTTGCTGGTAATGGAGGAAGTGCATCGGATGCACAACATTTAGCTGCCGAATTTTCAGGTCGCTTTTATAAGGATCGTAAAGCATTGCCCTCTGAAGCCTTACATTGCAACACCTCCTATATCACTGCAGTAGCCAATGATTATAGCTATGAAGTGATTTATGCAAGACTCATTGAAGGTATTGCTAAACCAGGTGATGTATTAGTAGGAATCAGTACTTCAGGTAATTCTGGCAACATTGTAAAAGCATTTGAGATGGCTAAAACAAAACAAGTGATTACCGTTGGATTCACCGGTGAAGCGGGTGGCAAAATGCAACCATTATCAGACTATTTAATCAACATCCCTTCTAAGGATACACCCCGTATTCAAGAATCGCATATTTTAGTAGGTCATATAATTTGTGAGTTAGTAGAATTGCAAATTTTTGGATAATGACCCTAAACCTTTTCAATTCATTTTTAAATAAAGCTATTGTCATTCAATTTATCTGATATTACTCCTGATTGGACTTTATTCCTTGATCGTGATGGCGTGATCAATGTGGAAAAGAACAATGACTATATCAAAACCTGGAGTGAATTTGAATTTTATAATGAGAGTATTGAAGCCCTCCCCCTTTTAGCTAATTTATTTAATACTATTGTCATCACTACGAATCAAAAAGGAGTAGGCCGTGGCCTCATGGAAGAATCTGAATTACAAAAAATTCATACCAATATGTCGCGGACCATTCATACCATTGGTGGTAGAATTGATCATATATTTTACTGTATTGATATTAATGATGACTCTATCAATCGTAAGCCCCAACCTGGAATGGCCCATCAAGCAAAAAACTTATTCCCTTCGATCCAATTTAATAAATCGATCATGGTTGGAAATAGAACAAGTGATATGCTTTTTGGTCGTAATGCAGGTATGCATACTGTATTTTTAGCCACTACCCATCCCGAAGTGGAATACCCTAGCCCTAATATTGATTTTAGATTTGATCATTTATTGGATTTTGCAAATGCGATATCTAAATAATTTTGACAGCTATGAAAAAAATGTTAATCATTATTTCAGGATTCATTTTATACAGCTTTCCTATAAAAGCGCAATCAAATTTAAATCAAGACACCACTGGTGTTCAACTACAAAAATTAGCATCACTCATTCAGTCGGACACCCTGCTTTCTAATCGATTAAATGCAGATAGTCTTTTTACACGCGCTTTGGTTCAAACGCTTAAAGCCCCTTTCTCCTTTCAATATACATTTGATTCCTTAAAAGCAATTAAACATATTACTTCCCCCGATGGAAGATTTAAATTTTTTAGTTGGCAAATTGATTTAGGAGATGGGACTTATCGTCAAAGAGGAGCTATGCAATTACCTACAACAAATGGTCAATTGAAATTATTACCCTTTTTTGACAACTCCGATTTTGTTCAAAATAATACATTAGGGGTGAATAGTCGAAAACAATGGATTGGTGCTATTTACTATGATATTATACCTATACAATATAATAATGAAACCATTTATACCTTATTAGGCTATGATGAAAATACCAACAACATTTCAAAAAAAATAATTGAAGTGTTGCGATTCGAAAATGAAGAACCAATACTAGGAGGTGATTATTTTAGTTATTTACCTGACCCCACTTATCCAATTGGGAAAGTGGATCGTTTTATCTACTCCTACAAAAAAGGGAGTAATGCCATTATAAAATTTGATGCAACTAAAAATTTGATCCAGCTATCCGAATTAGCAAGTACTGAAAATGATTTAAAAAAGACAGAAACACTAGTCCCTTCTGGTAATTTTAAATACTTTTCCTGGATTAATAATAAATGGGAATTATCTGTGCTCGAAGAAGTAAAAAAGAAAAAGAATTAATCTAATTTAAGTACCGCTAAGAATGCTTCCTGAGGTATTTCTACATTACCAATTTGACGCATTCTCTTTTTACCTTCCTTTTGTTTTTCTAATAATTTACGCTTACGACTAATATCACCTCCGTAACATTTTGCAGTCACATCCTTGCGCATAGCGGAGATATTTTCTCTTGCCACCACCTTAGCACCTATGGCAGCTTGTATGGCGATTTGAAATTGTTGCTTTGTCAATAATTCTTTTAATTTTTCGCAAAGGCGACGACCAAAATCAGAAGCTTTACCTCTGTGAATTAAAGCACTCAAGGCATCTACTTTTTCACTGTTTAATAAGATGTCCATTTTTACAATATCCGCATCTCTAAATCCTATTTGAGAATAATCAAAGGAAGCATAGCCTCTTGTTTGACTTTTTAATTTATCATAAAAATCAAATACAATCTCAGTCATGGGCATTTCAAAAATCAATTCAACCCTAGTGGGTGTTAAATAACTTTGATTCATTAGTATACCTCTCTTACTTAAACACAGTGTAATGATATTCCCAATATAATCGGGTGAAGTAATTATTTGCGCACGTATATAAGGTTCTTCGATATGTTCAATTTTTACAGGATCGGGCATTTCCGATGGATTGTTCACAATGATTTTTTCACCTCGAGTTGTAAATGCAATAAAACTTACGTTAGGAACAGTGGTTATCACTGTTTGATTAAACTCACGTTCTAATCTTTCTTGGATAATTTCCATGTGGAGTAACCCTAAAAATCCACATCTAAACCCAAATCCTAAAGCTTGTGAAGTTTCTAATTCAAAAGTTAATGAAGCGTCGTTCAATTGTAATTTTTCCATACAATCTCTCAATTCCTCAAACTCATCTGTATTCACAGGATAAATTCCTGCAAATACCATTGGCTTCACTTCCTCAAAACCATTGATCATAGGGCCAGGGTTATTGGCAAGTGTAATGGTATCTCCTACTTTAACTTCCTTCGCCACTTTAATCCCTGTTATAATATATCCTACATCACCCGCTCTTACTTCTGCCTTAGGAGTCATCGCCAATTTTAATACACCTACCTCATCGGCATTATAATCTCTGCCAGAAGCCACAAAGCGAATTTTATCATTTTTCTTTAATACCCCATTCATAATACGATAGTAAACAATGATTCCTCTGAAACTATTAAATACGCTATCGAAAATTAAAGCTTGCAAAGGCGCTTCTGTATCACCAACGGGTGCTGGAATGCGTTCGCTAATAGCTTGTAAAATTTCTTCAATACCAATACCTGAACGACCACTTGCTAATAATATATCTTCTTGTTTACACCCAATTAGTTCAATGATTTGATCCGTTACTTCTGGAATTTTAGCGCCATCCATATCAATTTTATTAATGACCGGGATGATTTCTAAATTATTTTCTAATGCCAAATATAAATTACTAATGGTTTGTGCTTGTATTCCTTGAGAGGCATCCACTAATAATAAAGCACCTTCACATGCAGCTAAGGCCCTACTTACTTCATAACTAAAATCTACATGTCCTGGTGTATCAATTAAATTATAAGTATAAGTTACTCCTTTATGTACATAGTTAATTTGAATTGCGTGACTTTTAATGGTAATGCCTTTTTCACGCTCTAAATCCATGTCATCTAACACTTGATTCATCATCTCGCGTTCAGTAATCGTTTTAGTATGCTCTAATAAACGATCTGCCAAAGTACTTTTACCATGGTCAATATGAGCGATTATACAAAAGTTTCTGATGTTCTTCATGTCAGTGAAAGTAGGCTTTAAAAATCTATTGTAATGCGTTTATGATAGCGGTAAACTCAGATGTAATTAAAGAAGCACCCCCCACTAACCCTCCGTCCACATCTGGTTGTGAAAATAATTCTACTGCATTGGCTGCTTTTACACTTCCTCCGTATAAAATTGAGATTTGATTTGCGATGTCCTGACCATACTTAGATGATAAAACAGAGCGAATATAGGCGTGAATCTCTTGTGCTTGAGCACTGGTTGCTGTTTTACCAGTGCCAATTGCCCAAATAGGTTCGTATGCAATTACGACTTGAGTAATTTGTTCTGTTGTTAAATGAAATAAAGCATTTGTTAATTGCGCTTCGACAAATGCATTTTGTGTTCCTGCTTCTCTGATCGCTAAGGGTTCACCACAACAAAAAATAGGTGTACTGCTTATTTCTAAAACCGCATTCACTTTCTCTGCCAATAAAGCGTCTGTTTCACCAAAGTATTCACGGCGTTCAGAATGTCCGATTACAATATGCTTAACCCCAGCTGAAGCAAACATATTTGCCGAAATTTCCCCTGTAAATGCGCCATTTGCCTTTTGATGACAATTTTGAGCTGCTATAAAAACATTGGCCTTTCCTTGAATTTGCCCTAAAGCCTGCGGTATGTATATAGAAGGGACTGAAAATATAACTTGTTGATTATCATTAATATTAGATAAGCTAATTAATAATGATGTTAATAAATCACTTGCCTCTTGCTGACTCAAATTCATTTTCCAATTGGCGGCGGCTATTTGTTTTCTCATAAAATTTGAAAGGTTTGAACAAGTGAAACACTTATTTAGCGCTGCAAAGGTAGTTAAATTTTAGATGAAAAATGGGACAATTTGAATGGATTAAGCCCCCTTTTTAGACAGGTAATGTAAGATTTGTTTTTCTTCGTCCGAGGTTACAAATCCTTTTAGTTTTTTCCAGTTGTCAATATCCTCAATTGCTTTGTCAATTTGATATCCCGATACAATGCCCCATGTGAAATTAGGAATGTATTTGGGTAATAAACCATTGCCGAAAATATTAGCACTTACACCAATATAAGAACCTGTATTAATACTAGATTGAATTGCAAATCGACTATAATCCCCGACCAACATTCCCATTTTTTGTCCAGCTAATTCCCAAATTTGTTTGGCTTCATTCCACATTTGAACTGCCCCTGCTGTATTTTTTATGTTGCTATTGCAAGTACCTGCTCCTACATTGCACCAATGACCAATAATACTATCTCCTAAATAACCTTCATGTCCTTTATTAGAAAATCCCATTAAAATTGAATTTTTAATTTCACCACCTGCTAAACAATAGGGCCCAATCGTAGTAGATCCATAAATACTGGTATTCATTTTCACTACCGCTTTTTCACCTAAAACAAAGGGGCCACGAATGGCTGCACCCTCCATGATCATTGCATTTTTACCAATATAAATAGGCCCTGTACTTGCATTTAAAATGGCGCAATGAACTGTTGCACCTTTTTCAATAAAAATATTTTCTGGTTGTATTATTTTATTACTAGCATCAATAGTTTGACTTTTTGAATTCTTTTTTATAGAAGTAAAATCATTTTCAATCAACTTGGTATGCCACTTTAACATATCCATCGCATCTTGAACAAATTCAGCTTGATCAAAATCAATAGGTGTAAAATTGGCTAATAATATTTTTTCAAAAACTCGTTCAGACGAATGTGTCGCAATCCATTTTCCTGAATTACTTACTAGTTTTTCACCTTCTTTTAAACTTAAAATTTGAGTAACTAAATTTTCTGTCGGCAAACAAGTGACATTGATAAAGATAGCAGCTTCTTTATTTTGTAAAAAAGGGGCGTCGCTATATAATTTTTGTAAATAAGGGACTGTAAAAACAGCAGTTGTTTCGTTTAAATAACGCTCCCATCTTTCTTGAAATGAAAAAATACCTATTCTCAATTGCGCTACAGAATGCGTCAAGCTAAAAGGATAAAATTTCTCTCTATCTGCTATGTCCACTAATACATATTGCATTACGTCCTCATTTATATGTAAAAGTAAAACAAGTTTAAGGAATATGCAGATCTTCCTTAAGATATTCATTTAATGCTTATTTTTGTAATATAAACTACCACATATGCAACTAGGTTATTTTGATTACCCCGCCCCAGTGAATGAGCCAGTTTTATCTTATGCTCCAGGTTCACCTGAAAAAATTGCTTTAAAAAAAGCCATTTTAAATTTGAAGTCATTGACAATGGACATTCCAATGTATATCAATGGTAAGGAAGAAAGAACAGGTAACAAAATAGCCATACATCCTCCTCACGAAATAAAACATACTCTTGGACATTTTCATGCGGGCACTAAAAAGCATGTTGATATGGCTATTGATAGTGCCTTAAATGCAAGAATTTCATGGTCAAATATGAATTGGGAATCACGCGCTAATATCTTTTTAAAAGCGGCTGATTTATTAGCTACTAAATATCGTTTTGAAATGAACGCTGCGACTATGTTAGGTCAAAGCAAAAATGCATATCAAGCAGAAATTGACGCCGCATGTGAATTGATCGATTTTTTAAGATTCAATGTACACTTTTTAAGTACCATCTATAAACAACAACCTCTTTCTTCTCCTGGCATGCACAATCGTATGGAATGGCGTGGTCTAGAAGGTTTTGTTTTAGCGATCACTCCATTTAACTTTACAGCCATTGGCGGAAACCTACCCGCTTCTGCAGCCATGTGCGGTAATGTAGTCGTTTGGAAAGCTGCCAATACTCAAATATATTCTGCGCAATTATTTATGCGCATTTTAAAAGAAGCGGGATTGCCAAATGGCGTCATCAATTTAGTCTATGTAGATGGTCCTACCATTGGCGCTACTTGCTTCACACATCCTAGTTTTGCAGGAGTCCACTTTACTGGTTCTACTGGCGTATTTAATACTATGTGGAAACAAATTGGCGAGAATATTTCTAAGTATAAAACTTATCCTAGAATTGTTGGAGAAACAGGAGGAAAAGATTTTGTATTAGCACATCCTTCCGCGAATGTGGACGCAGTGGTTACCGCATTAGCAAGAGGTGCTTTTGAATACCAAGGTCAAAAATGTTCTGCCGCTTCTCGTGCTTATCTTCCAAAAAATATGGCAGAAGAAGTAAAAACAAAATTGGTAAAAGCAGTGAAATCTATGAAAATGGGAACGGTAGAAAATTTTTCTAATTTTGTAAATGCGGTTATTGACGAAAAATCTTTTGACAATATTGCGCAGTATATTAAAAAAGCGAAGCAGGATAAAAATGCAAAAATTTTGGTGGGAGGTAAAGTGGATAAGCGCAATGGTTATTTTATAGAACCAACTGTGATTGAAACCACTAGTCCAAAATATTTAACCATGTGCGAGGAAATATTTGGGCCAGTATTAACCATCTACACCTATCCTACCAATCAGTTTGAAAAAGCCTTAGAATTAGTGGACACCACCTCGAAATATGCTTTAACAGGAGCCATTCTTTCACAAGACAGAGCTTCCATTGAATTAGCGACCGAAAAATTAAGACATGCTGCGGGTAATTTTTACATTAATGATAAACCCACTGGTGCGGTAGTTGGACAACAACCATTTGGGGGAGCTAGAGGGTCCGGAACCAATGATAAAGCGGGAAGTATGCTCAATTTGTATCGTTGGTTAAGTGCTCGTACCATAAAGGAAACCTTTAACCCTCCGATCGACTACACCTATCCGTTTTTAAACGAGGCATAACCCGCTGCTTTTAAGCGGTTTTTATTCAGAAAACTGTATATTTGCTGCTCAAAATAAAAGGACTGTGGCCCAAAAATTTTCTAAAGAAACTTATCTCTATTGGTACGAATTGATGCAGTTAATACGTCAATTTGAATCCAAGTCAGAGGAGATGTATAAAATGGCTGGTAAAATCAGAGGTTTTTTTCATGTTTACAATGGACAAGAAGCCATTGCCGCTGGTTGTATGACCGCTACCAATCAAGAAGATCCATTTATTACCGCCTATCGTGATCATGGTTTGGCCCTAGCAAAAGGGATGAGTCCAAATTCAGCCATGGCTGAATTATATGGTAAAGCGACTGGTTGTTCAAAAGGCAAAGGTGGAAGTATGCATTTATTCAGTAAAGAGCATTACTTTTTTGGGGGACATGGTATTGTTGGAGCGCAAATAGGAACAGGAGCAGGATTGGCTTTTGCTGAACAGTACAGAGGTTCAAAAAATGTCGTTTTATGTTTTTTTGGAGATGGTGCAGCAAGACAAGGTATGTTACATGAGGTATTTAACTTAGCCATGCTATGGAAATTACCAGTAGTATTTATTTGTGAGAATAATAATTACGCCATGGGAACTTCAATTGAAAGAACAAGTAACGTAATTGATATTTATAAATTAGCAGATGCTTACGAAATGCCCGCTGATAAAATAGATGGTATGACATCCGAAGCAGTTCATGAAGGTGTCGCTAGAGCAGTAAAAAGAGCTAGAGATGGAGAAGGCCCTACTCTATTGGAAATGAAAACCTATCGTTACAAAGGACATTCAGTTTCAGATCCACAAAAATACAGATCCAAGGATGAGGTAGAAGAATATAAAAACCAAGATCCTATTACAAAAGTGACTAAAACGATTCTTGATAACCAATTTGCGACAGAAGCTGAATTAAAAGCAATTGATGATAAAATAACAGTAATCGTGGATGCTTCCGTTAAGTTTGCCGAAGAAAGCCCTTGGCCTGATGATAGTGAAGTGTATAAAGATGTTTATATAGATCAAAATTATCCATTCATTGTTGATTAACATTACCGAAAATTATAAAATAATAATATGAGCGAGTTACAAACAGAAAAACATCCATTTTTAGATTTCGTAAAAAATAACAAAAAAGGATTGACTTATGCCTTAACCGCATTAGTAATTGGATTAGCTGGTTACTTTGGCTATACTGAAATGTATCAAAAACCTAGAGAAGAAAAAGCAGCAGATGCTATGTTTGCCGCAGAAAAATATTTTGCTATGGACTCTTCTACGTTGGTTTTAAATGGAGATGGAAGCAGCAAAGGTGTTTTATACGTTATAAATCAATTTAGTGGAACTAAAGCGGCTAATCTTGCTAAATACTATGCAGGCGTTAGCTACTACCGTACCAATGATTTTAACAAAGCGATTGAGTATTTAAAAGATTTTTCAACGAGTGCAAAGCAAGTTCAAGCAATTGCTTATGGAACTATTGGAGATGCTTACAGTGAATTAAAAAATACAGAAGAGGCGATCAATTATTATAAGAAAGCAGGCGCCCATTTTCCAGAAGATGAAGCCATCAGCTCAGAATACCTTTACAGAGCAGCCGCTCTATTAGAATTAAATGGTAAAGCAGATGAGGCAGTTGAGATTTACAAAAACATTAAATCGAAATACCCTAAATCTGAAAAAGGTTTATTGGCTGATAAATTTATCAATAAATTGAAAGTACAGCCTTAATCCAATTTAAGGAACCTATTTAAAGCATTCTCCACAACTTGTTGAGAATGCTTTTTCTTATGTTTTTATTTACATACAATTCGTATTTTTGAGTATGACAGTACAATTATTTATCCCCTGTTTTATTGATCAGCTATACCCTCAAGTAGCATTTGACACCATCAAAGTATTGGAAAAAGCGGGCTGTAATGTCAAATACAATGCAGCACAAACCTGTTGTGGTCAACCTGCTTTTAATGCTGGATATTGGGGCGAGTCAAAAGATGTTTGTACAAAATTTGTTCAAGATTTTGAAGGGGCTGATTACATAGTAAGCCCAAGTGCAAGTTGTTCTGGATTTGTTAGGAATAATTATGCAAAATTATTTGAAAATAATGCTTTTCAGAGTCCTGCTAAAAAAGTAGCGAATCGTATTTACGAGTTATCCGAATTTTTAGTAAAGGTTTTAAATATTACTGATTTAGGTGCTTCCTTTGAAGGAAAAGCCACTTTCCATGATAGTTGTGCAGGATTAAGAGAATGTTCAATTAAACAAGAACCCAGGCAATTATTAGCAGCAGTAAAAGGATTAGAATTAGTTGAAATGAAGGACACTGATATATGTTGTGGATTTGGAGGCAGTTTCGCTGTAAAATTTGATACCATTAGCGTTTCAATGGCTGATCAAAAAATTGACAATGTACTAGAAACTCAAGCACCTATTTTAATTAGTACTGATATGAGTTGTCTAATGCATTTAGATGGTCGAATGAAACACAATGGACAAGAAATTAAAGTACTTCATTTATCTGAAGTATTAGCAAGTGGGTATTAAGGTACATCTCTATTTTAATTTATAAATTTATATCGTATGGCATATTGGCTAATCAAATCAGAACCTTTTAAATACGCTTGGGATCAATTTATAAAAGATAAAAAAACATTCTGGGATGGTGTTCGTAATTATGGCGCAAGAAATAATTTAAGATCCATGAAAAAAGGAGATCTTGCCTTTTGGTACCATAGTAATGAAGGAATGGAGATTGTAGGTATTGCAAAAGTAGTTAAAGAGTCTTATCAAGATCCTACCACTACTGAAACGGCATGGTTAGCTGTAGATTTTGCTCCACATAAAAAATTAAAACATCCCGTTAAATTATCTGATGTAAAAGCCAATACCAATCTAGCTAATATGGAATTGGTTAAACTAGGTCGACTTTCCGTTCAAAAAGTGACTAGTGCTGAATGGAATGAAGTAATGAAAATGAGTGAGGGTTTATAATACCTACTTCAATTAAAATCTTTTATTTAAAAAAGGTGTATCCAATTAAAATTGCGATTACTACACCTATTAAATCTGCGAATATACCAGCCCATAAAGCGTATCGTATTTTCTTGATACCCACACTTCCAAAGTACAAAGCAATAATATAAAAAGTGGTATCTGCAGATCCTTGAAAAATGGATGCTAATTTCCCTACAAATGAATCAGGCCCTTGTGTTTGAAAAATATCTAGCATCATTCCTCTGGCCCCACTCCCACTTAAAGGTTTCATGATGGCGACAGGTAATGCTCCAATAAATTCGGTATTCACTCCAGTAGATTGGATTAAAAAAGTAATTCCATTTAATAGGTACAACATGGCGCCGCTATCTCTAAATACCCTGATGGCCACTAGCATCGCCACTAAATATGGAATGATTTTAATAATGACATCGAATCCATTTTTGGCCCCTTCAATAAAGGCATCAAAAACAGACACTTTTTTAAAAGCTCCTCCGATAATAATACCTACGATGATCACTAATAACAATGCATTCCCTACTGTTTTAGAGAAAACTTCCTTTTGTATAGGCATCAATGAATTGACACTAAATAATATACCCACCATGAGTAAGATTAATCCAAGTATCCAACCTATTAAAACCTTGTCCCATTTTAATTTTTGGTATAACCCCACCATAAAAATGGAAGCTAATGTTGTACCAAGAGTGGCTAGAACGCAGGGAATAAATATACTAGCTGCATCATGAGATCCTGCCGCTAATCGATATGAAATAATGGTTAAAGGAATAATGGTTAAACCACTTGTATGTAAAACAAGGAACATAATTTGAGCGTTGGTGGCTTTTTCTTTGTCCGGATTAAGACTTTGTAGGCTTTCCATGGCTTTTAACCCAAATGGAGTGGCTGCGTTGTCTAAACCAAGCATATTTGCGCTAAAATTCATCACCATTTGCCCCATGGCGGGATGATTAGCTGGAACGCCAGGAAACAATCGACTTAAAAATGGGTTCATCCATTTGGCTAGCTTTTGGATAGCACCTGCTTTTTCGGCAATATTCATTAAACCTAAGAAAAATACCATCGTACCTGCCAATGGAAGGGCCACATCCATGACAGAGGATTTAGCAGAGTCAAATAGGCCATCTGCCAGTAATTTAAAAATTTCAGTATCCCCTAAAAAAACCAATTTAAACAAGGCAATTACAAACGCAATCACAAAAAATGCCATCCAGATAATATTCAATGCCATAAATCAATTGTTTATGGTTCTAATATAGTCAATTTTGGGATTAGAATTGTATTTTTGCGCTCTTAAAACACGTCAGATTATGGCTTTACAGGCAGGAATTGTGGGATTACCCAATGTAGGAAAATCAACTTTATTTAA
>JAPLEJ010000010.1 GCA_026391435.1 Bacteroidota bacterium
AAAGGTATCTATCCTCAAGCCAAGTCATTTATTTTAGGAATTCAACTGCAATTTTAATTCCACAAAATTTAAAATTGATCAAAATTTAAACACATGAAAAAATTACAAATTAATAATCTTCTAATTGCTGCAGCCTTTATAGTAACACTAGGCGCATGTAAAAAAGAATTTGTGGATGTTGTGCCTAAGGGTCAATTCCTTACAGCAAACTATTACGCAGACGCAACACAAGCCTATGGTGGTTTAGTTGGGGTGTATGATGTTATTCGCAAAAATTCTGGCGGTTTTGAAAATATGATTACCATGATGAACGCGGGTTCAGATGATCATTATGCAGGTGGCGGTGGCGCTACTGATGGTGCCGGAATTCAAGCATTTTCAACACATACATTGACTGCATTAAATGTTCCAGGAAGTTTTTGGAGCGACCATTATCAAGGAATTTTTAGAGCGAACACTTTGTTGCAAAAATTACCTACAACAACGATGGATGCAACTTTAAAATCAAGATTTACTGCAGAGACGAAAGCATTAAGAGCATTATACTATTTTAACTTAGTGAGAATGTTCAAAAACATTCCATTAGTTACTGAGCCAATATCTGCTGCAGGTATGTATAAAGTAAAACAAAGCAGTTCTGATTCTGTGTACTTTCAAATTGAAAAAGATTTAACTGATGCAATTGCAGTTTTACCTACTTCAGTTTCCATGGGTACCGAGGCAGGACGTTTTACCAAAGGAGCTGCTAAAGCTTTATTAGGTAAAGTTTATTTGTTTGAAAATAAAGGAGCATTGGCAGCTGCCCAATTAGCAGATGTAAATGGAACGCCAGGTGCTGCAAGTAGCTATGGCTACAAGTTATTAAGCAGTTTTAGTGACTTATGGGTAGTGAACAATAAATTCAATACTGAATCAATTTTGGAAGTAAGTCACACCAATGCTGGTGCTTCAGGTTGGGGCAATTGGGGTAGTGGTAGTGATGAAGGAAATAGTGTGAACGTAATGGTAGGACCTCGTAGCTATGAAATGAAAGCTGCTCCTGCTCCAGGTTTACCTTCAGGATGGAGCTTCAATGTATTTACTCAAAATTTCTATGATGCCATTAGCGGTGATCCTCGTTTTGCGGCTACTGTTTTTGATTTAAAAGCTTTAAAGGCAGCAGGCAAAGCAGATTATATTGAAGGATATCAAAACACAGGTTATTTCTTGAATAAATTTTTACCAAGAAATGCCGATGTTTCAACTGGTGCTGGCGATGCGGTGCTTAATTATAAACAAGACACTTATATTATTCGTTTAGCTGATACTTATTTAATGGAAGCAGAAGCATTAGGTGGTAGTGGTTCAAGAGCACAAGCATTATTAGATGCTGTAAGAGCTAGAGTTGGTTTAGCATCTACCCCTGTTTCACTTGCTGCTATTAAAGCTGAAAGAAGAATTGAATTAGCAGGAGAAGGTCATCGCTTTTTTGATTTAGTAAGATGGGGTGAAGCCGCATCTAAATTATCAAACAGAGGATTTATGGCAGGAAGAGATGAAGTTTTCCCTATTCCTTTTTCTGAATTACAAGGTACCTTATTGGTTCAAAATCCTAAGTATAACTAATAAAAAACTATACAATGAATAAAATAAAGTTTATTTACAGTGTTGCATTCCTGATAGCCTTGGCTACAGGATGTACTAAAAAAGACGGAATCGATAGTGATTTGTCTTTTATAACTTCTGCATCGTCATCTGCTTTATCAAAAGTATTTACGATCAGCACAGATAATTCTGGCGTAGTTAGAGTTTCTCCAACAGGAGAAGGTGTTTCTTCTTATACCATTAATTTTGGACATGGAACTGGTGCTTCAGCTTCTGCTACAGTAACTCCAGGTGGAAACGCAACGCATGTTTATCCAGAAGGTGCATATACGGTTTCAATTTTGACTACAGATATAGCTGGTAAAACAACAACTACCGCATATCCATTAACAGTCACTTACCGCGCTCCTGAAAATTTAGCCGTATCGATGTCGCAAAATGTACATGCCTTAACTGTTTCAGCTACTTCTTTATACGCAGCTTCTTACCTAGTGTATTTTGGCGATGCAACAAATGAAGTAGGTACTGCAATGGCAAAAGGTGCATCATTAACACATACTTACGCAACTTCAGGTAACTATAATGTAAAAGTGGCAGCCTTAAGTGGTGGTGCTGCTAAGACTGAAAAAACGAATGCAATTGTAGTTACTGATCCATTTGGCATACCAATGGATTTTGAAAACGCTTTTGTTAACTATTTCTTTGGCACTTTTGGTGGTGGGCAAGGTTTTGCAACAGTTGCAAACCCAGATCCAACAGGATTAAATACAAGTGCGAAAGTGGGTAAATTTACAAGAGGTTGGGAAGGATGGAGTGGTACTTATAGCCCAATGGGAGCGCCAAATAATCCAATTGATTTTAGCGTAGGTAAAGTAATCAAAGTTTTGGTATACAATCCCGATGCTGCATTAATAGGTGCTAAATTGAATGTCGAATTAGAGTGGGCTATTGGCGGCACACCTTCAAATGGTGTTGCTGTTTTAAAAGTCCCTGTAACTACTTCTGGCGCTTGGGAGGAATTAGTATTTGATTTTAGCGGTATAGCTGGAATTCCTAGCGGCACTAAATTTACACAATTGGTTTTACGATTTAACGATTCTGTGGATGGTGCAGGCTCTGTTATTTATGTAGACAATTTTAGATTAACCAATTAAACCAAAACACAATGAAAAATATTTCAAAATTATTTTTAAGTTTTCTTGCAACAGCAATTTTATTGTCTGCTTGTAAGGATAAGGAGTATGTTTTAGGTGATTTAAAAGCACCTAGCAACTTAGTCATCACAGCAGTGGTGAAAGGTGTTACAACGGCAACCCCTAATGGGGATGGCTCTGGTGATGTAACATTCACAATGAGTGCAGATAATGCATTGTCATATAAAATTGATTATGATGCAAGCAATTCTTTAGATTTAGTGTATTTACCGTCAGGTTCAGCTACTAAAAAATATACTACACTTGGTACAAACACCTATAAAGTAACAGCAGTAGCTTATGGCCGTGGAGGCACCTCTACTACCATTACAAAAGATATAACTGTACAAAGTAACTTTACACCTGATGCTACCTTAGTTGCTAACTTAACTGGAGGATCATCTAAAACTTGGATCGTTGATAAAAGTGTTGCTGGTCATTTTGGAGTTGGTCCATTTTCAGGATCAATTGTTCCAGAGTGGTGGTCTGCTTCTGTAAATGAGAAAGTAACGGCTGCTCCTTGTTTTTATACATCTGGCTTTAAGTTTACTGCAGTAAGTGCTGCTAGTTATACAATACAAGTAACAACACCTGATGGTGCTTTTACTAAAACTGGAGGTAATGCTACTTTAGCAGGTATCCCTGGTTCTGGTGATGAAGGTTGTTATGCTTATGCTGGTGGAACAGGTAATTTCTCATTTATTCCTGCTAGTTCTGTAGTACCTGCTGCTAATTCTACAAGAACAAGTATATTGCTTGCTGGAACGAATACCTTTATTGGTTATGGTTCTTTACAAAAAGAGTACGAAATTTTATCAATTTCTGCAACCGCAATGTATTTAAGAGTACAAGGTACAGAAACAGGTAATGCTTGGTATTTAAAATTAAAAGCACTGTAAATAAAAGTAGAAAATGCTTCTGAGATCTATATTAAAGTTGAAATTTTTTAGTGTTTTGTTTATCCTTCTCCTTGCTGCACTTACTTCGTGCGGCAAGGGAAGTGATACACCTACACCCGTTTCCACAGCGCCAACCAATTTAACATTGGAAGCCACTGTTAGCGGAACCACAGGCAATGTGGTTTTTAAAGCATCTGCAACCAATGCAGTGATGTACACTTTTGATTTAGGTAATGGAATAAAAGATCAAGTTTCTGTAACTGGAGATTTGACTTATAAGTATTCTACAACAGGTGTTTATACAGTAACTGTAGTTGCTAAGAGCTCGAGTGGTGCAACAGCTTCAAAAACAACAGTCTTAAATGTAACAACAACTTTGTCGTTAGTTTGGGCAGATGAGTTTGACGCAACTACTGCAAGTGCTCCGGATCCCAGTAAATGGGGTTACGATTTAGGGGCAGGCGGATGGGGAAATAATGAACAAGAATATTATACAAATCGAACTACCAATTCGATTGTTTCTGGGGGTACTTTAAAAATTACCGCCATAAAAGAAGCATTCAGTGGTAGTAATTATACTTCGGCAAGATTATTAAGCAAAGGTAAATTTTCATTTAAATATGGCAGAGTTGAAGTAAGTGCCAAATTACCAGCAGGTGGTGGTACATGGCCTGCCATATGGATGCTTGGCGATAATATATCAACAGCTGGCTGGCCTAATTGCGGCGAGATTGATATTATGGAGCATACAGGTAATAGTTTAAATAAAATTTATGGCACACTGCATTACCCCGGACGTTTCGGAGGCAATGCAGATGGCGCCACTACCATAATCAATAATGCAACTACTGCTTTTCATAAATATACTTTAGAGTGGACGGATGTAAGTATTAAAATTTATGTTGATGATGTAGTGTATTATACTTTTGCTAATAACCCAACGATGCCGTTTAATCAAAACTTTTTCCTCATTTTAAATGTAGCAATGGGAGGCAATATGGGCGGTACCATTGATCCTGCATTTACAAGTAGTGCGATGGAAATTGATTATGTAAGGGTATATCAATAATATTTTTTGCAAGTTTATTCTCCGTTAAATAGTTACCTCTTTTCTATTGACAATAAATAGTAGTACAAAAACTTGTGCTGTTATTAGTAACAATATTTAACTTATGAGATGTAAAATATTTGGGCTACTTTTTTTCACTTTTGTTTATGCAACCGTTTGTGTAGCACAAAAAAAGTCAAATAGTCAAAAAGCCGATTCAGTTTTAAGATTAATGACATTGGATGAAAAAGTAGGTCAGTTGAATCAGTATAATGACGACAATCAAGCAACAGGTCCTGTCACTATAGACAATAATAAAGTGGATCAGGTTAAAAATGGCCAAGTAGGCTCATTGCTAAATACGATTGGCAGTGACAGGACAAGAAGCTGGCAGGAATTAGCGATGCAGTCTCGTTTAAAAATCCCATTAATTTTTGGACAAGATGTAATACATGGTTTTAAAACCACTTTCCCTATTCCATTAGCAGAAGCAGCTAGTTGGGATTTGCCTGCTATTCAAATGTCTGCGCGTATTGCAGCTACTGAAGCAAGTGCAAGTGGTATTCATTGGACATTTGCACCAATGGTTGATATTGCGCGTGATCCTAGATGGGGTAGAGTAATGGAAGGTGCAGGAGAAGATCCTTATTTAGGTTCATTAATTAGCGCAGCGCGTGTAAAAGGTTTTCAAGGATTAAATTTAGGTGATACGAATGCTATTATGGCTTGTGTAAAACATTTTGCTGCATATGGCGCAGCAGTAGGTGGCCGTGATTATAATTCAGTGGACATGAGTGAAAGGCAATTATATGAAATATATTTACCGCCTTTCAAAGCCGCTGTAGATGCGGGTGCTGCAAGTTTTATGAACTCATTTAATGATTTAAATGGTATACCAGCAGTAGCCAATAATTTATTACAAAGAACAATTTTAAAAGGCAAATGGGGATTTAAAGGATTTATAGTGAGTGATTGGGGCTCCGTCGGAGAGCTTATTAATCATGGTTATGTAAAAGATACTCGAGAGGCAGCGGCTGCAGCATTAATGGCTGGTACCGATATGGACATGGAAAGCAGGGCGTATAAAAATAATTTAGGCCAACTTGTTAAAGATGGCAAAGTCAATATTGAATTAGTGAATGATGCAGTTAAAAGAATATTGATTAAGAAATTCGAAATGGGATTATTTGATAATCCTTATAAGTTTTCAAATAAAATACGAGAGCAGGCTGCATTAAATAATCCAGCGCATCAAGCAGCTGCGAGAACAATGGCCGCAAAAAGCATTGTATTACTTAAAAGCAATAATAATATTTTACCGCTTTCTAAGAATTTGAAAAAAATCGCATTTATCGGACCACTTGTAAAATCTTTGATGCAGAATAAAGGTTTTTGGGATGTTTCGATACCAGGTGTCGATTCAAATTTTATTGTTTCTCAATGGGAAGGGCTACAAAATAAAATAGGTCCTGGCACTAGTTTATTATATGCTAAAGGATGTGATATTGAAGGCAATAATAAATCAGGATTTAGTGAAGCAGTATCTGTTGCTAATCAAGCCGATGTAGTGATATTAAGTATTGGCGAAAAAAGGGAGATGAGCGGCGAAGCCAAAAGCAGAAGTAATATTAATATACCAGGGGTTCAAGAAGAATTACTAGAACAATTACTAGCTACTGGTAAACCAGTTGTCGTATTAATCAATGCAGGGCGACCATTAGTTTTTAACTATACTGCTAAGAATGCAACAGCAATATTATATACATGGTGGCTTGGAAGTGAAGCTGGCAATGGAATTGCAGATGTGTTATTTGGAGATTATAATCCATCAGCCAAATTACCAATGACTTTCCCGGCAAGTGTAGGACAAATTCCTATTTATTATAATCATTTTAATACGGGTCGACCTGCATTGGACGATAACAATCATATTTACAATTCATCTTATTTAGATGAAAGTATATTTCCAAAATTTCCATTTGGTTATGGCTTAAGCTACACCAATTTTTCATATACTAATTTGGTGTTAAGTAATAAGAACATGAATATGAAGGATTCTATTTTAGTTTCCTTTACATTAACAAATACAGGAAAAATAGCTGGCGAAGAAGTAGCGCAATTTTATTTACATAATAAGCATGCCTCGGTAGTGATGCCAGTAAAAGCATTAAAAGATTTTAAAAAGATCATGTTAATGCCAGGGGAAAGTAAAAAAATTCAATTTAATATTAATAAAGAGAAGCTTTCATTTTTCAATTCTAATTTAAAGTGGGATGCGGAACCTACTGATTTCGAATTGATGATTGGATCTTCGTCTGAAGATATACGATTGAAAGCTAATTTTGAGTTGAAAAAATAATTTATCAAAGTAGAAATACTTAGTTGAATCAAAAATGAAGAAGTACAAATTAAAAAATATTTTGGTAATGAAATTGATGGCAGCGCTTTTATTAGGAATCTCTATTTTGAATTGTTCACCTTCGAGCACAGCAGCCGTTATTCCGCCTGTCGATGGGACTAAAACACCCGTGACAACTGATATTGAATTTTGGTTAACTAAATCTAATCAAACTGTAAAGCTTGAAAAGCAATCTACCGTTTTAAAATTCGGAACCGCATTCAATAATTATAATAATATTGAAATTGATGATGCCGTTAGCTTTCAAGACATGGAAGGATTCGGCTATACTTTAACTGGAGGTAGTGCACAA
>JAPLEJ010000053.1 GCA_026391435.1 Bacteroidota bacterium
GCAAGGGGATTCAATTTATTATTTTATTACTTTAGGTAAAGACGGAAAGCGTATACAAAAATTAAATACTAATTTAAAAGCAACTGACAATTTAGATAGTTTTGATGATCATTGGCTAATCGAAAAGGATTCAATTAATATTTTAAATTCGGGTCAATTATGGTGGGGGCCAGCAATGGGAACAGGTTCGGGAAAGCAATCTAAAATAAGCACTAATTTGAATATGGAAGGTTTGGTTGCTTCTAATGATTTAATTTGCAAACTCAATTATGCTGCAGCAAGTACTATTTCACCAGCCAATTTTGATTTTTTATTCAATGATCAAAAGATAAGATCTACCATTGTTGCACCCATTTCAGGTTTTGTATATGACGATGCTGCTAATATAGTTTTAGATACTTTTAGGTACCCATTGAATGCGGCAATGTTGAACTCAAATTTGGCTTCATTCAATTTTACTGTTCATTATTTGAGTTCGAATTCAAATAGTACAGGGTGGATTAATTATATTGAATTGCAAGGCAAACGAAAATTGGGTTTTTATTCGAATAAATCATTTGGATTCACTAATACAAATGATTTCGGACTTGGGAAAGTAGTTCAATATCAAATAAAAGATGCTGATGCTACAACCAAAGTATGGGATGTGACGCAACCCGAAAACCCTGTTGAACTTAATTGTTTTATTCAAAATGGGGCCGGTAACGTCATACAAAAGGCAGATACATTGCGGTCTTTTTTTGGGGTTACTAAATTGGGTTATGAGTCGCCTAGTTTTATGGAGTTAATCAATGTGGATTATCCTTCTTTATTAAATACGCCTGCCATAGATTATCTAATCATAACCGCTTCCAATTATGTAAAAGCGGCAGATAGTTTGGCAAAGTTTCATTCACTTCGTCATGGTTTAAAAACATATACTACCACTACCTCTAAAGTTTTTAATGCGTTTTCGGGAGGACAGACCAGTCCAATTGGTATTCGTAACTACGTTAAATATTTATTTGCTAAAGCAAAACAAAATAATACGGCAGCTCCGAAATACTTGCTGCTATTGGGTATGGGAAATTTTGATTATAAAAAAATTGATCTTCAAACGCAGGTTCCATCTTACGAGAGCGTAACCTCCAACTCAATATTGACAAGTTATACGACCGATGATTTTTATGCCATTATTAAGCAGGGCGATGATATTAATACACCTAATGGTATTCAAGAATTGGCGTTGTCAGTAGGAAGAATTCCTGCAAAAAATAGCAATGAAGCGGATGCGGCAATTCGTAAGCTCATTGCCTATCAAAATGGGAAAAATGTAGGTGCTTGGCGAAATCAATTAACTTGGATCGCTGATGATGGAGACTATAATTTACACTTACAGCAAGCTGAAGAAATAGTCAATGCTTTAAAGTTAAAACAACCCATTTGGAATCAAAAAAAAGTGTACTTAGATTTTTTCCCTGCAGCTAATTCATCCGCTGGTAATACTTATCCATTAGCTAATAATATGATTAAGCAAATGGTTAACAATGGGACACTAATTTTAAATTATACAGGGCATGGAAATTATACTCGATTAGCTGAAGAAGCGGTCATCTCACAAAATGAAATTCAGCAATGGGATAATGCTCAAAAACTACCATTGATGATTACAGCCAGTTGTGATTTTGCCCCCTATGATCAACCGCAATTATCGCCTATTGGCTTTGACGCTTTTTTAAAAGAGGGGAAAGGTATTGTGGGCTTAGTGGCAGCAAGTAGATTGGTTTTCGCCTATAACAATAAAGAAATAAATAACGAGTATATACAGCAATTATTAGTACCAGATAGTAATGGTGCTTATAAAAGTATAGGTTCGGCATTGCAAAATGCAAAAATGGCCTCATGGAAAAAAGGAGGAGACCACTACAATGCGTTTAAATTTAATTTAATGGGTGATCCCGCCTTGCAATTAGCAAAGCCATCTTACGAGGTCAATTTAGAAAAGATAAATCAAAAGGTATTTAAAGGAAAGGACACTTTAAAAGCAGGTGGAAAGTATCAAGTGGCGGGGACTGTGAAATCAAACGGAAATTTGATGAATCAATTTGAGGGGCTACTTGAATTTACTTTATATGATATTCCTAAATTACAAAAAACCTTGGCTAATATTTCAACTAGTATGCCAGTGAATGTATCAACTCAAGATAATATTTTATTCAAAGGCAAGGCAGTTGTGCATAATGGATTGTTCACTATTGATTTTATTTTACCCAAGGAAGTGGCGCTAAATCAAGGTGCTTTAAGAATGCAATTTTATACTTCTAATTCAAATGCCGATATGGATGCTTTAGGAGTATATGATAGTTTATATGTAACTGAATATTCGGAAAATATTTCATTGGATACCACAGGTCCGCAATTTGAACATATTTATATTAATGACACACTTAATAATTACAAATCCAATACTTGGATCAATAGTAATTCTAATTTATACTTATTTCTGAGGGATAGTTCAGGTATTCAAACTTCTGGTAATTCATTAGGGCACGATATCAGTTTGGTGATAGATGGGGCAAGTCAAAGTCCTATCATATTGAATAATTACTTCATTGCAGACGTTAATACTTATCAAAGTGGTAAGGTAATATATGCATTACCTAACTTAAGCGAAGGGCCGCATCAATTTATCATTAAAGCATGGGATCTTATTGGGAATTCTAACAAAGACACTTTAAATATCATTGTCCCCAATAGTGATCATTTGCACATTAGAAATTTATCTAATTTCCCCAATCCTTTTCGTACAAATACTCGATTTAGTTTTGAAATCAGTCAAACAATTAATTTAAACAAATCACTTGCTTACACTATTGAAATTTATAATAATTTAGGGGTCAAGCAGTTGAGTAAAAATTTTGAAACAGGCCTATTGAGCAATAGAGTGGTCGTTGCTAATTTTGATGAAATTGCCACATTGCAAGCAGGCACTTATTTTTATAAATTATGGGTGAAAGATGATAAACAAGGCATTTCGCTCATAAATAAATTTATAAAATATTAAATTTAGAATTGCAATGTTTACCTTTATAGCCACGACAACTAGTTTTTAAAAAATGTCATTCATAAATATGGTATATCAATCAAACATAAAAGGGCTAAGAATAATATTAGGGTTGACTTTATTAATGCTATTATTTACATTTTCTTTGAGGGCTCAAATAAAACTTCAAAGTACAGCAGTTCCATTTATGCTGATATCGCCAGATGCGAGATCGGGGGGAATGGGGAATTTATCATTAGCTATGTCGCCCGATGCCAATGATTTATTTGGGAATACAGCCAAACTTTCCTTGCTCAAAAATAACAGTGGATTTCTAATAAATTATACTCCTTGGTTAAAGGATTTAGGATTGAATGATGTGTATTTAGCTAGTATGGGTTATTATAAAAAATTAAATGATTACAGCAGTTTCAATAGTTCCTTACGATTTTTTAGCTTAGGTAATATTACCTTTTCTGATGAAAATGGGACCGAGTTGCCTTCTACTAAACCTTCTGAGTTTAGTTATGATCTTGGTTATAATATTTTATTGACCGATAAATTGAGTATAGGTGTAACCCTTAGATATATTTATTCAAAATTAGTGCAAGGCTCTATGCTCAACTCTAATATCAACTATCGTGCAGGGAGTACAATAGGAGGGGATATCAGTTTATTTTATAGACAAAATGAAAATTTGGAAGGGCTTCATGCAGGCTTGTTGTTGTCAAATTTGGGAGGTAAAATTAGTTACTCGAATGAAACCACCAATAAATATTTTATACCAGCCAATATTGGTTTAGGCCTTGGGTATTTAAGTAAATTTGATAATGATAATTCCCTTGAATTTGGAGTAGACGTGAATCGTTTATTAGTTCCTGCATTTCCAACGACAAATCTAAATGGAGAAAGAGATAGATATTTTTCACAATCAGTGGTATCAAGTTGGTTTAACTCTTTTTCAAGTACGGATGGTCCAGCTTTGTCAGAATCCCTTCGTTACTCCTTAGGATTGGAGTATAATTATACAGATCGCTTTTTTTTAAGAGCAGGTTATTTATATGAGGATCAATCAAGGGGGAATGGCCAATATTTTACTTTAGGAACAAGCTTTCAATACTTGCAAAGCAAGTTTAACATATCTTATTTAGTTCCTTCTGGAGGAGGTTTGTCAAGAAATCCCTTGTCTAATACCATAAGATTTGGTTCTATCTTTTATTTTTAACAATATCCTAAATCACACTCCCTATTAGGAGTGAATTATCCTTTGTTTTTTACTTACTTTTGTTGGCATGTCAACCAAAGTACAAATTGTCAATAAAAGTCACCACCCTTTACCGGAGTATGCTACTATGGGATCATCGGGCATGGACCTTCGGGCTTTTATAAATTCCCCGGTTATACTTGCTCCAATGGAAAGATGCTTGGTCCCAACGGGTCTTTATTTAGCCATTCCTGAAAATTGGGAAGCACAGATTCGACCGCGTAGTGGATTGGCCATCAAGCAAGGCATTACTTGTTTAAATACGCCTGGTACTATTGATGCAGATTATAGAGGAGAACTTAAAGTTATTTTAATCAATTTGTCCTCTGAAGTACAAACCATTCAAGATGGAGATCGAATTGCACAAGTAGTTTTTCAGTCAGTTGGGAAAGTGGTTTGGGAAGGGGTTGATTTTTTAGAGGAAACGCAAAGAGGGGCAGGCGGATTTGGGCATACCGGGACAAAATAAATACTCGCTATTATCATATTTGAGTCATTTTAAATAAGAGTTATTACATGGGGAAACAAAAATATTTCTTTGCTTTTATCATCTTGATTACTGCATCATGTAGTACTTTGAAAAAAGTGCAAGTCATTGAGGATGCACTTTCTAAAAACGATACCACTAAAAGTCAGTTGATCGCCGAAATCAAAAAAGTTGATTCCTTGGCAATTGTAAAGAATATTTTAAATAAAATTAATCTAGCCAAACTTGACTATAAGACCATGAATACGCGCATTAAAGTGCAGTATGAGTCGGAGCAAAGTTCATATAACTTTATTGCTAATGTGAGTATGATCAAGGATAGTCAGATCTTTATTACGCTTCGGGCAGATTTAGGGATTATTGTAATGAAGGCGTTGATCAGAAAAGACAGTGTTTTTATTATTTCTCCTACAAGTAAAACCAAAACATTGGATCGCCAACCTATTAGTTATTTGCAGCAAGTGGTTAAGATACCATTTACCTTTAGTACTATACAGGATTTGATGTTAGGTAATCCTATTTTCTTAGACAGCAGCAGCATCGTTGCTTATAAATCAAATAATAATAAATTACAGCTTAGTTTGATTGGAGCCTTGTTCAAAAATTTAGTCATATTGAGTGAGGATAATTCCAAAGTCTTACATTTAAAATTAGATGATATAGACATCAATCAACATCGCACCTGTGATATAGCTTATTCGAATCATGTGAGTCAAGGGCAATATTATTTTCCATTAAATCGAGTCATATCAATCAATGCGCAAAATAAGTTAGATATTTATTTAGAAATAAAAGAGTATAGTTTTAACGAACCTGTAAAATATACTTTCGCCATTCCTAAGCCCGGTAAAAGAAAGTAAATCAATAGTAGAAATAAAAATATTATGTTTAAGAAAATTATTCTTTTTTTGGTTTTTGTCATTGGTTTTAATACGCTTTCTGTAGCCCAAACCAATGAGTCGCGTGATGATTTGCAAAAGGAAGAGCAATCCATTCGAAAGGAATTAGATGAGTTGAATTTATTATTAGAACAAACTAAGAAAAATAAAAAAAGTTCTTTGGGACAGCTAGCTGTCATTCGAAGTAAAATTGAAAAAAGAGAATCTTTAATTCGAGGCATCAAAAAACAGGTTCAAATATTAGATGATGCCATTTATACGAATCAATTAGATATTCAAAAATTAAATAAGGACTTAGATACTTTAAAATCGAGGTATTTAAAAAGTATCATTTTCGCATACAAAAGCCGAAGTGGTTATGAGTATTTAAATTTTTTATTTTCGGCCAATAGTTTTAATGATGCCGTTAAACGTATTACTTATTTAAAAAGTTATCGTCAAAATAGAACTGCGCAAGCGCAGGCAATTGATTTATCTCAAAAGGATTTGGGAGTAAAAATTAGTGCCCTAAGTACCAATAAAAACGATCGGTTAAAAACTTTAAACGTTCAAAGCGACCAATTAAAAGTATTAGTGGTAGATAAAAAAGAGCAGGATAAAATAGTCAATCAATTAAAAAGTAAGGAGCAGGAAATTACAGCACAAGTGCGTCAAAAGGAAGCACAAAGAAAAAAAATGCAACAAGCAATTTTAACCATTATTCGTCGTGAAACTTTGGAAGCAGAAAAAAGGGAGAAAGACAGATTGGCTAAATTAAAAGCAAGTAATGACAACGCTAAAGCAAAAGTAACTGCCGAAAATAAACCTGTTGAAAATAATATTGTAAAAGTAAAAGGAGCCGAAGGGGGGTTAAAAAGTACGACAGATAATCGTCCTTATTCGGCATTAGAGACAACGGAAGAAGGAAGAGAAACTTCGGTTTCTTTTGAAAATAACAAAGGAAATTTACCGTGGCCAAGTGCGACTGGTTATATTTATATTCATTTTGGTATTGAGAATATTCCAGGTACTAAATTAAATAGAAAAAGTGACGGTATTGAATTAGCCTTACCAAAAGGATCTTCTGTGAAAAGCGTTGCGAATGGAAAAATATCTTATGTGGGCGATGTGAATGGTGATTTAACCATCATCGTTCAGCATGGGAAGTATTTTACAATGTATACCTATTTTACTAGTGCAAGTGTTAGCGTTGGTCAGGAAGTAAAAGCAGGTACTGTTTTAGGAAGATCAGGTGTTAATTTAGATGGAGAAGGCGCATTGTCTTTTATGATTTATAACGAAAAGGGAGTGGCCTTGGATCCAGAAAGTTGGTTGAAAAATAGAAAATAATGGAATGTTATGTCTAAATACATCTTGTCTTTTGACCAGGGCACCACTAGTAGTCGCGCTATTTTATTTGACCACCAAGGTCAAATCCACGCGACTTCACAAAAAGAATTCACACAAATTTTTCCAAAGCCAGGATGGGTGGAACATGACCCACTCGAAATTTGGAGTACCCAAATGGGCGTCGCTACTGAAGCTATAAGTTCAAAAGGTTTATCTGTAGATGACATTGCAGCCATAGGTATTACCAATCAAAGAGAAACGACCGTCGTTTGGAATAAAACAACAGGACAGCCTATTTATAATGCCATTGTTTGGCAGGATCGACGCACCGCCGAATTTTGCGATCAACTTAAATCACAAGGGCATCAAGAGACGATTCAACAAAAAACAGGCTTGGTGATTGACGCTTATTTTTCGGGATCTAAAATAAAATGGATTTTAGATCATGTTGAAGGAGCGCGTGATTTAGCGAATAAAGGAGAACTTATTTTTGGAACGATTGATACTTGGTTGGTTTGGAAATTGACCAATGGTAAAGTGCATGTAACCGATGCGACCAATGCATCTCGTACTATGCTTTTTAATATTCACACACTTGAGTGGGATACAGAATTATTAAAAATATTAGATGTGCCAGCTTCCATGTTGCCTCAAGTAAAAAGCAGTAGTGAAGTTTATGGGCACACTACTCAACTATTTGCGCATCATGAAATTCCTATAGCAGGTATCGCAGGAGATCAGCAGTCGGCCTTATTTGGACAAATGTGTACAGCTCCGGGTATGGTCAAAAATACTTATGGTACTGGATGTTTTATGTTAATGCACACAGGAGAAAAAGCAGTGCGTTCTAAAAATAATTTATTAACCACGATTGCATTACAAATAAACGGACATACTTATTATGCACTAGAAGGAAGTGTTTTTATTGGAGGTGCAGTCGTTCAATGGTTAAGAGATGGGCTACATTTAATTAGAAATTCTTCGGAGGTAGAAGCCTTGGCCAATCAAGTAACTCAAACAGATGGCGTGTACGTTGTACCTGCTTTTGCAGGATTGGGTGCACCTTATTGGAACCCGCATGCAAGAGGCACTATTGTTGGAATTACAAGAGGAACATCATCTGCGCATATTGCGCGCGCGGCTTTAGAAAGTATTGCATTTCAAAGTTATGATTTACTTAAAGCCATGGAAGCAGATGCAGGAATTCCAATTGCAGAATTAAGAGTGGATGGCGGTGCAACAAATAATAATTTATTGATGCAATTTCAATCCGATATCGTGAATACAAAAGTAATTCGCCCCACGATGGTTGAAACAACCGCGTTAGGAGCAGCTTATTTAGCCGGCTTAGCAGTAGGTTTCTGGAAAGATATTGAGGAGCTTAGGTCCAAATGGCAGGTGGATAAAACTTTTTTACCAGCTGCCACAACGGAAGATAGGGCGCAGTGGATTTTAGGATGGGAAAGGGCGGTTAAAGCAACGCTCACCCAAGCGCAGGGTTAGGACTCTTTTTTATGTTCTACTTTTGGTGTAACTTAAATTATTGTTTTAAATATAAAATCCAATCATCATGACACCATTTATTGCTGAATTATTGGGAACAGCTTTGATTGTCACTATTGGCGATGGCATTGTTGCTAATGTTGTGTTGCCTAATACTAAAGGAAATAATGGGGGATTAGTCACCATTGTATTAGGTTGGATGATTGCTGTATTTATAGGGGTGTATGCAACAAGTGATATTAGTGGAGGACATTTAAATCCTGCAGTGACCATTGCATTAGCCAGTTCAGGAAAATTTCCTTGGGACTTGGTTCCTGCCTATATTTTAGCCCAAATATTGGGGGCGATGCTAGGTGCGTTTTTAGTATGGATGATTTATAAGGATCATTTAAATGAATGCAAGGACCCATCGACTCAATTAGCTGTCTTTTCTACAGGGCCCTCTATTCGAAATTTACCTCAAAATTTTATCACAGAAACATTGGCTACTATGGTGTTCTTAATAGGCATCTTTTTTATTAAACCTGCTGCGACAAATTTAGGCGCTTTATCGGCCTTGCCAGTGGCTTTATTGGTTGGTGGAATTGGCTTTGGGCTAGGTGGCCCAACAGGGTGGGCTATTAATCCTGCCAGGGATTTAGGTCCTAGAATTATGCATTTTATACTACCTATGAAGGGAAAGGGCGCTAGTGATTGGGGCTATGCGGCTGTCCCGGTTTTGGGTCCCATTATTGGGGGTATTTTGGCTGCGATTATATATGTACAATTTTTGCAGTAAAGCGTTAAATCCTTACCTTTGCATCCGAAATAGAATATTATGGTAACATCAGGTAAAATCAAACAAATTATTGGCGCTGTAGTGGATGTGCAATTTCCAAATCAAAAAGCACTTCCAGAAATCTATAATGCGCTTTCCATTTTAAAACCAAATGGCGAAAAGTTAATCCTAGAAGTGCAACAGCATCTTGGAGAGGACAGCGTTCGTGCCATTGCGATGGAAGGAACGGAAGGACTTGTAAGAGGAATGGAAGTAGTAGATTCCGGCAAGCCAATTTCAATGCCAGTGGGTGAAGGAATCAATGGTCGTTTATTTAATGTTACAGGTGATGCCATTGATGGCTTACCTCAATTAGATAAATCCAATGGTCGTCCCATTCATGCGATTGCTCCTAAATTCGAAGACTTAAGTACTGCAACAGAAGTATTGTTCACAGGTATTAAAGTAATTGATTTGATTGAGCCTTATGCAAAAGGTGGAAAGATTGGATTGTTTGGTGGTGCGGGAGTAGGTAAAACAGTATTGATTCAAGAGTTGATTAATAATATCGCAAAAGGACACGGAGGTTTATCTGTATTTGCGGGCGTTGGAGAAAGAACACGTGAAGGAAATGACTTGTTACGTGAAATGATTGAAGCAGGTATCATGAAATATGGTGATGCTTTCAAACACAGCATGGAAGAAGGTGGATGGGATTTAAGTAAAGTGAACATGGATGAATTAAAGGAGTCAAAAGCGACATTCGTTTTTGGACAAATGAATGAACCTCCAGGAGCGCGAGCGCGTGTTGCCTTAAGTGGTTTAACAATTGCTGAATATTTCCGTGATGGAGATGGAACAGGAAAAGGAAAAGACATTTTATTTTTCGTAGATAATATCTTCCGTTTTACGCAAGCAGGTTCTGAGGTATCGGCTTTATTAGGTCGTATGCCATCTGCGGTAGGGTATCAACCAACATTGGCTACTGAAATGGGTTTGATGCAAGAGCGTATTACTTCAACTAAAAATGGTTCTATTACATCGGTTCAAGCGGTGTATGTGCCTGCGGATGATTTAACCGATCCAGCACCAGCTACTACTTTTGCGCACTTAGATGCAACAACAGTATTGTCCCGTAAAATTGCCGATTTAGGAATTTATCCAGCGGTGGATCCTTTGGATTCTACATCTAGAATTTTAACACCTGCTATTGTAGGTGCTTCGCATTATGATACTGCTCAAAAAGTAAAAATGATTTTACAACGTTATAAGGAGCTACAAGATATTATTGCCATCTTAGGTATGGATGAATTAAGTGACGAGGATAAATTAATTGTATCTCGTGCACGACGCGTTCAAAGATTCTTGTCACAACCTTTCCATGTTGCAGAACAATTTACAGGTTTAAAGGGTGTGTTTGTTTCTATCGAAGATACTATTCGTGGGTTCAACGCTATTATGGATGGAGAAGTAGATCAATATCCAGAAGCAGCTTTTAACTTAGTAGGATCTTTAGAAGATGCAATAGAGAAAGGAAAGAAAATGATGGCACAAGCCTAATTTATAAATTCGAATACTTAAACAGCGCTCATGTTATTGGAAATATTAACACCCGACAAAAAATTATTCAGTGGAGATGTATTTGGGGTGCAATTACCTGGTATTGATGGTTTATTTGAAATACTAAATAAGCATGCTCCTCTAGTAAGTGCTTTGGGGAAAGGTCAAGTGAAGGTATTAATGACAGCAACCAAATCGGAGGCTTACGCTATTCAGGGAGGATTTGTCGAAGTAGTCAATAATAAAACAACAGTATTAGTCGAAGGCGTTTTATAGTTACAGTATAACAAAATATTATCAAATAGTCAATCCCTTAGCGCAATGCTGAGGGATTTTTTATTTATATTCACATAGCGTAAATGAATATATTTCATCTACCCGCTCATTTTATGAAAAAAACCTTTCCTGTCATATTTGTTTTGATATCCCTATCTATCGTGGGTATTTTATTCATCCAAATCACATGGTTACAGGGTTTGTTTTTGTTACAAAAAAATCAGCTGTCCGAAAAGATTAATCAAACTGGGTTGGCGGTCGTATCGGACATAGGTAAGAAAATGAATAGCGGACTTTCTTTTCGATTACCCAAAAGGGGACGACTAAGTTTAGAAAACGACTATCACCTGCACAAGTTTGAGGAAACCAATATTGCAGATATGTATGATTTCAAGGAGATAAGTATAAAAATAAAAACAGCCCTTGAAAAATTTGATATCGGCGACATTAATTATGAGTTTGCCATTGCAGACAAGAAGAGTGTTATTGAATTAAGAAGTAAAAATTTCGATGACACTTTTTCAGAGGATTTGAATAGTTTGCAAGTTCGCATACCTGTCATGCCCCAGGATATCATGGATCCGGTGGGTCCATTTGAATCATTGATCATTGTCATACCTAATGCAAGGCTTTATTTATTACATTCATTGCAATGGATTATTTTGGGAGCCATCTTATTTATATTAGTGGTATTGGCTGCATTTTTTATCACGATAAGGTCCTTATTAAATCAGCGAAAAGTAAATGAGATTAAGAATGACTTTATCAATAACATGACGCATGAATTAAAAACGCCATTGGCTACGATTTCATTAGCGGTAGACGCATTAAAAACAAATAAAGTTCAATCGGATCCTACTTCAGTTGCTTATTTTAGTAATATTATTAAAGAGGAAAATATTCGTATGAATAAGCATGTGGAAACAATTTTGGAAACAGGACAGTTTGAGAAAAAGGATGTCGAATTAAATAAGCAACCAGTGAATGTGCATGATTTAATTCAAGCAGTCGTTGATAGTTTTAAATTACAATTGGAAGCAAAGCCATCTAGTATCAACTTACATCTAGATGCAAAAAGTCCAATCATCAATGCAGATGAGGAGCATTTATTACATGTGATATCTAACTTAATGGATAATGCTATAAAATATTCCAAAGACACTATTGATATATTGGTAACTACTTCCAATATTAATAATAAATTATTGATATCTATTGAAGATAATGGTATTGGAATGACAAGTGATACCAGTAAGCATATTTTTGAAAAATTCTATCGTGCTCACTCTGGTAATATACATAATGTAAAAGGCTTTGGGCTAGGAATGAGTTATGTAAAATGGATTGTTGATTTACATAAGGGTCAAATAAGTGTGCAAAGTGAATTAGACCATGGAACCACCATCGAGATTACGATTCCAATGGCATAATAGTTTAGTCACTATGTATTAAGTGCCACTTGTCAAATCAGCAGGTATCCGAAATAGACATCCATCCCCGTAACTTAAAAATCGGTATTGTTTATCTAATGCATACTGATAAATCTCTTTCCATTGATCACCTACTATCGCGGCAATAATAAGTAATAGGGTTGATTTAGGTTGATGAAAATTAGTAATCAAAGCCTTTGCTATCTTAAAACGGTAGCCTGGTAAAATCATTAATTGCGTTTTAGATATTAGGGTATTCAATTTATTTTTTTCCATCCAGTTTAATAATGCAGATAAGGAAGCGGATCTGTCTATGCCAACATCGGAAAGGGTGTAAGCTTCCCATTGAGATAGATGCAATTCGCTAGGTTGAAGTTGGGGATTATTAATCATTTTTACGCCAAGCCAAAAAATACTTTCAAGGGTACGTAAAGTGGTCGTGCCCACTGCAATAAAGTCATTCTTAGTTTCCATTAAATACTGAATTGTTTTTTGATCAATTTCAAAAAACTCTGCATGCATGGGATGTTCATTAATGATCTCTGTTTTTACAGGCAAAAAAGTGCCAGCACCTACATGCAAGGTTATAAATTCTTGATCAATTTGATGAGCGCTTATTTTATCTAATAGTGCTTTACTAAAATGCAGGCCCGCGGTGGGGGCTGCTACTGAACCTTCTTCGGAGGCATAGGTCGTCTGATATCTTTCCTTATCTGATTCATTTACATTTCGTTCAATATAAGGGGGAAGTGGAATCTGGCCAATGAGTGCTAAAATTTCAGAAAAAATAATGGTATCATCATCCCAAGAAAATTCAATTAAAAACTTCCCATCTAATGAATCTATTTTTCTAGCATAAAAATGAATTATTTTATTATTACACATGATTTGCTTTTCAAGTAAATCTGCTTTCCATTTTTTTACACCTCCTACCAAACACATCCATTGCACTTTAGAAGTAGCTTGCATGGCCAATTGCACAGGACTATATTCCAAGCTGGGTTCTAGACAAAATATTTCAATGACACTTTTGTGTTGATCAATATTTTCATTATTTTTTTCAAATAAAATTCTTGCAGCAATTACTTTACTGTTGTTAAAAAATAGGGTGCTGTTATTTGGAATAAAATCAGTGATGTTTTCATAAATACTGTCAGCATTGATTTGCTTATCCCATACTAGTAATTTACTTTCTGCTCTATTTGCAGTAGGTGTATAGGCAATGCTTTCGTTGGGTAAGTGATAATCAAAGTCACTTAAATTCAGTTTTGGAACCTGCTTCATGCCGTAAAGGTACATATTGCATTGATTTTCACGCTTATTCACTCGTTATACACGCTTTTTTAGGGGTTTTCCACAGTGATCAACACTCAATTTTTAAGAATTCAGGTAAAATTCGACTACTTCTCTTTACTGCATTGATTTTCAGCTTGGTTTATTACTTGTGGAAAACTAGAAGGGGTCATTTAGCCTTTAAAAGTGGTAAAATGTGTTAATTTGTGTGAACAAGTGGTAAAAAACACTCTAATTATTAACAATGAAAGGCTTTCACGGAGAATATCAATCAACCATCGACACGAAAGGTCGTTTTCTGCTTCCTGGCAGCTTGAAAAAGCAGCTTGCCGAAGGAGAGACGCATTTTATTGTGAGTAGGGGGTTTGAGAAGTGTTTGACACTTTATCCAATAAAAAGCTGGCAAGCTATTTTAGATCGTATTAGCCAATTGAATGATTTTGATCCAAAAGTGAGACAGTTTCGTCGTCAATTTTTGGGTGGTGCCACCGAGGTTGAATTAGATGGCGCAGGTCGTATTTTATTGCCACCCACATTAAGGGAGTTTGCTTTGCCAGGTAAAGAAATTGTTTTGGCAGCAGCTTTGGATCGTTTTGAAATTTGGGATGCAAGCAAGTACAAACAGCTCTTTGAAGATTTCTCTGCAGATGAATTTAGTAATCTAGCGCAGGAAGTAATGGCAGGAATTAAAAAACAAGACTAAGTTATCCATGATGCAAAATCAAAAAAATGATATAGTTGCATCGGCCGTGGAAGCTTTTTCGTCTGATTATCATATTCCTGTCTTATTTAATGAAACAATTGAACATCTTCATATCATACCTAACGGCATATATGTAGATGCCACTTTTGGTGGTGGCGGTCATAGCAGAGGTATATTATCAAAATTAGGTCCTAAAGGAAAGCTCATTGCTTTTGATCAAGACGCGGACGCTAAAAATAATTTACCTAATGACAATCGAATTGTTTTCATACCTGAAAATTTTAGATACTTGCAACGCTTTTTGCGTTTAAATAAAATTGATCAAGTAGATGGGGTACTAGCCGACTTAGGGGTTAGTAGTCATCAATTTGATGAAGGATCTAGGGGTTTTTCAACAAGATTTGATGGCCCATTTGATATGCGCATGGATCAGCGCCAGCAAAAAACCGCACAGCAAGTGATTGAGAGCTATGATGAATCTGCATTACATAAAATGTTTGAACAATATGGTGAGGTTTCTAATTCGAAAACCATTGCTAAACATATTGTTTCACATCGTTCACATTTAAAATTGAATACTGTTCAGGATTTCAAGTTGCTTATTGCACCTGTGGTGAAAGGGAATCCGAATAAATATTGGGCACAAGTTTTTCAGGCCATTAGAATTGAAGTGAATGAGGAGATGGAGGCATTAAAAGATTTTTTAGAACAATTAAAGCCAGTCATTAAGCCGGGTGGTCGAGCAGTAGTGATCACTTTTCATTCGATCGAAGATCGTTTAGTCAAAAACGCCTTTAGAGTGGCACAGGAGGAAGAGCATGAGTTGAATCCTTTTTTATCAGTAGAAAAGGAAAAGTTTTGGAAGATCATTACAAAAAAACCTGTAGTGGCTTCTGAAAAAGAAATGAAAGAAAACAATCGAAGCAGAAGCGCAAAAATGCGTGCTGCCGAAAGATTATAAGTAGTATGTCCGTACCCGTTAACCCAAGTCCAAAAGGAGCTATCAAAAGCATCCTTAATTATCAGTGGATTGTCATGAACATTAGTTTGTTTTTGTTCTTGGCATTTTTAGCAATACTCTACATTGCGAATGGGCATTTAACCGACAAAACGATTCGACAAATTAATACCACTCAAAAGGAGCTAAAGGAGTTGCAGTTTGAATATAAGACTATAAAGTCTGAATTAATGCGTCGCAGTAGGGCCATTGAAATTGAAAATGAGGTAGCACCCTATGGTTTAGTCGTAGCTAAAGAAATGCCCATCCGATTGGTCTTAGAAAAAAGATTTTCTCCTATCACCCATAATCAAAAAGACACCATCAACTAATGGATGTAAAACGCGACATATTATGGAGGGTTTACTTAAGTTATATTTTAATAACCTTAGTATGTATTGCCATTTTAGGAAAGGCGTTTTATATTCAACAAGTAGAGGGAAAGTATTGGAGAGGCCTAAGTGACAGCTTGCATCAACGTATTATTGAACTACCTGCTGCAAGAGGTACCATTTATAGCGAGGATGGACAAATGTTAAGTACCAATATGCCCAAGTTTGATATTTACATTGATTTTAGGGTAGAGCCTTTGCATGAAAAAAGTGGAAAATTATTCAGAGAAAATATTGATTCATTAAGTATTTCCTTGGCTAATTTATTTAAAGACAAATCGGCCGATACATATAAAAACGAATTGACGAAAGCTTATGAGATCAGTGAAGGAAACTATGAACTAAGAAAAAAAATAGATTACCGAGAATACTTAAACTTGATCAAGTTTCCAATGTTCCGTTTAGGGCGTTATAAAAGCGGCATGATTGCACAGGAAAAAAACTTTAGATTAAATCCTTACGAAAATATTGGGTATCGTACTATTGGTTTGGCTAGGGATGAAAATAAAGTAGGTCTTGAAAAATCATATGACACTGTTTTAAATGGACGTAATGGTCGACAATTAGTGAGAGCAATTGCAGGAGGTGTAACGGTGCCTGTACAAGAAGGTGAATTTGAGATTGCGCCAGAAACAGGGAAGGATATTGTAAGTACGATTGATGTTTTTATTCAGGAAGTCACTGAGAAAGCCTTAATGGGTATGATGATTAAAAATGATGCGCAAACAGGGGTGGCCATGGTGATGGAAGTTAAAACTGGAAAGATAAAAGCCATTGCTAATCTAGGAAAAATTGGAGAAGGAAAATATACCGAGGATTTGAATTACGCTACTAGGGTTACAGAACCAGGTTCTACTTTTAAATTGGTTACATTATTATCTGCATTGGAGGATGGGAAATTAAATTTAGATTCAAAATTAGATATAGAAGGCGGTTTATGGAGTTATGCGGGAAGAATGGTAAAAGATGCTGAAACTCATGGTAAGCATGAAGTTACTGTATTAGAAGCTTTTGAAGAAAGTTCAAATGTAGGGATGGCAAAAATTATCGTATCCAATTATTTAAATAATGCAGGTGCTTATTATAAGCATTTATCAAAATTAAGATTAGACAGTACTTCAGGTATTGATTTGATGGGTGAAGGAAGACCTCAAATTACAAAGCAAGGAGATGCATTATACGGTCCAACCACGCTGCCTTGGATGGGTTTTGGATATGGTATTGCTATCGCACCTATTCAGACATTGAATTTATACAATGCCATTGCTAATAATGGGGTGATGATGAAACCTTATTTAGTAAATGCTATTAAAGAAGAAGGTCGAATCATAAAAACATTTTCGCCCATGGTATATAATGCGCAATTATGTAAGCCAACTACGATTAGAGATTTACATATTGCTTTAGAAGGAGTTTGCACCAATGGTACAGCAAAAAAATTATTTGCGAATAGTTTATATAAAGTAGCCGGTAAAACAGGAACAGCATTAGTGGCAAATGGAAGTAAAGCTTATAGTGAATCTATATTTCAATCTTCTTTTGTAGGTTATTTTCCAGCCGAAAATCCTCAATATACCATTGCCGTGATTATCATTAATCATCCAAAAGCGTTAAATCATTTTGGTGCAAGTGTTGCAGGGCCTGTATTTAAAGAGATTTCTGATCGATTGTATTCCACTTATATCCAGAATAAATTAAATATCGCACCGGTATTTAATGTAAAAGATAGTCAGTTATATAATTACTCGATTTCGAAAATTTCCTTACAACATATTGCAAAACAATTAGCGATTCCTTATAAAGATTCAACTACTACAGCTTCTGATTGGGTTAAATTAAATGGAGTAGGAGTGAATGCGATAAGCAGACAACAGGTGATTTCAGATACGACCATGCCTGATATCAGCGGTCTTAAGTTGCAAGATGCATTATGGTTATGCGAAAAAAGAGGTTTGATGGTCCGATCTATAGGAAAAGGAAAGGTAATAAAACAAAGTATTGTGCAAGGGGCTTATATCACCAAAGGACAACAAATTCAAATTGAATTAAATTAATGATCCAATTACAAAACATATTATTTGGTGTTTCATTAAGACAAGTGATTGGTAGCACGGAACAATTGATTCGTGATATTCAAATTGATTCTAGGCAAGTAACTCAAGGAACTGTTTTTGTAGCTATAAAAGGTTTGCAAGTGGATGGTCATAGTTTTATTGAAACAGCCATTAATAAAGGAGCTAGTGTTATCATTTGTGAAGTGATGCCTACTACATTAGTTGAAAATATTACTTACATAGCAGTGGCCAATGCGCAAGAAGCGGTGGCCATCATGGCACATCAGTTTTATGATGCACCCTCTCAAAAATTGAAATTAATAGGTGTAACAGGTACCAATGGAAAAACAACGGTAGCTACTTTGTTGTTTAAATTATTTAAAGGCCTAGGTTATACTTGTGGATTAATAAGCACGGTGGAGAATCATATCGGTGATACCATTGTTCCTTCAACACATACCACTCCAGATGCGATACATTTAAACGCATTGCTTAATCAGATGGTTAAAGCGGGTTGTACGCATGTGTTTATGGAAGTGAGTAGTCATGCGATCCACCAACATCGTATTACAGGATTGCAGTTTTTAGGTGGGGTATTTACAAATATTACCCATGATCATTTAGATTATCATAAAACTTTTGAAGCTTATTTAGAAGCTAAAAAAACATTTTTTGATCATCTTTCTACCACTGCTTTTGCCTTGTCCAATTTGGATGATAAAAACGGAGCTGCGATGTTGACTAGTACAAAGGCAAAAAAAGTCACTTATGCTTTGCATGCGCCAGCCACTTACAAGGGAAAGATTTTAGAAAATCAATTAAATGGCTTGGTGTTATTGGTGAATGACCTAGAAGTACATTGCCGATTGATTGGCATATTTAATGCCTATAATTTTTTAGCTGTTTACGGAGTTGCAATTCAATTAGGAGAAAAATCGGAGCAAGTGTTAACTATTCTAAGTGCATTGACTGGAGCGGAAGGTCGATTTGATTATATCATTGGTTTAGATCAACGCATTGGTATCGTAGATTATGCGCATACTCCAGATGCTTTAGAAAATGTATTAACGACGATAGCAAAATTAAGAAAAGGGGGCGAGGATGTGATCACAGTGGTAGGTTGTGGAGGAGATAGGGATAAAACCAAACGACCTATTATGGCGCAAGTTGCTTGCGACCTAAGTACGAAAGTGTTTTTTACAAGCGATAATCCACGTTCCGAGGATCCTAATGAAATTATCAAGGATATGGAATATGGATTAAGTAGTTCAGCAAAAAGAAAGTATATCAATATAGTTGACCGAAGAGAAGCCATTAAGGCGGCGGTAAGTTTTTCAAAGCCGGGGGATATTATTTTAATAGCGGGAAAGGGGCATGAAAAATACCAAGATATCAAAGGGGTGAAACATGAATTTGACGATAAAAAAATATTACAACATTTATTCAACGATTTAGCAAAATAAACCTCCTATGCTGTATCAATTATTTTCATGGTTAGACAAACAATTTCATATTCCTGGATTGGGAGTATTCCAATTCTTGACATCTAGAATTGCCATGGCTATTTTATTGTCACTTTTTATTGCAACGGTTTATGGAAAGAAGATCATTTTATTTTTACAGAAAAAGCAAATTGGCGAAAGCGTTAGAGATTTAGGATTAGCAGGAGAGCAACAAAAAAAGGGGACACCTACAATGGGTGGTATCATTATATTGTTAAGTATATTAATTCCAACACTTTTATTTGCGAACCTTGACAAGGTATACATCCGCTTGATGATATTATGTACTGTTTGGTTGGGTTTGATTGGTTTTTTAGATGACTATTTTAAAATTAAAGCTAGAAAGCAAGCATTAGCTCAAGGTGCATTGTATAAAAAACAAAACAGCGATGGCTTAGCAGGTATTTCTAAAATAATTGGGCAAATAGGACTAGGCATCATTATAGGCGTAACGCTTTATTTTAGCAATGCAGTTACAGTGGAACGTGAAATTATTGCATCCAATGTTTCGGCTAGCTTAGCGAAAGGTGAAAAAATTGCTAAAGGCGCTGACATTGTAATTCGAAAAATTAATGGAGAAGAAAGACGTTTTGTAAAAGTAAAAACACCTATTACAACTATTCCGTTTGTTAAAAATCATGAATTTAATTATAGTAAAATAATTAGTTGGATAGGACCAGGTGCCGAAAAATATACTTGGATCATTTATATTTTAATTGTCACTTTTATAATTACAGCTGTATCTAATGGCGCCAACTTAACTGATGGATTGGATGGGCTTGCTGCTGGAGTGAGTGCTATTATTGGTGCAGCATTAGGCGTATTTATTTATGTAAGCGGTAACTATGTATTTGCAGACTACTTGAATGTAATGTACATCCCTAATTTAGGGGAGTTGTCCATATTTGTAGGTGCTTTTGTAGGGGCATGTATTGGATTTTTGTGGTACAATGCTTATCCAGCACAAGTGTTTATGGGAGATACAGGCAGTTTGGCATTGGGCGGTATTATTGCGTCATTAGCCATTATTGTAAGAAAAGAATTATTGATTCCTATTTTTTGTGGCGTGTTTTTAATTGAAAACTTAAGTGTGATCATTCAAGTAAGTTATTTCAAGTATACTCGAAAAAAATATGGCGAAGGCAGACGTGTTTTTTTAATGAGCCCTTTGCATCACCATTATCAAAAGAAAGGATTTCATGAGAGTAAGATTGCGGTTCGTTTTTGGATCATTACCATATTATTAGTCGTTGTTTCAATATTAACCTTAAAGACAAGATAAGCATTGGCAAAAAATTTAGTCATATTAGGTGCAGGTGAAAGCGGAATTGGAACTGCTTTGTTGGCCAAACAAAAAGGCTACGAAGTATTTGTGTCTGATGGCGGCGCTATTAAGGCTAATTTTCAAAAGGAATTAGAAGACAATCATATTGCCTTTGAATCAGGTATGCATAGTGTTGATAAAATATTATCTGCTGATGAAGTGATGAAAAGTCCAGGCATTCCAGAAAAAAATGAAATGGTTAAAGCCATACGTGCAAAAGGAATCCCAGTAATTAGTGAAATTGAGTTTGGCTATCGTTATAAAGGAGCAAGTAACATAACAGCCATCACTGGAAGTAACGGAAAAAGTACGGCTACCGCCTTGTTGTATCATATTTGTCAATTAGTGAATGATGATGTGGCAATGGTAGGTAATATTGGTTTCTCATTTGCGCGTCAAATTGCAATGGCGCCTAAGGCTTTATATATTATCGAAGTAAGCTCTTTCCAATTGGATGACATCAAATATTTCAAACCAGATATTGCGATTTTACTCAACATTACTGAAGATCATTTAGACAGATATAATTACCAGTTTGAAAATTATATCAAGAGCAAATTTAGAATTATTGAAAATCAAACTGCACAGGATTATTTTATTTACTGCATCGATGATGAAGTCATCGTTAAACATTTAGAACTACTAACCATCAATACTAACCCATTACCATTTTCTATGAAACAAGAAGTAAAAAAAGGAGGCTACATCAAAAACGATCAGATGATGTTAAAAATCCAAGAAGAACGTGTATCTATGAGTATTTATGATTTCGCTTTAAAAGGGAAACATAATGCTTATAATACTATGGCAGCAAGCATTGCAGCTTCCACATTAGGCATTAGAAAGGAAAAAATCCGCGAAGCGGTAAGTAACTTTCACAGTTTAGAACACAGAATGGAATTTGTGGCGACTGTACGTGGCGTTGATTTTGTCAATGACAGTAAAGCAACCAATGTAAACAGTACTTGGTATGCATTGGAAAGTATGCAAAAATCAACCGTTCTTATTTTAGGAGGCGTTGATAAGGGCAACGATTACGAATTAATTGCTGAGTTGGTAATAGATAAAGTAAAAGCAATTATTTGTATGGGAACAGATAATAAAAAAATCATGGACTTTTTTGGAGACAAAGTTCCTGTATTAATAGAAGCGGATTCTGCAAAAAAAGCCGTGACATCTGCTTTTAAATTAGCGGAAAAGGGGGATGTTGTTTTATTGAGCCCTGCATGCGCAAGTTTTGATTTGTTTAAAAATTATGAAGATAGAGGTAATCAATTTAAAGCGTTTGTTAAAGAATTATAATTATGTTCAACGATTCTACTGATAAATTATTTTCACAAATGCCTTCTATTGGAGGCATGAAAGAGCATTTAGACCAAAGAACCAGAGGGGATAAATACATTTGGGGGTTAGTCATTGTATTGTCTTTGATTTCTATATTAGTAGTATATAGTGCAACAGGTTCATTGGCTTATAAAATGTATCGAGGTAATACCAGTATCTATTTGTTTAAACAAGTTATTTTCACATTAGTAGGCTTGCTTGTCATTTTTGGGTTACATCGAATTAATTATACAGTATTTTCTAAAATAGCAACTATCTTATTTGCATTAGCCATCCCGCTTTTAATTTATACTTTATTTTTTGGTGCCAAAATTAATGAGGGCAGTAGATGGATTAAGTTACCCATTATAAATTTGACCATTCAGAGTAGTGACGTGGCCAAGCTAGCCCTGTTTATGTACATTTCGAGGGTGCTGAGTAAAAAACAAGAAGTGATAAAGGATTTTAAGAAAGGATTTTTACCGGTAATCATTCCTGTATTTATTATTTGTGCTTTAATCATGCCCGCTAACTTATCTAATGCATTATTAACGGGCGCCACTTCCTTATTATTAATGTTTATTGGAAGGGTTAGTTTCAAACATATTTTACTTACGATATTAGTGGCTATGATACCCGTTGTTTTAATCATCAGTGTAGCCATGGCGACGCATTCAAGCAAAAAGGTAGAGGGGCAGCCTGTGGTGGCCGAAAAAATGAAAAGTTTTGGTCGATTTGGTACTTGGGTGAATAGGGTTCAGGATTTTATGTATGCCAAGGAAAACGAAGTTCCTTATCAGGTACAACAAGCAAAAATTGCCATTGCCAATGGAGGTATCTTTTTTGGATTAGGCCCAGGTAATAGTCGTCAACGTAATTTTTTACCTCAGGCTTATAATGATTTTATATATGCGGTCATCATTGAGGAATACGGATTAATTGGAGGTGCCTTTATTATTTTTATTTACTTGGTTTTTTTATTTAGATGCATACGTATTTTTAGAAAATGTCCTTATGCTTTTGGTGCATTTTTAGCACTTGGATTAAGTTTTACGTTAATCATACAAGCCATAGCAAATATGGCAGTGAATGTAAATATTATGCCGGTGACTGGGGTGACTTTGCCATTGGTGAGTATGGGAGGAAGTTCATTCATATTTACTTGTTGTTCGATTGGATTAATATTAAGTGTTGCACGAAATGTGGAACAATTAGAAGGCAAGGCGCCTTTGGAAACTGATATTGAATTACCTGAAGAAAATAATGAAACAGAAAATGTCATCCAACCCACTGCATAAAAATATTCGCATCATCATTGCGGGAGGAGGGACTGGAGGACATATCTTCCCAGCCATTGCAGTAGCACAGGCTATTCAAAAGATACAACCTAGTGCTGCTATTTTATTTGTGGGAGCGCTTGGAAAAATGGAAATGGAAAAAGTGCCTCAAGCAGGATTTGATATTATAGGAATTACCATAGCTGGTTTTAATAGAACGCAAATTTTAAAAAATATAACACTGCCTTGGAAATTAATCAAAAGTTATTTTCAAGTAAAATCGATCTTTAAAAAATTCAAACCTAATGCTGTTTTTGGAGTCGGGGGTTATTCTAGTTACCCTGTTTTAAAACAAGCGCAAATGCTTTCCATTCCTAATTTTATTCATGAGTCCAATGCATTTGCAGGAAAAGCCAATCAATGGTTAGGTGCAGAAGCAACGCAAATATTTACTGGTACAAAAGGAATGGAGACCTTTTTTCCTTCAAGTAAAATAATGATTACGGGGAATCCAGTTCGACAAAATATTTTACATTCTAAATACAATCAGTTAGCTGCCTTATTATATTTTGGATTACATCCTAATAAAAAAACAATATTGATTATGGGCGGAAGTTTAGGAGCCAAGTCCATTAATAAAGCGATTCAGAAAAATTTAGCCCTATTGGCGGAACAGCAAGTGCAACTCATTTGGCAAACAGGTAAACCCGATGCAAATGTTTATTTGAATGCTGCTGCGCCCTATTCAAATGTATTTGTAAGTTCTTTTATAGATGATATGAGTGCGGCTTATACTGCAGCTGATGTGGTTGTGAGTCGATCAGGAGCAATGGCCGTCGCTGAAATTGCAGTTACCGGGAAGGCCAGCATATTTGTTCCTTATCCTCATGCAGCAGAGGATCACCAAACTTTTAATGCAATGGCATTGGTGCATAAAGGAGCTGCTTATATGGTCAAGGATAATGAAGTAGACGAAAATTTAATCCACTTATTACAACATTTGACTCAGGATGATAAAGCAATAAACGAAATGCAAGAAAAGGTGAAGGACTTTGCTTATACGAATGCAGATCAAGTCATTGCTGAACAAATTTTAAAACACATATAAATCGACTAGTAGTAAAATGAACCCGTTAACGAATATAAAAAACATTTACTTCATTGGCATTGGTGGCATCGGAATGAGTGCGCTAGCAAGGTATTTTAATACACAAGGGGTTTATGTTTCAGGATATGACAAAACGCCCACTTTGTTAACGGATGATTTAATGAAAGAAGGAATTCAAATTCATTTTGAAGATGATATTAATCAAATTGACAAAGCGGCCACAGTAATTGTTTATACCCCTGCGGTTCCAACAATACATTTAGAGTTGAATTATTACAGAGATCATGGATATCATGTAGTAAAACGAAGTGATGTATTGCAATGGGTGACTGAAAACGCTTTCACTATTGGCATTGCAGGCACACATGGCAAAACGACGACAACTTCAATGACTGCGCATATCTTAAGACATACTGGATACGGATGTAATGCTTTTTTAGGAGGCATTGCGTCGAATTATAATACTAATTTTTGGAGCCACGAACGAAATGTAGTGGTGGTGGAAGCGGATGAATATGATCGTAGTTTTTTAAAATTAGCTCCCAATATTGCGGTGATCACTGCAGTAGATCCTGACCATTTAGACATTTATGGCACTGCCGAAGAAGTATTAAAAGCCTTTGGACAATATGCGGATAAAATTAAAAGTGGTGGCACATTAATTCAAAAATGGGGAACAACGGTGGTGACGGATACAAATAATAAAAATATTCACACTTATGGGTATGATCAACTAAATGCATCTTACCATACTAAAAATTTAATTGTAGTAGAGGGCTCTTATACATTTGATATTGTACATCCAGGTGGAGTGTTGCATGATGTAATACTCAATATGGGAGGATTGCATAATGTTGAAAATGCAACAGCCGCTATTGCCATTGCGTTAACATTGGGTATTGACGAAGCAAAAATTAAATTGGCTATTGCAGATTTTAAAGGGGTAAAGCGTCGATTCGAATACAAGGTTAAAACACCTACTAAAGTATTAATAGATGATTACGCCCATCATCCAGAGGAGTTAAATGCATTAATATCAGGTGTGAGAAGTATTTATCCTGGTGAAAAAATGGTACTAGTATTTCAGCCTCATTTATACAGCAGAACACAGGATCAATGTGATGGATTTGTTTCCACATTGGATAAGGCAGATGAAGTTATTTTATTACCGATTTATCCAGCAAGGGAATTGCCTATCGAAGGAGTGAGTAGTGACATGCTCATTAGCAAAATGACCATTTCAAAAAAGCAAGTCATGTCAAAAGAGGCATTGTTGCATTGGGCCGCTACCACGAATGATAAATTGATTGTGATGGCAGGAGCTGGCGATATTGATGTTTGTATTAATCAAATTAAAGACTTACTTACTCCGACTAAATGAGAAACTGGCAAAACATATTAATCAAAATTTTGTGGAGCATATTGGGTGCTGCGCTCATCGTTTTATTTGTCATTGCTTGGAAAGCCAAAGTGACCAAAAAAATTACCCATATACAAGTGGAATTAGTAGGAGAAACGACCACCGCTTTGTTTATGGATGAAAAAGAAATCACGCAAATACTAAAGGATCAAGGCATTGCAATGGGGACGGTATTAGAAGGGGTTAACTTAACTCAGATTGAAAAAAACTTAGAAAAAATAAGGTGGATAAAAAATGCAGAACTGTTTACGGATAATCAACAAGTACTTGAAGTAAAAATTGAACAACGAAAACCCATTGCCCGTGTTTTTACTTTATCTGGAAGTTCATTTTATATCGATAATGAAGGTTGGCGCTTACCCTTGAAACAGCTTACTGTATTGCGTTTGCCGATATTTACTGGATTTCCAACAGATCAAGATAAGCTTTCTACACCAGATAGTACTTTGCTTAACGACATACTTACTTTTTCAAATACGATTATAAAAGACAGCTTTTTTACAGCACAAATAGCACAAATTAATATTGAACCCAATGGTGATTTTCAATTCATTCCAAGTTTGGGAGATCATTTAGTATTAATTGGATCGGTTGATAATTTGGAGGATAAATTGAACCGATTATACACTTTTTATAAAAGGGTTTGGGTGCAAAGTGGGATTAATGCATACCAAGTATTGGATTGTAGATTTGATCAGCAAATTGTGGCACTCAAAAAGGGAATGCAACCGGTACAATATACCCCAGGGATTTTGCCTTTTCAAAAATCGATTTTATTGGATGAGCGTAAGGATTCTATTTCTGCAGTGGTGGTAACTAAAATTGTAAAAGACACAGTGGTGTCGCCCCTGAAAAAGGTAAAAGAGACGGTGAAAAAAGAAAAGGAGACGGTGAAAAAAAAGGGGGATCTGAAATTGGTAAAAGTCAAAAAAATAGGACCTATAAAAAACAATAAACAAAATAATAAATCGTTAATCATTAAGAAGAAGTCTGCAAAGGCATTAATGCCGGCGAAGATTGATTCCAAAACAACTACAACTAACAACTAAAATACATAAAAATGAGTCAAAATGAATCACCCATCATTGTGGGGCTAGATATTGGCACAACCAAAATTGCAGCTATTGCTGGAAGGAAAAATGAGTTCGGCAAATTAGAAATTTTAGGCTTTGGCCGTGCCAACAGTAACGGTGTGCAACATGGTCAAGTTTTAAATATTGATCAAACCATTAAGGCCATTCAGCAAGCCCTTCAAAACTGTCAATTAAGCAACCCCGATTTAGAGATCAATGAAGTGTTCGTCGGTATTGCAGGACATCATATTAAAAGTTTACAAACCCGCGGTGATATGGTGCGTCAAGATGCTGAAAACGAAATTCAGCCTTGGGAGATTGAGCAATTAATCAATAACCAACGCAAAACATTTATACCAGCAGGGGATCAAATAATTGATGTTATTCCACAAGAATTTCATGTGGACAATAACCCCAATGTGAAAGAGCCAGTGGGTGTCAATGGCGTAAAAGTAGGGGCTAATTTTTTAATTCTTACTGGTGATAGAAATGCCATCCGTAACATTAATCGTTCGGTAGAAAGAAGTGGATTGGTGACTAAAGATTTAGTATTACAACCATTGGCGTCTGCTAGTGCGGTGATGAGCGATATTGATTTAGAAGCAGGAGTAGCGATACTAGATATTGGCGGTGGAACCAGTGATCTTGCTGTATTTTATGATGGTATTTTAAAACATACTGCAGTGATTCCTTTTGGTGGTGAAAATATCACAAATGATATCCGTCTTGGATTAGGGGTATTAAAAAGCCAAGCTGAAGCGATGAAAGTACAGTTTGGGAGTGCTTTAGCGGATGAAGCAAAAGCCAATGCCTATGTGACAATCCCAGGTTTAAAAGGGATGCCTGCCAAGGAAATAAGTGTGAAAAGTTTAGCAGGAATTATTCAAGCTAGAATGAGTGAGATATTAGATTTTGTTACCTATCATTTAAAGCAAGTGGGTTTGGATAGCCGTCAATTAAATGGGGGTGTGATTTTGACAGGTGGCGGATCTCAATTAAAGCATTTGATACAATTAACCGAATATATTACGGGTTTAAATGCACGCATTGGATTACCGAATGAACATTTGGCACCTAATCACATTGATGAATTAAAAAAACCAATGTATTCAACTTGTATCGGATTAATCTTGAAGGGATACAATGATTACGAGCAAAATTATAAGGTGTTTACTGAAACCTTTAAGCGCGTGGAAGTGCCAAAATCGTTGACTGTAAATCCAAGTGCTGCTAATTCTTTAAGTTCAACTAAAGTTGAAAAACAACCGACCCCTACTACTTTAACACCAGAGCAAATTGGAAAAAGAATGAAGTTTTGGGATCGCTTTAAAAACAATTTAATTGAAATATTTAGCGAAGAAGCAGACAATCCATTACCATAAATATTTACCCACATTATGGTTATAAAAAACAAGTAGAATAAATTCTAAAAGGGCTATTTTCGACATAACTAACTAACAACTAACCATCTAACTAACCCATCTAAAAACAAGAAAATGATTCAATTTGACTTGCCTAAACAAAAATCATCTATCATTAAAGTCCTCGGCGTAGGGGGCGGTGGTAGTAATGCTGTAAACTTTATGTTTAAGCAGGATATTGAAGGCGTTGATTTTATTATTTGCAATACCGATTCTAAGGCCATCGAACAAAGCGAAGTGCCAAACAAAATTCAATTAGGACCCCATTTGACCCAAGGTCTTGGTGCGGGTGCCGATCCTTCAGTTGGTAAATTAGCAACAGAAGAATCATTGGATGAAATTAGAAAAATTTTAGAAGTCAATACGCGCATGGCCTTCATCACAGTAGGAATGGGTGGTGGAACAGGAACGGGTGGCGCACCCATTATCGCACAAATTTGTAAAGACTTAGGGATACTAACAGTAGGTATCGTTACCACGCCTTTTAGTTTTGAAGGGCCTCGTCGTCAAAAACAAGCAGAAGAAGGAATCAATGCTTTGAAACCATTGGTCGATACACTTTTGGTGATTTCAAATGATAAATTACGCGTTCAGTACGGCAATTTAAAAATGAAAGAAGCTTTCACCAAAGCAGATAATGTTTTGGCGACTGCAGCTAAATGTATCACTGATGTTATTAATAGCCGTGGGCATATCATTGTTGATTTTGCTGATGTATGTACTGTTATGAAAAATGGTGGTGTTGCGATATTGGGTAAAGCAGAAGTAGAAGGGGAGAACAGAGCACAAAGAGCCATTGAAGAAGCATTGAATTCTCCTTTATTAAATGACAATGATATTAAAGGTGCAAAATGGATTTTATTAAATATTAATAGTGCCGAAGGTGATTACGAGTGTAGTATGGATGAATTAGAAACCATCAATGAATTTTTACGCGCACGCACTGGTGAACATTCTGATGTCATCATGGGAATGGGATATGATGCGACCTTAGATAAAAAATTAGGTATTACTCTTATTGCAACTGGATTTGAAGGCAAGGATCCATTTAAAACAGAAGTACCAAAAAAAGCGGAGGCTCCTATTGAGGAAAAAATTGTGATGACATTGGTCACAGATGCAGCAGCATCTGAGCAAATCAAAGAGGAGCCATTAAGCAATGAATCAACTGACCAAAATCAAGATCATTTTATTTTAGACCAAACTGAACAAACACCTATTCATTTTTCTTTTGATCAAGACCCTATCCTTGAAGCTCCAATGGTAGCTGAGGAAGAGGAAGTATTGGAAGAGGAAACAATAGAAGAGGAAGTGATTGCAGAAGTGGAATTAGAAAAATATGATGCAATATGGGATTTGAATGCAGTGGTTTCGATTGAAGCTGCAGATAGAATCGAAGAAGAATTAGAAGCAGAGTTGGAAGAAGAAGTTGCTGAAGAAGTGGAGGAAGAAGCACCAGTAGTAATGGCATTTGAGCAAATTGAATATATGCCAAGCTTAGTGATTGAGGATGAAATGGAGGAACTGGTTGCCGACGAAATAGAAGAAGATGAAATGGAGGAAGTTGAAATGGAGGAACTAGTTGAAGAAGAGGAGGAAGAAGAAGTTTTTGCATTAAATATGACTCCTGAAACTGTATTAGCGCAAGATTTTATATTGAATAAGCCCACTAATATTTATGCCGAGGAGGAAGAAGAAACCATCGAAGCGGAAATAGCATTGGAGCCAGTAATGGAGTTGATGGAAGAAGAGGAAGTAGAAGAAGAAATGGAAATGGAAGAAGTGATGGAAGAAGAAATAGAAGAGGAGGCAATGATAGAAGCTACGTATGAGGAAGTATATATGGAGGATCCATCAATAACGGAAGAAGAGATCATGGAAGAAGAAATGATGGAAGAAGAAGTGATGGCTGAACTAGTAGCGCCTGTTGAAATGTATACTGCACCAATAGAGGAACCAGCTGCGCCAGCCGAAGTAGCATTTGAAACTTCTTTCCGATATGAAGAGGAGCCTGCTATGCAACTAGTGATGAGAGAGGAATCCAATACACCTGTTGCGCAAGTATCTCAACATGCTACTTACGATATGCCTTTGGATAATGCTGAAGAACAAAGAAAAAAAGTAGCAGAGCGTATTCAAAAATTAAGGAATTTATCATTCAATATTAACAATGGTAATGATCCTAATAATGATTTTGAATCGGTACCTGCCTATGTAAGGCGCAATATGGATATGTTTGGTAATACGATGGCTTCTGTTGAAAACTATTATAGTAAGTACACAGTGGATAAGGATGAAAATAACCAAACACAAATTTCAACCATCAATACTTTTATGGATGGTAAAAAACCAGATTGATCTTGTTTTATGTATAGTTGATTTTAGTTGTAACCCGTCTCGATTTATCGAGGCGGGTTTTTTGTTTTTATGTACCTTTATCCAATGCACACAGTATTAATAACAGGGGGAACTGGAATGGTAGGTAGTTCACTTACCCATTTTTTATTAAGTAAGGGCTATCGCGTCATCATCTTGACTAGGCGATTAAAGCAATCGACACACCCCAATTTAACCTATGCCATTTGGGATATTGCAAAAGGGTACATTGATCCATTGGCCATTCAACAAGCCGATACCATTGTGCATTTAGCGGGCGAAGGGGTAGCAGATAAAAGATGGTCGGCCAAACGAAAAAAAGAAATTTTAGAAAGTAGGGTATTGTCAGGGAAATTATTAGCAAAGACTTTAACTGAAACTTCGCATCATGTAAAAACCGTGATTGCCGCATCGGCGATAGGTTGGTATGGTCCAGATACAAAGCAAAGTTTAATGAATGGTTTCAATGAACAAGATGGTATTGACCATTCTTTTTTAGGAGATACCTGTCAACAGTGGGAGCAAAGTTTACACAGCTTACAAAATACGGACATTAGATATGTGACATTGAGATTGGGCATTATTTTAAATATAAAGGGGGGCGCTTTTCTTGAATTTGTAAAGCCAGCTCGTTTTGGAATGGCAACTATTTTAGGAGATGGGAAGCAAATGGTAAGTTGGATTCATGAAGCAGATGTAAGTAAGATGATTCATTTTTGTATTGAGCAACCCTTCGTAAAAGGGGTTTACAATGCAGTGGCTCCTAGTCCCATCAGTAATAAAGATTTAATCATTGCCATTACAAAAAAAACGAGAGGATTTTATATTCCTATTCCAGTGCCTGCTTTTATATTAAAGATCATGCTTGGCGAAATGAGCATTGAAGTATTAAAAAGCGCTAATGTATCCAGTGCTAAAATCCAAGCAGCTGGATTTGAATTTGATTTCCCAAAAATTGATGATGCCTTAAATCAGTTGCTCAAATAAAACTTTAATTTCTGATGGGGCGACCCACTGTGATAACAGATTGGATGCGTTCTAAAGTTTTTTTCTCGCCACATAAACTTAAAAAGGCTTCGCGTTCTAAGTCCAATAAATATTGTTCATTCACAACAGTAGGTTCGCTTAAATCGCCACCACACATAACAAAGGCTAATTTTTTTGCAACTTTAACATCATGATCTGTGGCATAACCGCCCTTGTGCATTCCATTGATGCCTGCGTATAATGCACCTAGTCCTGATTTTCCGAGTACTTTAATATCTTTTCGTTGTTGTGGTTGTGTATAGCCAGCATTAAATAATTGCAGTGCTTGGTCTTTGGCTTTTGTAATACGTCTAGACTGATTTAAGATAATAAAATCCTGTGCTTTTCTTAAAATACCCATATCCATCGCTTCATGTGCACTGGTTGCTACTTTTGCTGTTGCAATTTGCATGAATCTTCTATTCAGTGTAATGGTTTCTGGTTCATCGGCATGCATTTCATCGGAAGCGCGCAATACCAATTCTTTAGTACCACCACCGCCAGGAATAACGCCAATACCTAATTCGACTAATCCGATATATGTTTCTGCAGCTGCACATATACTATCTGCATGTAAGTTCATTTCGCAACCACCCCCTAGACAAAGACCATGGGGTGTTACTACAACAGGAATGGAAGAGTAGCGTACGCGCATCATACTATTTTGAAAAGTACGAATTGCCATATCTAGTTCTTCATAATCTTGTTCAATAGCCAACATAAATATCATACCCACATTGGCGCCAGCACTAAATAAATTACTTTCATTAGCAATCACCAATCCGTTGAATTTTTCTTCGGCTAGATGAATGGATTTATTGATTCCTTCTAACACTTCTCCGCCGATACTATTCATTTTGGTATTCCAACTAAATCCCGCAATGCCGTCATTCATGTCTACTAAAGTGCAAGCGCTGTTTTTCCAAATGGTTTTTTCTTTTAAATCAGATAAAATTAAAAAGGATTCACTACCTGGCATTAATTTATAAGCTTCAGTAGCCACATCGTAATAATATCTTTTTCCTTCTTGTATTTTATAAAATGATAAGCCCTTACTTAACATCGTTTCCACCCATGGGGCCAAAGTATAACCGGCCGTTTTCATATCCTTGATCACTTGTTCGGCGCCTAGTTCATTCCAAGTTTCAAAAGCGCCAATCTCCCAACCAAAACCTGCTTTTAAAGCGTCATCTAATCTATATAATTCATCACTTATTTCAGGAATACGGTGACTGATATAAGCAAACAATGCAAAATGAAATTGACGTACAAACTCACCTGCTTTATCGGAAGCGGTGTATAAACTTTTTAATCTGTCGGGTAAGTTTTCCATTGCTTTGGCAACGCCGATGGATGCAAATTTTACTTTTACTCGAGGTTCGTATTCGAAAGTTTTTAAATTCAAGGTTAAAATTTCCTTGGAGTTGGCTGTCTTTATTTTCTTAAAAAATCCTTGACCTGTTTTATCGCCTAGCCAATTTTGAGCCACCATTTTTTCAAGCCATGTAGGCAATGTAAAAATATTTTTTGCTTCATCATTGGGGCAACTTGCCGCTACGCCATTGGCTACTTTAACTAAGGTATCAATTCCCACTACATCGGCAGTGCGAAAAGTAGCCGATTTGGGACGACCCATAATAGGTCCCGTGATAGATTCAATTTCGTCAATACTGAGTTCTAATTTTTCCATGATGTGTAAAACACTCATCATGCTGAAAACGCCTACTCTATTAGCGATAAAGGCAGGAGTATCTTTACAAAGTACTGTTGTTTTTCCTAAAAATACATCTCCATAATGCATGTGAAAATCCACGACAGCAGGATCTGTTTTTGGGGTAGGAATCACTTCCAATAATCTCAAATATCTTGGAGGATTAAAAAAGTGGGTGCCACAAAAATGTTTTTGAAAATCATCCGACCTACCTTCAGCCATCAAATGAATAGGAATACCCGAAGTGTTTGAGCTAATTAATGTCCCAGGCTTTCTATATTTTTCAACTTCGTCGTAAATTAATTTTTTTATATCTAGTCTTTCTACCACTACTTCAATGATCCAATCCACAGCACTAATTTTTTGGATATCATCTGTAAAATTTCCTGTACTTATATTTTGTGCAAATTTGGTTAAGTATAAAGGAGATGGGTTTGATTTGATGGCTGCTTGTAATGAACTATCCACTAATTGGTTCCTTTCTTTTTTTAAGGTGCTTTCATTGGAGCCAGGTTGTAGCATATCTAATAATAAAACTTCCACTCCAATACCTGCAAAGTGACAAGCAATTCGAGAGCCCATGACACCACTTCCTAATACCGCTACTTTTTTGATTGATCTTTGCATAATATCCCATTTTTGTAAAATTAGTTAGTTATGCAACTATTTTCAAAAAAAACTTTCATTTTCCACTCTTTTTTTTGCCACTGGTTGTTTCATTTGACCTTTTAACCATTGCGCCTTGGAGGATGAATCCTTTGGTTTATATTTGTATTATGCAAGTAGACCAAAAATTAGTTAGCCACTTGGCCCATTTATCAAGACTCAATGTAGCCCCTGATAAAATGGACAAATTAGTGGTCGATATGCAGGACTTAGTTGGTTTTGTTGAAAAATTAAATGAGTTAGATACAACTGGAACCCCTCCCTTAATGCATATGGGGGATAGTGTGAATGTACTTCGCTCAGATGAAATCAATGGATCCATGGAACGCGAGGAAGCGTTAAAAAATGCACCTAGTCAAAATGGTGTTTTTATAAAAGTGCCTAAAGTAATCAATAAATAAAAAAAGATGTCATCAGTTATACAGTTAAGGGATTTGCAAAAAAGTTATTTTATGGCGGGTCAAGCGATACCCGTACTAAAAGGAATTAATCTTGATATTGTTTCAAATGAATATGTCGCACTAATGGGACCCTCAGGTAGCGGTAAAAGTACATTGATGAATATTTTAGGATGTTTGGATTCACCAACAAAGGGGATGTACAATTTAAATGGTCATGATGTAAGTAAAATGACCGATGACGAATTAGCGGGTATTCGTAATGTAGAAATTGGATTTGTATTTCAACAATTTAATTTATTACCAAGATTATCTGCTGCTGAAAATGTGGCCTTACCCTTGGTGTATGCAGGCATTCCAAAAAAAGACAGAATAGAACGCGCCATGGTCGCACTTGAAAAAGTAGGCTTAGCCGATAGAAGCCATCATAAGTCCAATGAATTAAGTGGAGGTCAAATTCAAAGAGTTGCCATTGCCCGTGCCTTGGTTAATAATCCTTCTATTTTATTAGCGGATGAGCCCACTGGTAATTTGGATTCTAAAACATCGGTGGAAGTCATGGAATTATTTGGTAAAATTCATTCCTCTGGGAATACCGTGATTTTAGTGACGCATGAAGAGGATATTGCAAAATATGCACATAGGGTAGTTCGATTAAGAGATGGAAATATTGAAACCGACACTTTGAACACAGGTCATAAATAAGCCGCATATTCTTATGAAGTGGCAGGGTCTAAAAAAGTAATTACAAAGCTTCTCTTAATGGGAGGCTTTTTTTATACGGTAGTGAACTTTATTTTATTAGATTTGTTACATCAATGAAAGCATAAAATTGAAAGCTTCAGCACAATAATAATAGTATGAAAATTTATACAAAAGCAGGGGATGAAGGAAAAACATCATTAATAGGTGGAACAAGGGTTCCTAAAAGTCATATTCGTATAGAATCCTATGGTACAGTAGATGAATTGAATTCATTTATTGGATTAGTGAGTGACATGTGCCAAAATGTGGAAATTCAAAAAGTATTAAATGAAGTTCAAGATCGATTATTTACAGTGGGCTCTCACTTGGCTTGCGACCCAGAAAAAGAATCTGCCATACAGATTCCTAATTTAACCGAAGTAGATATTACTAATTTAGAAAAGGAGATCGACAAAATGAATGAAGTTTTATCGCCCATGAAATCATTTATTTTGCCAGTAGGGCATAGTGCTATTTCAATGACACATGTCGCAAGATGTGTTTGTCGCCGTGCCGAAAGATGGTGTGTGAACTTGCAAGAAGAAAATTTATTTGTAGAACCTATCGTGATAAAATACCTAAACCGACTAAGCGATTATTTATTTGTTTTAGCGAGGTATATTGGGCATTTAAACGGCGTCGTTGATATGCCTTGGAAAGCTAGGGTATAGTACTATATTATTTTACCATCTTTCATATGTAAAGTTCGGTTGCTCATTTGCGCCAATGATTCATTGTGCGTGACAATTAAAAAACTTTGGTTAAAAGTATCTCGACATTGAATAAATAATTCGTGAAGTGCAGTCGCGTTGGCACTGTCTAAATTTCCAGTGGGTTCGTCAGCGAAAATTAGGGAAGGGCTATTAATTAAAGCGCGTGCTACAGCGATGCGTTGTTGTTCGCCACCCGATAAACTATTTGGTTTTTTATCTTTTTTATCAGCCAAGCCCATAAAGTCTAGGAGTTCCATAGCCTTGGTATCAATTTGTTTTTTGGGTTTATGTCCAATCCAGCCTGGGATACAAATATTTTCTAAAGCGGTGAATTCGGGTAATAAATGATGGAACTGAAAAACAAATCCAATTTGGTTATTCCGATAGGTGGAAAGCTGCTTATTGGACAACAAACTAATGTCTTGATTTTCAAATAATATTTGCCCGCTATCGGCCTTTTCAAGACTGCTTACAATGTATAAAAGAGTCGATTTGCCGGCCCCTGAGGCGCCAACAATACAAACCATCTCGGCCCTATTTACCTCAAGGGAAACCCCTTTTAGGACCGAAATATTGCCATAATTTTTATATATATCCTGTGCAACTAATAGTTTTGGCTGCTTTTCCATGCTACAAACCTACGATTACGGACCCAATTTTGGCAAAATTTCACGATTTGTTTACATCCTGTAGAAAAAACACATTTGGTAGTATCATTTATACGGCTACTTTTGCAAAAAAGAAACCTATGTTTTGGACTTTAGAATTAGCCAGTTATTTAGAGGAAGCCCCTTGGCCGGCTACAAAAGATGAATTGATAGATTATTCTATTCGTAGTGGTGCGCCATTAGACGTAGTAGAAAATTTACAAGAGTTAGAAGACGAAGGTGAGGTATATGAAAGTATAGATGACATCTGGCCTGATTACCCAAGTAATGAGGACTTTATGTTTAATGAAGATGAGTATTAATTACTTTAATCTCATATAATCAAGAATATTAAAAAAGGGTCCCGAGCATTCGGAGACCCTTTTTTATTGGTGCGCCTTTTAAAAAGTGCTAAAAGCTATTCTTAGAAAGTTAATTTGAAATATAATAACATTAAACTCAATATTAAAACAATGGTGTTTGCAATAAGTACAGGTCGGCTATTAATTAAATAAGCATAAATCAACCATACAATACAGCTAAAGTTGACAATCAATACCATGAGTAAACTTAAATCCCCTACGCTATGTGATTTCCAAGATAAATAAACTTGAGGTATAAAAGTGATACAACTTAATAGTGAACCAAGGTAACCAATGGCTTCTACTAGTTTGGGATTAATTTCTTTATTGCTCATATTTTATTATTTATGGATCGATCTATTTTTTTGTTAACCTTCGGTAATACCTGCTTTTTGCATAATTAAATCACTTACACCAGTGGTAGAATAACCACCATCATGAAATAAATTTTGCATGGTAACCATTTTGGTTAAATCGGAAAACAAAGTGACGCAATAGTTAGCGCAATCTTCGGCAGTGGCATTTCCTAAAGGTGCAATGGCATTTGCGTAATCAAAAAAGTCACCAAATCCTTTAATACCAGTACCTGCTGTTGTTTTGGTAGGAGATTGTGAAACAGTATTCACACGAACTTTATTTCTCAAGCCATAATGATATCCAAAGCTTCTTGCGATGGACTCTAATAATGCTTTAATATCGGCCATGTCGGTATAAAAAGGAAAAGTGCGTTGTGCTGCAGCATAAGTTAAAGCCACCACACTCGCATGATCATTTAAGGCGTCTAATTTATAAGCAACACTTAACATTTTATGTAATGACATAGCAGAAACATCTACGCCTTTAGCATAGTAATCGTAATTCAATTCAGGGTAAGCGATTTTTTTACGAATATTAACACTCATTCCAATTGAGTGTAAAACAAAGTCAATTTTACCACCTAAAATATCTTGAGATTGCGTAAATAAGTTGGTCAATTCCTCTACACTGGTTGCATCTGCAGGAACAATTTTAGAATTTGTTTTTTCGGCAAGTGCGTTAATCTCACCCATACGCATTGCAATGGGTGCATTGGTTAAAACAAAAGTAGCGCCTTCTTCGTGTGCCTTTTCGGCCACTTTCCAAGCAATGGAATTACTGTCTAATGCTCCTGTGATAATACCTCTCTTACCTTTCAATAAATTGTATGCCATGTTTATGGTTTATTTAATTGCTGTAAAAATAATTATAATATCCAATAAAAAGCAATAATAAAGTTAGGATGTAGTTAAATCAAGAAATAGGTACCTACTTAAGAAGCTAAAAGCTCTTTCGCATTTTCCAAAGCGGACTTGCTTGGTGGATCACCGCCAATCATGAGTGCAATATGTTGAATACGCTCTGCAGGGGTCAGCATTCTTAAAAAAGTGTTCGTAGTGGATCCCTTTTGCTCTTTGTATACAAAAAGGTGTGCATGGCCCTTAGCTGCAATTTGAGGTTGGTGGGTGATACATAAAACCTGCCTAGTTTGTCCCAAGCTTTGTAATAGTAAACCTACTTGTTTAGCAGGCTCACCCGAAATACCAGTATCAATTTCATCAAAAATCATGGTAGGTAAATCAATGGATTTAGCCACAAGCGATTTAATACAAAGCATCAATCGACTTAATTCACCACCACTGGCCACTTTTTTAATGGGTTCAAATTTTTGTGTATTATTAGCGTCGAATAAAAAGTCAATTTTATCTTTTCCCCATTGGTTGCAAGGCACTTCATCGATGCTCACTTTTATTTTAGCATTGGGCATACCCACCTGATGTAATAATTGGTTTACATTTTTGGTAAAAGGGGCCATCTCTTTATTTCTTTTAAGCGATAAAGCAGATGCTTGTTCTAGCACTTGCTTTTCATCTGCCAATACTTGACTGGAAAGATGTGTTATAGCATCGTCTAAACTTAACACTGCAGTCAAGTCCTGTTCTAATTGGTTTTGAATGCTAATAAGTTCGTTTGTAGTTTGTACTTTATGCTTTTTTTGTAAACTATAACCCTCGGATAAACGATCCTGAAGCTGGGACATTTTTTTATCATCAAAATCAATTTTATCCTGCCAAGTGCTTAGTTCACTTGCTACATCCACCAATTCAATTTGTGCTGCTTTTAATCGCTGAAGTAAGGGTGCACATTCAGGTTGCCATTTTACAATGCTGTCTAAATTATGTGCAATTTGTTTTAATTGTTGCACCATAGGATTTTCGGTGCCATCTAATATTTGTAAGCTATGGTCAATTTGTCCTTTGATGGTCACCGCGTTTTCTAAAAACTTAAGTTCTTTTTCAATTTCCTCTAATTCATTTTCTTTAAGTTGAAGCGCTGCTAATTCCTCTAATAAATGTTTTTTATAGCTTTCTGTTTTTTCAAATTCGTCGCGTTGAAGAATTAAATCTGAAAGTTGTTTTTGATGCTCCTTCCATTGATGAAAAATAGATTGGTATTTTGTTAGATCCTTTTGAACTGCAGCAAGGGCGTCCATGACAGTGCGTTGAAAATCGGTGTCACCTAGGGTGAGGGTGTCAAATTGCTGATGTAAATCCACTAATTGTGAAGTTAGTTGCCTAAGATCATTTAAATTAATAGGAGTGTCGTTGATAAAAGCCCTTGATTTTCCTTGTGCATTAATTTCACGACGAATAATAAGATCATCGGTTAATTCAATATCGTGTTCCGAGAAAAAAGATTGGTAAACATTTTTATCATGCAATAAAAAATGACCTTCGATAAAACATTTTTTTGAAGCATCTCTGCAAACAGAACTATCTGCACGATCACCCAATATAAGACCAAGGGCACCCATAATAATACTTTTACCCGCACCAGTTTCACCCGTGATGACAGATAGCTTACTTGATAAATCAACACTGAGTTGATCAATCAAGATGTAATTATGTATTTCTAATTTGGATAACATGGCTTGATGCAAGATACAATAGACAAAAATGCTGCACAAATTTTGTTCTTACGAAAAAAGGTCCCAATTGCTTAGGACCTTTTAGGAATATTTTCGAATAGGGGTTGAACCTACTTTTTGCTCTTTTCTGGGGCGTTGGCCACATCTGATTCCACTAAAATACGACCGCAGTTTTCACAAACGATGATTTTTTTGTGTAATCTAATTTCGCTTTGACGTTGAGGTGGAATTGAGTTAAAGCAACCGCCACAAGCGTCTCTTTCAACAGTCACTACGGCTAAGCCATTGTGGTAACTGTTGCGGATACGGTCGTAGCTGTATAATAAGCGCTCGTCAATATGTGCACGTGCATCTTCGCTCTTTTTTCTTAAATCTTTTTCTTCAATTTCGGTATCAGCGATAATTTTCTCTAATTCACTTTTTTTATGAGTCAACACACCGTCTTTTGAAGCGATGGTTTTTTTAGCAGCATCTAATACTCTAATTTTTTCGCCTAAATCTTCATTGGCGTCACGAATGTGCTTTTCGGCAAGTTTAATTTCTAAACCTTGCATTTCAAGCTCTTTGTTAATAGCTTCAAACTCGCGATTATTTTTAACATTCTCACTTTGAGATTCATACTTAGCAAGTAAAGCTTCGCTTTCTTTGATCGCTGCTTTTTTTACTTCAATGAATTCAGTGATACCATTAATTTCTTCTTCGATTCTACTTTGTCTGTTCATGAATCCTTGAACTTCATCTTCCAAATCCTTTACTTCCATGGGTAATTCACCACGAAGAATTTCAATTTCATCGATACTACTATCAACACGTTGAAGTCTGTAAAGGTTTACTAATTTTTCTTCTACTGAAAAGTCTTTGACTGATGCCATATTTTCAAATTTATTTGGATGGTCTTAATGCTGTGAACCTCAATCTTTAAGATAACGCACCGGTTGGGTGTTTACCAAGGATTGGAGGACGGCAAAGGTAGGGAATTTGTCTGTTAAAAAAGCAACAATTAAGGCCGGAACAAATTGTTCGCTTTCCCCGTGGCCAATGTCCACCAATAAAAATTGCCCATCCGCCTCAAAAAATTCATGGTATTTGAGGTCGCTGGTTATAAAACAGTCAATATTCTTGCTTTTAACTAGGTCAATTAAAAAGCTACCCGCGCCACCACATAAGGCGATGGTTTTCAATTGTTTATTTGTAAATGGGGTATGCTTAAGCATGGATAAATTAAACTTTTCCTTTACCCAGTTTAAAAAATCCTGCTCATCAGTCTCCAAGGGAAGCTCTCCAATGAGTCCGGCTCCGACCGGGTCCCCATTTTTGTCAAAAATTCCGGGCTGGGGGGCTAAAATGGAGCGATTTTCAAGGTGTAGCTTGTCGGCTATGGATTTATTCACCCCATCTATGATATTATCTAAGTTGGTATGAATGGCATAAAGGGCAATCTTATTTTGGAGGGCCTTGGTGGCCACACGCGTCACATAATGATCGGGCACAAACTGTTTAATTCCTTTAAAAACAATGGGATGGTGACTTACAATTAGGTTGCAACCTTTTGCAATCGCTTCGTCAATGACGGATTCGGTGCAATCCAATGAACATAAAATACCAGTACATGCAGCCAGAGGGTCCCCGATTATCAGACCTGAATTATCATAGGATTCCTGATAAGATAAAGGAGCCCAGGATTCCAAGGTCGAAATAATTGTACTTATTTGCATACCTAAAATTAAATATAAAAAAGCAGTATTTAATTAAAAGGGAAGACAACTATTTTTAACTTGTATTGTTAATTGAAACAGAATGGCAAAACAAATAAATATATTTTGGTTTAGGCGTGATTTAAGATGGGAGGATAATGCCGGATTGTACCATGCACTTTATCAGGCCAAATTAGAAGGCGTGCAGGTGTTACCTATTTTCGTATTTGATAAAACCATTTTAAATCAATCAGAAGATAAGGCGGATAGAAGGGTTGATTTTATTCATCAAACCTTGACTCGGTTGCAAGGGGATTTAGTGGAAAAAGGCAAATCACTTTGGGTGCAGTATGGCACGCCAACGGAGGTTTTTGAAAAATTATTTACTGAATTTAACATAAAGGCGGTATACGCGAATCATGATTATGGTCCTAAGGCAAACGCAAGAGATGCAGCTATTGAAAAGATGGCTTTAAAAAATAATGCTACTTATCATCATTTTAAGGATCAAGTTATTTTTGAAAAAGAGGAAGTAACGAAAGATGATGGAACCCCTTACACCATTTATACACCCTATGCAAATAAATGGAGAGCAGCATGGGCAGTGAAAACACCAAAGAAATTTCCGTCCGAAAAATTGCTTGATTATTTTTTGGATAGCAAAGCTTTTAAAATTCCTACATTAAAAGAGATAGGTTTTGAAAAGACAGATTTAGTCATTCCTCCAATGCAGTTTAAAAATTCGGTCGTGAAAAATTATACCGAGCAAAGAAATTTTCCAGCTTTGAATGCGACTACCCACTTAAGTGTCCATTTAAGATTTGGCACCATATCCGCAAGGACATTGGCGTTGGAGACACAAAGCTTAAATGCCACTTTTTTTAATGAACTTATATGGCGCGATTTTTATCATATGATATTATGGCATTTTCCGCAGGTGGCAGATGGGAAATCCTTCAAGCCTAAATATGATTTTATAGAGTGGCGTAATAATGAAAAAGAGTTTGAAGCATGGTGTGAAGGACGCACGGGTTATCCAATTGTAGATGCGGGCATGCGTGAATTAAATACAACAGGATTTATGCATAATAGAGTGCGCATGATTGTCGCAAGTTTTTTAACCAAACATTTATTAATTGACTGGCGTTGGGGTGAAGCCTATTTTGCGCAAAAATTATTAGACTTTGATTTAGCTGCGAATAATGGCGGATGGCAATGGGCGAGTGGAAGTGGATGTGATGCAGCACCTTATTTTAGAGTATTTAATCCACGTTTGCAAACCGAAAAATTTGATAAGGAATTAAAATATATTCGTCATTGGATTCCCGAGTTGGATAGTTTTGAATATCCTAAACCAATCGTGGTACATGAGGAAGCACGCGTGCGCGTTTTAGCTGCTTATGCAAAAGCATTAAAGGAGGGATAAAAGATGAGCAATTGCATTTTTCCCAGTTTCACCCATCTCAATGCTAAAATCATTCACATATAAATCAATATGTTGACGCATCACTTCTTCGGACATTTCTTGTGAATTTAATTTCACATAGTCGGGTAAAATTGTGTAACTATTTTTAAATGCGTATTGAATACTTTCTTTAATGAGGGCATCTACCATTGCAATATCATTGGGGTCTAAATTATTTTGTGCAATAATGCCTCCCAGTGGAATGGGTGCATTAAATGTTTCTTCAAAATAAGTACCTAAATCCATCCATTTATTTAATCCTTTACTTGCGTAGGTAAAACGATTTTCGTGAATAATAACGCCCGCGTCCACTTGGCCATTTAATACCGCATCCTCAATTTCATTGAAAACTAAAAACGATTTATTAATTACTTCAGGGAATGCCAAGCTAAAAAGTAAATGAGCAGTGGTGTTAATTCCAGGAATAGCGACTTTCATCAAATCCTTATCTGGCTTGCCTTCTGGCCTATTTTTATCTTCTTTATATACAAGTAAGGGTCCTACGCCTTTGCCTAAAGCGCCACCGCTATTTAATAAAGTGTATTGATGCTTTACTAAAGGCCATACTCCGAAACTGATTTTTGAAAAGGGAAGTTTGCCTGCAATGGCCCATTCGTTTAAAGTTTGAACATCCTGCAAATGCACTTTAAAATGGTATCCTTTGGTATCTATTTTATGATTCACTAAAGCATCAAAAATAAAAGTATCATTAGGACAGGGTGAAAAACCAATTTCAAAATCTGGCATGGTTAAGCAATTTTATGAAGTGCATCTAAGTATTGCAATAAGGTTTCATTCAAATTATAAATCGCTTCTTTCATTTTCCATTTTGCTTTATTGCGTTCGCCTACATAATTAGATACCGCACGAATTTGTATAAAAGGAATATTTAAATCGCGGCCAATATAGTGAAGGGCAGCGCCTTCCATTGATTCAATAGTCGATTTGTATCGGCCATTGAATAATGCAATTTTACTTTTGTTTGTAGTAATAGTATTAACAGATACTCCTTTTTTAGTGGGCAGTTTCAATAAATTATATTGACTTAGCCAAGGGTTGGGCAATGATTTTTTTTCATAAGGGGCATCATTGGGTTTGTCTAATTTTAAATCAAACAAATCTTTCCAAGTCTTATTTTCATGAACGCCAATATCTCCTGCAAAATCATCTTTAATGGCAAATACTTTTCCCAATGGAATTTTTTTATCAAAGCAACCCCCAATACCCACTTGTATGATTAAAGTAGGTGTTTCTTGTACAAACATCTTCATAAGGGAAACGCTGCTGGCCAGCAAACCAATGCCTGATTCATGAAAACCCACTGAAAAACGCTTGTTCAAACCCGCATAAGCAGGATTAATTTTTTGGAAAGTAGGCATCCATTCCCCATTGGTGGCAGCTGTTATAATGACTCTCATAGGACAAAGGTCGGTAAAGGGCTGTGAAAAATGGTTATCTTGGCGATCAAATTTATATCTTTGCAAAAATTAATGATGAGATGGTTTATTTAACTCGAGTGGAACATTTTAATGCAGCGCACAAATTATCTAACCCAAAGTGGAGCCCGGAAAAGAATGAGGAAGTGTTTGGGGTATGTGCCAATGAAAACTGGCATGGGCATAATTATGAAATTTTCGTTACCATCAAAGGGACTCCAGACCCAGAAACGGGCTTTTTATTTGATGTTAAAAAGTTAAGTGTCCTTATTCGAAAGTATATCATTGACGAATTAGATCATAAGAATTTAAATTTAGATGTGCCTTTTATGCAAGGCCAAATGTGTAGTACTGAAAATTTAGCCATTGCCATATGGAAACAATTGGCTCCGCATATCCCACCAGTGGTGCAACTGCATTGTATTAAACTATATGAGACCCCAAGAATTTTTGTTGAATACTTTGGGGAATAAGCCTAAAGTACCCTTCTGCCTTTCAAATTGTTGAACTTATTGTCGAAATAGGATATAAAGGCCTAATCGTTTAACTATTTTAAATACTTGCTTAAACAAAATGGGTTAAATAGCGTTATTATTATTGTAACTTTGATCTCTTAATTTGGAAGCATGGAACAAAAAGTAGCGGTATTTAGAAAGGAGCATTTCAATGCTGCACACCGATTATTTTGTGCTGATTGGAGTGATGCTGAAAACAAACGCGTTTTTGGTGCCTGCAGTAATCCAAATTATCATGGACACAACTACGAACTAGTAGTTCAAGTAAATGGGTATCCTGATGCACAAACTGGTTTTGTCATCAACACCAAGGACTTGAGTATTTTAGTTGCCGAGGAAGTGATCGCAAGGTTCGACCACAAAAATTTAAACTTAGATACGGATGCTTTTAAAAATATGAATCCAACTGCAGAGAATATCGCTATTGTGATTTATAATTTATTAAGACCAAAAATATCTGAAACACTTGATTTAAAAATTCGTCTGTATGAAACAGAAAGAAACTTTGTTGACTACCCCGCTTAAGGAAGAAAAAATGGAGCTGAGCCATTTAATCATTGAGGAAATGGGGGATGAGCATAAAGCCAGTTCGGTGGAAACGCCATTGCGCAATGATGCCTTTGATAAAACCGATGATGAAAAAGTGGCAGCTATTGAACCACATTTTAAAGCCATCATGGAAATTTTAGGATTGGATTTAAATGATGATAGTTTAAAAGGTACCCCACTAAGAGTGGCTAAAATGTATGTGAAGGAATTATTCCAAGGATTAAATCCTGCTAATATGCCAAGCATGACATTGTTTGAAAATAAATTTCAGTACAATGAAATGTTGGTTGAAAAAAATATTAATTTTTATACCAATTGCGAACATCACTTTGTTCCTTTTTTCGGAAAAGCGCATGTTGCCTATATCAGCAGCGGAAAAGTAATTGGATTAAGTAAGCTAAACAGATTGGTTGAATATTTTTCAAAACGACCTCAAGTGCAAGAGCGATTAACCATGCAAATTGGTAAAGCTTTACAAACTATTATGCAAACACAGGATGTAGCAGTCATGATGGATGCAAAGCATTTATGTGTATCCAGTCGTGGGGTGAAGGACGATAGTTCTAATACCATTACTTCCTTTTTTGGTGGACAGTTTCAAGATGAAAAAGTAAAATTGCAATTTTTAAAATACATTGAAATAAACGATTAGTTCAGTTTTGGTTAGTGATTAAGTTGGTAAGTGAATGGCGGAGTAAAAGCTCCGCCATTTTTGTGTCTAATACTTACTTTTATATATTGCCTTGCATATAACCGAATTCATTTATTTTTGTAAAAATGAGTAATATGTCAAAAAATGCATTTGTATTCCCAGGTCAAGGAAGTCAGTTTGTAGGAATGGGAAAAAATTTATACGAAACCAATGCGGCTGCAAAAGAATTATTTGAACGCGCCAATGAGATACTTGGATTTCGTATCAGTGATATTATGTTTGAAGGAACCGATGAGCAATTAAAGCAAACTAATGTAACACAACCAGCTATATTTATCCATTCAGTAATTGCATTTTTAACTACGCCAACAGTCGCACCTGATATGGTTGCTGGGCATAGCTTAGGTGAATTTTCTGCATTAGTAGCCAACGAAAGTTTAAGCTTTGAAGACGCATTAAGATTAGTAAGTATTCGTGCAAAAGCAATGCAAGCAGCATGTGAGATACAACCATCCACCATGGCGGCAGTATTAGCTTTAGCAGATGAAAAAGTAGAAGAGGTTTGCGCGGCGGTACAAAATGAAACCGGAGAAATAGTGGTACCTGCAAATTATAATTGTCCTGGTCAATTGGTTATTTCGGGAAGTATTAAAGGTATTGAAGTGGCTTGCGAAAAAATGAAAGAAGCGGGTGCAAAACGTGCATTGGTTTTACCCGTGGGAGGCGCTTTTCATTCGCCTTTAATGAACCCTGCAAAAATTGAATTAGCAGCAGCCATTGAAGCGACTGAATTTCAAACACCTATTTGTCCTGTGTATCAAAATGTAACGGCCACAGCGGTTACCAATCCAAGTGAAATAAAGCAAAACTTAATTGCACAATTAACAGAAGCCGTAAGGTGGACTCAAACGGTACAAGCAATGGTCGCCGATGGAGCTACTCAATTTACCGAGTATGGTCCAGGTAAGGTATTGCAAGGATTGGTGCAAAAGGTTCATAAAGAAGCAGTTGTGAATGGAGTAGGGTAAATTAACTCTAGAATATAACTAATACTTATAATTTAATTCTAATATTTTATTGTAATAAGTATTTTACCAATTTTGTCAAATTATTAAAATATAATAAAAATTCAAAATTATTAATTTAGTTATTTAATCAATATTTAAGGGTAAATCTTGTTAAAACGCTGATTTAGCCTTTTTTATATGCTCATATAAAAACATATTTGTATATAAAATTTGTAACTTAGTACCCTATCTAAAATTGGTATCATTTTGAAGCATTTATTTAGAGTATTTTCTATTTTCCTCCTTCTAACTTTTAGTTTAAATGCTACTAAAGGTTATGGACAGACTGGCGTGAAAGTCACTTTAAATGTAGATACGATTTGTCCAGGTACTGATATTTATCTAAGAATCATAGATACTGCTAGTCCATATCCTTATGTTATTCCAGAATTTTCATATGATGGAGTTAATTTTGATGGTTTAGCACAACCTGATGCTAGTCATCCAATTGGACTAGTAACCTATGACCCTCTTGATGACGCTACAATTTTAAACTGGAGAACTAAAGAATCAAATACTTCAACTCAATTGAAAAAAGTTTGGTATAGAGTTTCTTATTGGACAGATGTAAATCATTCTGGTACAGCTTATAGAAGTAATGTTGTTAGCCTTATTGTAAGACCAGCTGCTTATGTTAAATTTATTACCATTACTAATGGGGGTCAAGTAGTATGTATAAATAATCCAGCACTTGATTTAATTCCTGTTTCTCCAGTTGGAACGTCATTTAGTTGGTTTAAAAGAGCGCCGGGCGAAACCGTTTACAGTCCTATATTATCTTATCAAAACGTTACAAATCCAACTTTGCCATCTCCCGCTATTCCAACAAATATAGCTGGTACTACATATTATAAATTAAAAGCAACATATGGTTCTGATTGTCCTGCCGATTCAACAACAACTACAGTAATCGTTAATCCATTGTCAGTAGGAGGGACTGCAACAATTAAATCAGGTACAGCTACGATATGCGCTAATACAACAGCGCCATCATTAACATTAGCAGGCAATACAGGGACCATTCAGTGGCAGAGTGCAACAAGTGCAGGTGGTGCTTATGCTGATATTGCTGGTCAAACAAGTGATATTTTACCATCCGCTTCAATAAGTAATACCACAACAAAATATTATAGAGCAAAAGTAACAAGTGGTGTTTGTACTGTTGATTATAGTAATGCAGTTTTAGTAACAGTAGATCCAGCATCGAGTGTTGGTAGTATCAATTTGACAACACAAACAATATGTTTTAATGCAACGCCAACAGCAATTACATTAACTAATCCAGTTGGTACCATACAGTGGCAGGTTTCAACTACTATTGGCGGAACGTATACTGATATGGTTGGTCAAACAAGTGCAACTTTACCATCCGCTTCCATAAGTAATACAGCAA
>JAPLEJ010000015.1 GCA_026391435.1 Bacteroidota bacterium
AAAAATATAATTCCGATGGTTCATTAATTTATAAAAAATATAAGAATTAAATTACCACTAATCTGGTGTAAAGTTGGAGTAAGAGATTCAATTCTAATTATAAGACTCAAAAAAGAACATTCAAAAAATAAATAAATGCAGACTCATGAGAGAATCATTTTTAATCATATCATTAGTCATTAATATATACTTAATGTTCAATTCATTAAAACTTAATAGATGGCTATATGAGAATGCAATCATTGACCTCCCAACAAAAAGAAGCTATACCCTACTCTCTATAGTGATACCGATATACGGTTATATTACAACCTACCTTAAATATAAAAAAAGCTTGAAGCGCGCTTAATCAGCTTGCTACCCTATATTAATATCTTAACCGCTTGCCTAGCCCTTAGCTTCCAAGCGCCCCCTTCATAAATCCATACATATAATATCTTTAATTTAATAGGTGCTACTTTAGGATCGGTAGAAGTAACCGCATTAAATGTATGCCTAACATAGGCAATATTATTATCAAGGTCCATGGTTTGATCGGCAAGGTCTATAGAAACAAAATCATTTTTACCATTGACTAAATTGGCAATAAATGTTTTTTGATCTTCAACCACGCCAGCGGAATGACCATAAGATAATTTAGGGGAAGTAAGTTGGGTTAATGTAGCTTCAGTAGGATCTATTAAAGCAAGTCTCAATTGCTCAATCGCAGCTGTTAATTGTTGTTCTTTTTTAGATTGCGCTTGTGTACTTAAACACAATACAGTTAAAAGAATGCTTAATGTTAATTTGATAAACTTCATTTTATAAAATTTTATTGAACCAATATAAAAATTAATTAATTAGGTAGCCAATGGTGGGCCTTGCGGAACAAATATTTTTTGTTTTGGTCTTTTACTTTCAGTTTTAACTGCGGTAAAAGTAGCTGTTCTGTATTCACCCATATGAATATTCCCAGACATCTTATCCCCCACTACTGTTCCAGAAAATATGAATGTAATATTATCAGCCGCTTGACGCTCTTGGCTTCTTAATTTAATCTCATTGCCTTCGATGGTTCCTGTGCACTCTCTTGTCGAAAACTCACCTTTGTGATTTCCTTGCAACCAATTGCCATCCTGACTAAGTGTAATTTGATGCACGGATTTGCTGCTAAAAAATTGAATGTCAAAATTCCAAGTACCATTGACAGTAACCGATGGTGCTTTTAAATCATTATTTTTTGCAGTCCTTGTCTGAGACATGAAATTAAAAATACGATCTGCTACTAATACTGCTTCTCCTGGTTGCATTTGCCCTGTGGTCACCGTCAAACCCGTCATTTTATCCTTATTCATACTCCCAATAGCTATGCGTGGCTTTTTACGCCCAAATTCCTCCGCGACTTCCTCCCCTGTTATATTAAATTGCGCTGGATCCCAGGTAACACGTAAAACTGGAGAACGATTTGAATAATCAGTTGGTTCAAATACACTCGTACTGATGCCTGGAATTTTAGTTACTTTTTTAGAAATTAAATCCAACCAAGATAACCAAGTTTGCCATTCTTGTTTGTGATCCCTTGTTGTCCATGCTTTGATGGCAGCGAGCATGCCTAACATTTCTTCACGACCCACTTTATTATCGCGACATGGACCATGATGCGGTGCACTTGATTGCCATGCAGACATTAAAATATCTTTTTGACCAATTACAAAGCCAGCACATTGAGGTCCGCAAATTGCTTTGCCGCCACTATACGCGACCATATGCGCCCCTCTTTCCAAATGTATATTAGGAATGGTCAATACTTCGGCTGCTGCATCTACTAAGATGGGTATGTTTTGAGATTTAGTAAGTCGAACAATATTTACTAATGATAATGGCGCATCATTTTTTGCAGGGTTATCCGCCATCATATAAATCATTGCTGTTTTTTTATTTACTGCTTTTACTAATTCCTCAGGTGTAGCTACTTCGATAATAGTAACACCAATATTTCGGATAGAATGATCATACACATTTCTTGATCCTGCAGGAATAATCACTTCTGTTTTTTCAAAACCTGTTAAATTAGGAATAGCGATCAATTTTTCAGGATTGCCTCCAGTTACACATGCAGCTGTCACATGCTTCATGCCTGCTGCACAACCTGCAGACACTAATGCCCAAGGTGCTTGTGTCACTTCGGCAATTTTTTGATGGACCGCATCTGCTAATTCATCATATTGTACAAAATTATGAGCGGCCGCTTCCATTGCTGCGCGCACTTCGGGGCGTTCAATAGAACCCCCAATGATTGTAAAAGTTCCTCTACAATTAATTAAGGGCTCCACTCCTATGGATCTAAAAATATTATCGCCTTCTTCTACAATAGATGTAGTTGCATCGGGCTTACTGAAAAGTTTTGTAGGCAAGACTGCTGCAAGACTGCTGAAAAAGGCAGGATAGATAAACTTTTAAGAAGGTGTCGTCTTTTCATAGGTTATGATTTAGAATGATAAGAATATAAGGTAAGAAATATTTTTAATTATTTAGGGTATTTTTCGAATTAGTAAGTGAATAATAGTGAATGCACAAAGGTACATACAACCACAAATCGTAAATAAGATATTATATCCAAATTCAATATGACCAAGGGCTTTATAAGTATCTAATAAATAGCCGACCAACATAGGAAATAAAATGCCTCCAATGGCACCTGCCATACCACCGATGCCCACCACAGAGCTTACCGATTCCTTTGGAAACATATCCGAAGCCATTGTAAATATATTAGTAGCCCAGGCTTGATGTACTGCAATCACTAAACTAATTAAAGCAACTGCCACCCATACATTGGTAACAAACTGAGCGAGAATTACAGATAACTCAATGATTGCAAAAATAAATAAAGCAGTTTGCCTTGCATTTAAAACGCGCCACCCTTTTTTAATTAAATGAGATGATAAATAACCTCCTAAAATACTTCCTATTGTAGTAGAAGCATAGATGATCATTAATTCAACACTTGGTTTTTTTAAATCAATATGAAAAGTAGTTGCAAAATAAGAAGGCAACCAAAATAAGAAAAACCAATAAATGGGATCAATTAAAAACTTACCTGCCACATAAGCCCATGTTTGTTTATAAGTAAATAGCTGACGCCATGGAATATTCTTTTGGGTAATGGTTTCACTTTGTTGATCGGATTCGATAAAAGCCAACTCCGCCTCGGTGATCCGTTTTTGCTTTGCAGGAATTTCATAAAAATACAACCAGGCGATTAACCACAAAAATCCCAACGCCCCCGTAATCCAGAATACCGCCTGCCACCCAAATTGAACATATATATAAGGAGTAATGAATAATGCAATAACCACCCCCACACTTGTACCTGCATTAAAAATGCCAGTAGCCAAGGCACGTTCTTTTTTAGGAAACCACTCTGCGACTGTTTTCACTGCTGCAGGAAAATGACCAGCCTCCCCAATCCCTAAAAATATTCGAGCAACACTAAAACCAAAAACTGATTTTGCAAGGGCATGAAACATGGCCGCTGTACTCCAAATAATAACAGTCACTGTATAGCCTATTTTAGTACCTACTTTATCAATTAATCCTCCCGAAATTAATAAGCCCACTGCATATGCGGCTGTAAAGGCCATGACAATATGTGAAAAATTGGTTTCCGTCCAACTAAACTCTTTTTCTAAAATTGGTTTTAATAATCCAATGATTTGTCGATCTAAATAATTAATACAAGTTGCAATAAATAATAGAGCTATAATAATCCACCTATAGTTTTTTATTTTTTTCATTTAATAAATAGCTATTTGAATAATTGCATTTGTTGCGTGAATAATTTAAAATGATTCAATAAAGCTTCCTTATCTCTATTTTGAATTATTTTTTTATCAAACAACTCTGATCCGATACCAAGTGCTGCCGAACCCGATTTCATAAAGGAGAGCATATTACTTATATGTATCCCCCCGGTTGGCATTATTTTAATGGCAGGCATGGGTGCTAAAATAGCAGAAACATAAGCAGCCCCAACTGCCGATGCTGGATATAATTTAACCATGGAAGCCCCTAATTCCCAAGCTTCAAAAATTTCGGTAGGACTCAATGCACCAGGGAAAATAGGTATTCCTTTATCGACACATTTTTTTATGACTTCTTTTTTAACGATGGGCGTTACGATGAAAGAGGCGCCGGCTGCCAAAGCTTCATCAAGATCACTCATACTGCAAACAGTGCCCGCCCCAATATTTAATGTCCCATTATTTTGTGACGCTAATGCACTTATCATACTTAAAGCACCCGGTGTATTAAGTGTGACTTCGAGTGTTGTAAATCCAGCTTCTTTAAATATTGGCAGGATAAAATGAACATCATCTTCAGTTACATTTCGCAATATGCCTACTAAAGGCATTGCATTAAATAAGTCCCATGAAAAAGTGGATTGACTCATGAATGTTTGGATTGAATATATTTTTTATAAACTGTTAATTGTCCTACTACGGTCGCTTTATCAAATAAAGAAGGATCTATAAAAATAGCCCCCTCGTATAATCCCAATTCCTGTAGTACCGTTTTATAATAAGGTATAAAATAAGGAGTACAACAAATGACTAATTTATTAAGCTTGGACAATTCCGGATTGTCTATTAAATAATTAAACTCGCTGCCAATTAATAAACCACTTAAATAATAAAAATTTTCTTCTTTACTTGATTTAGCAAGTATATCATTAACTCTTATTTGAAATAAGGAATGTAATAAGGAATCCGTTTTTGACGCATGGATCCCTTTTTTAAATGCCGCTGTATTTACAGGGTCTGCATTTTTATCGGAATGAATAAATTGTATCGATTTTGATAAAGTTCCATTTTCCATTAATAGGCTAAATAATTCACCTGTCATAAAAGTTTTAATGGATATTATATTAGCATCTGCAATCGTCACATGTTTTGAATGGGTGCCAGGTAAAACAAAAATACCATTTTGGGGTAAACTACTTTTTAATTCAGGTGTATGAAACAATCCAACCATTTGCGTTTCCTCTCCACGCATTAAATCATTTTCTCCACTCACTCCTGTAATTAATATAATGGGCGCTCCATTTTCTTGAAATTGACATGCAAAGCCTGAAGTGCCATTAACAGAAAAAGGCAAATATTCATAAGGCATATTCATCATTCCAATAGATGAAATAGCCATTCCCGAAATGACAATCGGCAATGTTTGAACATCCATGCTTAAGGTATGCTTCAATAGTCCTACCTGAGATTGTATATACTGTAAGAAAAAACGAAAACGATGTTCTGTATCCTTGTCCTTTTTTGTTAGCCATTCGTTATAAAAAAACAAGATGCCCTTTTCAGAATTTGTTTCAGAAAGTACTTCCCCATTTATAGTAGCTAATCTTAATCGAAAGCTGGTCGTTCCCCAGTCACAACATAAAATATATTCTGCTTGCATATCAATAGCAATCTACTTTTAATTTTACACATTTTCACGCCCCCTCACCCATTTTATTTAGAAAGCAATAAAATTGGAGTCGTGATACCATTTAAATCGTATACCATTTTACCATTTCTGATGGTGGCTTCGCATTCAAATTTTTTCTTGCCAGTTACTTTATATCCGATACGATCAAAGAACCCAAAATTACCTTCTCTGATGCCTAGTATCGCTACATCCGCTGCAGATCCTACCGACAAACTGCCCAACTCCTCATGTTTAATCGCTTTAGCAGGTGACCAAGTACTTGCTTTAATGATAGATGGAACATCCATTCCCATTGTCATAAATATGGACATCACATTTAACATATCCTTCATTGCATTATTCATACTTCCTGTATGTAAGTCGGTACTAATTGTATTTGGATAAAAACCTGCTTTGATCGCCGGTAAGGCTTGATCAAATGCAAAACTTGCACCACCAAATCCAACATCAAAAACAATGCCTCTTGCTTGCGCGTCCTTGATAAAAGGTTTTAATTGTCGAGAACTAAAATCGACTATGGGATCTCTTCTTTGTAATTCAGTAAAAGTATGCGTGTAAATATCGCCGGGTCTTAAATGTTTAAAAAATAAATCTTGAATTGACAATGGCGCATGCGTATCGTCGCCGCCAAAATCAACGATCACAGGAATGTCTGCTAATTTTCCAGCAGTGACTGCATTATCTACTGGAACCCACTCTGCATTTTCATAATGCGCTACCTTAAATCCAACAATATCTTTTTTATTTTGTTTCGCAACTAAGGCAGCCATTTTAGGATCCATATCTCTCGAATCCTGCTCATAAGGTCCGCCACGCATGCCCTCTCCTACAATATTCAAAAAAGACAATACCCTTGTTTGAGAAACATCAATTACATTTTTTTTGAAAACAGCGAAGTTCTTCCAACCTGCGCCTCCACAATCTACAATGGTAGTCACCCCTACTCTAAAAGTATAACCATCTGGCATCAATGCACTATTGCCATCACTTAATCCACGATCAAGTTGCGTGCCAGCAAATACATGGCCATGTATATCAATCAATCCTGGCGCAACAATTAATCCTTTTGCATTAATGACTTGTTTTGCATTCGCTGCATCAATATTTTTTGCAACACTTGCAATTTTACCATCTTGAATGGCAATATCCATTACTTCATTGATTCCGTTTTTTGGATCAATGACTAACCCCCCTTTGATCACAATTTGATAAGCTTGTGCATTTGTATTTAATACAATCATGACTATACAAGCCAGCGCGATAATAATTTTTTTCATCTGTATTATTTTTTTATAAATTAAGCCATTGCTGATAATAATTCTTCTCTTACTCTTTTTGCTACTATTTTTTCCTCGCCCTCCTTTAACATAAAGACGGTGATATTGATGCCTGTTCCATTGGCCATCACTTCAATGGATGGACTGCCATTTCTTAATTTTAACATCAAATCTTTATTAGTAGTTTTAATTTTAGTTTCATCCCACTTAATAAAAAGCAAAGGGGTATGATTGGCAACTGGAGGCACCGATACTTCGGTAGTAACGCCGGTTATTGAAGACACCGACTTTGCAATTGAATCAATTTTACCTTCCCACATTTTCCATTCTGCGTCATGGTCTTGATTAATGTATTTTTCGAGCGCCACATACATACCCAATACCTCTTCTTTATTTACTTTCATACCTCTTCCAATATTTCCACCGCGAGGAGGTGCACTTAATCGAGCAGCCGCTATTAAATCCTTACGACCCATTAATATACCAGCACTTTGTGGACCTCTGATGGCCTTACCACCTGATACACATACTAAATCAAAACCAAGATCATTGTATTTCCATAAATTAGAAACCGGTGGTACATCTGCAGCCATATCAATCATAGTAGGTATTTTATGTTTTTTAGCAATCGCTACCCATTCTTCATGTTGAATTTTTCCAGAAGGCGCATACGAATTTAAAAACCACATCATCGCTGTTTTTTCACTAATGGCTTTTTCTAATTCTTGCACAGTTTCAATTTCAACAATGGTTGCACCTGTATTCGTTAAAGCATGTACATATCCAATATTATGTCCTTTTTGTACAATCACTTCTGCTTTCATTCCAGTTACATCGGGCAACTGAGCCACTTTTTTCATATCCATGCCTGTTAACACACCCGCCATTCCTAAAACTAAAGCGCTCCAACATCCAGCTGTTACAGTGGCTGCTTCGGCATGGCATAATTCTGCAATTTTTTCACCCACTCTGTCTTGCACTTCATCTAACATTGCAAATTGCTTAGCCCCCTCCTTAATTGTTTCAATTACTTCATCATGCATTAAGGATGCCGTCATGGCAGTATAAGTTCCAGCTGCATTCACGAAAGTGCGAATGCCTAATTCTTTTAAGATATCTCGTTTAGCTACAGTTGCTTTTGCAAAAGCAGATACAGGAATGAGTCCTGATACAACGCCTGTTCCAATAGGAAGTACCGTTGCTAATTTTAATAAATCTCTTCTTTTCATATTTTTTAATTTTATATTTTAATAAAATGCAAAAAAGGATTTAGTGAATACTAAACCCTTTTTTTACCCCCTTACGATTGATTTATTCCTAATTCTAAAAGAACTTAATACTTATTTTTGACCTGTTTTAGGCCCTACATCCCACCACATTCTGCCTTGTAATAAATCTACCGTTTCTTCACTGAAATTTTGTCGCTTAATGGCTTCATTATAATTGGTTGGATTTACGTTTCGCTCATCTAAAGGTAATGAAAACCTTCTCCACATTTTACCTGCTGTGACATTTCCAGGATAAAAAGATAAAGCGCCACTTGATGACTTCCAATTAGCATAATTAAACACTGGATATTTAGTTCTTCTCCAATTCGAATACACTTCGTAATCATCTCCTAACATAGATACCCATTTTTGAGTAGAAATTTGCTCTAATTTGTCATCATTGGTTCCAGCTGCATTAAAAGGATTTGCAGCTAAATAAGCGTCTACAGTGGCAGTAGGAATAGTACCTGAATGAGGCGCTACTGTTGGCCACAATGCCCATTGTGCCATGGCTGCCCGAACACCTTTCTCGTAGGCGGCGGCCGCTGTTATACCAACTGAATAACCTTTTAAGTCAGCCTCCGCTAATAGTAAATAGCATTCCGCTGGCCCCATGGTAATCACAGGAGAACCCTTATCTAAATATAATAAAGAAGGTTCTGAATAGCTATCAAAATCAGTAGGTTTAGTGTTAATACTTCCGCTTATCATTCCGCGTTGTTTAGCTGGCGTATTGTCCGCAACATAAGAAGTTCCAGAAGGAACCCAAACCACCGATACAACAGGTAATCTAGGATCATTGGTTGATTTTAAATAATCGATAAAAGTAGCAGCCCATTTTCCACCTTCTACATTATCCCCACCTGGGCTTGCGTAGTTACCATCAATCATAAAAGTCACTCTTGGATTAAATTGACCTGTAACATTCGCATATTTAATGTAAGCAATATCTGCATTATCTGTCATTACGCCACCCGCTACAGCTTTTTCAACCCAAGTTTTTGCAGTAGCCGTTTCTACATCAGACATACGCATACCTAAACGTAACATCAAAGTGTAACCGAATTTTTTCCATTTTACGACATCTCCTTTAAAATAAGGATCTGCACTACCAAATATATTTGATTTAGTAGCATCCATTGATTTTAAAGCCGCATCCAATTCGCCTAGCATCGCTAAGTAAATACTTTTTTGAGTATCGTATTTTGGTTTCAAATTGGCTAATCCTTTCATTGCGTCACTATATGGCATATCGCCTAATAAATCAGTTTGTTGATGAAAGGCCAACACTCGTAAAATTTCACAAGCAGCTTTTTTATTTACATCATCAGCTGCTGTTAATTTATTTTCTAATTGCAGTAAGCGATTCCATTGGTTATTGTAAATAGCGAAAGTGCCTCCTGTTCCACCAAAATTATAAAACTTATCCCCTGCTGCAGGTACTTCCTTATAAGACGAGAAGTATTGCAATCCTTGACCTAAAGCAGTATAATTTTGTCCTGGCACACTACCTAAAGCAGCAGCAGTAAAGGAGTAGGCTGGAACTAGATAAGTAATCGCATCTGGATTAACATTCAGATCCGTTAAACTACCCTTCTTACAAGAATGCATAAAGGACATTAGAACTACAAGTCCTGTTGCATATGTTATTTTGGTAAATATATTTTTCATATTCTTAAATTTTTGTGGTTAGAATTTTAAATTCAAGGTGAATCCAATATTACGAGTCGTTGGCATTGCAACCCCTTGACTTCCTTGAGCATTACCTACAGTTTGTTGCATCTCAGGATCAATACCCGCGTCTTTAACACGTTTATCTTGATAAAGTATTGCTAAATTCAAACCCGTAATTCCAATAGATGCAGATTGAACTTTCATAAACTTAAGTGTATTTGCTGGAAGATTATATCTGATAACCATTCTTCTTAATTTTACGAAATCAGTACTGTAAACAAATTGACCTGGATAAGCACTTCCCACATTATTATAGTAAGTGTCTAAATCAACTTGAGCCCATTGCTTAGAGAAAGCTGCTCCTGTCTGATCAACTCCTGTTACTGTTAAACCAGCTGGGCCATTATCCCTTCCTGGTAATGTTATTGGTGTTAAACCAAATCGAGTCGCATATTGCATCAAATTACTATATCCCACCGCACCGAATTTAGAATCAATATCAATGGTTATACTAAATTTCTTGTAGGTAAAAGTATTACTCAATCCCATTAAATAGGGAGGATTACCAACGCCTATGTTTTGTAAAATTCTATCTTGATATCCCGTTGCTTTATTAAAAATTTGAACCCCATTGGCATCTTTTTTCATCACATATGCCTGAATCGTTGAGTAAGGTAAGCCTACCGCATTAATAATGCTTGGTCCTCCAATGGCATTACCAATGGTTAACACATCAATACCTGCCGCCAATTCAACAATTTTACTTTCATTGTAACTAAAGTTGTAGCCAATATTCCAAGTAAAGTTGGTTTTACGAATAGGTGTTCCACTTAATGTAATCTCCCAACCTTTATTGGTGATTAAGCCCATGTTTTGAGGTCCAGCTGTATAACCTGTTGCATTTGAAATGGGGGGAGATAATATGTCATTTTTTGTACTACGAGAATAATAGTTTACATCTACTCCTAATCTACTATCTAACATTCTAACCTCAAATCCACCTTCAATAGTAGTTGCGGTAATTGGTCTGATATTTGGATTAGGTAAAATATTAGGGTTACTTAAGATAGGTAAGCCATATGCATTCAAAGTACTAATTGTATAAATTTGGTTGATGCTTCCTGCATTTACAGTGGCACTTCCTACCTCAGCCCATGAAGATCTTAATTTTGCATAATTAATAAATTTAGGCATTTTAACCACATCCGATAAAATAAAGCTACCTCCAATGGAAGGATACAAGATGGAATTAAATCCTGGATTCAATACAGAAAACCAATCATTTCTGGCGGTCATGGTTAAGAAGAAAACATTCTTATAATCCACATTCGCTTCACTAAATACTGAATTAGTTCCATCAGATGCAATCCCTGCTAATGAAAGTGAACTCGAATTGGCTAAATCTCTATTAACCAAATTGGTGATGCTGTATAAATTAGGTACAATCCATTGTGTACCATTTGCAGTATTACTACTATATGTATTTTTTTCTTGATTGGCACCTGCCATTAAATTCAAACCAATACGATCACCCCAATATCTATCATTATAATTGATGATGGCTTGGAAAGTAGTTTTATCAGATTGTTCTTTTCCTGATCGGTAATATCCTAATGGTGTAAAAGCACTTGTCATTGGAACATAGTTCGATTCTGTATAATAAATAGAGTTTCTAGCTACAGTTCCTTTGATGAATAAGTTTTTTAATAGATTAATTTGAACACTTGTTCTTCCAATTAATCTTTGTTGATCATCTTGATTGTGTACTTGATAAGCTAAGTAATATGGATTGACCGCAGCAGGTACTGGATTCCATTCTAATTCTCTTCCTGTTACCGAATTAATACCTGGACGAGTTGGATCACTACCTCTCATATTTCTCACATCTACCACATTGGCTGCTAAGTAGACAGGCCATGCCGCATTTAACTCAGCATATCCTACATTGGGACGATTCACCCCTTTTACGACGTTGTATTGAACACTTGACTCCACTGTAATGAAATCATTTTTCCCCATCTTAGCCCTCACATTTAAGTTAATCGTTTTTCTGAAGAATTCAGAATTGGGTTGTTGATCTTGAGCGCGTAAATCACTTAAAGATAATCTCATTAATAATTTAGAAGTTCCTGTACTTAATGAGATACTATTTAAAATGTTTTGACTTGGTTGATAGAAATTTAAAATATTTTGTTTCACATTATTAGGAGAATAAGGTCTTGCTACACCATCAAATTGCATAACACTTGTTCCATCCATTTTTGCTCCATAGGATAAACGGCCAGAACTTAAAGCAGCTGCTGCAGTTGCTGGTTTTACCCCATCATTACCTTGACCATATTCGTATTGGAAATTAGGAAAGATATAGGGTGTCCCTTGATTCATATCTGTTGTAAATTCTATTCCAATTCCTTTTTGAATATTTCCTTTTTTAGTAGTGATTAATACTACCCCGTTTGCAGCTTGACTACCATAAAGGGCAGCAGCAGCACCTCCTTTTAAAACGGAGATAGAAGCGATATCATCAGGGTTAATACTTGAAATTCCATCTCCTCTATCTACATTCAATTGAGTTGAGGAAGTAACAGGACCCCGATTTTGGTTATCAATTGGCATCCCATCCACTACATAAAGTGGTTGTTGATTACCATTTAAAGAAGTATTACCTCTTATGACAACTCTACTAGATCCACCAGCACCAGAATTGGATTGAACGGCATCAACACCGGCAATTTTTCCTGATAAGGCACTCGCAATGTTATTCATACGGCCTTCTGTAAAATCTTTACCTCCCACTTCTTGCACAGAATAACCTAATCCTCTTTTAGATTTACTCACTCCAAATGCGGTAACGACCACTTCACTTAGAGAAGCATTTACTTCAGCTAGTTTGACTGTAATATTATTTTTTCCTGTCGCATTAATTTCTTGTGTGCCATAACCAACATATGAGAATACTAATACTTCTACATCAGTTATATTGATTGAAAAAGATCCAGTAGCATCGGTCGTTGTACCAATTTGAGTACCCTTAATGGTGACACTCACTCCTGCCAAGGATTCTCCTTTTGTATCTTGCACCTTACCTGTTACCACGTGCGCAGCATTAACGGCAGCATCCTTCATCAAACTTGGCGTACTTGCTGGTGTAGGTTGATTATTATTAGGCGTCATCGTTGTAATCAAAGAAAGTAGCGCATTCTTTTTTTCCTTGTCTGCCTTTTTTAATATGATGGTATTTTCAATAATAGCAAAAGTGATGGGCTGATCTTTCAAGGCTTCCTCTAACACTTTTTTGAAATACTCATTTTTCGCAATGATCGTTACCGGCTTAGTATCTTTCATTAACCTAGCATTGTATAAGAAATCATATCCCGTCTGAGATCTTATTTCAATGATAATTTTTTCAATACTTGAATTGGTTTCATTCAAAGTAACAAACTGATTTATATTTTCGGCCTGTGCCCTAACAGTGGCCGTGACGAGAATAAAAAATGCTAGAGCAGACACTTTCAACAAAAATTTTGAATGTTGTAAGTTAATCGCTTCAGCAACTTCATTAAACAACTGGTGCCCCCAATTCTTTAATGCATGTAGTAGGACTTTTTTCATTTGATGGAGATTTATATTTTTATGAGCCTTTGATAATTATTTTACTTCCATTTATTTCATAGTTTACAATTCCACTCAATTGTAACATTTTTAATACACTAGAAATTTTTACATTCCTAGAAATATAACCAGTAATATTTTCAGATTCCATATCGTCATTATATTCAATTTCAACATTATACCATCTTTCAAGCTCATTCACTACATCCTTAATATTGGTATTTTTAAATAAGAAATAACCTTCTTTCCAAGCAATGGCTTGCCCTTGATCCGCTACTAAAATTTTCGTAACTACATCCCCTTTTTTGATGACTGCTTGTTGACCTGGTTGTAAAATTTTTGCGTTTGAATTTGATTTCTCGTTGATGATTTTTACTGAGCCTTCTAATAAAGTCGTTTTGCTATACTCTTCATTATCATAGGAATTAATATTAAAATGAGTGCCTAATACTTCTACAATTTGATTATTAGAATAAACATAGAAAGGAATACGTTGCTTATGAGCATCTACTTTTTTTGCAATCTCGAAATAGGCTTCTCCTGTAAATGAAACTTTTCTCAATTTTTCATCAAAATGAACAGGATACTTAAGCGTAGAGGCTGCATTTAATACCACCAAACTACCATCTGGTAAAATGACTTTAAATTTTCCGCCCATGGGCGTTGAGATGATATTATACTTATTTAAATCATTGGGTAATAACTTATCTGTATTTTTTATTTTGTAAACCAACTCCCCTTTTTCGGTTTTCATAATACTGACACCACTCTCTTGGGCAATCTCACCATACGAAGCTTCATCTAAAATAATTTTTGAATTATTGCCTAAAGTTAAAATGGCAATGTTTTTTGCTGGCTGTTTGTCTTCTATATTAACTGATGCAATGGCTTCTGGCAAATTGGATCTACTTGCTAATGAACTACGGTAAAAATAGACTGCAGTTGAAAACAAAAATAATAGCAAAATAGAGGCGGCAATTTGTAGATAAGGAATGCGGCGAAGCTTAGTTTCGTTTTTCACCTGCTCCTTAATGCCAAATTGGATATAATTGAAAATTTTATCCTCTAATTTGTCTATATTTTCAATAGACTTGGAAGCTTTAATGTCATTAGAATTTTCCTCAAAAAATTCATCTAATTTTTGCTTTTCCTTTGCATTAGATTGGTTTTTTAAGTACCTATCTAATATTATAAGAATTGATTTTTTATCCAAAATATAGTTTTTCTACATTCTAAGAGTAAAAAAAAGGGGGTATCCCCTAGTTCAAAGTAAAAAAAATTGAAAAAAAAGAAATTAAAGGCTGTTTTTTAAAACCCCTAATGCCTTACCAATGTGATTCTCAACGGTTTTTGAAGATATTTTGAGTTGTTCAGCAATTTCTTTATGTGAAAATTGGTCCTCCCTACTTAGTACAAATATGGCTTGGCATTTCACAGATAATTGAGATATAAGGTGTTGTGTATGAGCTAAAAATTCCTTGTATTCAATCAGCTCCTGTGCATTATATGATTTATCTGCTTGAAGCGCCTCGGGCATATCCATATCGGCAATTCTGTTTCGAATGACTCTAAAAACTTCATGTTTAATGGAAGCAGTTAAATATGCATTCAAGGAGACCGTTACTAAAATAGTGCTCCGTTTGTTCCACAATTGAATAAATAAATCTTGAATGATATCTTCGGATGCTTGTCTATCCTTTAAGATGGAGAAGGCCGTCATATATAGGTTTTTCCAGTATTTCTTATATATTATTTCAAACGCTTGCGTATCATTTTCACGCAAACGATTTAAAAGTTCAACATCAATATGATTTACATTTAAATTCATAAAATGAATAATCAAAAATGAATATACATCAATTTCAATATATAATTACCCGAAAATTATGCACCTAATTTAATTGAAATTGTATAAAATACACAATAGTTGAATGAACATATTTCTTAGATTTACTAAGTAATAAAAGAATATTAAAAAAAATATTTATGCGAATAAAAAAATCCCCCATTGTATTAATGGCCACAATGAGTTTATTTTTAACGAGTTGTGTGAACTTTATGAGTGAAAAAAACGGAGGCTTAATAATGCCTGATGGTTTTGAAGCAGTGGTCGTGGTTGATAGTCTTCCAGGCAAGGCAAGACATATTGCAGTAAACGATAATGGCGATGTGTATGTGAAGGGAAATCGATTTATTGAAGGAGGAATGAATTATGTTTTAAGAGATGAAAATAAAGATGGCCGTGCAGATATTATTAAAAATTTTGGCCCAATAAAAAGAGAAGGATCTTACGCTACTAGTATGCGTATACATAATGGGTATTTATATACTAGTTCCGAAATGTTAGTATATCGTTATAAACTAGACAGCAAATTTATGGTGCCGCAAGGGCCACCGGAATTTATTGTTATTGATAGTGGTCAACGTAGAGAACACGATGGAAAGCCTTTAGCATTTGATGGCAAAGGACATATTTTTGTCCCCTTTGGCGCTCCCTCCGATGCATGTCAAGTTGAAAATAGATTACCAGGCTCACCTGGCATGAACCCCTGTCCTATCTTGGATTCCAATGGTGGCGTGTGGATGTTTGATGAAAATAAATTAAATCAATTTAGAACAAGAGATGGTATAAAAGTAGCTACCGGTTTAAGAAGTTTAGTAGCCATGACCTGGAACACACAAGATAATACATTGTACTGCGTAGGACATGGCAGAGATGGATTAGTCAATACTTGGCCTCAATATTATAATGAATGGCAAAGTGCTTTATTACCATCTGAAGCATTTTATAAATTAAAACCAGGCGCAAATGCAGGTTGGCCTTATTATTACTTTGACCAACTAAAAGGTAAAGTAATGCGTAATGCTGAATATGGTGGAAATGGAATGATCGAAAATACAGATACTGCCATCGAAACACCCATAGTTGGATTTCCAGGCCACTACGCACCCAATGATTTATTATTTTATACTGGAGATCAATTCCCAGCACGTTATAAAAATGGAGCATTTATTGCATTTCATGGATCTACTATTCGTGCCCCTTATCCGCAAGCTGGATATATTGTAGCCTTTGTCCCATTTGTAAATGGTCAACCCCAAAAATGGGAAGTATTCGCTGATGGATTTACAGGAAAAGACACTTTAGTAAATACAAAAGATTCTAAATACCGCCCTATGGGATTGGCACAGGGCCCTGATGGATCCTTGTACATTTCAGAATCAGAAAAAGGAAAAATTTGGCGCGTAAAATTCACAGGTAAAAAAGAAGAATTTACCCAAAAGAATTTAGCAAAGATGGTAGAAAGAGAAAACAGAACGCATGTTAAAAATCCAGATCCCATTTTAGATAATTTAGAAAGAGGTAAAGTAAGTATTGGTGGTGAAAAACTATATCAAACCAACTGTCGTGCCTGTCACCAAAAAGACGGACAGGGAGATGGTAATCGATTCCCCTCTCTTGCAGGATCTGATTGGGTGAAAGGGAATAAGGATACTTTAATTGCCGTATTACTTAGAGGCTTAGAAGGTCCTATTAAAATTAACGGTCAACCTTTTGCCGGCATGATGCCAAAATTTTCACAATTACCAGATATAGAAATTGCTAATATTCTAAGTTATATAAGACACAATTTTGGAAACAAGGCAGATTCTGTAAGCAAAACAGAAGTTGCAATTGTTCGTCAAAGATTAAGATTAATCAAGATGAAACAAATGCAACTTCTGGGATTGAAAAAAGAATAAATTTATTTTACATAGATGGGGTTGGCAAGTCCGTTTAAATCATAAACGACTTTGCCGCCCTTGATGGTTACTTCACATTCAAATTTTTCAGTGCCTTTTAATTTGAATCCCGTTTTATCATAAAAACCAAAGTTTCCTTTTCTAATATTGAGTACAGCAATATCTGCTTCGGATCCAACCGATAAATTACCAAGAAGCGGTCTATTAATTACTTGCGCTGGAGTCCATGTACTTGCTTTAATTACTTCGGCTAATGACATGCCCATATTCACAAATTTAGACATGACACTTAATTCATCTTTCATTGAAGTGTTCATGCTTCCCGTATGTAAATCAGTACTAATGGTATTAGGATATAAACCCGCTTTTAAAGCAGGAATTGCTTGAGAATAATTAAAACTTGCTCCGCCATAACCAACATCAAAAATAATTCCTCTTTTTTGTGCTTCTAAAACAAAAGGCTTTAAAGTATTTGTTTGTGCATCTACAATTTCCTCTCTAGCACCACCCAATGCTGCATAAGCATGCGTGTAAATATCACCTGGTCTTAGATGCTTGAAAAATAAATCTTGTATAGGCAAATTGGGTTTAGACCCGCCAAAATCAATAATCACAGGCAGTCCTGCTAAATTTCCAGCTTCTACTACTCTATCCGTGGGCGTCCAATCTTCACCATTAAAATGCGCTAATTTAAATCCTACAATATAATCCTTGTATTGCTTTGCAGCACTAGCAGCAAACTTAGGATTCATCTCTGCTAAATCTTGCTCATAATTTCCTCCGCGCATTCCTTCACCCACAATATTTAAAAAAGAAAGTACCCTTGTTTGAGAAACGTCAATGACATTTTTTTTGAAAGTGGCAAAACTTTTCCACCCTGCGCCACCACAATCCACTACCGTTGTTAATCCGACTCTAAATGTATAACCATCCGGCATTAATGCACTTAACCCATCACTTAAATAATGATCGCCTTGTGTACCCGCAAACACATGTGCATGTAAATCAATCAAACCAGGCGTAACTATTAGGCCTGTTGCGTCTACCACTTGTTTTGCATCTTTAGCATTTAAATTTTTATCTACTTTAAAAATTTTACCTTCTTTGATAGCGATATCGATAACGCCATCAATGCCATTTTTAGCATCAATGACACGGCCGCCTTTAACGAGTATATCGTAAAGAAATGCCGAATTTTGCGCTTGAAGTTGTAAGCAGCTTACTAATGAAACAAGTAATAAATAATACAGTTTTTTCATATAATTATTTTTTAAAAAATGATAACCAACCCCCTATTTGTAAATTAAATTTAGCAAACAATTTTAAATAGCAAAACGACATATATAAAAAAAATTTACATGTCTATTACACTAAAATAGGGAAACTTTAGGGCATTCCATTTTAATTTATTTAAAAAAAGTGCATAAAATATAGCTAAGCAATTACAAAATATGCGATTTATTCATTAATTTTTGTTTCAAAATATAATCGCACTATCATGAATTTTATTGCCACCTTATTGTTTAGCCATTTGGCTTCCTTTTTTCCTGCCGACACCAATCAATATCAATTGATTGTAGGGTCTTATACGCAAAAAGGAAATCCAGGAATTGAAGTTTACTCTGTAAATGCTGTCACTGGAAAACCTACTTTGTTATATACAAAGGAAAATCAAAATGCCTCCTACTTAACTTTAGCCAACGAAGGCAAATTAATGTATGCCGTAACAGAAGCTTCTAAAGAACCTTCTTCTGTCACTTCTTATCAATTAAACAGTAATAATGAATTTGAAAAAATTAATAACTCATTTATAAAAGGATCAGGCCCTTGCTTTATAACTTACCGTCCCGAAAGTAAAACTGTTTATACAGCTAATTATAACTCAGGCAGTTTAAGCGTATTTAAAACAATGGATGGCGCCTTGCTTCCAATTGCTCAGGAAATTAAATACAATGGGTCAAGTATTCTTAAATCGAGGCAAGAAGCTTCACATGCGCATAATGTGGTACTAAGTAACGATCATTCTTATTTGTTAGTGACTGATTTAGGCAGCGATAAAATTTACCAACACAAAATTTATGCAGATGGCTTAGTGGATGAAAAATATACTGCCATTTCCATTACTGCAGGAAATGGACCAAGACATTTCGTATTTGATGCCACAGGGAAACATGGTTATTTAATTAGCGAAATGTCGGGCACTGTAGATGTTTTTTCAATTGAGGATAATAAATTCAATAAAGTTCAAACCATTATTGCCGACACCAGCAGCACTAAGGATCCCAAAGGAAGTGGCGACATTCATATCTCTCCAAGTGGCAAATGGCTTATTTCCACCAACAGGGTAACTAGCGATGAATTGACCATTTTTAAAATTAGCGCCGATGGTTTACTTACTAAATCGTATCACCAACCGGTAGCAAAAAAACCACGCAATTTTAGTTTTGCACCTTTAGGAAATTTTGTTTTTGTAGCAAGCCAAACTGATGATAAAGTACAAATTTTTTCCTTTGATGATGCGACAGGAAAATTAACAGACACTTACCAAAACATGAATATCAAAACACCGGTTTGTTTGGTATTCTCTAATGAGCCCATGGAAGTGAATCCTGAAGAAAGATTAAAAAAATCAAATATTACTTTAATTCCAGTAGTCCCTCCTATCGCCAACTACGTAAAGCAAGTACAAGTAGGAAAACTACTTTACTTATCAGGTCATGGTCCAGATAAACCAGGAGGTGGACAAATGTATGGCCATTTAGGAAAGGATGTGACCATTGAGGAAGGTCAAGCAGCAGCAAGACTGACTGGCATTTCTATGATATCCACCATGAAAGCCTATTTAGGTGATTTAAATAAAGTAAAACGAATTGTAAAAGTATTGGGCTTAGTGAACTCGGAACCCACATTTGTACAACAGCCACAAGTCATTAATGGATTTTCAAATTTAATGGTAGAAGTTTTTGGCGAAAGAGGAAAGCATGCAAGATCGGCCTTAGGCGTAGCCGCTTTACCTAATAATATCTCAGTAGAAATTGAAATGATTGTCGAACTTAAATAAATAAAAAATAAAAAAATGAAAACTCAAAATCGCCGCTCCATCTTTAAAAAAATGTTTGCCGGCTTCCTTGGTATTTCGACTGCTAGTATTGCAGCCAACGCCTCCACTACTCAATCCTCAGTTGACGCATCAGGAAAAGAAGTATTTAACGTAACTACTGAACAAGACATCCCACTTTTTTCAGGCGCTACCAAATTTGCAGGAATGGTTTTTGTAGCAGGAAAAGGTGCGCACTTTGAAGGAGATATTAAAGCACATACAGATCATGTTTTAAAGGAGTTGGAAAAGGAATTAATCAAAGCTGGATCTTCTATGGAAAAAGTGTTGAAAGTAAATGTATACTTAGCAGACTTAGGCGACTATAAACAAATGAACGAAGTATTTAAAGGTCGTTTTGGCCCAAATCCTCCAGTTAGAACAACAGTAGCTACTTATGGTGGTGTACCTGGTAATTCATTGGTTGAGATGGATTGTATTGCTATTGCAAACTAAATTTTGGATTGATCATTAAATAAAATATTAAATTAAATAACATGAAACGCAGAGACCTCTTAAAATATATTTCAATCACCCCACTTGCAGGTGCCTCCATTGTTGGTGGAATCACAAGTGCGAATGCTACTCCTATAGCTGTAGCTGCAGGTCGTGATTTGTTTGCTGAATTGGGTGTACGCACTTTTATTAATGCAGCTGGAACCTATACTGCAATGACTGCCACATTGATGCGTCCAGCCACAGTAGAAGCAATCAGACAAGCCTCCCATAAATTTTGTATGCTAGATGAAATACAAGATAAAGTGGGCGAAAGATTGGCTGAGATTACCAAAGCAGAATCAGTGGTGGTAACAAGCGGCGCATTTGCAGCATTAACTTTAGGAATGGCAGGAATTTTAACTGGATTAGATCCTGTTAAAGTAAAGCAACTTCCTAAATTAGAAGGTACTGGAATGAAAACAGAAGTGATCTGTCAAAAAGCACATGCCATTGGATATAATCAAGCATTAACCAATACGGGTGTAAAAGTGATTATGATTGAAACTGTTGAAGAATTAAAAAATGCAATCAATAAAAATACAGCAGCTATGCATTTTCTTCATGTACAATCTGACAAAGGTAAAATTCAACATGAAGAGTGGGTCGCTATTGGAAAGCAATATGGCATTCCCACCACTATTGATATTGCAGCGGATGTGCCACCCGTGAGTAACTTATGGCGCTTTAATGAAATGGGTTTTGATTTTGTTGCCATTTCGGGCGGTAAAGCATTAAGAGGACCACAAAGTGCGGGCTTGTTAATGGGCAAAAAAGATTTAATTAAAGCAGCTCGACTATCCATGCCCCCTCGCGGCGAAACTATTGGTCGTGGAATGAAAGTAAACAAAGAAGAAATCTTAGGAATGCTGGTTGCAGTTGAGGAATTTGTAAAAATTGATCATGATGCTGAAGCACTTGTATTTTTAGAAAGAATCAAAAAAATACAAGCAGCGGCGATGTCTGTTCCTGGCGTAAGCACTACTGTTACAACACCAGTGTTAGGTAATGTGACTCCTACATTGAATATTACTTTTGATTATAGTAAAATTAGCAAAACTGGCGAAGCCCTGAAACTTGAGTTACGCACTGGCAATCCTTCCATTGAAGTAGTTGGTGGCAAAGATAATATTGGCATTACTGCATGGTCTTTACAAGAAGGGGAAGATAAAATTGTTGCTAAAAGATTAAAAGAAGTATTAGAAGGTGCTAAGGTTTAAATTAAAAATAAATATGAAAAAAATAGGATTGCTTTTATTGTTGTCAAGTTGTTTTTATTTTGTCCAAGCTCAATTATTTCCTAAAACGGAATTAGAATATTTAACATCACAATGGAAAGGCGAAAGATTTGAGGATGGTCGCCCTAAAATTAGCGATGCCTTAATTGCTCGTGCTAAAAAAATTGGCATTGAGGAAGCTTGGCAGGTTTTACATAATGAAGGATACAACAATCAATTTGAAGGGAATTGGAAAATGGTTCATGACAATGTTCCTGTAGTAGGAAGAGCTGTCACAGCCAAGTACAGCCCTACTCGACCCGATATTGAAGCGCTTATTAAAGAGCGTGGTAAAAAAGAAGGACGAAAAGGGAATACCAATGCTTGGCCTATTGAAATTCTTCAAAAAGGAGATGTGTATGTCGCCGAATCATTTGGGAAAATTGCACAAGGCACTTTAGTAGGCGATAACTTAAGTACATCTATTTTTAATAAAACAGGTAATGGTGTCATCTTTGATGGTTCTGCTAGAGACTTGTCAGGATTAGAACAAATCAAAGGTTTTAATGCTTATGTAAGGGATTTCCATCCCTCCTTTTTAGAGGAAGTAGTACTCATTGGGTTGAATGGTCCTATTCGAATTGGTGCTGCCATTGTGATGCCAGGTGATTTAGTATTATCCGAAAGAGAAGGCGTCTTATTTATCCCAGCACATATGGCTGAAAAAGTAGTTGCTACTTCGGAATTCATTTCTGTAAGGGACCGCTTTTCAAAAGATGTTTTAAAATCTGGCAAATACAATGCGGGTCAAATTGACAACCAATGGACAGAAGAAATAAAAACTTCCTTTTTAAATTGGATTAGTGCACACCCCAATGAACCCGTTATTACAAAAGAAGCGCTCGAAAAGTTTTTAGAAAAAAGAACTTGGTAAGCACACTTAATTAAAATATCAAATGAAAAATTACAAACCATTTTTAGTTATTTCCTTAATATTATTTGCGTTATCAGGTATTTTATACCTTTTACACATCACTGATTATTTAGGATTGATTGTATCATTAGGATTTTTATCCTTAAGCTTAGGAGTTAAAGGAACCGAAACGCTCCAAGGACTAAGTTTCACCATGGTGATACTTGCATGTGTATGTATCACTTTGAATTATCCTCAGTATTTTTTAAAAGTAGGCGATTTTAAATTAAAGGGCTTAATTACGCCATTGATCCAAATTATTATGTTTGGAATGGGAACCGAAATTGGATTAAAGGATTTCAAGAGAGTAGCCGAACAACCAAAGGCAGTCATCATTGGACTCGCAGGTCACTTTACATTTATGCCTTTAATGGGTTTCGCTTTAGCTAAGTTGTTTCATTTCGAACCCGAAATTGCAGCCGGAATTGTATTGATAGGTTCCATGCCATGTGGACTCGCCTCCAATGTGATGTCCTATTTGGCAAAAGCCAATTTAGCATTATCGGTTACCCTTACGAGTGTAAGTACCATCCTTGCTACTTTTTTAACTCCTTTTTTAATGAAAGTTTTAGGAGGACAATTTATTGAAATCAAAGCAACGGATATGTTTATTCATATCTTACAAATAGTGATTGTGCCCATTACTTTAGGATTATTATTCAATAGATATATCAAAGGGAAAACCACTTGGCTTGATAAATTAATGCCATCAGTATCCATGTTTGGAATAGCTACCATCATCATTGTTATTACTGCCGCTGGTAGTAAAAGT
>JAPLEJ010000022.1 GCA_026391435.1 Bacteroidota bacterium
AACGCCAACAGCAATTACATTAACTAATCCAGTTGGTACGATACAGTGGCAGGTTTCAACTACTATTGGAGGAACTTATACTGATATGGTTGGTCAGACAAGTGCTACTTTGCCGGTAGGTTCCATAAGTAATACAGCAACACAGTATTATAAAGCAGTTGTAACAAGTGGTGTGTGTGCTTCTGATAATGTCACTGTCGCTGTAAATGTGAATCCAACTTCAGTGGGAGGTACTGCGTCAATTACATCAGGTAATGCTACGATATGTAAGACTTTTACAGCACCATCAATAAAATTAGTTGGTAATACAGGTACCATACAGTGGCAGAGTGCAACAAGTGCAGGTGGCGCGTATGCTGATATTGCTGGTCAAACAAGTGCTATTTTACCATCCGCTTCAATAAGTAATACCACAACAAAATATTATAGAGCAAAAGTAACAAGTGGCGTTTGTACGGAGGATTATAGTAATGAAATTTTAGTAACAGTAGATCCAACATCGAAGGCTAGTACTCAAAATTTATCACCACAAACAATTTGTTTTAACACAACGCCAACAGCAATTACATTAACTAATCCAGTTGGTACGATACAGTGGCAGGTTTCAACTACTATTGGAGGAACTTATACTGATATGGTTGGTCAGACAAGTGCTACTTTGCCGGTAGGTTCCATAAGTAATACAGCAACCATCACAATATTATAAAGCAGTTGTAACAAGTGGGGTGTGTGCTTCTGATAATGCCATTGCCACTGTAAATGTGAATCCAACTTCAGTGGGAGGTACTGCGTCAATTACATCAGGTAATGCTACAATATGTAAGACTTTTACAGCACCATCAATAAAATTAGTTGGTAATACAGGTACCATACAGTGGGAGAGTTCTTCAACCTCAGGTACTGGGTTTACTCCAATTGTAGGTCAAACAAGTGCTATTTTACCATCCGCTTCAATAAGTAATACCACAACAAAATATTATAGAGCAAAAGTAACAAGTGGCGTTTGTACTGTTGACTATAGTAATGAAGTTTTAGTAACAGTAAGTCCAACATCTTACGCCGGTGCGCCAAGTCCATTAACACAAACAATTTGTATTAACACAACGCCAACAGCAATTACATTAACTAATCCAGTTGGTACGATACAGTGGCAGAGTGCAACTAGTATTGGTGGTACATATACTGATATGGTTGGTCAAACAAGTGCTACTTTAACAGCCGCTTCCATAAGTAATACCGCATCACAATATTATAAAGCAGTTGTAACAAGTGGGGTGTGTGCTTCTGATAATGCCATTGCCACTGTAAATGTGAATCCAGATAATACCATTGCTTTAATTTCTAATCCAGGAACTACTAATCAAAAGCTTTGCATCAATAATCCCATCATTGATATTATATATAGAACTAGTGGTGCGACAAATGCAAAAGTAGATGGTTTGCCTATAGGTATGACCCAAACTTGGTCTAATAATGTATTTACAATAAACGGAAGGCCTAGTGAATCGGGTAGTTTTTTATATACAGTGACTTTACAAGGGGGTTGTTCAATAGTTACATCAACTGGATTAATTAATGTAATTCCTGACAATACAATTACATTAAGTTCTGCTGAAGGTACAGACGCACAGTCATTATGTATAAATACTGCAATTACAAGTATCACTTACACAACTACTGGAGCAACTGGCGCTAGAGTAGATGACTTGCCAGCGGGCGTTACTTATAAATGGATTGCCAATGTATTAACAATAACTGGTTCGCCAACAGTGGCAGGTGTATATACTTATACTGTAACACTAACTGGGGGTTGTGGAGTAATCACTAAAAAAGGAAGTATCATTTCGAAAATAAATACAGTGGTATTAAGTTCTGCACTAAGTACAATAAACCAAACTAAATGTATCAATACAGCAATATCCAATATCACTTATAATACAACAGGAGCAACAGGAGCAACAGTGTCAGGTTTGCCAGCTGGGGTGACTTATAATTGGGTTAGTAATGTATTAACGATAAGTGGTACGCCAACAGTGTCAGGTACTTATAGCTATTTAGTGACTTTGACTGGGGGATGTTCGGTAGTTACAAGTACTGGAGTAATCAATGTCACTCCCGATAATACAATTACATTAAGTTCTGCAATAGGTACAGATGGTCAGGCATTATGTATAAGTACCGGAATAACAAATATCACTTACACAACAACAGGAGCAACTGGAGCAACAGTGTCAGGTTTGCCAGCTGGAGTTACTTATAATTGGACTAGCAATGTGTTAACAATAAGTGGTACACCAACAGTGTCAGGGGTATATAATTATATTATAACCTTATCTGGGGGTTGTGGAATTATCACTAAGACAGGAAGTATCATTTCGAAAATAAATACAGTTGTATTAAGTTCTGCAGCAAATACAATAAATCAAACTATCTGTATCAATACTGCAATAACTAATATCACTTACAATACAACTGTAGCTACTGGTGCAAAAATAGACGGCTTGCCTGCAGGAGTTACTTATAATTGGGTTAATGATGTATTGACAATAAGTGGCACACCTACTATTGCTGGTACATATAATTATATTGTGACTTTGACTGGGGGATGTTCGGTCATTACAACGACTGGAATAATAAAAGTCACTCCTGATAATACTATTAAATTAAGTTCTTTAGCAAGTACAATAAATCAAACCCTATGCGTATATAGTACTATCACTAATATTACCTACGCAACAACTGGAGCAACTGGCGCTATTATAGATGGTTTGCCAGCTGGAGTTACTTATAATTGGGCTAGCAATGTATTAACCATTAGTGGCTCACCTAAGGTATCGGGAATTTTTACTTATACTGTAACTTTAACAGGAGGTTGTGGTTTAATAAAAGCTAGTGGTAATATTAATATAAATGCTTTGCCAAATGTTATAGCTAATTCAAATGTCCCTGCTTTGTGTTTTGGCGAAACATTAATTTTATATGGATCTGGTGCCAGCACTTATACTTGGGATTTAGGTGTGATAGATAAAAAAGCGTTCATTCCAAAAAATACTGCCAAGTACTATGTTAAGGGAATCGATTTAAATGGGTGTGAGAATATTGCTAGTATTAGTATAAAGGTAAATCCGCTTCCTATTGCAGAAGATATTAAGGCAAAATCAAATAAATTGATGGAAACCGCTTCAATGGATTTGAATGCTTTTGTTTTCCTGGGAACGCCGCCATTTCGTTATTATTGGAATACAGATGCTAACCTTAGTTCAAATAAAAGCAACACTAGCCTATTAAATGTAGTTGGAGTTACTCCAGGCAAAGCAGCTGTCACATTTTATGTCATTGATGCAAACGGTTGTCGTTCTGAACTTAGTTTACCATTTGATATAGAAATTATTCCTTTATCAATGAAATTTGAGTTTCCTAATGCATTTATGCCCACTGCGGATTTTATAACGAATAGAGTTATAAAACCATCTTTTAATTTTGCTGTTAAATCCGTTAATTATTTTAAAATATTTAATAGAATGGGGCAACTAGTATATGAAGTTTCAAATGTTGATCCAAGTATGGTTAATTGGGATGGCAAAGTAAATGGAACTATTCAAGTTTCTGATGTTTATGTTTGGGTTGCAGAATATACAGGGCTAGGAAAAATTAAAGTTGAAAAAAAATCAGGTCAATTTTTACTTTTAAAATAATTTCATTTTGAATAAAAGAATTTTAATATTATTAATTATAAGTACTCTCGCTAGAGATGTCTATGCTCAAGAGCCTTCTTTCTCTCAGGCATTTTCTTTGTCGCAATTCCTAAATCCTGCCTCAGTTGGTGATGGTTTATTTCAAAATAGAGTGCAGTCAAATATAAGGTCACAAAATTTAATGGGTAATAGTTTGGCTAAAACCGTTTTTATTGGCTGGGATACCCATATCGATAATATTATAGAGGGATCTTATAATTATATTGGAGTAGGTGTCAATGTAATCTCAGACCAAGTTATGGGTGGCGCTTTGCAGGTTAATCATGTATCTTTTAATATTTCAACTCATATTTTTTTAGATGAAGATCTAAATAAAAATTTATCTATTGGATTAGGCGGAACTTTTTCTCAAGCTAATTTACAGTTTGATAAATTAAATTTCAATGACCAGTTTTCGGACGGCGAGTTTATCAACAATTCTCAGTCAATCAGTCTCCAATACCTTAACCAAAAAGCTAATAATATTCTAGCAAATACAGGTATTAAATATGCCATTAGAAAAAGTAATAACATTTTTGAAATAGGAGGAAGTGCATTTTTTTATATTAAACCTGAGCTTTCAAAACTCATCACAAATAACGAGTATAAAAAATTTAAAACTTATATTTTTACAAATTACGAAAAAGAATTTTTGAATAAAAAAACACTAGCTCTTCACACCTCTTTTAACACTAGAAATAATATATCTGAAATTTTATTAGGAGGATTTGTTGGCTTGCCATTTGGTAGTTATTATCTTAATTCAAATAGATTGTATTTAGGTTGTTTTTATAGACTTAATAATGCCATTATACCATCTGCTTCAATTTTGACAAATAATTATAAATTTGGTGTTAGTTATGATGTATATAATGCTGAATTCTCTAAAACTCAATTAAGACCTTCTGCTTTTGAAATTTCATTTTCAACCTTAATAGGAAAAAGACTCAATAAAAATTTTAGAACCATCTTTGATTAGCGCTTAAAATACAATGCTTCCATTATGCCATTCAGGATCAAAACTGGCATTATATTTTTTATAAAAATTAATAGCTGGTTCATTCCATTCTAATACTTGCCAATTTAATCCTGTAAATTTTTTCTCCTTGGCTTCTTTTATTAATGCATCAAATAATAAACTTCCTATTTTTTTGCCTCGCATTTCCTGTGTTACTAATATATCCTCTAAATACATTCTTTGCCCCTTCCAAGTAGAGTATCTAACATAATACAATGCCATACCCACCACTACGCCTTGCACTTCTGCTACAAAGCCCCACCATACAGGGTTTTGGCCAAAACCACTTTCGGAAAAGTGTTCTAAAGTTACGGTGACTTCTTCTGGCGCTTTTTCGTATACTGCTAGTTCCTGAATAAGTTCTAATAATCTTGGGCAATCAGATTGTAAAGCCCGGCGTATGATAATATCCATTCTAATATATTTTTGGAGCGCCTATATTTTTGCTAGGGCTTGTGTTAAATCAGCTTCTAGGTCTTCGTAATTTTCAATGCCAACACTCATTCTTATTAATCCATCTGTAATACCATATTTTATGCGTTCTTCTTTTGGTATGCCATAATGGGTCATGGTTGCTGGATGGGATACTAAGGTATCCACTGTTCCAAGTGATACAGCTCTTGTGCATACTTCTAAAGCGTCAATAAATTTTTTACCAGCCTCTATGCCACCTTTCAATTCAAAACTTATTAAAGGGGCGTGTTGTTTCATTTGTTTGGAAGCAATGGCATGATCTGGATGCGAAGATAATCCTGTAAAATTCACTTTTTCAATGGATGGATGTTGGTCTAAAAATTGCGCCACTTTTTGAGTATTACTACAATGCCTGTCCATCCTTATCTCCAATGTTTTCATTCCTTGTATTAATAAATAAGCGTCAAATGCATTGCTATTACCTCCTAACAATACATGCCACTTCCAAACCTTAGTTTTCATAAATTCTAAATCCTTGCCAAGTAGTACACCATGCAATGCAGATCCATGTCCATTCAAAAATTTAGTTGCTGAATGAAATACAAAATCAGCGCCTAAGGCAAAGGGTTGTTGTAAGTAAGGTGTTGCCACGGTATTATCCACAGATACTCTGATACCATGCGCATGTGCCGTTTTGCAAATAGCCTCAATGTCAACGCACTGTAAGGTAGGATTAGCAGGGGTTTCAAGATGTATGAGTTTTATATTTGCATTTTCTTTAATTGTTTTTTCAAGTAAAGTAGCATCTCGCACATCTATCAAAATACATTTAATTCCAGCTTCTAATAATAATTTTTGCATCAATTCCTGTGTTCCACCATATAAGGAATAATGGGAAAGTAAAGTATCGCCTGCGCTTAGCGTGCTAAAAAATAAAGTACTCATAGCGGCTTGACCACTTGAGTGTAACAATGCTTTTAATTCAAGTTGCTCACCTTTTTCATTTTTTAATCCAAATGCTTCTAGTGCAGCAATGACATCCTGCGCTGCTGTAAAAGTGGGATTACCCCAACGTGTATAAATTCTAGTTTTGTCTTCTCCTTTAAATCGCTCCATGCCTTCGTCGGTTGAATCAAAAGTGAAGGTAGATGTGGCATAAATGGGTGTGGTATGTGAAAAGTTATTATTTTCAGTACTTGCGGTGTGCAAAGTGACTGTACTAATACCTTTAAAATTCTTTTTTTTCATAATGTCTTTTTATCGCCCTCTAAATATACTTATTTATCAGCCAATTGTTTGGATGTTTAATAGGCCCATTTAATCCAAGTAGCACCCCAGGTGAATCCGCCACCAAATGCTGCCAATACTAAGTTGTCTCCTTTTTTTAATTGGCTTTCCCAATCCCATAAACACAATGGGATAGTGGCAGCTGTGGTGTTACCATATTTTTGAATATTGATCATCACTTTTTCCATGGGTAACCCCATTCTGTTAGCAGTAGCATCAATGATTCTTAAGTTGGCTTGATGCGGCACTAACCAAGCAATATCATCCCCAGTTAAATTATTTTTTTCTAAAAGCTCGGCACTTACATCTGCCATTCCTTTTACTGCAAATTTAAAAACCGGTTGTCCGTCCTGAAATGCATAGTGTTCCTTAGCCATGACAGTTTCAATACTTGCGGGTTTTAAACTTCCACCTGCTTTAATATTTAAATAATCACGACCACTTCCATCACTTTTTAAAATAGAATCCTGTAATCCATTTTCGTCCATACTTGGTTCTAATAAGACAGCCCCTGCGCCATCTCCGAAAATGATGCAAGTTGCTCGATCGGTATAATCAATAATCGAACTCATTTTATCTACCCCTACCACTAAAATTTTTTTATACCTACCACTTTCAATAAAACTGGCGCCTGTGGAAAGTGCAAATAAAAATCCACTGCATGCTGCTGACAAATCAAATCCAAAAGCATTTTTTGCTCCAATCTTATCTCCAATGATATTTGCAGTAGATGGAAATACCATATCAGGCGTCACGGTGGCACATATGATACATTCAATTTCTAAGGGATCTAATTGTTTTTTCTTCAATATTTCCTCAATGGCTTTTACTGCCATATCCGAACTGGCTTTACCAGGTTCCCTTAATATTCTTCGTTCAGATATTCCCGTTCTAGACCGAATCCACTCATCATTGGTGTCGACCATTTTTTCAAGGTCAAAATTGGTCAATTTAGTCTCTGGAACATATCCCCCAACCGCTGTAATGGCCGCTTTCTTCGTCATAGTCATACTCGTTTTAATATTTTAGTATACAAATATCTTAAAAAATGCGCAAGAATGGGTCGAAATGCCCATTTTTCGTTGCTTAAGTATTATTTTTGAGCACATTATGATCGCATTTTTACAAGGGAATTTTGTCCAACTCACTCCGGCAAAATTAATCGTTGATGTGGGGGGAGTAGGATATGAGGTAAATATTAGTTTAAATACCTATGAGGCCATTTCCAAAAAGGAAAAAGGCTTACTGTATACCTATTTGCATATTACCGAAAATTCGCAGGTTTTATTTGGCTTTCATGCCCAAACCGAAAAGGATTTATTCTTGCATTTGATTAGTGTATCAGGTGTTGGCGCAAGCACAGCTCGAATGATGTTGTCGGGTATGCAACCAGAGGAAATTATTAGAGCCATTGTGAATGGAGATGCTCGATTGTTAGAACAAATAAAAGGAATTGGTAAAAAATCGGCCGAAAGATTAGTGCTTGAGTTAAGAGATAAGCTTTCAAAAATACCATTAAACACACACCAATTAGGGGGCAATGGTTCCTTTGTTAAATCATCCCCTCAGCAAGATGCCATTCAGGCTTTGATTTCATTAGGAATTCAGAAAGCAGTTGCTGAAAAAGCAGTCGAAAAAACAATTCAATCGGATGGGGCAGATGTAAGCTTAGAAGTGCTTATTAAGGCGGCACTCAAAAATTGCTAATCATTTAATTTCCATTCATTGCGTATTTTAAAATCATTTTTATTGTTAGCGTCAATGCTTTTGGCGAATTGCCAATTGAATGCGCAAATTAAAATTGATTTAACCAAGGACGTGAAAGATTCGACGAATAAAAAAAAAGACAGTATTGCGATAAAAAAAGATACAACGGTGTATGCTTTTACTACTGATTTACGCTATCCCATTCAAGATAAACGTGGCGACTTTTTGTCCCAACCCAGTAATAATCCATATGATTTAAGGGATACAAGCATTATTAAACGTAAAGTTGAATACGATGCAGTATCTAAAAGGTATTTACTTACAGATATGATTGGTAGTGGGTATCAAAAGCCAATTGCTACTTTAAGTTTTGATGAATTTTGGAAATTAAAAACAGCAAAGGACGAGCAATCCTATTTTAGACAACGTGCCAACGCTATTGGAGTGTTGAATCGAAAAATTTCACGACCAAAATCAAAAGTGTTTGATAGTTTTTTTGATAGATTGTTTGGCAAGACAGGTTCAAATTTAAAAATTGATATTCAACCCGTTGGTGAAATTAATATTAAGGCAGGATATCAAGGGCAATATGTAAAAAACCCAACATTGCCTGAACGTGCTCGAAAAAATGGTGGTTTCGATTTTGATGCCAATACTAATTTTAGTTTGAATGCCAGTATAGGAGATAAATTAAAATTTCCAATTAATTTAAATACGCTATCCAATTTAGGTTTTGATAATCAAATCAAATTAAATTATACAGGGAAAAAAGATGAGATCATTAAATCGATTGAAGCAGGGAATATTAATTTTATTTCAAGAAGTACATTAATTCCTAGTACTCAAAATTTATTTGGAATTAAAACCCAATTACAATTTGGTAAATTATTTGTAACAGCTGCGATTGCCAATCAAAAATCGCAACGACAATCTATGGCTTTGCAAGGGGGATCCTCCACTCAAAAATTTCAAAAAAGATTAGATGACTATGAGGAAAACAGACACTTTTTATTAGCGCAATATTTTAGAAATAACTATAATACTGCCATGTCCTCATTGCCATTGGTGAAAGGGCAAGCACAAGTGCAACGTATAGAGGTATGGGTGACCAATCGTTATGGACAAACCACCAATGCACGTGATGTGGTAGGTTTAATGGATATTGGTGAACCTAACCCACATAATAAAAGTTTTGTCACTAATCCGTCTGAAAAATTTCCTGACAATAGTGCCAATAGTTTGTATAAAAATATTGCCACCAATCAAGCTGCAAGAAATCCTTCTGCGGTAACAGGAGTATTGAATATGGCCGGATTAAGATCAGCAGAAGATTATGAGCGAACTTTTGCACGTAAGCTTACAGATAATGAATATTATTTTAATCCACAAATAGGATTTTTATCATTAAATATTCCGTTACAACCCGACGAGGTATTGGCCGTCGCTTATCAATATACTTATAATGGGAAGGTATATCAAGTGGGTGAATTTTCTGAAAATACAGCGTTGGATCCTAATAAAGGAATACAAAATGTTTTATTCTTAAAATTATTAAAAGCTACCACGCAACGAACCGATTTGCCAATTTGGGATTTGATGATGAAGAATGTATACTCATTAGATTTATTTGGTGGTATACAACAAGCGGATTTTCAACTTAATATTTTATACGAAGAACCTAGTAAAGGACTTAAAAGATATTTGCCAGTTACAAGTCCAAGTGTGGAGGGATTATCCTTGATTAAATTATTACAATTAGATCGATTAAATAATCGTAATGATCCTCAACCGGATGGGGTATTTGATTTTGTAGAAGGATTCACAGTATTATCAAAGATGGGACGAATTATTTTTCCATTATTAGAACCATTTGGGAATGATTTAAAAAATATCGCCTTCAAAGGAATAGATAGTTCTGTGTATAGTAAGTATTTATTTCCTCAGTTGTACCGCAATATTAAAGCCGAAGCACAAACCTTTGCTAATTTAAATCGTTTTGTAATGGAAGGGCAGGTGAAAGGTAGCGCAGGAGGGTCAGAGATTAGTTTGAATGCTTTTAATGTTCCTCCCGGTTCGGTTAGTGTAAGAGCAGGCGGTCAGGTATTAATGGAAGGTAGAGACTATGTGGTGGATTATGGCTCTGGTACGGTGCGAATCATTAACCCTGGAATTTTAAGTTCCAATATTCCTGTGAATGTATCTTATGAAAATAATTTGGGTTTTGGTTTTCAAGAAAGAGGATTTAGGGCTTTGCGTTTAGATTATATGGCTAGTAAAAATTTCATTTTTGGTTTATCTGCTTCCAAATTGAGCGAGCGTCCCTTTTTTACTAAAACAAATTTTGGTTCTGATCCAATTAGTAATTCAATGTATGGGATTGATTTTAATTATAAAACTGAACTTCCTAAGTTAACAAAGGCTTTGGATAAACTCCCATATTATAGTACTAAAGCGAAATCCTATTTAACGGCCTATGGGGAAGCTGCTTTTTTACAACCTGGACATGCACAGCAAATTGGGACGGGTGGTAATGGAGTGGTATACTTAGATGATTTTGAATCAACTCGTACAAATATTGATTTACGATTCCCTTTTACTTCATGGACATTAGCGTCAACACCGCAAGGGGGGCTTAGAGAAGCCGGGGGATTTAGAGAAGGGCAATTATCCGATTCCATTGATTATAATTTTAATAGGTCAAGATTATCTTGGTATACTATTGAGCCAACCTTACAAGATAGAAATGCGAGCAACAATCCATTGCGATCCAATTTGAGTTTATTAAGTGATCCAAGAGTGCGACAAGTTTTTACTAATGAATTATTCCCACAAAAAACGACCAATATTACCGATGTCCAACTTCCTACTTTTGATTTAAGCTATTATCCAAAGGAGCGTGGCCCCTATAATTATAATTATAAGGATTTAGATGCGAATGGCAAATTTATAAATCCTAAGGATAAGTGGGGAGGTATTATGCGTGCCTTAGATCAAACCGATTTTGAAACTAGTATTATAGAGTATGTTGAATTTTGGGCACAGGATCCTTTTATTAAGTCAGGTGCAACCAAAGGAACCTTAGTTTTAAATTTAGGAAATGTAAGCGAAGATATTTTGCGAGATGGAAGGCGCTTTTATGAAAATGGTATGCCAACGCCAACTATACCTTCGGGTATTGATAGCTCCACTTGGGGTAGGGTTCCTATCAATCCCATTCAAGTCACTAATGCATTTAGTAATAATCCGGAAGACCGAAAATACCAAGATGTGGGTTTAGATGGGTTAGGCGACGATGATGAAAGAACTAAAAAAGCATACATCATCAATAAAATAACGAATGCTGCGGTAAAACAACAATTTATCAAAGATCCTTCGGCAGATAACTATGTATGGTATCGTGATGCGCAATATGATGCTAGTAATGCAGGTATTTTAGGCAGGTATAAATATTTCAACAACCCTCAAGGCAACTCGGCACTAGCAGGAACAGGTGATTTTAGCAGTGCTGCTACTTTACTCCCAGATAATGAAGATTTAAATAGAGATAATACTTTAAATGAAACAGAAGCTTATTTTGAATACCAAATCAATCTAGAAAAAAATAATATTTCTACGAATACCACCAAGTATGTTACAGATTCAAAAAAAGTGAATGTGACTTTAGCAGATGGAACACAAGGGATTGAGAATTGGTATTTATTTCGTGTTCCCATTAAATCGTATACAAGAAATGTGGGAGGAATTAGGGATTTTAAATCTATACGATTTATTAGAATGTATTTAACCGACTTTGAGGATTCGGTAACATTGCGTTTTGCTAAATTGGATTTAGTACGTAATCAATGGAGACAATTTAATTATGTTATTGATAGTCTTGGAAATTACGATTCTTTGACGGGTAATAATTTAAATACCAAAGTGAATACTTTGGCCGTGAGTGTGGAAGAAAATGGAAGTAGGACTCCTGTCAATTATGTCATTCCTCCCGGAATTGAACGCGTACAATTGTTAAGTAATAATGGTGTGAATTTATTGCAAAATGAACAAGCTTTAAGTATTCAATTAAATGGATTACAAAAAAATGCGTCTCCTCGCGGTGTATTTAAGACAATGAATGTGGATGTTAGACGTTATGGTAAGATGTCTATGTTTATTCATGCTGAAGATAAAAAGAATATTAATAGGGTAGATAGTGGATCTATGACTGCCATCATTAGGATTGGTCAGGATTTCCAAAATAATTTTTATGAAATTCGCATCCCCTTAGTGACCACAAAACAAAAAACGTACTCGAGTTCTGAAGCAATTGCAGTATGGCCATTGCAGAATGAATTAAACTTAAGTTTGATGGATTTGGTAAAATTGAAATTAGAAAGAGACAAACAAAATATACCTTTTAATAAAAAATTCGGCCAAAATTATGGCAATCAAAGGTATTCAGTGATGGGAAATCCTAATTTAGGTGAGATAAGAGGAGTGTTAATTGCTTTTGAGAATACCAAGTCAGATGTTCCTATGGATGCAGAGGTATGGGTCAATGAATTGAGGTTATCTGAATTAGATGAGTCTGGTTCATGGGCGGCATTAGGAAGAATGGATTTAATTTTAGCGGATTTAGGTACCATTGCTATTTCGGCTAATAGTCGATCAACTGGATTTGGAAGTATTGAACAAAAAATGAATGAGCGTGCTAAGACTGGCTTTACACAATTTGATATAGCAACAAATATTGATGCGGGTAAATTACTTCCAAAACAAGTGCGCATTTCTTTGCCTGTGTTTGCTAGTATCAATAAGACTGTTGAGAAGCCTGAGTTTGATCCTTTTGAAAAGGATATCTTATATGCAGATAAAATCAGCGCATTAAGTGGTGCTAAAAAAGATTCTGTTCAAAAAGCTTCTGTAGATCAAACTACCATTAAAACTTTAAATTTCACCAATGTTCGCTTTTTGCCTGGTAAAAAAACCAATCTTTTTAGTATAAGTAATTTTGATTTTAGTTACTCGTATTCACAATTATTACAAACTAGCCCTACTGTACTTCAAAATAAAATTGACAAACAAAGAGGGGCTATTGGATATACATTTAATTACAATGGTAAATCGTATGAGCCTTTTCGAAAATTAATTAAGTCGTCTTCCCCTTGGCTAAATTGGGCTAAGGAAATTAATTTTAATCCAACACCCAGTTTGGTTAGCTATCGTACCATATTTGATAGACAGTTTGGTGAATTTATTCCTAGGGTAGTAAATTCATTTGATGGTACTACCGAAAAAGTAGACACCACTTATGATAAGTACTTTACGATGACCCGAATATTTAATATGCGTTGGGGATTAACAAGATCATTAAACTTAGACTTTAATGCTAATTTAAATTCAAGAATAGATGAGCCTGCTGGTCGAATTGATACAAAGGAAAAAAGAGATTCATTAACTAGAATGCTGCTTAGTGCTGGACGCAATACTTTATACAATCAGAGATTGTCCATGAGGTATGATTTGCCTACAAATAAGTTTCCAGTAACCGATTGGATTTTATCAAGTTATAATTTGTCCACGAATTATAACTGGATAGGAGCAAGTAGGTTAGCGCAGGAATTAGGTAATGTAATCGAAAACACATTTTCTCAACAATTAAATACGCAATTTAATTTTAGTAGTTTTTATAATAAATCAAAATTTATTAGAGCAGCATTATCTGATGCGCCTTCGCAATCCAATGTAAATGCTAATCCGCTTGCGAATAAAATTTTGATGACGAAATTGGAGGCTTTGAGTGGAAAAACAGGCAAGGAGAGGGCATTGGCTTTGCAAAAGTGGAAAGAAGCGCGTAAGCAAGAGCGAATTGCACAACGCGTATTAAAAGCAAATGAGCAAATTAATGTACCCATAGGAGTAAGGCCAATTATTAGTCTTTTAACTATGTTACAAACGGCTTCTATTGATTACTCTGAAAATTATAATAGTCGGTTGCCTGGTTATATGTCGGGAGTGAAATTTTTGAATTCCTCATGGGATGGCTTAGCGCCAGGTTTGGATTATGCATTTGGTAAACAACCCGATTCTGCTTGGATGCGTAAACAGGATAATAAAGGCTTATTATCTAAAGATGCAAATTTTAATTTGATGTTAAGGCAAGGCTTTGATCAAAAATTATCTATTCGATTGCAATTACAGCCTGTAAAAGATTTAGTTGTAGATATACACTTTGATAAAACATTTAGTAAAGATTATTCGGAATTATTTAAAGATACAAGTGGTAATGGGATAAAGGACCATCTTAATCCATTGTCTGCGGGAGGATTTAATATAAGCTATATTGCTTTGAATACATTTTTTGACAACCATGACCCCAATGTGATTTCAAATATTTTTAAAACTTTTGAAGATAATCGACAAATCATATCTTTAAGAGTTGCCGGGAAAAATCCATATTGGGACCAAAAGAAAGATCCGAATGGCTATGCTATTGGGTATGGTAAATACGCCCAGGATGTTTTAATTCCTGCATTCATATCTGCCTACACTGGAAAAAGTGCAAGTTCCGTGTCATTGTTGAATCAAAATAATAGCAGTATGCGTTCCAATCCATTTTCTGGGATGTTGCCATTACCCAATTGGTCCATCTTGTATAATGGATTGACAAAAGTGAAAGCGCTATCTGCCTTTTTCACTAATATTTCCTTAACCCATGGATATAATGGAAACTTATCCATGAATAGTTTTTCAAGTTCATTACTTTATGCGGATCGTCGGTATTTAGGAGCCCCTTCCTTTTTAGATCCAATTAGTGGTAACTATATTCCTTATTTTTTAATTCCTAATATTACCATTAGTGAACGAATGGAGCCATTGATTGGTATAAATGTAACCACAGTGACGCAATGGTCATTTAGGTTTGAATTTAAAAAGAGCCGATTACTTGCATTAAGTTTAGTAGACTATCAGCTAAGTGAAAACAATAGTAAAGAATGGATTTTCGGAACTAGTTATCGAGCAAGAGGCTTAAGATTGCCATTTAGAATACCGTGGTTAAATAATAATAAATTAGCCAATGATTTAACCTTAAGATTAGATGTTGGTCTTCGTGACATGTATAATAGTAATAGTCGATTAGATCAAGTAAATGCTTATGGAACGGGTGGTCAAAAAGAAGTCACCATACAGCCTTCCATTGACTATGTTTTAAATAGTAAAATTAATTTAAAATTCTACTTTGATCAACGAAGCACTACTCCTTATATTTCTTCCTCACCACCCATTATATCAACAAGGGCTGGAATTAATGTGCGGATAGCTTTATAGTTTTATGAATTTTTAAATGCCCACTTGAACATAATTTTCCAAGTTACTTTTTTTCCATATAGCAATATGCCGGTTCGGTAAATTCGACCGCTTAGCCATGTTGTAAAAATAAAGCCTGCAATTAAGGTGATCATACTTAAAGCCAATTCCCAATAACTAACTGCACTAGGCACCCCGTAAGCAACTCGCGCCATCATAACCATGGGTGAACTAAATGGAATGATACTTGCCCAAAAAGCAATAGGGGTATTGGGATTTTGTGTCACCATATTAGTAATGATATAAGAAAAGATGAGTGGCATGGTAATGGGGAACATTAAACTTTGCGCATCCTGTGGATCTTCATTCACTGTACTTCCTACAGCGGCAAACAAAGCGGCGTAAAATAAATATCCTCCAATAAAATAAAAAATAAAGCATCCAATAATTAAAGGCCAATTCGCCGTGTTAATAGTATGTTGAATATTATAAATTTTCACTGCTGATTCACTTGCTTGCATCATGCCTCCAGCCATTTGCCCATTAGATTGTTGTAGGGTAGTTACTTGATGTTGAATATCCGAAGGTAAGAAACCCATAGCCACACTTGTTAGGCTTATGATTAATACGATCCATAATAAAAACTGTGTTAATCCCACTGCGCCAATGCCAATGATCTTACCCATCATTAATTCAAATGGTTTAACACTGCTTATTATAACTTCGGCAATGCGGTTTGTTTTTTCTTCCATAACACCTCGCATCACCATCGCGCCATAAATAAACATGGTCATATAAATAAGTAAACCACTTGCATAACCAATGCCCATTGCTAAACCTGCATTACTTTCCTTGCTTGACTTTCCTTTGTCCTCGTATGCTTTTAATTCAGCAAATTGAGACGCGGAATGAATGGAGTCTAGAATGCTTTGTTTTATTCCAGCATCTTGTAGCATCTGATCCTCGATGGCGCTGTTAATTTTATTGCTAATACTTTCCTGCAACATTAAGCCCATTGATTTTTTAGAGCGTAAAATATAGTCTGCCTTTTTATTTTTTTCAAAGGAAGGTAAGATTAAGATATCCGTGTATCCCTTTTGAGTATAATTATTAGTATCTATATTATTAGGGAAGCTAAAACTGATCTGATTCGTGTTTTTTAATGAATTTTTTATAAATCCATTGGGATCAACCACTGCAATATTCCTATGTTCAACACCGGAAATGGACAAATAGGCCGATGCGGCAATTAAGCCCACAATCAAAAGCGGCATTAAAAAAGTGAGTATTAAAAAACGCTTATTTTTTACTCTACTGCTGTATTCTCTTTGTATAATTAACCAAATTTTATTCATCTTTAGTATTTTTAATTTTGAACATTTTGAAAAGCCCTTGCAGTGGCATGTGTGTTTTCAACAAGATGGATGAAAATATCATTTAAGGAAGGGAGTAGCTCATTATAGGAAACGATATTGATATTTTCTTGTAATAAATATTTTAGAACATCATTGGATTGATAGCCCGGATTTATTTTGACGATAATTTTATTTTCGATATGACTCATTGTATTAAATATGGCATTTTCCTTAATACCAACTGACTGATCAGTTTGAATTACAAAACTATTTTCTTTAAACTGTTGCTTGATGTCAGTAACAGAGCCGTCCAAAATCTTTTTGCCTAAATTCATCAATACAATATGATCACATATTTCTTCTACCTGTTCCATTCGGTGGGTGCTGAATATTATCGTAGCACCTTTTTTAGCAAGGTTATAAATTTCTTCCTTTATCAAATTCGCATTTAAAGGATCTAATCCACTAAACGGTTCATCTAAAATAATGAGTTTGGGTTCGTGTAAAACAGTAATGACAAATTGTAATTTTTGACTCATTCCCTTACTTAAATCTTCTACCTTTTTATTCCACCAAGTTTCCATCTCAAATTTCTTAAACCAATACTTTATTTTTTCAGTGGCTTCGGCTTTAGATAAACCTTTAAGCTGGGCAAGGTAAAGGGCTTGTTCGCCAATCTTCATTTTTTTATAAAGACCTCTTTCCTCAGGCATGTATCCAATTTTTTGAATATCCTCAATAGGATTAAATGGTTGCCCGTCTAAAATGATACTACCCCCATCAGGATAAAATATACCCGTTATCATACGTAGCAATGTGGTTTTACCAGCCCCATTGGGACCTAGCAAACCAAAAATGCTGCCTCTTTTAATATCAAAACTAATATCATCAACGGCTTTTTGTGTTGCATAATATTTTTTCAAGTTCGATAAACTTAACAAAGCATCCATGTTTAATAATTTGACTCAAAATTAAATAGCTTTTTCCATATCCCATCACTATTTATATGAGTGGAAATTTTAAGCTTAAAGCGTGAGTAAAATAGGATAATAGGCTATCTTCGATTTAAATTAGAATATGAGCTCAATTAAATCCTTTACAAAGAAAACAGTCTATATTTTTCTATTCTCTTTATTACTTATTGGCTTAAGTAGTTGGGGTTTTTTAATGCATCGAACCATCAACCAAATAGCTATTTATAATTTACCTGATCCTTTGCAATCTTTTTTTTATCAAGATATGCAGTACTTAGTGGAGAACGCCCCTAGGCCAGATACAAGAAGAAACACGGATAAAACGGAAGATAAAAAACACATCATAGATATTGAAGAATATGGCGCCAATGCAATTAATGAAATGCCAATGGATTGGGCAACTGCTGTAAAAAAATACTCATTAGATACTTTAGAAAAGCATGGATATGGACCCTATAATGTTATTATTCAATTAGATAAATTAACCAATGCGTTTAAATCCAAAAATAAAGACAGCATTTTATTTTATGCTGCAGACTTAGGACATTATGTGTCTGATATGCATGTGCCATTGCACCTTACTAATAATTATGATGGACAATTAACGGGACAAAAGGGGATGCATAGTTTATGGGAAACCTTTATCCCTTCTCTTAAATTAGATCAGTATCAATTATACAATCCACATAAAGCAAAATACATCAGTCATCCAGAACAAGCTTTATGGGCAGATATGCGATCAGCTTATGCCTTACTTCCCGAAATGTTTGCAAAAGAAATCGAAGTGTCTAAATCTTTTACGCCCGAACAAAAGTATAAAACGCAAATGTATTTTGGCAAAAGCACAAAAATGTATACAAAAGAATTTGCAGAAGTATATGCAGAAACTTTAGGTGCAACTATTAATAAACAGTTGATTGCGTCGGCCAATATGCTTTCAGATTTTTGGTATACTGCTTGGGTAAATGCTGGGAAGCCTAATTTTACAACAAGGGCCATCTCAAGTAATTTAGAATTAGAATTAAATTCTTTCAGAAAGAATCAATTAATACAGGATACTTTGTTGATTTCTAAAAAGCAAAAAGCGAAAGAGTAAAAATTCTTTTTTAATTCAATCCTTCTACTTGCGCAATTGCATGGGCCAATTTTTGACCATCCATTGCCGCACTCATAATACCTCCTGCATATCCAGCGCCTTCAGCACAAGGGTATAAATTTTTTATTTGTGGATGCACATAAGTATCGGGGTCTCTTGGAATACGCACTGGGGAAGAGGTTCGGCTTTCCGTTGCGACCACAATCGCATCATTGGTATAAAAACCCTTCATCTTTTTTCCGAATGCTTTAAATCCTTCTTGTAAAGTTTGATGTACAAAATTAGGTAATACCTCTTTTAGTGGCGCCGACATTAATCCAGGTAAATAACTTGCACTAGGTAAATCAGATGACAATTTATTATTACAAAAATCTACTAACCTAGTTGCAGGCGCTACTTGTAATCCACCACCTATTGTAAACGCCAATTTTTCAACCATTTGCTGAAATGCTAATAATAAAAGCGGATGATTTTCGGGTAATGCCGTTTTTTGCTTCTTTAAAAATGAATAAGCAGTAGGAATATCAATTTGTACGACCATACCACTATTGGCAAAAGGATTATTTCGTTTACTTGGACTCCAGCCGTTAACCACAATCTCACCAGGGGCAGTCGCAGCAGGTGCAATAATGCCACCAGGGCACATACAAAAACTAAATACGCCACGTTCATTCACTTGCTCCACTAAATTATAAGAAGCAGGGGGCAAATTAGTATCCTTTGTAACACAATGGTATTGAATTTGATCAATGATTTGTTGAGGGTGTTCCACTCTGACACCTAATGCAAATGGTTTGGCTTCAATGGAAATATTTTTTTCATATAGTAAACTAAATATATCTCGTGCAGAATGACCTGTTGCTAAAATGAGATGCTTGCATTTAAAATGGCCCCCATCTGAAGTGATGACTTCTTGAATATGTTCTTTATCAATCACTAAGTCAACTAATTTTTTTTCAAATAATAGTTGACCTCCAGATGCTTCAATTTGTTCCCTAATTTCAGTAATAATTTGGGGTAATTTATTAGTACCAATATGAGGGTGTGCTTGGTATAAGATACTTTCATCGGCTCCAAACTGATGAAAGATGCGTAAAATTTTATCAATACTGCCTCGCTTATTGCTTCGAGTATATAATTTCCCATCACTATAAGTACCGGCACCACCTTCACCAAAACAGTAATTGCTATCGGGATCTACTGTCCCTTCTTTATTTAATATGGCTAAATCTCGACGCCTTGATCTTACATCTTTCCCTCTTTCTAAAATAATAGGCCTTAGTCCAAGCTGAATACATTCTAAAGCTGCGAATAAACCAGCGGGCCCTGCTCCAATGATAATGACTTCCTTGGCATTTTTGGGTAGTACTTGAAAATGTATTGGGCTAATGAACCTTTGGCTAGGGGGCTCATTAATAAAAGCTAAAATGCTGAGATTGATCCAAACTTGTTGCCTACTTCGGGCATCAATGGATTGTTTGAGAATATGGTAACCCTGAATATGCGAGAGGGGCACCGATAAGGAATGCCCAATAGCAGTAAGCAAGCTAGGCGTGCTAGCTGCTTCCGAAGGGGTTAGCTTTAAGGATATTGTTTTTTGCATGGGTTAGGTGTTTATCCTAAAAAAATGCGGACTTATTATTGTTACTAATGATATGCTATATCATTAGATATATAGATATATAGATGATCAACTAAAATGGCAAATCATCTCCTGCTTCGTTGGTAGGTATGTCAAAATAGGTGTTCGTTTCAGTTGGTGCTGTATTACCGCCTAATTGAACTGCTTCCATACGCCAAGCGTCTAAATTGGTTATATAATTGTCTTTGCCGTCCTTATTCCATTTAGACCCCTTTATATTAAAAAGGACTTTTACGGTGTCGCCTAGGTTAAAGCGGTCCGGCATGGTGGTACGATCCTGTACACATTGAAATTTTACATAATTCGTGATGATTTTCCCATTGATATCATCTGTTTTTTCAATGACAAATTCCCTTGTTTTAAAGGTCTCTTTCCTCTGAATAATTTCGTATTTGGCAATTAGTTTGCCGGTTAATTCGTAACTCATATGTATGATTAAGTGGGTAAAGGTAGCAATATTTGATCAAATGAGCCAAGGCCTAAATTAAAAATCAAATGAGGGTTCGCTTTGGCTAAAAAAAACTTAAAAATAAGTGGATAAACAAGGCCATTCTAGAAAAAAGGCACTATCTTGAACGCCTGATTAAATGTCGTATTGGGTGCTGAATTCAATGTTTTAGGTACATGTAAAAAAAACCGAAAAAAAAAGTTTTTTTTTCAACATAAAGTCATCATATTCGCATTCTGATTCAATGATTCGGTAATCAGCAAAAAAGGAACAAGTTTTATCATCATATAAAGGGTTAGTAATTAAGATGGCTAAGAGTGCAGAATTAATATGGAGTAATTGCTTAAAGATTATTAAGGATATTGTCGAATGGCAACATTTTAAAACTTGGTTTGAGCCCATCCAACCCGTAGACTTGAAGGAAAATGTTTTAATGATTCAAGTACCTAGCCAATTTTTTTACGAATACATCGAGGAGCATTATGTTAATCTTTTAGCTAAGACTTTAAAACGTGAACTAGGAAAAGAAGCAAGACTTGAATATCGTATCATGGTGGATAGTGGGAATAATAAAAAAGGTTCAATGGATGTTCCTGCTAGCGGTATGAAAACATACAATAACAACGAGATGAATTTCCCGTTGGTGATTGATAATCCAGTGAAAAATCCATTTGTGATTCCTGGGTTAAAGAAAATGCAAATTGACCCTCAGTTAAACCATAATTACACATTTGATTCCTTTATCGAGGGTGATTGTAATAGAGTAGCGCGTCGTGCTGGTAAAACAGTAGCTGAAAAGCCAGGAGCGAACTCATTTAATCCCTTGGTTATTTATGGTGGGGTAGGATTAGGAAAAACACATTTAGCCCAAGCCATCGGAAATGATGTAAAACGCATTCATCCAGGTAAAGTGGTTTTATATGTAAGTTCTGAAAAATTCATCAATCAATTTCAAGACCATAGTCGTAATAATGCCATTAATGATTTCATTCATTTTTATCAATTGATAGATGTTTTAATCATAGATGATGTTCAGTTTTTTAATCGTGCCGAAAAATCACAAGATGCTTTCTTTGCTATTTTTAATCATTTGCACCAAAGCGGCAAGCAACTTGTTTTAACTTCAGACAAAGCGCCTAAAGATTTAGAAGGCTTACAAGAACGCTTATTAAGTAGATTCCGTTGGGGATTGAGTGCTGATATACAAGTACCCGATTACGATACCCGTATCGAAATATTAGAAAAGAAGATGAAGGCCGATGGTTTAGATATGCCTAAGGAAGTAGTAAAGTATGTAGCTTATAATATTAACACGAATGTTAGAGAATTAGAAGGTGCTTTGATATCCTTACTGGCGCAGTCTTCTTTGAATAAAAAAGAAATTGATGTTGAGTTAGCAAAAAAGGTTTTACGCAATTTTGTTAAAACAAGCAGCAAGGAAATTACCATTGACGCCATTCAGAAAATGGTTTGTGAATTCTTTGAAGTGCCATATGATAAGTTATTGCAAAAAACGCGTAAACGTGAAATTGTACAAGCGCGTCAAATCACGATGTATTTAGCGAAAGCCTTTACAAAGAATTCATTAAAAACCATTGGGGAACATTTTGGCGGTCGCGATCATACCACTGTTATCCATTCTTGTCAAACAGTGAAGGATTTAATGGATACTGATTCTATGTTCAGAGAAAATGTAATGGAGCTGACTCAGAAAGTGCAGTTGGCTGCTATGTAGAGATTGATCCCCCTGTATCTCCTTATTTTAGAGTAGAAATAAACATTTAACTATATTATAGTCCGGAACGAACTTTATTTAAGTTTATTCCGGACTTTTTTTAGGTATTTAAGGCTGTAGTGCTTATTTTTGCAGCCCTCGAAAGAGGTTTTGGAGGAGAGGTGGATGAGTGGCTGAAATCAGTAGTTTGCTAAACTGCCGTACGGGTTAAACTGTACCAAGGGTTCGAATCCCTTCCTCTCCGCTCTTTTAAGTTCTTATTTTTGAGTTTTAATACCGGTAAACATATTTTACAACGAAGGTTGTAAAAGGGACGAGCAATCGTTTCGGAGTTCGGGAAGTAGCGCAGTCCGGTAGCGTACCTGGTTTGGGACCAGGTGGTCGCAGGTTCGAATCCTGTCTTCCCGACGAACACAAAAAAAGCCTCTACAAGTCATTTTAAATCAATGAATTTTGTAGAGGTTTTTTCTTTAATATCAAAACATACCCCATACCCTACCTTTTCATAAAAAAAAGATGCCATTTAAATTAAACGGCATCTTGTGTTTCAAACTATATATACAAACCTTCGGGGGAAGTTAAATTGGTTCATTAACCCTTGATCCTTGACTTGCTTCATGAACCTGATAAGTGTGGATGAGCATTTGACCTTCACCTGTTAATATCCATTTAATATCAAGCATTTTATATTGATGATGAATTTTTTCAAGAATATTAGAGCCCATTGATCCATTCTTTTTTTGCTTAGCAAAATAACCATTAGATACATTAATGCTTCTTTCAAAGGCACATGGATTGGATTGTATGTATTCAATAAATTGGAATAATCGATCCAATGGCTTTGTTTCAATTTGGCGGTAACTCATTTTATAAAAGTTTGTTTATGAATTTATTCGATATTCATAAAGCAAACCTACTAGCTATATCTATAAAGTTTTGTAAATTTTGTAGAATAATTCCTATAAACTTTTTCTAAATTTTTTTATCAACAAAAACGACAAGTATATAAACTTGTACTACAAAATGAGGTATAAAAGGAGCGGGGTGTAAATCGTCAGCATAAAGTGGACAAAATATAGTCTAAATTAGTAGAGTGTTTCCATCATTAATCATTAAACCAAAAATGACATGGAACAGAAGCCAAAACAATCTACAGAGAACTTCATTAAAGAGATCCGTCGTAAG
>JAPLEJ010000033.1 GCA_026391435.1 Bacteroidota bacterium
ACATTATCAGGATTCATAACCCTGAGGTCCCGGGTTCAAATCCCGGTCTCGCTACATGAAAATCAAGGACTTACGTTAAATCGTGGGTCCTTTGTTGTTTCTGCGTGAGGTTTGCGTGAGGTTTTGCGTGAGGTTTTTGTCATTTCTTAGAATTGATTCTATGTGCACTTTAGATACAATAAGATAATTTTAAGATTATACTATAGTCATATTGTATAAATAAATTTATTAAATAAATAATTGTAATGGTTCTAAGATCCGTTTCATTAAAAGATATTTTTAAGTTAATTCAATACAAACGAATTAATGATTTGATGCCTTTGATTAAAGTGGAGCTAATCTTAGAAGTTAATTTTGAAACATTTGGTCAGGTTCGATTCAAAGATGAAAATGGTAGACCCCGGATTATAGAGTTTAAAGGATCAAAATGGATGAAGGAGTTATTTTTTAGAGAACTTGGGGAGGTTAGTTTTAGTGTTTTTATCAATAATCAATATCTGCAGATGGGGAGAATTCTAACTTTAATAAAGAAAATAGATAATGAAATTATAGAGCAAGCTGAATTTCAGTTAAGTGGCGATAAATTGTTTGAAGGGTGGTTTAAACTGGGTTAGTAAAGTACCCGAAATAAAGGGGTCTCATAGATGTTAGACCAAGCGGGGAGTGTTTCAACATTCCCTTTTTTATTCTCTGTGTCATGAAAACACCCCCTCATCCGGTCTCGCTACATGAAAATCAACCACTTATATTTTTTTGTAGGTGGTTTTTATTTTGTGTGAGATATTCGTTTTTTATTTAATTTATTATATATGTTTCGTAACAATTAGTTAATGATTTATTAACCTAATGCTAATACAATAAAATGCTAATCAGAAAATTCACAAACTAGATTTGTATCTCAACTATAAAATTGTTCTTATGAGTGCAAAACAAGTAATGCATAAATGTATTATCCTCTCAGTTTTCTTATTATCAATCACCTCAAGTGTATTTGCAGAAGGGGTTAAAGGAAGAGTACTTGATGCAAATACAGGAGAACCTTTAGTAGGTGCGACTGTAACAATAAATAAACAATCTACTTATGTAAAACTAGATGGAACATTTCAATTTAAAAGCCTTGGTGTAGGTAAGTATACTATTAAAGTTACTTATACTGGTTATTTAACTGAAACTAAGGAACTTCAAATTACAAGTGCAACTGAAACTAAAGTAGTAGATGTTAATTTGCGATCAACCAGCAATATTTTAAGTTCTGTAACTGTAAGTTCTAGAAACAGAGAAAATGATAATTCAATTAGAAGATTAGAGAAAGAAGCTGATCCTATTATAAATGTTTTGTCTGCAAAAAACATACAATTATTGCCAGATATTACTGTCGCAAACGCTTTACAAAGAGTAAGTGGTGTAACTATTGAGAAAAGTAGTTCTGGTGAGGCTCGATACCCTATTATTAGAGGTATGGAGAAAAGGTACATAAATACATTAGTGAATGGTATTAAAATACCTAGCCCAGATAATAAAAACCGTTTTATCCCATTAGATTTATTTCCTTCTGAGTTATTAGAAAGATTAGAAGTAGGTAAAAGTTTAACACCAAGTATGGAAGGTGATGCGATTGGAGGTACTATTAACTTAGTAATGAAGGATGCTCCAGAAAAATTATTATTACAAGCCAATTTTGCGAATGGTTTTAATACTTCATTCCCTACTCAGAAATTTAGCCAATTTGATAATTCAACCATGAATTTATCTTCTCCTGATCAAAGACAGGGAAGTACCTATGTAGCCACTCCTGCAGATTTGCCTTTTACACATTTAAACTATACTGAAAAGGCTAATCCAGTGAATAGCACTCTGGGATTAACCTTAGGTAATAGATTTGGTAAGAATAAGCAATATGGTTTTGTTGTTTCAGGAAGCTACCAAAATATTTTTCGTGGAACTACTTCAAACTTCTTTTTGCCAAACCCTCAACCAGGTTTAAACAATATTCCTTTATTTTCTGACTTACAATTAAGAGAAACTTCGGTGCAAAGTCAAAGAAAAGGGGTGAATGCTAAATTTGATTATCGTATCAATAAGAAAAATAAAATTTCATTGTTTAATACTTTCGTTCGTTTAGACGACTATCAAACACGTTTTATTTGGGATACAGTGGCTTTAAACTCACTTATTCTAAAATCGGCAAGAAGTCAATGGGTTTACCAATCTATTAATAGCACCACTTTACAAGGTGAACATCAGCTAAACAATTCTACTAAATTTGACTGGTCATTAGTAAGTTCTATTGCAAAAAGCAATACACCCGATCAATCAACTTTTAGTCACGAATATCCAATTGTTCCTACCAATTTAACCATAGATAAATTACAATCTATGTCAAGAATTTGGACAAAAAATACAGATAATGACAAAGATGCTTATGTAAACCTTACAAAGAATACAAGCTTATTTGGCAAAGATTTTGAATTAAAATTGGGCGGATTATATAGAGATAAAAATAGAGATAATTATTATATTTCTTATTCTTTAAACCCAGTGTTAGGATCTGCTTATACTAACATTAATGCTGCTCCATTTATATTTAACCCTGTAAGTAATGGTACACCTGGTTTAAATGGTAACAACTATACATTTGAAGAAAAAATTACTGCAGGGTACATTCAAGGTAAATGGAATTTATCTAGTCGTTTTGAATTGTTAGGTGGGATCAGATCTGAAAATACAAACCAACACTACGAGACTTTATTAACCAAGGATGTTCAAGCAAAATCTGGAACTATAAAATACACAGATTTATTACCAAGTGCTCAAATGAAATTTGTATTAACGCCTAATCAAAATTTACGTTTTGCTTATTATAGAGCCATCGCTAGACCAGGCTTTTCTGAGTTAATTCCAGACGGAGCGGATGGTGAATTCTTTAAAGAAGTAGGTGATCCAGTAAATTTAAAACATACTGTTGCCGATAACTTAGACTTACGTTATGAAATGTATAGTAAAGGTTCTGATCAATTATTAATTGGTGGGTTCTATAAAGATATTCAAAACCCAATTGAGATTTCTGCTGTAAAACCTCAAAACATTAATAGCTTGTATTTACAACCTGTAAATATTGGAAAAGCTACTAACTATGGTTTTGAATTGGTAGCTACAAAATTCTTTGGTTCATTCGGAATTTCTGCTAACTATACTTATACTAAATCAAGTATTACCAATGACAGTTTAATTTATTCTACAAGAAATACAGCAGGTCAAATTGTTTCAAAGCGTGTATCTGAAACAAGACCATTACAAGGACAGTCAGACAATATTGGAAATTTATCTTTGATCTACAAAAATCCAAGAATTGGATTGGATGTTCAAGTGGCTGGTGTTTATACAGGAGAGCGTATTAGCTTTATTAGCCCATATGCTGGATTAAACTATTGGCAGTCTCCCACTACTCAGTTAGACCTTTCATTTGAAAAGAAATTAGGCAAACATTTTTCTTTCTATGGTAAAATCAACAACTTAACTGACGCTCCTTTAGAACTTTCTTTACACCAATCTTATAATACGTACATGCAAGCAAGTGGGTCTAGAGCCTTGGCTTTACAATCTGATCCAGCTAATAGTATCATCATTCAAAAAGATTACTATAGAACAACGTATTTATTTGGAATCCGTTTTAAACTTTAATAAAATATCAATTTAACATAATGAAACAGAAGTTTACATATTTAATGGCGATTTTAGTAGCAGGATTAGTTTCTTGTTCTAAAACGGAAGAAACTAAAGACCTTTGGCAAGCAGTAATTACCCCAGCTTCACCTATAAGTGAATCAGCTCCTTTGTCAGGTACAATTAAAGGAACCATGTTGGCTGGCAAAACGTATACTGTTATTGGTGATATTTTTGTGAATGCCGGTGATACTTTAATTATTCAACCAGGTGTAACTGTTAACTTTACAGGAACTGCTGGTGTACCAGTAGGTTTGGGTGTAAAAGGAACGTTGCTTTCTCTTGGAACAAAAGAAGCGCCTATTACATTAACTTATCCTGGTGTAACAAAAACTGATCAATTAGGGGCTAATCCTGATACTGATCCTGCTTTACAAGGAAGATGGACCGGTGTTACAGGAGCTACTACTTGCCCATTAATGGTTATAAAATGGACCCATGTTGACTTTGGTGGTGCTGCAATTAGTTCTGCAATGAAAAGTTTCACAGGTAGTTCAAGTCCTTATTCAGTATACTTTGCGAATCCTGATGGAAGCTTTATTTTAGAAGATTCTTGGCTTTATGGCAGTGTGGATGATCCATTTAGAATTAATGGTGGAAAAATTCATGTGATGCGCAATACATTTGAAAAGTGTGGATACACCGGAGGGGAAGCTATGAACTCTAAGGCTGGTACCATTGGCGACTTTGCCTATAATTTATGTATCGGTATGGCAACCAATGGTCCTAAAATTTCTAATATTAACGTTGCTGTAGGCAAGCCTGGTTCTAATGTACGTATTTATAATAATACCATGATTAACTGTGGATTTAGAAGATCGGCCGCAGGTCGTGGTGGTTCAATTAATTTTGAACAAGGTGCAGGTGGTATGGCTTATAATAATTTAATTGTCAATTGTAAATTTGGTTTGCGTATTGTTCAAAATCCAATTGCGGATACTGCGAATATAAGATATGGCTATAATTTTTATTATGCCGATTCTGTATCAGTAGCTAGTCAATATATTCCTTCTTTATCGGTAAGTACAGCTATTAGTCAACCAATGGAAACTGATATTCCTAAACCCTCTACTTATTTACCAGTAGGTTGGACAGTGGGTGCTGTTTATACTGCACCAGCTTCAGTGGTGGGAGTGAATAACCCACAATTTATTAATGCGCCAGTTCCTTTACCTGCAGGTTTAAGATTAAGAGATATTGCAGTAGTGGGTTCTTACAATTTTGCATTAAAGCCAAATTCTCCATGTATTGGTGCTGGATTTATTGGGTTCTCTCCAAGAGCAGATGTAATTCAAGACCTTAGATTAGGTGCAACTGAAATTACGCCTCCAGGTAAGGATATAGGTTGTTATCAAAGTAATGGTAGAGGAAATCAGCACTAATCTTAATTTCAAAGAGTTGTATAAAAAAGTGCCTTAGGATTATTTTTAAGGCACTTTTTAAATTTATATATTTATGTCACTATTGCAACAATTTAGGACTTTACATAAAAAATTTGCTTCAGTATTATTTGTATTTTTCTTTTGTATAGGTTTAACAGGGACTTTATTGGCTTTTAAATCAGCTTTTACAAAAATAGTATATGAAAATAAAACAATAGCTATTGAAGGGGAGTCGTCTAAATTTTTACCCTTAGCTAGTTTAGAAAACTTAGCAACCTCTATTTTAAATGATAAAACCAACACTAATTATAAAAAATCAGATAAATTAGAAATTAAGATGACTAAGGGGACTGTATTATTCTATTATAAAGAAGGGTATAGTGTACTACTTAATGGTGCTAGTGGGGACCCGATTTTAATCGAAAAAAAATTTGGAGGTATTATTCAGGATATTCATGACGGCGCTATTTTAGATAATTGGATAACGAATAAGTCAAGTTTATTTAAAAAGGGCTACTCGATCATCATGGGGCTTTCACTATTACTACTTACAATTACGGGTACTTATTTATGGTATAAACCAATGTTGATTAAAAAAAATAGATAATGAATTTTACAAAACCATATTCAATTTTGGGGTTACTCCTATTTTTATTTTTTAGTGAAATAGCAAGTGCACAAATCAAGGATAGTGTTATAAATTTTATTTTCACTTCAGATGTGCATTTTGGCTTGACCAAAGACCATTTTAGGAATCGGGAAAATGTTCCAGCTTTGGATGTTAATTTGGCAATGGTGGAGGCAATGAACACCTTATCTAAAAACCAGTTAACTGGCGAAGGTATTGACGCCTTAGTTATCACAGGAGATATCGCTAACAGAATGGAAATGGGAATACAATCAGCAACTACCTCTTGGGATCAATTTAAAACAACTTTTCTTGACAATAATCATTTGAAAAAAGCAAATGGGTCCAAGTCCGACTTAATCGTTGTTCCTGGTAATCATGATATGAGTAACGCCATTGGATTTCATAGGCTGATGGCGCCTAAAAAGGATCCTGCATCAATGATAGGTATTTATAATTTAATGTTTCCCAAAAAGCAAATAACTACATTTGATAGCAGCCTAAATATAATTCATTTTTCAAAAGACATCAAAGGGGTACATTTCATTTTTTTAAGTTTATACCCGGATTCTGCAGAAAGAGTTTGGATGGAAAAAGATTTAAAAAACATTACTAAAACAACGCCAGTTTTATTATTTGCGCATTCTATTCCAGATGTCGAACCTAGATTTTTTCAAAATCCTAATGGTTTGCATGATATAAACGATGAAGATAAGTTTGAAAACTTAGTGCCTGAAAATTATAAAGACGGTAATGATGTAAAAGGGGAGACTATTATTGAGCAAAACGGGTTTGCTAACTTCATCAATAAGCATAATAATATTAAAGTTTATTTTCATGGTCATGAAAATTGGACGGATTACTACCAATATAAAGGCCCTAACAATAAAATAAATCTTACCTGTATTAGGACAGATAGCCCAATGAAGGGAAGGATTTCTCTTAAAGATGAAAAAAAATTAGCTTTTGAATTAGTTTCAATTAATACAAATACTGGTTTGTTAACTATTAAAGAAGTTTTATGGAATGCAAATCAAAATTCGAACGAAGTAAAGTGGGGTATGATGGGTAAATTTAATCTGAAATAACTTTTTATCCCTGCGTGAGGAATATACCCCCTCAAATCCCGGTCTCGCTTCAAGAAAATCAACCACTTACGTTAAATCGTGGGTCCTTCGTTGTTTTGCGTGAGGTTTTTACTTTTTGCTTAGCTCAAGTCCTGAAGGAGGAACCACGCTGGATAAGACATAATAAATGATGGCTTGTCCAGTGTCTATGAGTGTGTTAGGCTAGTTGCATATTTGGATTTATTGATTAACTTCAATAATCTAATTGTATTATTCCTGTAGTTGTTTAAAAGATCGACTTTTAAATCTAAATATATTTCTATGCATACATTAAAATCCTATCTACTACTTTTTGCTTTTCTATCGCTCTGCCTATTTTCATTGGGGCAGGATCGTTATAATATAAGGACTGGAGACCCAAACGGTATTAATAAGTGGTACATGGGCAGACAAATTGCACAAGTCATGAGCCATTACGGAATAGATTGGCTTGAAAGGGATGAAAGAGAAAAGGAAGAAAATACATCTCTATTATTAAAAAATTTAGCCGTAAAATCAGGTATGGTTATTGCTGATATAGGAGCAGGTAGTGGCTACCATAGTGCATTACTTTCAAAAATGGTGGGAAGTGGTAAAGTTTTTGCAGTAGACGTTGAGCCAGAAATGATTATCTACTTAAATGAAAGAATCAAGCAGGAAAAATTGTCACGTATAGTACCTGTATTGAGTGCAGAACAAGAAGTGTCTTTACCAGAAAATTCCGTTGATATGATGTTGTTAGTAGACGTATACCATGAATTTTCTTATCCTTATGAAATGGCTTTATCAATGTTATCTGCATTAAAACGGGGTGGTAAATTAGTACTTGTAGAATTTAGGTCCGAAGATCCAGCTGTACCAATTAAAACCATTCATAAAATGAGTATAGCGCAGGCCATTAGAGAATTTAAAGCAGCAGGTTTTGTGTTTGATAAAAATATAGATAATCTTCCATGGCAGCACTGCATGGTTTTTACAAAACAGTAATTTTAACTTATAAAATAAAATGGTAAAAAAATTATTGAAAACAGTATTAGGGAGACTAAGAATTGTAGCATTTATTGAAGGTTGTTCGTATTTACTTTTAGGACTTACGATGATTTTAAAGTATAAATTTTCTATGCCACAGCCCAATTTTATTGTTGGTTTGGCTCATGGCATTCTTTTTGTTCTTTATATCGTTTTACTGCTTCAAGTTTCATTATTACATCGCTGGAACATATTCAAAACGTTTATGGCTTTTTTAGCTTCACTTATACCGTTTGGAACTTTTTATGCAGATAAGGTACTTTTTAGAAAATTTAATGAATAAAATACTCAAATTTAATTCAGTGGGTTTCTATAATTGCAATTGTTCAATAACTGAAGGTCCAGCTTCCCTCTTCCACCTCCGCTTCCAATTCTCCCACATCCCATCCGCAATAGCCGATAAAAAGTTTAATTTCTTGTTGAGTGGCACCCCTGGTGTTGATGGCTTTGGTCACTTGCTCCATATTGCCACCCAAATAAAGACCATTGTGTATTTGTTTGCCCCCATCAATGAGATCGGGTCGATTGTGCAATACAAAGAGGTGTTCTCTATCAACGGGGCCGCCATCCATCAGTGGAAATGGTTTTATGTGATTGAATTCAATTAGTTCATGCAACGACTTTTCAAAGGACTTATTGGTTACAAACCCTATACTTCCCTCTTCATTGTGTTTAACGATAAGAATGTTTGTATTCTCGAAGAAACTGCCAATCAACGCGGCAGTACTTTTGATATAAAATTCGGCTTTAAAATCCCTCATAAGTTTATAGGTCGTTAAAGAATGTGGACAGTTATGATGCAAATTATTTTGCTGTAAATCGTTAATCTAAAGTAGACTAAAAAGTGGAGTTTTCTTAATTGTCCGTCGTCAAACCAAAAGTCTACATTGGTTTGACGACGGACAGTTAAAGTTTTTAATTTAGAAATAGGGTATAGCCTATTTCAATGATTAAATAAAATTTAAGAAATGATAGTGATTACAAGAATTGTAAATAGAGCTGTTGCGTTAGAATTGCAATAGAGTGTGTGATTTACTTTTAAAAGGTAAGTAAATTATTAATGTATTAAACTATAAATGTTTTATGTGAGGGAAATGCGCCATGGAATTGGCTCAAATCGGCAAATTTCCGTTTTGTCAAAGTACAACTCACTATAAATCAACGTCTTCATTTTTTTAAAAAATCCTCATAACCGGGAGGTCCCGAGTTCAAATCTAGGCTTCGCTAAATGTAAAACCCCTGATTATGAGTTAGGGGTTTTACATTTAGCGAAGTGCTGTTTATTTCTTTTTAAAATAGTAGCGAGTTATGAAAATTCCATCACCATCTCCTTTACCTGCGTCACTCTCAACACCACTAACAATATTAAATAAATCCCAGCCTTCTTTACTGTACTTATTCATCATAGAGGTTATCATAGCGTCATTTGAAGCAATATTCTGAAAATTAATACCAACTAAACTATAAAAATTAACTAATGTTGTTTCTTTTAAGTCATCAATTTTAAGATCTTTTCTGTCTTTATCCGATTTTTCTTTTCCATCTTTAGATCTAACTGTAGTAAATTGAGTGTAATCAACTTCGGCACCATTTTCAATAATTCTTGACCGGCCGATACCCCCAGGGACGACAGATTCAATAGTAGTTACGATTTTGTACTGAAACGCTTGTGAATGAGCTCCTATTGATATCAATAGAAAACTACTTAAAATAATTTTTTTCATTTTTTTAAATTTGGATATTTTTAATAAAGTAAATATATCAAAATATAGCATGTAAAATATCTTCAACAAAATATTTTTTAATAGTCTACGGAAACGGATTAAAGGATTTTTAAAAGCGTTATACAGGACACTTGATTTTGCTCAGTAAAGTAAAAGGAGTATACCAGATTATAGTTTATATAACCGGGAGGTCACGGGTTTGAATCCAGGCCTGGCTAAATGAAAATTAAGGACTTACGTTAAATCATGGATCTTTTGTTATGTGAGGTTTTTTCAAATTGATGTTCTAACTAATCTCGTCTTATCACTTTGCCTTCTTTCATCACAAACTTAACGGTCTTAATTGCATCAATGTTGTCAAGCGGATTGTTTTTAAGTGCAATAATATCTGCATAATAAGATTTTTCTAAAACACCTCTTGAGTTTTCTAAGCCTAATAATTCAGCAGCGTTTATCGTCATACTTTGTAAAATATAAGATGGCGGAATACCAGCTAACTTCCAATTTTCTAATACCTTAAGATTAGATTGAACACGGTTTAAATCTGGAAGATCAACTACTATGTCGGTGCCAAACGCCATCTTAGTTCCTATTGCATATGCTCTTTTAAGCCTGTCTACAACTATGTCAACCATTGATTTAGAATAAGTGGAATCAAACTCATATGCGTACCAATTGTCAAAAGCAAAGTCAGTGCCTACTAAGAAAGTTCCTTTGTCTTTCATTAGTTGAAGTTGAGTGTTGTTTAACTCCCAACCATGTTCAATTGCAGCAGCACCGCCTAAAATTACATTAGTCGCTTCTTGCCCACCCTTATTTATATGAACGGTAACTTTTAATCCATATTTTTTTGCTTCTGTTACTGCCACTTTTATATCTTCTTCATCATATATTCCATTGTCGCCACTAACCATTTTAATAACTGTAGCTCCGTTATAAATGTTTTTACGAATGGCTTTAATGATTTCCTCATGGGTATCAGCATCAATATATTCCCAATCCCAAAAATGTTCATGTTCTGGATTAACTCCCGAAGATTGACCGCCATAAGGTGCAATGATTTTTCCTGAATAAATTATTGTTGGTCCTTGTATCCATCCATTTTTGATGGCTTTAATTATATCTGAAGTGGCATAGTTTGCATCATTTCCGATTTCTTTGATGGTTGTAAAACCATTGTCTAAAAACTGTTTGGCAACAACCGAACCCCTAATTGCACGTAAAGCATTGCTTTCTGTAACATTAACATCATTCCAATTTCGTTTTCTGTATGCTAGATTGCTTGTTATATGAACATGACAGTCCATTAATCCTGGCAATACCCATGAATTTGATAAGTCAATAACAGTATCTGTTTTATTTATTTTTAGATTTACTCCTACTTCTATTATTTTCCCATTCTGAATTATGATCATCTGGTTATCTATCATCTTACCAGTTCTTGCATCAAAAAAATGTCCTGCTTTAATCACAGTGTTTTGAGCAAAGGTGGTTAATCCTACAAATAAGAATAAGACCGATATAATATTTTTCATGTACGTGGGGTTAGAAATAGGGTATAGCCTATTTCAATGATTAAATAAAATTTAAGGAATGATAGAGATTACAGGAATTGTAAATAGAGCTGTTGCGTTAGAATTGCAATAGAGTGTGTGATTTACTTTTAAAAGGTAAGCTATATATTTAATCTATTATATTATAAACACCCGTCGTCAGGAAAATACCCCCTGAAATCGTTTAAAATCAACACCTTGATTTTCTAAAAAAATCTTCATAACGCTTAGGTTCCGGGTCCAAATTCTAGTCTTGTAAATTGAAAATCAAGGACTTACGTTAAATTCTCGGTCCTTTTTCTTTTTGCGTCATGAATTATGTCATGATTTTTCACTTTTTATCTAAACAAAGTGTGATAAATAAAAAATTTTACTAATTAGTAATGCTTAATATAATTTTCCTAATGTAAACATTACAAGTAAAATAATTCAACCAAACATTTATATCTTTATTTATGACAGATAAGCAACTAATATTCCTCATTTTAATTATTTGGAGTATTCCCAGTACTTATTTTCGAAGTAAGTTTAGGAAAATTGTTTACCAAACCGATGATTGGAAAATAAATATAAAACCTCTTTTCAAAAAAGAGATTGTCGGTTTATTCAGTAATATGTATCCAGATAATAAAACTTACCTCAAAACAAGAAATTACTACCAAATCTATTTAGCTGTTTATCTGATTATATTTATTATTTATAACTTAATTTAAATATTTTTACAGCCCCTAAAAAATACTATTCAGAAATAGTTGAAATATTATGAAACAAGCTCTACTTAATTTTTTATTTTCCCTTATCGCTTTTTCCATTGCATATAGCATTGCGCTATTAACTGGGCTACAGTTAATTCAACAAGCGGTATTGATTGCCTTTCTTATTCAATGGCTTTTGTTTATTCCTGCCTTTTTTTTTCAAACAGAAAAGTTTTATGACCTAACGGGGAGTGCTACCTATATATTCATTGTAAGTTATATAAGCATTCAAAGTTATTCTGCAATAAATTTTAATATAGGTAGCATCGTATTAGCTTCTTTCATCATCCTATGGGCAACCCGTTTGGGCAGCTTCTTATTTACAAGAATTAAAAAAAGTGGAGAAGACAAAAGATTTAAATCCATCAAACCCTCACTAACAAGATTCTTCATGGCATGGACTTTACAAGGGATGTGGGTTTCTTTATGTTCAATGTGCGCCTTAACTGCAATTGCTAGTAAAAATGGGGTAATCCAAAATGGTTCTTTTTATATTGGCATGCTAGTCTTTATTTCTGGTTTTGTTTTAGAGATTATTGCTGATTGGCAAAAGTCTACATTCCGTAAAAATCCTGAAAATAAGGATCAATTTATATCTCATGGTTTATGGTATTATTCAAGACACCCAAATTACTTTGGCGAAATTATATTATGGTTGGGAATTTCCATTATGTCTTTTTCATCCTTATCAAGTTGGCAGTATATCACTTTAATTTCTCCTTTTTTTACTTATATTCTACTTGTGTATATAAGTGGGGTTAGGATTTTAGAAATTTCAGGGATGGAGAAATGGGGTCATTTAGAGAACTATCAAGAATATATCCGCACAACATCTTCCTTATTTCCATATTTTAAGCTATCTGAAAACAAAAAGTCTACATTGTTTGATCAATAATATTAACTAACTTTTAAAAATCAACACTTTATTTTTTATTGTCTTTAATCAGCTTTTCTGCTTCTTGGATGATCCTTATTCGAGCCAATTCTATAGCTTGTTTCTGAATCGTTTTTTGTTTTTGTCTGTATAGCTCATATTCACTAGGTAAATACGGTGCTTCTGGATAATCCCAACTATCAGTTTTAAAAAGGGGTACTGGAATAATTCTTTCCGCTTCATTAACAAGATTACCTAGGGGATTTCTTGCCCAAGCATATCGCAACTCTATTGGATTTATAACTAAGTCATTCGATACAACAATTCTTCTTTTATCATTCACTTTTTCTCCTTTTTCATTTTGCATTTGTACATACTCCGCTTTTGCAGGATAAAAATGACGATCATGACCAGCTATTGAAAATCCTTCCATAGGACGATCATCAGATGATTTCACCTCTTTACTAAAAGTAACAATTATCTTATCATTTAGTTTTTCAAGACCTTGTAACATAGCAGGTTCCCATCCCAAATTAAAACCATACTGAGTGGTCAAAGCCCAACGGGCCATCCTTTCGCCCGCTTCCACTTTCTTTTGAGGATGATACCAGTTTACTTGTTGGTCGTAAGCACAAACATATCCGACATTATTTAAATTTTTATAAGCATTAAACTGACCCTCTCGAATATAGGGAGAGGGGTCTAACATTCTTAATTCGTAATTTTCCAATGTCTGTGGTTCTCCTCCCGCACTGAACTCGATAATTCCAAAAGGCAACTGCTTGTTATTAAATATATTTCTCCAATCTGAAATTAATGCCTTGAAGTTAGCTGCATATAATTTAGGACGAGCGTCACCGAGGGCATTATTATACCCTTGATGGAACACGATTCCTTTCACAGTGAGGCCACCAATAACAGCAACCATTCCAGTATATGAGGATCCTGGAAAATTTCTTTCAAGTGACGGTCTTACCGAAGGTTCTGTGGGTTTTGGTGCAGTTTCCTCTCCTTTTTTTATTTGTTCAGCAGTCCTTTTCTCCCAATTTATAATCTTTTTTTTGAGGTCTTCAACCGGATCGTACGTTGCTTCTTTATCATTCCATTGTTTTAGCAAAGAAATATTTTCAGGCATTGAAAGTAGGGTAGTAGGAGATAACCATGCTTCTACAGTGGTGCCTCCCAATGATACATCGATTAATCCAATTGGTATCTGGCTAGCCATATGTAGGCGTCTACCAAAAATATATCCTAAGCCAGAAAATGTAGCAACTGATGCGGGCGAACATGTGAACCAAGATCCTTTCTTATCATATCGATCCAACCAACTATCATATTCATTTATTCGCTCAAAATCTTGCTTTGGTAAATGATCTGCAGAACTTGGAATGGTCATAAGTCGAATATTTGGAAAATTAGCAGATAAAACTTCAGCATCCCCATGAAAGAGTGCAGAAAGATCAAGCTCCATATTACTCTGACCTCCGAGTATCCATACATCCCCAACTAGTACATTGGCGAATTGTACCAAATTATTTTTACCCGACACTTTCATATTTCGAGGGGTTGCACTTGCTTTCATTGGATCAAGATAAATAAACCATTCTCCCTGCTTATTTGCATTTGAGAATTTGACCTGCCCACCAAATTCAATCTTTATTTTTTCAGATGGTGCTGACCATCCCCATATTCTTACTGGCTGGTCACGCTGCAATACCATATTATTATCAAAAATATGGTTCGGACGAACTTGGGAAAACGCGACGATCCCAGATATTAGAAACAAACAAAACAAAACAAAATTTTTAATTCTCATTTTTTAAATTTTATTATTTGAATACCTTAGTAAATTATTATCTCTTTCTTTTCGTAAGGAATAGGGTAGGCTGTAATCCATACTTCGGGATTAAATTTTGCTACACCCTCTTTCATTACCAATACGACTACATCAATCTTTGATCCTTTCATTTCTTCTGTTAAAGGAAAATAATAAGTATAGTTTGAATCGTCTGATGGCACAGGATATTCCCATGTATTGCTTCTGTAGGATAAACTTCGGTCAGGTGCACCAATCAGTTTTCCATTTACACGCAAAGCTGCATATGCTCCTTCAATCCCGTGCATCCCGTTAAGCGCTACAGCTAAGTAACTCCCTTTGGGAATTTCATTAAGCACAAAGCTATGTTCAAATGCAGCTTTTGCAGTCATTGAGCGATATGGACTAAATAAATTAGAAGCTCTCCAAAGGTTTCTTTTCACTTTCTTTCCATTTAGGAAACCTTCGATTTCTAATATTTTTTCAGGAGAACTAGGGAAACGCAAATATCTTATTGGTTTAGATTTATCTAATTTTAAAATCATCTCTTTCCCGGCCACTAACAAAATAGTTGACCATGTTTTTAAATCAACAGATGTTTGTACTCGAATGGCTTCAAAAGATTTATAAGGCTGTAGTGCTTGCTCGTCTCCAACAATAATTTTTATACTGTCAAGCTGAGTGAGGTCACCTAAGTCCAATCGAAATGCGCCACCGTTGATTCTCAAATCCGTTCTGCCTTGTCGTCTACTTGGATAAAAAGATGTTTTGAGGTCACCATCAAAAATATTTCGATCCCATAATCCACGATCCACAAATAACTGCTGAGTAAAAAAAGCATCCCTTGCTTTTTGCACCTGAGGAATTTTTGTTGGCCCAGAACGTAATAGTGAACGAGCTTCTAAAGCATTATTATCGGCCGCAAAGCAAGTGGCTTCATAAAGTCCTTCTGCATCTTTTGGTACAGATGTTGATTTCAAATCACCCAATTTTCGGTGATACTTTTCCTTTAGTGGTGTTCCTGGAAAAATGAGTTCATGTGATTTATTATCTAGCAATTCATTAATTGGTTTACCATCAATCATTGCCTTTTTAAATGAATGCTCAGCGTTATGAAAAGTGATGTTCTTTTTTTCACCTGGAAAAGCAAGTAAATTAATCTTAAGTGGTTTTCCTAATACGTCTCTTACAATTTCATAGTCACAACCTTCAATAGATGGCTCCGAAACTTTTGTATAGGAAGCCAATAAAAGGGTGGAACGAAATGGAAGCACTTCAATTTTTACTATTTGTCCTTTTTGATATCGACCCATCATTTTTTCTACCGGATGATACTGTCTTAGTTCAACTTCTGAGCCTTCGCCGAGTCCAATCTCCTCATCTAATTTTACTGTTATGGTAATTGGCTCCCAAGTTAAATTCCGAAGCGTGATGAGACGTGTTTGGTCATCGCCTCTTGAAACCGCTTTTTCACCATATTTAACTTCAGGAAGAATAATCCCATTCACAAGTATTTCTTTATACTTTCTTGTTAAATTGAATAGTCTGGCAAGTCTTGGATATTCATCATCTCGCAAGAACCAAGGATTACCATAAATTTCTGGAGCAAGAATTAGATTTCGATTAAATGCCTGAAGCACTAAATCATCTTCCCAATAATCGAGGCAGGAAGAAAGACAAACTCCGTGATCCTCGGTTAAGCGTTGCAATCCAGGAACAAGATCTCTGGAAAGTGCGCCTACTCTGTGATGCGTGGCAGTCTGGTTATTAGTCATGTGAACATCAATATAGGTTTCTGCGCCACCAAGCAGCCAAGTAGTTGAATGTTTAATTGCCTCTGTGCCAAGATTAATTCGGTGATTGAGTAAAACAAGATTAGGATTATATTTTCTACATTCAATCATCATTTTGATAAATGCATCTTGCTTATCGTTTCTCAAATCTCCGCAAACGGCATCAAATTTAAAAAGCTCGAAGCGGTAGTCACGGCAAAGCGAAACCATCATTTCTTGGCGACGCTTTTCATCTTCAGGAGTATTTCCAAAACCATCTGGACCACCCCATATTCCAAATCGGGTACCCATTTTTACAGACTTATTAGCCAAGCCCAAGAAGCCATTTGGAAACTGGGTTTTAAATTTATTTGATTGGGTTGACCCGTAATATCCTGCACCATCAATTGCCCCTGCATCAAAAGCATAAATATCTAAAACCATACCATATTCATCGTGTAAAAATTGAAAAAAATTAAGGTTGCTCAAAGTTTGTTTTTCAGTGGTCCCTTCATTAGTATTATTAATCCAAGAAAAAAACTCCGACCTAGCTGGTGTCTTTTCATTGGCTCCTGGAAATACTTTATCGGATGACTGAGAAAATCCATTATTCGCAAGTTGTAATAGAAAAAAAATATACAAGCAGGCGCAGTAAAAACACTTAGAGGGCATCAATTTTTTTTTCACTGGAAATAATTTATTAAATAGTATAATCATAATTTATTTTTCAATTCCCTGTTTCGTAACGATTGGTACATATCCTACTTCCATACCTTTTGGAGGAGTGACAATCAAGGCCGGATCTAAATAGGCTATTTTCCCAGTCATTGGCGGAGGAAGGTATTCACGATCTTTTGTCCAATTCTGATGAAGAAGTTCAACGCGTCTTTGAATTTCTTCCCGTTCCTGATCACTAAGATTAGCATTAAGTAATGCAGGTTGGTCAGCAAATCGATACCAATAATAGGTAAGGGTACTTCCATCCCCTAATTTAACTTTGAAAGGTCCTGCTACAGGTCCTGGTGTTTTCCAACTACTTTTTTTCTTTTCAGGAGTAATATAAGTGAGGGAGGTTCTGTCATCTTCAGACCTATTAAAGCTGACCTCATGAAGTCCAGTTTCGGACGGTACCTCCTCAGATGCCACTGCAATCCAAGTTCCTATATCATCATTCCCAGATTTAACTAATTTATAATATTCAGGAAGCGTTATTAATTCTCCATTTGTTGTTTTTCTTCTTTTTATTAAGTCACCTTCCCAACGAACTTTTAAAGTGGCTGAATCAGTTACATTAGCATCCATATAAGATGTAATATTCATTAAGGCGCGTTTTTCCTTTGGGATGTGATCGCCATAAAATTTCCAGTTTGACTTAACTCCTTTCTCAAACTTTTGCATATAAGCTTTGCTTGCATCAATACTGCCACTAGTCGGCTTCCCTCCTTTAAACCAAGCGTCAACATCATCCCAGAGTGCTTGCTTGTTATACACCATCAACCGATGAAGCAACTCCGAATTGCCATCAGATCCCACAGGATACTGCGTTGTAGCCATACGGGCATATACTTGACCTTTGGAATCAGTTGCTTCAGCAGAATGAATATGCTGCGTTTCCATCTGAAATGGTTTAGTAGCTTTTGATGGGCGGGTATCTAAAAATAAGCCACTCAAAAGTGGATTATCAACGGATGCTTCACTCCAGAAATACGGAGTAAAGAATGCAACAGGACCTTTGAAATTTCCTGTATTCAAGAATAGGGTCCAGCATTGATTTCCAGTAGGAACATCTTTGCCTGCTGTAGTTGATTTTGGTTCACTGAGCGGTAATGGCAGATATCCACTACCAAACCATTCGCCGCAAGTTCCTTGCTGAAGGTTCAGTCCATCGGGAGGATACAATAACCAAGGACTTAGTTGTGCAATACCATATTTCCCTTTGGGTTTGTCCCAGTCCCTTCCCTGGCCGGCACCAGGCCCATTGGCCCATCCAACAAAATTCAACTGAACGCCACCCATAATAAATTTAGGTGTTGCGGTAGCAAATTCTGTATCGCGCCACCAGCCAAGACCTCCTTCAATATCAGTATATAATTCTTTTACTGGCAATGGCCCATCATACGAAGGATGCATCCAAGTACCAAACAAACCGGATTGAAAATTTCTTCCCGGATATTCTTTTATTAAAGGCCAAGCAGCTGCATACATCGAGTAGCCTGCATTATATGATTCATTCACTTTTTCAACCTTTGTAATCATATAACCACCAATATTTCCTTTTTTCAACGACTTATTTGTATTTTCCTGTGCTATAGTAGCAGAGATAAGTAGACTAAAAATAATAGTAGCGATGAGGTATTTGCCTTTCATCGTTGTTATTTTTTTGGAAAAATATTCAGATAATACGATTCGTTTCATCTTCATTATAAGTTTAATTGGTAATGATGTAAACACTCTACTAATATATGCAATATTCTTTCAACATGATGCTGGGGATTTACAAAATCTGGTTCTTACTACATTCTAATCAAGGACTTTCGTTAAATCCCGGGTAGTTTGTTATTTTTATATGAGATTTGTATGATATGACTAGATCAAGATTCAACGCATATCATCATTTTTAAAAAAGTAGTAAAAATATTAATCTAAATTGAATGGAAAGAATAGACATAGATAGAATTATCGAAATGGCCTGGGAGGATCGTACGCCTTTTGAAGCAATTACAATCCAGTTTGGTTTATCTGAAGCAGAAACCATTAAATTGATGCGTACTGAATTAAGACGAAATAGTTTTAATCTTTGGCGCAAGCGAGTGAATAGTGGGGTAAGTCAAAAGCATTTAATGAAAAGAAGTGCTAATATGAAAAGATTTAAATGCTCAAGGCAAAAAGCTATATCAATGAATAAAATCAGCAAGCGATAGGCTTATTAAGATATATATCTTTTTCTATCATCCTCTGAAGGAATAGGGCAGGCTTCTTTTTTACCAAATAAATAATATCTATTTTTTGCAATTAGATTATATATCCCATCTCTTAAAAACTTTGGGAAAATGGAACCGTATTTTAATATACGGGGCCAACCATTTAGCTTTTTTGCAATTTCAATAATGGCATCTGATTTATAATATGTAACCCCTTCTTTAATTAAGATGACCGAATTGCCTTCATCTATAAGATTATATTGTCGTATTATTTTTTCTCCTGCGGTTGTTTGCTGTGCTGCAAATTGGAAAATATTGTTTTTGTCGTATTTAATTAAAAATGATACTAAGTGGTTACACAAATTACAAACCCCATCAAATAATATTATATTCATACACAAAAATAAATAATAGCAGGAAAATTGCCAGATTCTTATAAGAGATGGTAAGTTTTCTAATTTACCGACTTGTTGTTCGTATTTCTTAAGCTATATAAATAGAACGAAATAATTGAAAATAAAAAACCAATCAAAATGATTATATAATTCATTGGTTTTTCAATAGTTAACGATATTCTTATTAAAATAGTTGTAATAATAAAGCTAGCATTTCTAAAAATAGTAAAAAACGAAAAATGGTATATAAATGAAATAATAAGTAGTAATACATCTACAAAAATCATAATCGAAAAAAAATCTGCATAAAATACAGTATTAGGATTAGGATAATTTTGTTGCAATTTTAATGCTTCCAGCATTTGGGTACCCCAAGTATAAAAACTACTTATGCTGAGTAACATTAAAATAAATATCATACTTATTGATACTAATTTTTTAATATTGATAAAATCATTAAGCTCATTAACAATTTCTAATTTTCGATTATTTTGATAAATTTTATAATATAAAATAGTAAAACATAGCATAATCAATGACGCCATTAAATCATAGAGTAAACTAATGAATTGAGGGTTATTGATATTAATTGAATTTTTTAAATCAAGATCCGCAATATCATGAAAAAAACTTCTTAAAGTTATTAATGTTATTACTTCAAATTGTTTACCAACAAATTCAGATATAGATTTAGGAATTATGATGACTAGCAAAAATACCTCGTAAAATAAAATAAAGCTGAATGGAGTATATATTGCCTTTAAATAGCTGTGCTGAAAATTTTTGAAATACACAAAGTTGTTTCCAAAAAAAACAATGAATAAATGAATTAGGAAAGCAAAAACTGCAAAACGAAGAATTAATAATTCTACTTTTCTTACATTTTTAGCATTGAAATATTTATCAAAATAATTACCAGAATATTGTAATAAATTATTCATACTGCATTTTTAGTTCTTATTTTTCGCCTCTAAATTTATTTAGAGCTAAAATGAATCCCACTCCAAAAAGGAGGGTTATCAATCCTGCGAAATAGGGTATAATTTCAATCATTTTTGATTATTTATTAATTTTAATAATACTGCAAACCCTAAAATAGAAGGCACCCATAAGCCAATAAATATTCCTGCTTCTTTTTCCCCTTTGAACCATAAAAATTCAGAAAATATTAAAGATAAAAAAGCTGATACCAGCATAAAAGTATCAGATAGTGTGAATTTTTTAAACATATTATTTATTTAGTGTAATGTAGAATTATTAATCGGCATTTGTAAGTTAATTAATTTGTTTATTTATTAATTACATTATCGTATTATAATATACACATAAAAGTGAATATTTGCAAATCGTTAACAGCTTTGTTAATCAACTTATGTAAAATATAACCAGAAAGTTCAACACTATTTTTATTCAAATAGAATATATAGGAACTCCTGCAACATAATTGCTTATCAGTAGCTAATTACATTTTAACAGTTTTGATATTTACTAGTTTTATAATTCTAATTTTATCAAATAACTTTATGATTGGATAAACAGGGTCAATTTCCCACCATTTAGCAGCAAAGTTGGGTCTCGCACCTGCATGGTGATGATTATTTTGAAATAGTTCGCCCAACATTAAAAAGTCAAAGATTAACGTATTTTTTGATTGGTCTTTTTCGTCAGGAAAATTTCGATAACCATATTTATGCCCTGCCCAATTAACTATTGCACCTTGTATTGGGCCAATTAAAAAATGAATTGGCAATAATAGGTACATCCACCAATGGGAAGCAAATACGATATAGAAACTAATATATAAACCTGCAAAAATCAATCTAGTAATTAAATGATCTGCTATTTTGTCGATAGTGGGATACTCTGGAAAATTTTTATCAAATTTAGATTCAACTTCAATTGAACCATTTAGTAAACCATTGTATATTCTTCTTGTATGCATCATCATGGTAAAAACTTCTTTAAAAAAGTGTGGTGTATGTGGATCCTTTTCAGTATCACTATAGGCATGGTGCATCCGATGAAGAATGGCATAAGCACGGGCATTTAAATAAGAGGTACCCTGTGTAATCCAAGTGAACATATACCAAAATTTCTCCCAAAATGGAGACATGGTGAACATTTTATGAGCAGAATAACGATGAAGGTAAAAGGTTTGTCCGAATAATGAAAAGTACCAATGAAGGATTAGAAAAAATAGAATTATCATTTAATATTGTATTAAACCAAAAATAGGGCACTAAATCTATGATTTAATATTTTGTTTAATAAAATGGTATTGTAATAAAAATTATCTTCTACCCGCCAACGGCAAAGACATTTATTATTTGTTGTGTTAACTTAATCGCCCATTTGGTATATTCCAATTTAGATGGGTGTAAGCCATCAACCGCTAAATTATCAGTCTTAAATCCATCCAAACGATAGGCATCGGTAATATTAATAAAATTTGCCCCATAGGCTTTTGTGTTTTTTTCACAAACTAAATTATAATTATCTATTTCATCTGCAATTGCTTTTCTGTCTCTTCCTGAAGCAAATGGTGTAATTCCCCAATCAGGGATACTAATAACAAAAACTCTTTTGGATTTATTTCCTGTTAGGGTTATAGCGGAATTTAATATAGATAAAAAAGAAGTTTCAAACTCTTTGATGGGCTTGCCTTGGTATTGATTATTTACTCCAATCAAAAGAGTTACAATATGATAAACACTTTTTTTATCGGCGCTCGCTAATGCATTTTTTAAATCATCTGCTGTCCAGCCATTCTTGGCTATCATTTGAAGCGAATTCATTTTAAATCCTGCTCCTTTTAATAATTCAAAAGTTTGTTTTGGATAACCATCTACTATATCAATTGATGTTCCGATAGTATAAGAATCTCCCAGCGCTAAATAATTTACTGAATCGGGAAAGCTGGTAACATTATTTGGATTAATAATATTAATTCTATTGCTGTCAGATTTCGAACATGAAATCAACATGCATATATAAAGAGGTACTAAAATATTTTTTTTCATCAATTTAAAATCTGAGCTAATTTTTGATCGAAGGGTAGTATAGTAAAAGACTTGAATGAATCCTAAGATTTTTTAATGTTTGTATACTTTTCCATCTTTCATTACCCAGTCAACATTTTGTAATACACTAATGTCTTTAGTAGGATCTTTTTTTAAGGCAATGATGTCAGCAAAACTGCCTTCTTTAATTTCACCAATCTTTCCTTGCATGCCTAATAATTCTGCAGCAGTTGTAGTTGCAGTCTGAATAGCTTGAACTGGACTCAATCCCCATTCTACAAAATAAGTAAAATCCTTGGCTTGTGCTAAGTTCCAATCATAGCCACCAATATCAGTACCATAAGCTAATTTAACTCCCATCTTGATGGCTTTTTTAAATGTAGCTTGAATAGATTGTTGAAAATATAAATTGATAAGGCTTCCTAATTTTGCTCTTCCTTCGGCTACAAATTCATTGACAAATAAGGTAGGACACCAAAAAATTCCTTTTTCAGCCATTACACGCATACATTCTTCATCCATACCACTTCCATGCTCAATAGAAGTAGCGCCCGCATTAATTGCAGCTAGTATACCATCTCTGGTCATAGCATGTGCAGCTAATTTTTTTCTGCTGATGATGGTTTCATCGCCTATTGCTTTAATTTCTTCAGTTGTAAAATTCGGAATAGATCTGAAAGACCCATCAGCTAATCTATAATAACCACGATCTGCATAAATTTTAATCCAATCTGCGCCTTGTTCAATTTGTTGCCTTACTGCTCTTCTAGCCTCATCAGCACCAGTAATTTCTATTACACCTTTTGGAAAATGTAATTCCCATGCATAATCCGATGCTTTTAAAGGGTAATGGCCTGTAGAATTCATAGCTAAAGTGGAAACAATCATTCTTGGTCCGTTGGTTACTCCTTTATTGATTGCTTTTTTAAGATCTACATCTGCAAATCCTGCACCCTCTGTACCAAGATCTCGAATAGTAGTAAATCCATTCATTAAAGACTTCTCTGCACTTTTAGTAGCCCTGATTGTTCTATAGGGAATGGATTCTTTTAAAACTTGCACATCATAGTCCTCCGAAGTGATATCGCCTTGTAAAAGCACATGTGTATGACAATCAATCATGCCGGGCATTACAAAATAGTTACTTAAATCTATAATTGAGTCGGCTGTACTTATACTATTATTTATTGAAACTACTTGATTGCCTTTAATAAGGATATTTTGTTTTTCAGAAACGATACCTGTTTTACTATCCAATAATTTACCGCATTTTATTAAAATAGTTTTTTGTGCACTAATTGTAGTAGAAAAAAGTAAGCTTACTCCGAGAATTAAATTACGCATCTTATATATTTTTTAGGTTTAATGTAAATTTAGGTTGATTGGATAATAGGTTGTATTTTATCTTTTATTCTGTGTTTAATTAAGCTAAGTTAATCAATTTTTTAAAACTTTCATTAGTAGCGCAGAATCATATAAATGCAGTATTAGCTTTCATCTACAATTACATTTTACAATTAGTTAATATTATAATCTAATTATTAATAAATAAGATAGCTACTTTACACAAAATATTTAACTATGTCAGTATTTAATGAATGTTTAGTTATAAAAAAAGCCTACTATGCACCACAATCATTATTACTATCTGTAGAAATTAAAAATGGGTCATCTTCTAATTTTATTGATTTAAAAGCGATATTATTCCAATTTATTTTGTTTGTATTTTTTACTTTTCAGTTAAATGGACAAAAATTGTCACCACTAACATTACCGATAACTAAAAATAATATAATCGTAATAGCACATAGAGGAGATCATACTGTCGCACCTGAGAACAGTTTATTATCTATTCAATATGCAATTAAAGATGAAGCAGATTATGTAGAATTGGATATTAGAACCACTTTGGATGGTAAATTAGTTTTAATGCACGATGCTACGGTGAATAGAATGACAAATGGTCAAGGAAAAGTTGCCGAAATGAGTTATGGTAGTATTAGAAGCTTAAAATTGTTTAATAAAAATAGTTTGTATTCCGATACTCTTACAGTTCCTACTTTTGAAGAGGCATTACAACTTTGTAAAGACAAAATTAATATTTACCTAGACTTTAAGGATGCTGATGTAAAAAAGGTAAATGAAGCTATTGCGGCAACTAATATGGAAAATCAAATAGTGGTGTATATAAATACTCTAAATCAATATATGGAATGGCGAAAAAAAGTACCGACTATGCCACTTATTTTAAGTTTGAATACCAAGATTAAAGACAGTGCAGAAATGGTGGCCTATTTAAATAGAGTCAACATTGATATTTTGGATGGTAATTGGAATGAATACAATAAGGAAACTATTAAAGCAGCTTTATCACAAGGGGTTCCTGTTTGGGCTGATATGCAATCCGTGAAAGAGGACGAAGCGTATTGGAATAAAGGTATTGAGTTAGCATTATCTGGAATTCAAACTGACCATCCTAAAGAACTTATTGAGTATTTAAAAAGGGTATCATTGTTATCTAAATCAACTAAATTACACAAGCCAAATTAATTTATACAGTATAAATAGTATTCCATGAAAAAAATTATTTATTTATTAATTGCGTTTTTCATCATTCAAGATGGAGTAGCACAAAAAGCAATATTTGTAATAGCAGATGGTATTCCAGCAGATGTTCTTGAAAATGGCCATTTAGTTAATATGGGCCGTATTATTCATGATGGCTGTTATATTCGGGCTCATGTTGGTGGTGACAAAGACACTTACACTCAAACGCCTACTATTTCTGCAGTGGGTTATAATAGTTTGTTAACTGGCACTTGGGTAAATAAACATAATGTTTTGGATAATGATATTAAAAATCAAAATTATGCTTATCCAAGTATTTTTAAATTATTTAAAGAGCAATATCCAAATAAAAAAATTGGTATTTATAGTACATGGCTTGATAATAGAACCAAACTTGCAGGGGATGGTTTGTTGTAAATCGTCAGCATAAAGTGGACAAAATATAGTCTAAATTAGTAGAGTGTTTCCATCATTAATCATTAAACCAAAAATGACATGGAACAGAAGCCAAAACAATCTACAGAGAACTTCATTAAAGAGATCCGTCGTAAG
>JAPLEJ010000012.1 GCA_026391435.1 Bacteroidota bacterium
CTAAACCAATTAATCCTCCTTTATATGCTTCGGGTGTGATATGTCCAACCACAAATCCATGTGTCCCGCCACTAAAACGGCCATCCGTTATTAATGCCACCGACTTCCCTAAACCCGCGCCAATAATAGCGGAGGTGGGTTTTAGCATCTCAGGCATGCCTGGTGCACCTACCGGTCCCACATTTTTTATCACCACCACATCTCCTGGTTGAATTTTTCCTGAATTGATTCCTGCAATCAATGATTGCTCTCCGTCAAATACGCGCGCAGGGCCAACAAATAAATCTCCTTCCTTTCCAGAAATTTTTGCAACACTTCCTCCTGTTGCTAAATTGCCATATAATATTTGTAAGTGTCCTGTTGCTTTGATTGGATTTTCCTTTGGATATATAATTTTTTGTTGATCAAAATTTAAATCAGGAACCGTTGCTAAATTTTCGGCAAGGGTTTTTCCTGTTACGGTTAAACATGATCCATGCAACCATCCTTGTGCTAGCATATATTTCATTACCGCTGGCACGCCACCATATTGATGTAAGTCCTGCATTAAATATTTTCCAGATGGTTTAAAATCGGCCAACACTGGAATTTTATCACTGATGATTTGAAAATCATCTTGCGTAAATGATACACCCACACTTTTCGCCATCGCAATCATATGTAATACCGCATTGGTGCTTCCACCTAATACCATAATCACCGCTACTGCATTTTCAAATGCTTGGCGCGTCATGATGTCTTTTGGCTTAATGTCTTTTTCTAATAATAATCGAATTGCTTTTCCTGCATCCTTACACTCTTGTTGTTTTTCGACACTTAATGCTGGATTGGAAGAAGAATAAGGTAAACTCATTCCTAGTGCTTCAATGGCTGCTGCCATTGTGTTTGCAGTATACATACCCCCACATGCACCGGCACCTGGACATGCATGTTTGATGATGCCCATAAAATCGGCTTCGTCTAATTGCCCTGCTATTTTTTGTCCTAATGCTTCAAAAGCTGATACAATATTTAAATCCTGTCCTTTGTAATGTCCTGGTGCAATGGTTCCTCCATACAACATAATAGAAGGACGATTTAATCGACCCATCGCTATCAATGATCCTGGCATATTTTTATCACACCCTGGTACAGTAATGACTGCATCATAATATTGCGCTCCACAAACTGTTTCAATACTATCTGCAATCACATCTCTACTTACTAATGAATATCGCATACCATCTGTTCCATTACTCATGCCATCACTCACACCAATCGTATGAAAGGTTAATCCCACTAAATCATTTTCCCAAATACTCTTTTTTACTTCGGCAGCTAAATCATTCAAATGCATATTACAAGTATTTCCATCATAACCCATACTCACAATACCCACCTGCGCTTTATGCAAATCAGCATCCGTTAATCCAATACCATAAAACATAGCTTGCGCTGCTGGTTGGGTTGGATCCAATGTGATTGTTTTTGAATATTTATTTAGTTCCATAATGTATACTTATAAATGAGTCTATAAAATTAATCTTGTTTTACTTCTAAACCTTAAAACGATCGTTTGTTAAACGCGTATTTAGGTTGGTTATCATTTTGTTTTAAATAATAGTTGATTTATGCAAACGATCATGATGCACATGCCCTTCGCCCGTGATGTGTCGATCAATATATTCACAAATCAAATCACCAATCGCTGTTGTTGTGTAATGATTGATGGGGTCAATATCTTTTGATACAAATTTGCTTTGTAAACACCATTGTGCGGCTTCACGAATAATAGCAGCTTCCACTCCTAAACCAAAATGATCTAATAACATCGCAGCAGATAAAATAGATCCCATTGGATTGGCAATGTCTTTTCCTTTGGCTTGCGGATAGGAGCCATGAATGGGTTCAAACAATGCTACTGTATTTCCTACTGATGCAGAGGGCAACATGCCTAATGATCCTGCTAATACAGATGCTTCATCGCTAATAATATCACCGAATAAATTTTCAGTTAGTACCACATCAAATTGTGCAGGATTTAAAATGATTTGCATGGCTGCATTATCAACAAATAAATAATCAACAGTCACATCGGCATATTGTGAACACATTTTTTGTACCACTTTTCGCCACAACCTTGATGTTTCTAAAACGTTCGCTTTATCGACTAAGGTTAATTTTTTTCTTCTTTTTTGTGCATGTTGAAATGCAAGATGCGCAATACGTTCAATTTCTAAAACTGAATAAGAACAATTATCAGTGGCCACTGTTCCATCTTCACTCAATGATTTTGCACCAAAATAAATACCTCCCGTTAATTCTCTGTAAATGATAAAATCTACATTTTCCAACAAGTGTGGTTTTAATGGCGTTAAATGTTGTAAAGCCTCATACGTAGTAACTGGTCTAATATTGGCAAACAATTGTAATTCCTTTCTTAATTTTAATAAGCCTTGTTCAGGTCGCACTTTGGCAGTCGGATCGTTATCATATTTTGGATCACCAATAGCACCAAATAAAATGGCGTCACTAGACAAACAAATTTTTATGGTCTCCTCTGGTAATGGATTTCCTGTTTCATCAATTGCAATGGCGCCCATTAAAGCATATTCATAATTGAACTCATGCTGATAATTTTTTGCAATCGTATTTAATACCTTAATAGATTGCTGTGTTACTTCTGGACCTATGCCATCACCTAAAATGACTGCTATTTTCTTTTTCATACTATTACTAGTTTATCTATTTTGTTCAAATTGCTCAATCTCTTGTTTCATACTTAATAAATAATCAATATCATCATATCCATTGAGCATACATGTTTTTTTATAAGCATTAATTTCAAAAGTTTCCGATACACCTGTTGTATCAATGGTGACGGTTTGCTTTTCTAAATCAATGGTTAATGTGGCTTCAGCCCCTTGTGCAAATATTTGTTGTAAAAACGCATCCGTTACTGTAACTGGCAATACCCCATTATTTAATGCATTATTTTTAAAGATGTCTGCGAAAAAGCTGGACACCACTACCTTAAACCCATAATCCTGTATAGACCAAGCCGCATGTTCACGCGATGAACCACATCCAAAATTTTTAGCAGCTACTAAAATATCGCCTTCGTATTGTTTTTGGTTTAAAACAAAATCAGCTTTGGGTTTGGTTTCATCATCTTGCTCATATCTCCAATCACGAAACAAATTTTTTCCAAAACCCACTTTGGTAGTGGCTTTCAAAAACCTAGCGGGTATGATTTGATCCGTGTCTACATTTTCGATACGCAACGGAATAAACCTACTTGTAATTTTTTGTAATGACTGCATTGTTAAATATATTTTATGCTACTTTTTATTTTTTAATTCAAGATGGTTCTGATGTCTGTAATTTTTCCGGTTAATAAAGCAGCGGCGGCAGTTAATGGGCTTGCTAGTAATGTACGAGCGCCTGCACCTTGTCGTCCTTCAAAATTTCGGTTGCTGGTACTAATGCAATACTCGCCTGCTGGAATTTTATCATCATTCATTCCCAAACAAGCACTACATCCCGCTTGTCTTATTTCAATACCTGCAGCTGCAAATATTTTATCTAAACCTTCTGCTTTTATTTGTTTTGCTACTTCCTGTGAACCTGGCACTATTAATGTTTTTACATTAGGATCTTTTTGTTTGCCTTTTATAATACTGGCAACCAATCTAAAATCTTCGATACGTGAATTAGTACATGATCCAATAAATACATTTTGTACTGGCATACCTAACAAACCTTGTCCAGCTTTAAGTCCCATATATTTTAATGCTTTTTCAAAATTTTGTTTTTCGGTCGCATCAGTGAAACTTTCTAATTGAGGCAAACTCGCTGTCACTGCTAATCCCATTCCTGGATTGGTTCCATAAGTAATCATGGGTTCGATGTCAGATGCATTAATATTAATTTCAACATCAAACTTAGCATCCGCATCTGTGTATAATTTTTTCCACTCTGCTAATTTTTTATTCTACTCCTCTCCTTTAGGTGCAAACAAACGTCCTTCGATATAATCATAAGTGATTTGATCTGGTGCAATGATGCCACCCCTCGCTCCCATTTCAATACTCATATTACAAATAGTCATTCTTGCTTCCATACTTAGTGCACGAATGGCCGATCCTGCATATTCAACAAAATAACCTGTTGCACCACTTGCCGAAATTTGTGCAATGATAAATAAGATGATA
>JAPLEJ010000026.1 GCA_026391435.1 Bacteroidota bacterium
AAACTAAATACAATTAATGTTACCAATACGTCATGTAATAACGAGAAGATGGTTCCTAAAGAATATCTCCAATCACGGAAACGTATAAATATGTATAAACAAATGGCGATTAAGGCAAAAATGGTTGCCTTAGTGGCACCTGCTTTTAAATCATCAGATATTGTTGGTAAAACTGTTTGTGAACTTTGCTTGTATTGGGTTTCAAATTCTTTGAAAGTGATATCAATAGGTAATTGTTTTGCCAATCCTTTAAATAATAAAGTTTCAACTTCTTGATCAATATTATTTCCTTGCTCATGAATCTTATAAGAGGTAGTGATGTTGATTTGGTTTTTTGTATCTACTGTTTTAATAATAGGGGCTTCACCAAATACACCTTTTAATGCATCTCTTACTTGTTCAGTGTTAACAGCCGTTTTAAATTTAATCGTATAGCTACGACCACCTGCAAATTCAACACCTTCATCAAAACCATTAAAGAAACTCGCTACACCCATGATTAACACAACTGCAGATAACATGTAGGCGTATTTCCTGAACTCAATAAACTTAAATGATGCATGTTTGAAAACACTACGAGATACTTTTGTAAAGTATTCAAAGTGTCTGTTTTTGCTAGTATATATATCTGTAATTAAACGAGAAACTAAAATACCACAGAATAATGACAATAGAATACCAATAATTTGTGTAGTAGCAAAACCTAATACAGGACCTAATCCAAAGTAAGCTAGGATACATGCAGTTAATAAAGTGGTAACGTGTGCATCCAATACGGGTGACATAGAACGCTTATAACCATCTGTAACTGCTAATTGATAACTTTTTCCTTTGGTTAATTCTTCTTTTATTCTTTCAAATATAATTACGTTCGTATCTACCGCCATACCAATGGTTAATACCAAACCGGCAATACCAGGGGCTGTTAAAGTAAATCCAAGTGCACTTAATATACCAATAGTGAAAAGTAAGTTTAAGATTAATGCAATGTTGGCAACCCATCCACCTGTATTAAAATACAATAACATTAAAGCGAAAATGACAAGGAATGCAATTCCAAATGCCATAGCACCACCTTGAATAGATGCTTTTCCTAAAGTAGGACCCACTTGTTGTTCTTGTACAATTTTAGCAGGAGCAGGTAATTTACCACTCTCTAAAATTTGTGCTAAATCCTGTGCTGTTTTTAATGAGTAGTTTCCGGAAATTTGAGAGTTACCAGTTGTAATGGCATCATTCACATTCGGAGCTGAATAAACAATATTATCTAAAACAATGGCAATAGGTTTTCCAATATTTCTAGTGGTCATCTTCCCCCAGATATTAGTACCCAATTTATCCATGTTCATTTTAATAGCTACTTTTCCTCTTTCATCAAAATCTTGTGCAGCATTCGCAACATGATCACCCTCTAATTCAGCAATGCCGTTGTCTAAAGTTTTGATGGCGTATAAAGGAAGTACATCCTTTGTTTTAGGATCTTCAGATTCCACTTTACCGTACATGAAAACTAAGTTCGATGGGAATTTAGATTTTACTTCTGCCATTACTAAATAAGCATTTAATTTAGCAGTGTCTTTTTTCAATGTATATCCAATCTCAGCAGGAAAAGTATATTGACCATTTTTTCCTTGATAAGGTTGTGTGAATTGAACTGTTTTTAAAAGTGGATTTTTGTTTGCAAGTGCTTTTGTTGTATCCACTTTTACTGTTGAATCAACAACACCATTTAAACTTGCTTCAATCGCTTTATCTGCAGCTAGGACTCCATTTTGGAAATCTTTATTTTCAAAAGTGTATACTTCGAAAAACTGAAGGTTGGCAGTAGACTGTAAATAGGAGCGTACTCTTTCTTTATCGTTCACACCAGCCAATTCAATACTGATAATGCCTTTATTTGCATCAGGGTTGATATTGGGAGAGGCTAAACCAAAGCGGTCAATACGTGTTCTTAAAATTCGGTAAGTGTTATTAAAAGCTTGCGTAGCTTGTTCTTTTAAGTATGTTGCAGCAGCATCATCTGTGGCGTCAAATTTTAATTTTTGATTGCTTCTTGCAGCGAACAATGGCGCTAATTTTCCAGTAGGGCTTGCTATTTTGTATTCCTCTCTAAATAAGGATATTAAATCGGCGCTACTGTTTGCTTTTTTAGCTACTGCATTATTCAAAGCAGTGTTAAAAGCAGGATCCTTAGAGTAATTCGCTAAAGATTTGATTAAACCATCCAAGCCCACTTCCATCGTAACACTCATACCGCCTTGTAAATCAAGGCCTAACATTAATTCTCTTTCTTTTGCACCACCGTAAGTGGTTAAGCCAAATGCCAATTTAGTATCTTTTGTACTATCTAGTAAATGCTTGTAGTAGTCTTTTTGAACATCACTGACGCTATCGTTGTATAAAAACTGCGATTCTTTGTTATTTGGATAAACAGATTGGGCTGTAGGGAATTTTTTTACCCAGGCAGCTGCTTTAGCTTCCATTGATTTTTCATGGTTATGAACAAACCAAGTGAATGACAATTGATAAAGACAAATTAAAATAAGCGCAAATGTAAAAAAGCGCACTAATCCTTTGAGTTGCATAATAGTTTGGTTAACTGATTTTTAGTCGGCAAATATAATGGAAACGGAGGTAAAACTAAGGCTAAATGGCCATTATTTTACCGCTGAAAGGTTGATGTCAAAGACAAGTGGGGTGTTTGGAGGGATACATCCAGCACCTGCATTACCATAAGCCAAATTTGATGGTAATAAAACAAGGATTTGACCTCCTTCTCCAATGAGAGGAAGACTATATTGCCATCCTGTTATTAAGCTGCTAAGTTTCCATGAATTTTCTCCATTTTCAAATGAGCTTTTATTTAAAAATGTCCCCTTGTATGTTATTGATATCAAACTGTTTAGTGTGGGTTTGTTAGAATTACCTGGTTTTATGATTTGATAGTAAAAACCTCTTGAGTCTTTGGTATATGTTATTTTATTAGTAGTACAATAATCAAGTATTTGTTGGTCTTCAGATAATGTTGAAGGCGATGGACTAGCACAACCTTGTTCTGACTTAGCACATGAGGTTTGTAAAAAAAAGCTAAAAATGGCTAAAATGGTCAAAAAAGAGGCAAAAATGGATAAAAATGGGGTAATTTTTGATGTTTTAGAGTGTTTTTGGGTCATTTTGGTCATTTTTTGGTTTTTAAATATTTTAATTCTTGATAGCGTTGTTCGTTCATTTCTGATGTGAATTGTTGGTAAATCCAGGAAAAGCCAAGTGAGAAGATAAGGATGGCAATAATGATCCAAATTTCATTACCTCGCATATTGGCCACCATGGAAGCACGTTCGTACCAACCTGTTTCTGAAATGACCAATATGAGGAGCCCCAAACCTAAACTTACACTAAGCCCCCTTAAAAAAGGCTTTCTTTTAAAATGGGCTAAACTGCGTTCCTTTTCCCAAAATTGGTAAAATGCTTCTTCTTCCGGGCTGATCATAAAGCAAATTTATGCTTTGATTGTTAAATTAGAACTGCATTGCTTACTTTTAATTTTAAAACTTACATATGAAATCATTCATACAAAAATGGGGAATCACAATTAGTATATTGATTATTGCTGTTCATTTTATGGCACAATGGTTAGGGGAGGAGTATAAAACAATGGAAGCCATTAGTAAAGCAATGTTATTACCCATGTTGATGTTGTTTTTAGCAGTACAGCCCAATACTTCTGGCTTGCCAGGGAAACCAATTGTGATGTTGGGTTTATTGGGTTCTTTTTTGGGAGATGTTTTTTTAATTTCTAAATCCTACTTTATACCAGGTATGATTGCATTTATGACAACGCATATTTTTAATATTCTGTTTTTCAGTAAAATTTATGGACCCTTACAAGCGCGCTCCACTAAATTATATGTATCTAAATTTTTGTTGGTTATTTTTTGCGTGTTTATTTATTTTCAACTGAAAGATGGTTTGGGAAATTTAATATATCCCATACTAGCCTATATGGTTTTAATTAGCAATGCTACCTTAATGGCCATTCATATTTCAAATCATGCACCAGTAAAAATAATTGCAAATACTTTTTGGATACCGGGCATGTTGTTTTTTTTAACTTCTGATGCCATTTTAGCTTTGAATAAATTTAATTGGGCAAAACACACACCCATCAATAATATAGGATTGGTTATTATGATTACCTATGGTTTAGCTCAATTATTGATGGTCAAAGGGTTCCAAGTTTATTTTGCACAAAACAAACAATTATAAAAGGATCAAACATAAAAAAAGCGCCCCGAAATTTCGGGGCGCTTTTTTTTATATACTTAGTTTGTAAAGTATTAGTATCCACCCATACCACCCATATCTGGATGTCCACCACCGCCTGCAGGAGGCGCAGCTGGTGCAGGTCTATCAGCGATAACACATTCTGTTGTTAACAACATCGATGCGATAGAAGCTGCATTCTCTAAAGCAACTCTTGTTACTTTAGTTGGATCGATAACACCTGCTTTAAATAAGTTTTCGAAAACTTCAGTTCTTGCGTTAAAACCAAAATCGTCTTTGCCGTCTTTGATTCTTTGAACAACAATTGAACCTTCGATACCACTATTTTTAACTATTTGACGAAGTGGTTCTTCAATAGCTCTTCTTACTATTTGAATACCTGTTGTTTCATCATCATTAGCACCTTTTAATTTATCTAAACTTGCTACTGCACGAATATAAGCAACCCCACCACCTGGGACAATACCTTCTTCAACTGCAGCACGTGTAGCGTGTAAAGCATCGTCAACACGATCCTTTTTTTCTTTCATTTCAGTTTCAGTAGCAGCACCTACATATAATACGGCAACACCACCACTTAATTTTGCTAAACGCTCTTGTAATTTTTCACGATCGTAATCGGAAGTCGTATTCTCAATTTGAGATTTGATTTGATTAACACGAGCAGTGATATCTGATTTTTTACCTTTTCCACCAACGATAGTGGTATTGTCTTTATCAATTGTAATTGAAGTTGCTTGACCTAAATAAGATAAATCAGCATTCTCTAATTTGAAACCTTGCTCTTCGCTTATTACTGTACCAGCAGTTAAAATAGCAATGTCGTTCAACATTTCTTTTCTGCGATCACCAAAACCTGGTGCTTTCACAGCGGCTACTTTAATAGTACCTCTTAATTTGTTTACCACTAATGTAGCCATTGCTTCACCTTCTAAATCTTCAGCGATGATTACTAATGGACGACTTGTTTGAGCCACTTTCTCTAAAATATGTAAGATGTCTTTCATTGCTGAAATTTTCTTGTCATAAATTAAGATGTATGGATTTTGCATTTCAGCTTCCATTTTTTCGCTATTGGTAACGAAATAAGGAGAAGTGTATCCACGATCAAATTGCATTCCTTCGACAACATCAACTGTTGTATCTGTACCTTTTGCTTCTTCAACAGTGATCACCCCTTCTTTACCCACTTTATTCATTGCCATTGCAATTAACTTTCCAATTTCGTTATCGTTGTTGGCAGAGATAGAAGCAACTTGTTCAATTTTTTTAGTGTCATTACCTACCGCTTGTGATTGTGCCTTTAAGCTGGCAACTACTTTTTCAACCGCTTTATCAATACCGCGTTTCAAATCCATTGGATTTGCACCTGCAGTAACGTTGCGTAAACCTTCACCAATAATAGCTTGTGCTAAAACAGTGGCAGTAGTTGTTCCGTCACCTGCTAAGTCAGCAGTTTTTGAAGCTACTTCCTTTAACATTTGAGCACCAATATTTTCAATAGGATCTTCTAAGTCAATTTCTTTTGCTACAGTAACACCATCTTTAGTAATAGATGGAGATCCGAATTTTTTTTCAATAACAACATTACGACCCTTTGGTCCTAAAGTTACTTTCACGGCGTTGGCTAAAGTGTCAACCCCTTTTTTCATTTTATTTCTCGCTTCTAAGTCGAAAAAAATCATTTTAGACATATATAGTTAATTTTTAAAGTTATACAATCGCCAAAATATCGCTTTCGCGCATAATTAGTAAATCTTGACCTTCGATTTGAATTTCAGTTCCAGCATATTTGCCATATAAAACATTATCGCCTACTTTAACAGTTACTGGCTCATCTTTTTTACCAGTACCAGCAGCTAGTACGATACCGCGTTGTGGTTTTTCTTTTGCTGTATCTGGGATAATGATTCCGCCAGCTGATTTTTCTTCTGCAGCGGCAGGCATAACAATAACTCTATCATGTAGAGGTGTTATGTTTAATTTTTTAGCTGTAGTCTTAGCCATATTTTATCGTTTTTTGTTGTTTAATAATGTCATTGCCTTACATATATCGAGAACCGTGCCAATGACCATTTTGCATATTGAATAGGTCAAAATTTCAGTTTATTGATCTTTAAGGGCTTGGGGTAGCAAATCTATGCCTAAAAAGGCATGCAAGGAACAGGATATTGGTAAAAATGTCAGTTTTTATGAATTATTTAGATAGCTTTGCAGCCATTTAGCTCTTATTCATATGATGAACCGACGAAATATTAGGATTAAAGTAATGCAGGTCTTGTACATGGTGGAAACCGAAAACCAAGCTGCGCCTAGCGCTTTACTCCAAAAGGAATTTGATAAAACACGCAATTTGTTTGTTTTTTTAGTTCATCTATTACACCAAGTGGCCTTATATGCCGAGGTAGAAGCTGGGCAAAGAGCCTCTAAAAACCTTCCCAATTCATCCGATTTAACGGTGAATACCAAATTAGCAGGCAATAGTATTGTTTGGCAAACCATCGAATCAGATAATTTTAAAAAGGCAATTGAAATTGTAAAACCCCAACAATGGATTCAAGAAGATATTGTTAAATCAATATTTAGACAATTGAGTGAAACAGCTACTTATCTAGCTTATATTACTGAGCAAAGTAGGGAAAAGGCAAAAGAAAAAGACATTCTTAAATTTATATTCGGCACCCTTATTTTAGAGTCAGATAATATGCTTGATTATATTTCTGAACATTTTACGAATTGGGAAGATGAAGGGGATGTGATGATTGGTTTTGTATTAAACTATTTACAAAAACCATCGAGTGTTGATTTTTTGGATTTAGTCGGAACAGAAAAAAATAAATTTGCTGTTGATTTATTACAAACAGCGATCGATAAAAAAACAATTACTGAAGATATTATTAAGCCCAAATTAAACAATTGGGATCCGGAAAGAATTGCGATGATAGATATGATATTACTGCGTTTGGGCGTTTGTGAACTTTTGTATTTTGATACTATTCCTACTAAAGTGACCATAAATGAATACATAGATTTAGGTAAGGAATACAGTACTGAGCAAAGCGGACATTTTGTAAATGGCATTTTGGATAATATACACAAGGAGTTAGTAGGTACTGGGCAAATTCAAAAAATAAGTCATAAAAATAAATAACACATTATTAGCATACAAGGAATGCGGCTATTAGGATTAACCCTATCTTTGTTTTGCTAACGGAATTAAATAAAGCATTTTAATAGTTTAAAAAATATAAAACATGACACAAATTTTTTTACAAGCACCTCCTCAAGGTGGCGGTACTTTTCAATTGGTAATGTTGGGTGGAATCATTTTAGTTTTTTGGTTTTTCATGATTCGTCCACAAGCTAAAAAAGCAAAAGAGCAAAAAAAGTTTATTGATACGATGCAAAAAGGGGATAAAGTAGTCACTATTGCTGGTATTCATGGTACGATCAATAAAGTAAACGAGGACAATACAGTACAATTAGAAGTAAGCCCTGGTTCCTACTTGAAAATTGAAAGATCTTCGATCAGTTTAGAATGGTCTCAGGCACTTAATAAATAAAACATTTGTTTAAGTAGAAATTGAATCCGAAATTGGGGTAACTAATTTCGGATTTTTTATGCCCAAGATAATAGGATTGACAGGAGGAATCGGTTCGGGTAAAACAACTGTAGCTAACTTGTTTGCGAGTTTAGGGATTCCTGTGTTTAATGCCGATGATGCAGCTAAACAGCTTATGCAAAATAGTCCTATTCTAAAAAATCAGTTAATTCAGCAGTTTGGTGATAAAGTTTATGAACAAGGACAATTAAATAAATCCTATTTGGCTTCTATCGTTTTTGCAGATCCTGAAAAATTAGCCATACTCAATTCAATAGTACATCCAGTGACCATTCAAGCAGCATTAGATTGGGCGCAACAACAAACATCCCCTTATGTAATTAAGGAAGCTGCTTTAATATTTGAATCTAATGCATCAGAAGGGTTGGATTTTGTAATTGGTGTAACAGCGCCCTTAGCTTTGCGAATCGAAAGAGTAATGAAAAGGGATCAATGTACTCAAGCTGAAGTTGAAAAAAGAATGCAGCATCAAATTAGTGATACCATTAAAATGAAATTATGCGATAAGATCATTGTCAATGATGATATACAATTAATTACACCACAGGTTATTGCTATTCATGAAGCTTTTTCAATTTTATAACACCATCTTTTTAATCTACCATCAAAATCAAATGGGGTAGTTGCTTTGGTGATGTCTTTAATGGCTTTGCTTTGAATGTTTTCGGCATCAAGGATAAATTGGGAGAAATTAGTACTAAAAAATAAAGTGGCACCTGGCTTCATCGCCTTTAATACATCATTGATCAGTTCCACATGATCCCTTTGAATATCTAAAATATCTTTCATTCTTTTACTGTTGCTGAAAGTAGGAGGATCCATGATTACCAAATCAAATTGATGGGGAGATAATGTTTTTAAATACTGCTTCACATCAGCATGTATAAAATGATAAGCACTGGCATTTTTTAAATCATTCAAAGCGAAATTATCTTCACTCCATTTTAAATAGGTCTTAGATAGGTCAACCGATGTGACCGATTTAGCGCCTGCTTTTGCAGCATACACCGAAAAAGAACTGGTGTAACTAAATAAATTTAAAACTGTTTTATCCTTTGATTGTTCGCTGAATAGTTGTCTAGTAATACGATGGTCTAAAAAAAGCCCCGTATCTAAATAATCAGTCAGGTTGACTAAAAATGACAAGCTGTTTTCTTTTACTGTAATAATTTTGGAAGCAACGACTGCTTCTTCCTTTTCATATTGCCCTTCTCTATGGGACATTCTTTTTCGAACTCGTAAATACATATTCTCCAAGGAGATACCCGTCATAGTTGAAATAATGTTCTTACATTCTACCAACCATATATCATGCTCTTCGTCAGATAAACCATGACGTCGATTGTATTCGGCTATGTAAATGTACTGCTCATACAATTCAATACAAATTGGAAATTCAGGTAAATCATGGTCATACAAGCGCCAACAACTAATTTGCTGTCTTTTGGCTTGTTTAATTCGGTGCTTATAATTTTTAAGCAACCGATTTTCAAACATCTGAAATTTTTCGGGTGTCACTATTTCAATTTAGCTAATGCATCGCTAATTCTAGCCCAAGCTTTTTCAATATTGGGCATACTATTCGCAAATGAAAAGCGAACACAATTAGGTTCACCAAAAGCATCGCCCATTACAGATGATACATTTGCTGTATTTAATAGATACATGCTAAAATCGGGTGCATTAGTAATGGTGGTGTTGCCATCTGATTTTCCATAGTAATGACTTACATCAGGGAATACATAAAATGCGCCCTGAGGAGCAAAGCATTTAAAACCAGGAATTGCATTCACCAAGGCCAATGTTTTTTCACGACGTCTTGTAAATTCGGCTGTCATTTCATTAGAAGGTTTCAAATCACCAACTAAGGCAGTCACTGCTGCTTTTTGTGTGATAGAACAAGTGCCCGATGTAAATTGTCCTTGCAATTTTTCCATAGCTTTTGCAATCTCTACACTTGATGCAGTATAACCTAAGCGCCATCCAGTCATTGCAAAACCTTTACTTAAACCATTGATGACTATTACTTGGTCTTTTATAAAATCGAATTGTGCAATGCTCTCATGTTTGCCAATAAAATTGATGTATTCGTAAATTTCATCTGATAAAATAGTAATACCAGGATATTTTTTAAATATGTTAGCAAGTGCTTCTAATTCATCTTTACTATAAACCGCTCCTGAAGGATTACAAGGAGAGGAGAACATAAATACTTTTGTTTTTGGCGTAATAGCCGCTTCCACTTGCGCAGGACTCACTTTAAAACCATCGGCGACAGTACTTCTAATTTCTACTACTTTACCGCGTGCAATTTTTACAAGTTCTGAATAAGTTACCCAGTAAGGCGTTGGAATAATCACTTCATCACCATCATCTACTAATGCTAAAATGGCATTGGCTAAACTTTGTTTAGCACCTGTTGAAGTCACAATGTTTTCAGGTTTATAATCTAATTGGTTGTCTCTTTTTAATTTACTACATACCGCTTCTCTCAAATCGGCAAAACCAGCAACAGGGGTATAGTGACTCCAGTTGTCATTGATGGCTTTAATGGCAGCATCTTTAATATGTTGCGGTGTATCAAAGTCAGGTTCCCCTAAACTAAGGTCAATCACATCAATACCTTGTGCTCTTAATTCACGGCCTAATTTGGCCATTTTTAAAGTTTCTGGCTCACTAAATCTGCTTAATAATGAAGATAAAATCATAGTTTTTAAATTGATTGGACAAATTTCGCAAATAAATCGCAAACGGACGTCAGTTTTGCCAACGGAATGGCATTAAATTATTCAGTAGTTGTTAATATCTATTCATTCTCGGCAAATTCGTAGTTCGAATAATCTTGAATGACATTATATAAAGTGCCACGTTCAATTGGCTTTCGATTGACCTGCTTGATTAAACTTACTAATTCCTGAGTCGTCATGGCAGGGGTTTGCTCCTCACTGCCCGCCATTGAATAAATTTTAGTGGTATCGTCAATTGTTCCATCAATATCATTCACACCATAACTTAAAGTTAGTTGGGCCGTTTGACGACCTAGCATAGGCCAGTAGGCTTTAATATGTGGGAAATTGTCTAAGTATAAACGAGAAATGGCATACATTTTTAAATCATTCGCTAAAGTGGATTCGGCAACATCATGCATGTCATTGTCCTTATTACGAAACTTTAATGGGATGAAAGTATTAAAACCTTTTGTTTCATCTTGTAATTGTCTTAATCGTTCCATGTGATCAATGCGATGTTCATATTTTTCAATATGGCCGTATAATAAGGTAGCATTACTATGCATTCCTAATTGGTGCGCTGTTTTATGTATATGAAGCCATTCGTCAGCAGTGGCTTTGTCATTACATATCACAGTTCTAATATCAGGATGAAAAATTTCGGCGCCGCCACCAGGTAAAGAATCTAAACCTGCTTCATGTGCTAGTTTCATTCCTTCTTCGGTACTCACATTTGCTTTCCTAAACATGTATTCTAATTCAACAGGCGTGAAAGCTTTAATATGTAATTCAGGTCGATGTGCTTTGATGGCACGCATTAATTCCAAGAAAAAGTTCAAAGTTAATTTAGGATGAACGCCTCCTACGATATGCACTTCGGTAACAGGTTTTCCATCATATGATTTAACGATGTCCAACATTTGATCAATCGTTAATTCCCAACCTTCTTCCTTATGGGCGTATAGTTTTGAGTAAGAACAAAATTTGCATGAAAAAACACAAACATTGGTAGGCTCAATATGAAAATTTTTATTGAAATAAGTTGCATCACCATGCAATGATTCGCGTTTCCAGTTGGCTAATGCACCTACATAAGGGAGGGATGCTTTTTCAAATAAATAAACGCCTTCATTAAAATTAAGTCGTTTATTATTTATTATTTTATTGCCTATTTGTTGTAATTGAATGTCTTTTTCCGCCTCAATAATCACTTCAATTTTACTTAACGACATGGACCTTTACTTTTAGACCACAAAGTTAATAATTATACAAACAAGTAGTTGTTTTTTATGACTAATAGATATCATATTAGCCAATCAAGATCCCTGCCATGCTTGCAGATAAGTAGGAAGCCAAAGTTCCGCATAATAGGGCTTTTAAACCTAGTTCAGCTAAGTCCTTACGGCGTGTAGGTGCTAATTCACCAATACCACCAATAAGCATACCCACGCTACTAAAATTGGCAAAACCACAAATAGCAATACTTACAATTAGTAAACCTTTTTCAGTCACTATCGGAACCACTTTGCTTGTTAAACTTTTAAATGCGACAAATTCATTGATGGTTAATTTTTGTCCTAGTAGGGTAGCAGCATTTTGAATGTCGGCATTTGGAATCCCCATGGCCCAAGCCATTGGGTAAAATAGTTTTCCAAAAATATAATTCAAACTAAGATTTAAAGATGGATTAAATAAATGTCCAACTGTAAGCATGATCCAATCAATCATAGCGATTAATGCAATGAATCCGATCAACATCGCAATCACATTCATGGCAAGTTTAAATCCATCACCCGCACCATGGGTGATCGCATCAATGGTATTGCTATATTGGCTCTTCACTTCCAATTTTACTTTTCCCATGGTTTGAGATTCTTCGGTTTCAGGAAAGATGATTTTTGCAATGACTAAAGCACCAGGTGCTGCCATTAAACTGGCAGTAATTAATTTAGGGGCTAAATCCATACCCGCTTGCGCTCCCATATTCGCATACACAATTAATATTCCACCAGCAATACACGCCAAACTTCCACTCATACTTGCTAAAATTTCACTTTTAGTCATCGTTGCTAAATAAGGTCGAATCATAATTTGTGCTTCCACCTGTCCTACAAATGCACTAGCCACATTGCTTAATGCTTCAGCGCCACTCACCCTCATAATAAAATTCATCGCTTTAGCTACGATCGCAACTATTCGTTGCATAATGCCAAAGTGATAAAATAAAGCCACCAACACACAAACTAATATAATGGTTGCAGTTACATTAAAAGCAAATACAAATCCACCATTTGCAAAATCGGCAACACCAGCGGGGGTTGTCGCAGCAACACCACTATAAACAAAGGCTGCACCAGCACGAGCAAATTGTTCAATTTTACCCATGCCTTTTCCAATGATTTGGAAAAAATGAGTGACGGCAGGAATCTTCAATATCAATACGCCAATCGTGAATTGTAATAATAAGCCACTCATGACCAATCGATAATTGATTTTGCTTTTATTGTTTGAAAACAGGAAAGCAATGATGATGATGACTAATATGCCAATGAGGCCTTGAAATCTGTCCATAGGTTGATGATTAGAAAGGGAAGTTAATTAAAAATCTAGGTATAAATCACTTTTTGGGCAATAAAAAACCCATCTTAATAAATTGAGATGGGCTTAGTTATTTTAGTAGTAAAATATTACAAATGAGATTGTATTTTTTTATCTAATACTGCTTTTGGAACAGCACCAATTTGCTTATCGACCACTTCGCCACCTTTAACAAATAAGATAGCAGGGATGGAAGTAATACCAAAGTTCATACTCAAATTAGGATTTACATCCACATTTACTTTTCCGATATTTACTTTTCCTTGATATTGAACTGCTAATTCTTCGATAACTGGTCCAATGGCACGACAAGGGCCACACCATTCTGCCCAAAAATCAATCACTGTTAACTTGTCACTTTCGATTACTTCTTTTTGAAAATTTGCATCTGTAAATTCTAATGCCATAATTATATATTTTAATTGGGTTGTTTGTATTAGATGATACTCCAAAAATAGTTCCAATATTTAATATCTGCCTATTTGACTTTTCCACTTAATTCAAAAAGGTTTGGGGACAATTTTAAGGACAAATAGGCTAGGAGGTGCTTATAATGGCAGTCCCTTATACTAGATTTACCTGTACTGTTAAGTCGGGGTGGTTGTCAAGGAATAAAACCATGTCGTCATTCATTAAAAATCCCTTTTCAAAAGTGCGGACACTTGCCACCAATTGTTCCTTAGGTTCAATAAAATTAAATTTCAAGGAAGCCCTGCCTGGATTTTGTTTTAAATTCTTTTCAACAAAGTCAATGATTTCCTTATCTAATTTTGAGGGGTGCATACTAATTTCAATAGAGCGTGTTTGATTTTGTTTCACCGTCTCTAGTAATGACATATTGGTGATCTTAAACTCAAAAGCATTGGGTTGATTGTACCTATTTCTAAAACTGCCTGTTAAAAATATCTTTTGACCAATCTCTAAATAATTTTGAAACTTGATATAATCTTCGCTCCATAATATAAAGTCGGTTTTGCCTGTAAAATCCTCAATCACAAAGGAACCAAAATTCTTACCTGTTTTTGTCATTCGGTGTTGCACATCTGTAACTAAACCAGCTAATTTAAAAACACGACCTAATTGATTTGGATTTGATGATAAGGTATCTCTAACCTCATTAAAATCATTTATAGGGCTAAAATGATAATGGCGCATCTCAAAACTAAAATGATCTAGGGGATGTCCACTCATAAACATACCTGTGATGTCCTTTTCATGGTCTAACTTTTCAGTTAAGGTCCATTCTTCACAAACTATAATCTTAGGAACTGGCACTTGCATCGCAGAAGGCAAATCACCAAACAAAGTATTACTTGAACCTACATTAATTGATTGTAAGGCCTGTGCATAGTTAATAAGTTTTTCAAGACCATTGGTACGATCGCCATCCGCTACGTGAAAAAATTGAGCACGATGGTATTCGGGGAAACAATCAAAACTGCCAGAATAAGCTAAGCTTTCTAGTGATTTTTTATTTACCGATCTAGACAATACACGTTTAATAAAATCAACCATATCTGCAAAATGCCCCGCTTTATTTCTTTCAATAATGATGGCATCAATTGCAGCTTCACCCACACCTTTTAATCCACCCAAGCCAAATCTGATTTCCCCTTTTTTATTAACAGAGAAGCCATTCAAGGATTCATTGATATCTGGACCCAATACTTTAATGGCCATTCTTTTGCATTCTTCCATGAAGAAAGTAATTTTTTCAATACTTCCTGCATGATTAAGCACTGCTGACATATATTCACCAGGGTAGTGTGCTTTTAAGTAAGCAGTTTGATAGGCTAAATAGGCATAACAAGTAGAGTGAGATTTATTAAAGGCGTATTGTGCAAAAGCTTCCCAATCAGTCCATACTTTTTCTAAAACATTTTCAGGATGTCCGTTTTTAACAGCACCCGCCACAAATTGGGCCTTCATTTTATCCAATACCGATTTTTGTTTTTTACCCATGGCTTTACGAAGTACATCTGCATCGCCTTTTGTAAAATTGGCAATTTTTTGACTAAGTAACATGACCTGTTCTTGATAAACTGTAATTCCATAAGTGTCAGCTAAAATTTCTTCCATCACTGGTAAATCATACTGAATGGTTTCGCGCCCATGTTTACGATCAATGAAGTTGGGGATATACGCCATGGGCCCTGGACGATACAATGCGTTCATTGCAATGAGATCAGCAAATTTATCTGGTTTTAAATCGCGTAAATGTTTTTGCATGCCCACACTTTCAAACTGAAAAGTAGCATTGGTTTCACCTCGTTGGTATAAGTTAAAAGTTTTGGAATCATCCAACGGGATTAAATCTAAGTCGATGGTGACATTGTGATTTTGTTTAATTAATTCCAATGCGGTTTTTAAAATGGAAAGGGTTTTTAATCCCAAAAAGTCCATCTTTAATACGCCGGCTTCCTCAATGACATTTCCTTCAATTTGCGTAATCCATAAATTAGAATCTTTTGCTGTGGCCACCGGCATAATTTCGGTTAAGTCACTTGGCGCAATGATGATTCCAGCTGCGTGAATACCTGTATTGCGAATGGAGCCTTCTAATCTTTCTGCTTCATGTAATACTGCTGCGCGTAAATCTGTTCCTTTATATATTTCTCTTAATTTTTTTACATTATCAATATCTTCTGGTTGATAACCTTCTCTTTCGGCCAATGATTTTTCACCTTCTTTGACAGTGAGTGGTGCGTGCAGACATCTATTCAATTCCGTTCCAGGTTTGTCTGGTACTAATTTGGCTAATAAATTACTTTCAGATAATGGGAGATCCATGACTCTTGCGACATCTTTGATACTACTTTTTGCTGCCATGGTACCATAAGTAACAATTTGTGCCACTTGTTCCTTGCCATATTTATCTACGACATAATCAATTACTTTTTGACGACCTTCATCGTCAAAATCCGTATCAATATCGGGCATGCTCTTACGATCAGGATTTAAGAAACGCTCAAAAAGTAATTGGTATTTAATAGGATCAATATTGGTGATGCCAATGCAATAGGCAACCACACTACCTGCGGCAGAACCTCTACCAGGACCCACAAACACACCCATATTTCTGCCTGCTTGAATAAAATCACTTACAATTAAAAAATAACCCGCAAAACCCATGGTTCGAATGGTAAACAATTCAAAATCGATGCGTTCTTGCAGTTCAGAAGTAATTTCAGGATATCTTTTATTAGCCCCTTCCCAAGTTAAATGTTTTAATAATTCCCATTGGTTCATATTGGCTTCCTTATGAATTTGAAATTCTTTAGGAATAGGGAAGGCGGGAAGTAAAATATCTTTTTTTAGATTCAATACATCTACTTTATCTACAATCGCATTGGTGTTGTCAATAGACTGGGGCAAATCACTAAATAACGCAGACATTTGTGCTTGCGTCTTAAAATAAAATTCGTTATTAGGAAATTTAAATCTTCTATTTTTTACTTGAATTTCATCGTTTACAAAATCATCAAAGCCTGGAGTAGATTGTTTCTCGCCCGTATTAATACAAAGTAAAATATCATGTGCGTTGGCATCGTCCTCATTTACATAGTGACTGTCATTGGTAGCAATAACGGGTACCTTGTATTTTTTAGCAAATTGTAATAGTCGTTCATTGATGATCTCTTGTTCTGGAATTTGATGTCGTTGAATTTCGATATAATAATCTTCTCCAAAAATATCTAACCACCATTTAAATTCTTTTTCAGCCTCGGCTTCGTCTTTTTTTAAGATGGATTGAGGAACATAAGCACCAATACAACAAGTAGTGGCAATGAGTCCTTCGTGGTATTTTTCAATTAAAGATTTATCTATTCGAGGGTATTTACTATACATCCCTTCGATATAGCCTAAAGAAGTTAATTTAATTAAGTTCTGATATCCGATTGCATTCTTGGCTAATAAAACTTGATGATATCGGTTGTCTTTTAATTCCTTGGTGAAATTTTTGATATGTCTGTCTTTAACAACATAAAATTCACAACCAACAATGGGCTTCACAATGGGTGCTAGGATATCTTTTCCCTCTGCATCCTTCCCAATGACTTTTGTTTTTTTCCATGCCTGGCTTACAAATTTAAAGGCGCCAAACATATTACCATGGTCGGTAATGGCTAAAGCGGGCATTTCATCGCCTATGGCTTTTTCATACAATCCTTCGATGGAGGCAGCGCCATCCAAAAGTGAATATTGTGTATGAACATGTAAATGTGAAAAAGTAGGCATGTAGAAAAGGGTACTAAGTGTACAAATATCGTAAAAATAAGGAGTTTAAAAGGGCTTAATTTTCCACAAATAAATCGTTAAAATACTAGTAAAATTTATCATTTTTAGGTTACATACATTATCTTGCCTATATGAGGATACAAACAAGGATGGGTCAGCTTCATTTATTAGGGGTCATTTTTTTATTGGGTAGTTGTACAACCCTTAAGTCCATCTCCTTGCCTTTGGTTAATAAGTTACAAGTAAAGACAGCCCCAGTAGTAATCATTCCAAAACCAGCTCGAAAAATGGAGTTTTTGGAAGATATTTCTGTTACACCTGGTAAAATCACGATTAATGATGCTTCAGATAGTATTGAAACTGAAAAGTCAACCGTAATTAATAAAAATTATGAGTTGATGCCGGTGAACCTATCAGATATTGAAAAGGCCAATTGGTTGCAATTAAAGTATTCTATTAAAATGGATATTGCAGTGGAGGAGATTAAAAACATTCCTTTATTACAAAAAATTGACGAATGGTGGGGTACTCCTTATAGCCTAGGAGGCAGCACAAAAAATGGGGTGGATTGTTCTTATTTTACTTTAGATGTGATACGAGATACTTACAAAGTAAATTTAAAACGAACAGCAGCCGAGCAGTATGAACAAAGTGAAAAAATTGAATGGAATAATTTAAAGGAAGGAGATTTGATATTTTTTAAAACAGAGGGACGCAGTAGAATATCTCATGTAGGTATTTATTTAGCGAATAATAAATTTGCTCATGCCTCCACCAGCCAAGGCGTTACGATTGGTGATTTAAGCGATCCTTATTGGCAAAGACGCTTGTACAGTATGGGTAGGGTACAACCAGCACTCTAATTTTCGACCACCGTATTTACATAAAACAATCTATTAATTGTTTTTATAAATTCATTAATATCAAAGTTGTCTTGCGTGATTAATTTCTTTTGTGGAATATAGTCAATAGGGTTGAGCTGATATTTTTTTCCATTATAAGTTAGTGGCATTGATAAATTAAAACCTACAATGCAATTTTTCCATTGGTAGGTAAGGATTTTTTCCTTGGCATCATATTGATAACTTAAAGTTGGAATTTGAGTTGTTCTTAAATATTGATCATATATTTTTTTATAATTAAATCCAGCTTGTGTTGAAATATAATTTTCAATATCCTGTGTAGTCACTGTTTTGTGGTAAAAAGTTTTATTCAAACCAATTATTATTAGACGAAATAAGCTATCATTATTGATGGAATGTCTAATAGTATGAATCATATTGGATCCTTTGTCATACATATCACCAGATCCTTCTTCATTCACGCCATAGTGAGCTATGATAGTTTTATCGTTGCGAATATTTTTTCGAATTCCAAAATTATAATCGTTGCCCGCTTCTACCCCAAAATAATAGTCAGTCATTAAGGTTTCAGAATAATTGGTAAATCCTTCATGTACCCACATGTCGGCAATATCTTGAGTGGTAATATTATTAGCAAACCATTCGTGCCCACTTTCATGCACAATAATGAAATCCCATTTTTTGCCCCAGCCAGAACCCGATAAATCTTGGCCTAAATAACCATTCATAAATTTATTTCCATAAGCCACTGCAGATTGATGTTCCATTCCAAGATGTGGAGATTGGACTAATTGGTAACCGTCTTCGTAAAAAGGATAGGGCCCCATCCAATATTCAAATGCTTTTAACATTTGAGGAACTTGTACAAATTGTGATCTTGCTTTTGATGAGTCTTGCCTTAATACCCAATAGTGTAAATCTAAGTCGCCTTTTAAACCTGGATATTTTTCACTCCATCCTACATAGTCTCCAATGTAGGGAATAATGTTATAATTATTAATAGGGTTATTTACTTCCCATGTATAACTCATTAAATTATTTAATCTTTGTTTTTTAATCATGCGACCGTTGGCAACAGCAAATAAAGTATCAGGAACATTCATAGTTAAACTAGCACCATGATCGGGTTCGTCTGATTGATGATCCTTACATGGATACCAAATGGAAGCGCCAATACCTTGACAAGCCACCGACATCCAAGGTTTGCCATTGCCATCTTTTTTCCAAATCCAACCTCCATCCCAAGGTGGACGAATCGCTTCACGAGGAGTACCATGAAAATATATAATTAAGTTAAAGCTAGAATTGATAGCAGGTTTATCCTTCATCTCAACCATTGCAACATTTAAATTTCTTGTAAACGAAAGCGAAATTCCTTTTTTCATGGCAGCAGTTGCATAAACAACACTATCAATGATCAAAGGTTGTTGTAAATCTATTTGAATCGCATGAGAGGCTTTTACTACAGTGGCAGTCCAATTCACTTGTCCAGTAATGGACTTAGTGGTAAAGGAGGGCGTTACATTGATATCGTATCGTTGGATGTCAAACCAATCTCTATTTTCATTTAGACTGCCTCTCAAGGTATCTTGTAAGGTAAATACGGGTTGACTATGAAGCGCAAATGATGTCAAAGTTAAAAAAAGGAACGAAGTCCATATTTTCATAAATAATTACATTTTGTAATTAAATATAAATCAATCCTTCCCCTTTTTAAGTTTATTGGCGAAAACTTTTTCAAATTTTTCCAATTTAGGGCCAATCACATACCTACAATAACCTTGAGAAGGATTGTTATTATAAAAATTTTGATGGTAATTTTCGGCTGCATAAAATTTTTGGAAGGCCTCGACAGTCGTAACGATAGGATGTTCCCAAGCTTTTGAAGCATTTAAGTCTTTGATGTATTTTAAAGCGACTTCCTGTTGATGGGGGTTGTGAAAAAACACCACACTGCGGTATTGAGGGCCCACATCATTTCCTTGTTTATTAAGGGTGGTAGGGTCATGTGTTTTCCAAAAAACCGATAATATATCGTCTAAGCTAATTTTAGTGGTATCATATACAATTTGACAAACCTCGGCATGGCCTGTATTTTTATCACAAACCTGCTCATAAGTAGGGTTATCTACAAAACCTCCGCTATAGCCACTGGTCACTTTAACGACACCGTCTAATCTTTGAAAAAAAGCTTCAGTACACCAAAAGCAGCCAGATCCAAGGGTGATGGTTTCAGTATGACTCATGTTTATTTTATTTAATTTATCGGATGGTTTATTTTGGGCACAGGCAGTAAGGCATATGAATAGGCTAAAAAGAGTATATATATTTCTGAGTACTTGCATACGACCAGTTTTTTATAAATATAAAACAAATATTTAACCAATTTGTTTAAACGAGGTTAATGTTTATTTAAGTAAATTTGTCCACTATTATTGTTCATGAAAGTATATCCAGAAAACGCCTTATCTCAATTAGAATTCGATAAAATAATTACTATTTTATTAAATTACTGTCAAACCTCAGTAGGCAAGGAGATGGTCAATGATATACGTATTCATACCCATCTTAAATACATTCAAACGGCTTTAAGGCAAACGCAGGAGTTTAAATTTATAAAATCTGCAAACCAATATTTTCCTACTGATTTTGTAATTGATATCCGAAAAGATTTAAAATTATTAGGAATCCCAGGCGCGCAATTAACAGGAGAACAATGGTTATTGGTTCGAAAATTAACGGATCATACTGCACAAGTATTTAAATGGTTTGATGTAGAAAGGCAGACGGCTTATTCAAATTTGTATGAAATTATTTCAGCATCCTATTATGAAAAATGCATCATCGAAATGATTGATGCCATTATAGATGAGCGTGGATTGGTCAAAGACAAAGCCTCAGAAGAATTGTCAAAAATTAGATTACAACTATTTAAAAAAAGACAGGAATTAAGAAGGGTATTTGAAAAAGTGGTAAGTAAATTAGCCAAGTCGGGATATACTGCAGATATTGATGAAAGTTTTAGCAATGGTCGAAGAGTAGTCGCTGTTTTTTCGGAATATAAACGACAAGTAAAAGGATTTTTACATGGAGAAAGTGATAGTCGAAAAACTGCATTCATTGAACCCGAAGAAACCATTGAATTAAACAATGAATTATATAGTTTAGAACAGGAGGAATTAAAGGAAGTGCAACGCATTTTAAGACAACTCACTGCTCAGTTAGCTCCTTATTCGGCTTTGCTTTTAGAGTACATAAAAATAGTGGGCAGATTTGACTTTGTTAAAGCAAAAGCGATGTTGGCAATTGATATGAACGCCCAACTTCCTATGGTGCAAAACTTAGCGACTTCTCATTTAATAGAAGCTTACCATCCTCTGCTATACATGTATAACAAGGCTTCTGGTAAAAAAACAATTCCTGTTAATTTGCAATTAGATGACAATGCTCGTATTTTAATTATTAGTGGCCCCAATGCAGGAGGCAAAACGGTGTCCATGAAAACCTTAGGGTTAAACCAAGTGATGTTGCAAAGTGGTTTATTAATTCCTGTTCATCCAGATTCTCAAATGGGAATTTATAAGCAATTGTTTATACAATTAGGAGATACACAAAATTTAGCATTTGAATTAAGCACGTATTCAAGTCATTTAATACATATGAAGCATTTTATTGAAAATGCAAATGGTAAAACATTGTTTTTTATTGATGAGTTAGGTAGCGGAAGTGATCCTCATTTAGGAGGGGCTTTTGCCGAAGTGATTTTGGAAGAATTATCTAATCGACATGCGCAAGGAATTGTGACCACCCATTATTTGAATTTAAAAGTAATGGCCAATCATAATAAAGGGATTGTGAATGGCGCTATGCAATTTGATGAAGTAAAATTAGAGCCCTTGTATCAATTAGTTATTGGGAAGCCAGGTAGTTCCTACACTTTTGCGATTGCAGAACGAATAGGTCTTCCTAAAAATTTAATCAATAGAGCCCGGAAACTAGTAGATAGTCATCATTTTGAATTAGATAAATTATTAAATAGTACGGAGCAAGATTTGCAATTAATTCAAAAGGAAAGGAGGGATTTAAATAAAAAGTTAAAAGAAAATGAAAGCTTGCAAGCCGAGTTGACCAAAACTTTAAATAAGGAAAAACATCTGCAACAAATTAATTTATTAAAAGAGCAAAACAAAGTAGCGGAGGATAAATTTGTGTATCTAAAGGAAATGGAACGCAATTTAAAACAAATTGCTTTAGATTGGAAGAAGTCGGATAAGAAGGAAGAAGTGATGAAAAATTTATATCATTTATTATTTAAGAAAAATGATAAAGTGGTCATTAATAAATTGGCTAAAAAAGTAGACAAAAATTACAAGGAATTAGCAAAGCCCATTCAAATTGGCTCCATGGTTAAGATGAAAAATAATTACCAAGTGGGAGAGGTGATGGAGCCATTGTCAAAATTGGACAATTGCCCATGAATATCGATTTTGCTGATTTGGTGGTGGTTGAGAAAATTGAAACGAATCAATAGAATTACCAAAATGCATTTTATATATGTTAATTATTTAAAATATATTTAGCCTAATTTCTGTATAATTTGATTAATTCCATTATCTTAGCATATAACTTTATGTTCATTTTATGAGAAAATTAGTTACGTATTTAAGTATTGTCATCGTTGTTTTGTTTTCAGCATGTAATAAATCAACAGTTTATGAGTTAGATTATGCATACAATCAACGATTAATTACTAGTGAAGTAAGAGATAGGTTTGTTGGAAGATGGTCAAGAAGTATTACTTTAATGATGCCTGAATTCGTTTTTAATGGCAAAGATTCATTAAACCCTGGGGTACTTAAATTTGAGGACTCTATCATTATTAGAACAATTAAGAATCCCAATAATAAAAATGGCTTAGCTTATTTAGATTCATTAAACATTATTTATCCAAAGTCACCAGGAAATATGTACGACTTGGACAGCGTTCATGTTCGTATAATAGATACATTAACCTATAATTATAATCCATTAATATTAGCAGTTAAATACAGACCTATTGATTCTACATTTAAATATGTTAATTTAGAATTTGATGGTCAGGGAAAAAGAAATACTAATTTTAACACTGGCTTAATTTTAGAATCTGGAAATTTAACTTTAAGAAACAAAGCCTCTATATTTATTGGGTATTGGAATAGTTATTTAAGTAAATATAGTAATTAATATTTTTAAATATTTTATATTAAATAACGCGCAAAATTCTTTGTGCGTTATTTTTTTTTAAATTTTATAAGATGGATATCAAACAAATTGAAATGGTATTGGCGCCTAGACAGCCTCATTTTGTGGGGGATGGATTTAGGGTACATAATTTTATACCAGGGGGTTATGGGTTAACCATGCAAAGAATGGATCCATTCATTATGTTAGATTATGCATCTAAATATCATTTTCCTCCTACAGGAAAACCTAAAGGAGTGGGGGTACATCCGCATCGTGGTTTTGAAACTGTAACCATTGCTTATAAAGGTAGTGTGGCACATCATGATAGTGCGGGCGGTGGTGGCGAAATTAAGGAAGGGGATGTGCAATGGATGACTGCCGCATCTGGTGTATTGCATAAGGAATATCATGCA
>JAPLEJ010000005.1 GCA_026391435.1 Bacteroidota bacterium
ATCTGTCAGGAAGTTCCAAGTATGTTCCATGCGGAGCAATGACATATGATTAAATATCTAATTTTTACCCTAATTGAGCCAAAATCAAGATATGATGTTCCCCCAAGTGCTGCAACTTTGGTGCGTTAGGGGAGCACAAAAGAAAAGCCTTGCATTTTGCAGGGCTTTTTTATTGGTTATTAGAGAGTTAGGTGGTTAAAGTATAGGGCTGTTTTAACCCATTTTAATATGTATTTATACGCTCACCCTTATTTGTCTATTTTTTCTTTGTAAATTTGATTATGAAAGTTCAAGAAGTTAAATACATAGCTGATTATACCATAAGCATCAAGTTTGATGATGGTGTTTCTGGAACTATTCAATTAAACGATTTAGTTCAAAAGGGCATTTTCAAAGTGCTTCAAGATATAAACCAATTCGCTAAGGTTTATACAAATGGTTATTCAATAGCCTGGTCCAATGAACTTGAAATTGATGCTACTAAAATTTATTCCGATTTAACTGGTAAAAATTTTGGAGAAATTCTCAGTCCAAAATTGACCCATGCCACAAATTAGTTATTTTCTTGGGGTTATTATTCGTATGTTTTATAGGGATCACAATCCTCCACATTTTCATGCAGTATATGCCGATTTTGAAGGTATCATTGATATTGAAAAAAATGAAATTATTGGTGGAGAACTTCCACCTAGAGTTTTAGTATTAGTTAAAGAGTGGACAGCCCTTCATCAAAATGAATTAATGGATAACTGGGAGAGAGCAAGACAACAAGAAAGCCTTAAGGACATTGCTCCTTTAGTTTAGTTATAAATTTCCAAGTGTTGCAAGTTTGGTGCAAAAGGGGAGCACTATAAGACAAGTCCCGTCACGAGCAATCGAGACGGGACTTTTTCTTTGTCTGTCAGTGAGTTAGGCTAGTTGCAACTGCGTATAAATACTTTAATTTCCATACATCTTACTTCCGATATTCATTTTCAATGAAATAGGTATAATATTTCGTTGAAGTTCCATTTTAAGTTAACTTTGTAAACTAGGGTGTCCAATGAATCAAGTAAGAACACTGGTTTTTTATAAAAACTATTTTTATGATTTTTTTGATAAACAATCAGAGAAGGCAAAAGAAAAAATCGATTATGTTTTATTCTTACTAACTCATATTGAAAAAGTCCCCGAGAAATTTTTAAAAAATTTAGAAGGGCAAAAAGGGTTGTATGAAGTAAGAGTTGAACATGGCAATAATATTTTTAGAACATTCTGTTGTTTTGATAAAGGGAAAATTGTTGTTTTATTGAATGGTTATCAAAAGAAAACACAAAAAACTTCCCATAAAGAAATAGAGATGGCGAATAAATTAATGAAGGAATATTTCAGTACTACTAAACAAAAAAGTAATGCCAAAGAAAGAAAATAATATTACAAATTTTAATGAACATTTAACTGGACGTTATGGTGTAAAAGGTTCAGAGAGGAGAACTGAATTTGAAATTAAAGCAAAAGCCTTTCTCATTGGAGAGTTAATAAAGGAAGAAAGAAAAAATGCTAAAATGACGCAGGAACAATTGGCAGATAAAATTGGAGCCAAAAAAAGTTTTATATCTAGAATTGAAAATGGGAAAACAGATATTCAACTTTCTACTTTATACAGGTTGCTTGAATTTGGACTAGGTAAAACAGTGGAAGTTTCTGTTAACTAATACTACCTATACTTGAGGTCGCAATTTGCGACTTCAAGGTGCAACTAGGACAATAACACCTCGGCTGGGATATTTAATTCTTGATGAAACAACTTAGCTAACTCCAGGGTCAATGGCTTCTTTTTGTTGAGTAAAGAAGATACATATCCTTTACTTCCCATTTTCCCAACAAGGTCCTTATTCTTCAATCCTAACTCATTCATCTTTACTTTAATAGCATCAATAGGATCTGGAAGTGGAATGGGATAGTTAGCATCTTCATATTGTTTAATTAATAGAAGTGCTACTTGCAGCTTTTCCCCTTGAGGGGTGTTTGATTTAACCTTATTATCAAACTGAACATCTACCCAATTAAGGTATTGCTCATACTGTTTTTTAGTCTTTATAATTTTCAATTCCATATCCTTACTTTTTATATTGTATTGTTGTTACATCTATTTTATCATAGTCACTATGTGTTCCAAACCACTTGATCTGTATGGCTTTAAACTCAAACACCATTCTAACTACTAATCTATATTGATTACCCATTATATTAAATACAACTCTATCATCACTCACTAAACTTACATTTCCATATACCTTTTTAAGCTCATTAAAACTTTTAAAATCTGATATTACTAGTTCATGATACCATTCAAATAAAGCAACCCTTGCCATAGGGTATTTTTTGGCATATGCTAGTAGCGTTCTTCGGGTGATAATATTAAACACAAGACAAAGATAATAAGTTTACTAATAGAAAACTTTCTAAATTCAATCTATTTTGAAAAAACTGCAACTTTGGTGTGTAAGGGGAGCACTACAAGACAAGTCCCTTCACGAGCAATCGAGACGGGACTTTTTCTTTGTCTATCAATCAGTTAGGGTAGCTGTATCTTTTGTTTTTTTCTAAATTTTTTTTAATTTTGGTCTAAATCAAATAGACTCAAAATGAACGCACCTTTCAGCAAGTACCTCTACATTGGATTTTTACTCTTAGGACTATTTCAAGCATTTTTTTCTAAAGATTATATGCAATCAGCAGCATCTCTGGGTATAGGATTAGCATTTGATCCTTTCAATCCAGAACAAAAGTGGAATGACAGACCGACTTGGCAAAAGGCAGTTATGATTATTCACCTTGCATTGGTCGCAGCAATGTTTGGTTTTGGCATAGGGTTAAATGACAAATAAATGATTTATGTGTAATTTAGAAACATGAAAAAAACAATTCTGTATTTAGTGCTTGGCTTATTGATCGTTTTTGAATGCCTTAGGGTTTACTTAATTATGCCCATGCCAGGCAGTCAAAATTTAAATTCAATTGACCTAGCTTTCTTTTTAGGTTCAAATAAACATATCATTCGCATTGCCGGTTTTTTATTACTTATAAATCCAATTATATATATTTTTAAAAATAGTTTAAAGAAACACATTATTTTATTTTCAATTTTTGGAATTATTTATTCGCTTATTTTTTATGTATTTACATTTAAGATGGAAGCAGACAAAATGTTTTATCAACCTACCGTCGTCAGTTTTGCAAATATTTCAAGTAACAACATTCCAACTAATAAATTAATTATTGGAGTTGATATGGATGGAGTTACAAAAGCATATCCAATTCAATTGATTGGCTATCATCATCAAGTAAGAGATACCATAAATAACAAACCTGTTATGGTGACCTATTGTACCGTGTGTCGAACCGGAAGAGTGTATTCACCTATTGTTAATGGTAAAGTTGAAACTTTTAGGTTAGTTGGTATGGACCATTTTAATGCTATGTTTGAAGATGCAACTACAAAAAGTTGGTGGAGGCAATCTAATGGCGAATGTATTGCTGGCGGATTAAAAGGGTATAAGCTTACCGAGATCAAATCTGAACAAGTAGCCTTAAATGTATGGGCAAGAAGTCATTCTAATACTTTGGTCTTACAACCTGATGCTAAATTTAAAGAACAGTTTAAAGGGATGGATAATTATGACAAAGGGAACTCCAAAAGCAGTTTAACTAAAAGAGACACTGCTTCATGGAATGATAAATCCTGGGTCATAGGAATTCAAAAAGGTTCCTTTTCTAAGGAATATGATTGGAATCAAATTGTAAAGCAAAGCATCATTCAAGATTCAATACCGAATCTTCCTCTGCTTATTTTATTAGAGCATGACAGTGCTTCCTTTCATACCTATAGTCGTAAATTGAATAATGAGACACTTCATTTTAGTAAAAATGGGGATTTAATAAAAGATATGAATACGGGTTCGCTATGGAATTATGATGGTGTATGTATAGAAGGAAAATTAAAGGGCACTGTTTTAGAAACAATTCCTAGTTACCAAGAATATTTACATTCATGGGAGTTTTTTCATCCCAAAGCGGTCCGTTACTTAAAGTGAAATAGTATTGGGAATAAAAAGCAAACTAATGCTGTCCATATTCCGTAAATAGGCAAAAATGTTGCGATACTTGATTCCACCCCTTCTACTCCAGCTTTACCTTTTGTGGACATCAATAGTTTATATGAGACCAATACAAGGTTTATAAATATTAATATGTTTCCTCCTAGTACTGCTATTCTGTTTGGTGTGATACCCCATTCCATAATTCGAAAACAAATTGCAGAAAGTGCAATACTATTCACAATGATGGTTAAAATGGATAGTCCAAATAATAACACCAAACTAAATTTGCTTTTAGAAGTTTTACTTATTTCAGCAACGGAAAATAATATTAATGCCAATACTCCAATTAATAGCACATTAAAAACCAAAAGTAAATTTCTGTCATTATAAGGGTATTTCCCTGTATAGATAACTGCAATCAAGTAGATAAATAAATTTAAGAATACCAATGGTGTAAATATTTTTGCAATAATGGGTGATACCTTATTAATTAATTGCGGGTTGACTTGTATCAAATAAGTTGCAACAATAGGTATAGCAGGAATTCCCCATATTGCAATGTGTTGAACATAGAACTGTTCAATTTTAAGTCCTATAAGTTCAAATAAACCAAATGTGATGACACTGAATAACATGCCTGATATATACATGATAACACACATAATAACTAAATCACCATTGAATTTTAAAAAATCAATTCGCTTTTGATAATCCTTTAAATGAGTTCCTAAAAATGCATAACCTAATAAGGACCATAAAAACAAGGGTAAGTGAATTAGGGCTAGTGTTATCGAATTGCTATTATTACTATCTGGTAATAAATTTATATAGACTACTGATACTAGTATGGCTAAAGCTGGAAGTAGTATTTTTTTAAATTCTACTTTTTGTTTCCAAATAAAGTAACTACTTAAAAAAGGGAAAATAATAAAAGCGGCATTTCTTGAAAAAAATCGTTCAAAATTAATTCCTTTAATATTAGAAATATTAGTAATGAGACCAGCTAGTATCGCAATTATAATAACAAACTGTATTTCCTTTCTATTGCCAAAGTATACTATTTCATTTTCATAATTGAGTCGTTCATTCCAATATTGCAACCCTATATGTTCCTTATGTTCGGGGTAAACTAAATTAAATTCCTTTTTAAAAATGGACTTGTTCCCTCTATATAATTTTTCAAGTTCATGAGGGTTATTTATATTATTGAGGATGTCATTTCTCATGAGATATTTTTTATTAAAATTAAATTACTTATTCCATTTTATTTCAATTTATTTTTAATTACAAAATGGGAATCATAGTTTCTCTAAAACCTTTTTAAAAGATGATATTAATCAGTTTATTGATAACGATCGCTTTACATATAATAGTGGGATATATCATTCATGAAATAGCCTTCTGAATCAATATTTAACTATATTTAGTCCATGAAGAAAATAATGATTTCGCTTTTTGCCTCAGTACTTATTAATTTAAGTTATAGTCAATCTTTGAATACTGTATGGTCGGGTATTTTAAACGCCGGCGGACAAAAAATTGAATTAAGATTACATTTAATTCAAAATGAGGATAAAACATATTCATCTAATTGGGATGTGCCTATACAAAAAGCAATTGGTATCGTTTCCTCTAAGACTGATTTAGTGAATAGCCAATTAAATATTGAAATCAAGGCCATCGCTGCTTCTTATTCTGGTAAAATGAACTCCGAAGCCAATAAAATTCAAGGTACTTGGACACAAGCTGGGCATGATTTTGAATTAAACATGGAGCCTTATTTAACTTCGAATCCAAGTATAATTGAATCTAAACCACCAGCACCTAAGCCACAAACCCCTAAACCGCCCTTTAGCTATTTGTCAAAAGATATCATTTATGAAGGCGCCAAGACTAAGCTTACTTATGGTGCTACAATTACCTATCCTTCCAATCCTTCCAAATTTCCATTGGTCATTTTAATTACAGGCAGCGGTAAACAGGATAGAGATGAAACAATTTTTAATCACAAGCCATTTGCTGTTATTGCCGATGATTTAACAAAAAAAGGATACGCAGTTTTAAGAGTAGACGATAGAGGTGCCGATAAATCTACTGGTAATTTTATAGAGAGCACCACCGAAGATTTTGCACAAGATGTTGAGGAACACATCCGCTATGCTAAGACTTTGCCAATGATTGATACCAATAAGATTGGATTATGTGGTCATAGTGAAGGAGGGCTCATTGCCCCTTTAGTAGCCTCTCGTAATAAATCAGTTGCATTTATCATTTTAATGGCAGGTCCAGGTATTAAAATTACCGAACTCATGGCCTTGCAAAATGAAGCAGTGCTCAGGTCAGTAGGGGTAGGCCAAAATGAAATAGATTCCTATCTGCCTTTGTATAAGAATTTAATGAAGTTAGTAAGTCAATCTACTGATCAAAAAATAGCCATTACAAAAGCAAAAGAATTAACCACACAATGGTTTAAGGCGACTAACAAAGATTATGTGATGGCAACAACTAACATGAGCACCGAGGCGGATATTGATAAGTATGTGGGAGTAATGGTAAATCAGCTTTCTTCTAAATGGTGGAAATATTTTGCTAATTATGATCCACAACCTACTTTACAAAAATTAAAATGTCCTGTACTCGCCATCAATGGCGGAGCAGATATTCAAATCCTTGCTGATCAAAATTTAAAAGGTATCCAGTCCTCCCTATTAAAAGGAGGTAATAAAAAAGGAACTATCATGAAATTTGATGGATTAAATCATCTATTTCAAAAATGTACAAAGTGTTCCGTAAATGAATATGGCGAACTAGAAACCACTATCGAGCCAGTGGTTCTTGACTATATGTCTAATTGGCTTAAAAATATTTTTCAATAAATACATTTTAAAAATCTAACATGAAAAAATTAACCTTAATCTTGTTGAGCTCCCTATTGTTTATTTGCTCATATGCACAAGACGGCACTAAGAAAAAACTTGTATTAGACAAAAGCAAACCAGTATATGAGCTTGATGCTTCTTGTGGTAACTGTATGTTTAAAATGAACGGAAAAGGTTGTGTATTAGCTGTAAAATACGAAGGCAAATCCTATTTTGTAGAGGGGACCGATATTGACGATCATGGTGATGCGCATGATAAAGAAGGCTTTTGTAATGCCATCAAAAAAGCCAAAGTCCAAGGCTCGGTAGTAGGGGATAAATTTTTAGTGACTTATTTCGAATTGATAAAACCGAGTAATCCGAAGTAGTTGGCCTATTTTTTATATTTATACTTACCTTTGTATTCAATGAAACGTTTATTTTTATATATACTATCCTTTATTTTTATCATCACCTCATCTGGTGTCATGGTGAACATGCACTATTGCATGGGGAAAGTAGCTGGTTCAAGTATTTCATTAATAAATCACGTTTCATCTAAGTGCGACAAATGCGGGATGGAAAAAAGCAAAACCAAAGGAAAAGGTTGTTGCCATGATAGTAATAAGCTAGTTAAAAATACGATCGATCAAAAATTAGCAAACTCGTCTATTAAAATAGATAATCAATTTGTAAATTTATTTTCATTTGAAAATAATGAATTCAAAATAATTTCCTTTCCTCCATCTGATAGCATCACTATTCGCTATCACGCACCGCCACTGTATTGCGGTGTCCCCAATTATATATCTCATTGTAGTTACCTTATTTAGTTGCTCATTTTATTTTTCACCCAATTAATTGTCATTACAATTAATTGGGAGTTGTTTTTTATATTTTAAATAATAAAAAATGAGTTTCAAATATATCGCGTTGCTTATAGGTTTACTTATAAGTTTAATGTCAAATGCACAAGCAGTTTCTAAGTCTAATTTATCAGATACTTCATTTAAAGTGTTTGGTGCCTGTGAGCAATGTAAAAGTAGAATCGAGGAAGCATTAATAATGAAAGGAATTAGCAAGGCCATTTGGGATGTAGATACTAAAATGGTCAGTATTCGGTATGATGCTACTAAAATTTCAATAGACAAAATCGAAAATAAAATTGTAGAGGTAGGACATGATTTAATCCATAAAAAGGCTAAAACCATCATTTATAATGACTTGCCAGAATGCTGTCATTATAGGGAATTAGATTCTACTATTTCACATTCAGATAATGTCATACCATCATCTACTATTAAAGGTGTGGTATTACAGGAAAATAATATGGGCAAATTTGAGCCTATGTCAAATGCGAGTGTATATTGGTCAGGCACTAACATTGGCGTCATTACAGATAGCTTTGGTGTGTTTTCACTTGTAAATGACAATACCAATACAAAGTTAATAATAAGCTATGTTGGTTTTAAACCTGATACCATTACTGTAGATAATAGTAATCAACTTAAAGTAATACTCGCATCTAAAAATCAATTAAATGAGGTAACGGTATTCAGTAGACCCAATGGGACGTACATCCCTTTTTTAAATACCATCCGAACCCAAGTCATGACGGGTACCGAGTTACTAAAAGCGGCCTGTTGTAATTTAAGCGAGAGCTTTGAAACTAATCCCTCTGTGGATGTGTCCTACAATGATGCAGTAACCGGATCAAAGCAAATTCAGTTGTTAGGGTTAAGTGGTAATTATACCCAATTAACCATCGAAAATTTACCTGGCCCTAGGGGGCTCGCCACTTTATTAGGATTAAACTCGATAGCAGGTCCATGGATTGAAAGTATTCAGTTAACGAAAGGAGTAGGGTCTGTAGCTAATGGATTTGAAAGTATTGCTGGTCAAATTAATGTAGAATTAAAAAAACCTGAAACTGCCGAAAAATTATTAGCTAATGTTTATATCAATGATTTTGGGAAAACAGATTTGAATTTAAATCTATCTCACAAACTAAATACAAAGTGGTCCACTGGTTTGTTGTTACACGACGATTTTTTAAATAATAAACAACTTGATTTTAATAAGGATGGTTTTAGAGATATACCTACAGGTAACCAGTTAAGTATAGTGAATCGATATAAATATGATAATGCAAAAGGTTTTTTAACACAGTTTGGTTTTAAAATTTTAAATGATAAAAAAGTAGGAGGTCAAATTACATTTGATCCTGCTTATGATAAACTATCAACGCAACATTATGGCTTAGGAATTAATTCAGAACGTTATGAGTTATTTGGAAAGATTGGATATATTTTTCCTCAACAAAAATATAAAAGTATAGGCCTTCAATTAAATGCAGTGAATCACGAACAAGATTCTTATTTCGGCCAAACGATTTATAATGCAAAGCAACAAAGCTTTTATGGTAATTTAATTTATCAATCAATTTTTAATTCAACGATACATAAATATCGAACTGGTATTAGTTTTCAATATGATAAATACAATGAACTTTATAAAGTGAATGTTTATAATAGAAAAGAGATTGTCCCTGGTGCTTTTTTTGAATATACTTTTACCCCCAATGAAAAATGGGGTGCCGTTGTTGGTTTAAGAGCCGATCACAATAATATATTTGGTTCCTTTTTAACGCCACGCGTCAATATAAGATATGAACCCATCAAAGGAACTGCTATAAGAATGAGCGCGGGTAGGGGCCAAAGAACTTCAAATATATTTGCCGAAAACAATAGTGTTTTAGTGAGCGCAAGGATGCTTGAAATAAATACAAATAATGCAGGGCTTGCATATGGGCTATCACCTGAAATTGCTTGGAATAAAGGTCTAAGCCTTGATCAGAAATTTTTATTATTTGGCAATAATGCTACGATTGGGCTTGATTATTTCAGAAATGATTTTGTTAATCAAGTAGTAGTTGATATGGAAAATCCTCGCAAAGTGACATTTTCTAATTTAAAAGGCGCATCGTATTCCAATAGTTTTCAAGCTGAATTAAATATAATGCCCCTTAAAAAATTCGATATTAAAATTGCCTATAGGTATTTTGATGTGATGCAAACTTATAATGGACAATTACTTGAACGACCTTATATCGCTAAGCATCGTGCATTTTTAAGCTTTGACTATGCTACACTCAATAACTGGAAATTTAATTATACCATTACATATAATGGAGCTAAAAGGATAAACAATACATCCGAAAATCCTATTGCTTATCAACTGGCCAATTATTCACCCAGTTATATTTTAATGAATACGCAAATCACTAAAACATTTGGAGAGAATTTCCCAATGGATGTATATATAGGAGCTGAAAATTTATCCAATTATTTTCAATCAAATCCAATAGTTGCTGCAACAGATCCATTTAGCCCTTATTTTGATGCTTCGATGATTTGGGGTCCAAGTTCCGGAAGGATGCTTTATTTTGGTTGGAGACTTAAAATAAAATAGTGGCTTAAAGTAATTTCCTTAACTAATCCCACTATTTTTACATTTATGAAGTCAATAGCAGTGCTATTATTTTTATGCTGGTCCAATTTGATATTGGCCCAACCCCAATACAATTGGAATGATAAAGTACAGACTATTTACGAATCCATCACTTCCTTAAAAATTCCCGAGGCTCGAAATTTAATTGCAATTGAAAAAACCAAAAATCCAGATAATTTAGTTTATCCAGTATTGGATAGTTACGCAGACTTATATCAACTTTTTTTCAATGAAAATAGTAACGATTATAAAATATTTTATCCGCAATTTGAAAAGCGAATAGATGTCCTAAAAAAGGGGCCAAAAAATTCTCCGTTTTATTTATACTCTCTAGGATTATTACATTTACACAAAGCGATTGCAGCCATTCGGTTTGATCGTAATTTGGATGCAGCATTAGAGTTTAGGAAAGCCTATTTTAACTTTAAGGAAAACATACAATTATATCCTAAGTTCACTCCAAATAATTTATATTTTGGTGTATTAACTACTGTCATTGGTTCGGCTCCTGCTAATTATCAGTGGATGTTAAATTTTCTTGGTTTCAATGGCAACATTATTAAAGGAAATGAATTGGTCCTAAGTTATATAAATAGCAAAGATGAATTTTCTAAAATATGTTTAAATGAAGCTTTGCTTATTTATCCATATTTGATTATGAATTTTGAAGGGGACACTAAAAAAACATTTGATTTTATTGAGCATACTAATTATGATTTTAAGAAAAATCATATTCATGCCTACATGGCAACCAATTTATATTTAAATCATCAACAATCAACTAAAGCACTTGAAATTACCAACGGCTTAGAATTTTCATCTGCCTATCTAAATATTCCATTTTGGAATTATGAAAAAGGGTTTGCCTATCTGAATCAAATGAAATTAGATTTGGCTCAAAAGGAGCTATTGGATTTTATAAAAAATTTTAAAGGCAATTTTTATATTAAAGATGCTTATGAAAAATTAAGTTGGATTGCTTATTTGCAAAATGATATGAAACAGGCAAATGAGTTTCGTAATGAAGTGATTATACATGGCTCGCAAATTACCGATGCTGATAAGTTAGCCTACCAGAATGCAATTTCTGGGGTTTGGCCTAATATATTACTACTTAAAGCACGCATTTTAAGTGATGGGGGATATCAAAAGCAAGCACTCAGCTCATTATCAGATAAAACGACCTTAGACTTTCAGTCCCTAACGGATAAGGCCGAATTTTCCTATCGATTAGCCCGTATTTACGATCTTATGGGCGATGAAGCTCAAGCCATTAAGTATTATAAATCAACCTTAGTTAAAGGAGCCAATTTGCCAGCATATTTTGCTTCAAGGGCAGCACTTCAATTAGGTTTATTATACGAGAGTCATAAAAATTACAAAGATGCGTTAGATTATTACTCAATTTGTTTAGGAATGAAAAACCATGCTTTTAAAAATTCTATCGACCAAAAAGCAAAATCGGGAATGCTGCGTTGCAAAAACAAATAATTTATTTTCCTAATTGATAACTGTATTTAAAAAGTTTAATTATATTTTTAAATTTCTCCATATCAATAATTAAATCTTTTCTTTCGTAATCTTTAAATGGCAATAAGTGGTCATTGTCTCCTTGTAATTTTCTTAAATTTTCTAAAGCTAAATATCCAAAAGCTGGTATCATTGATAAAATAATACGCAATCTTGTTATTTTTAAATGAGCATAAGGTAACATCTCAATACTTTTTATAAATAATTTCAGTTGTTCATTATACATTCGTTCTATATCAATAATTGTGTTTTGAGTATTTGCAAATGTTTGAATGCCTTCATGGGTATCCTTATAAATATCATATAAGTCATTGGTCATTTGGATCAAACCGCCTAAATGATACCAACATTGATCAATCATATCACTTGAAGGAGTTCCTAAGTAATGACGACACATGAGTAAGCTATAACCTCCTTTTCTTTTAGTGATAGAAAGTATAGTTGATTGTGGTATCTTCTCATTCACTTGTAGGGTGGAATCTATTTGAGCTTCTTGAATCTGGTTTAGAACATTCTGATATTCCGATTTGTCATTCACACTATTTAATAGCTTCAAATGTGCATCCATTAAAACCGCTTCGTTAAATGTAGACGGTTTATATTTTTCAGGATACAAAAACATGTCATTTAGTATTTCCTTACTTACAATTTGATCATCCATCAAATCATCGTACAAGCTTGCCAATACAAAATAGGTTTTATTATTCTTCTTTTCCTTTTCATTAGAAAACCTACCCTCTAATTTTAGAAAACTATCATTAATGATCAGTTGTTGTAAGCTCTGAAATCTAATTATTTTCTTAAATGTACTATTTACAAATTTTCCGTTAAATTTTACTTCAATACCTTTTAAGAATTGCACTCCCTTTTTTTGTGTTGAGTTCAGCCCGAATATCATACGGGATATAAATCCTAAAATAAAATAACAAAACTTTAATAAATACATAATTAACTAAATTTAGAATAAAAATTCGATTTAGTATTATTATTTTAAAATCTATTTATTTAAATATTTTCGCTACTTTTAATAGCTTAAACAACTTACTTATGAAGCGTTTTAAATATTTATTTTTTATTCCTTTCATGCTTATTATGATAGCAGTTCAAGGTCAATCTAAAATGAAAGCCGATGCTACTAGCTTTAGTTTACAAATGGATTATTTAAGTAATTATATTTATAATGGGCGCGCTGATTCTATTAAAACGCCATATCAAACTACTACAGCTTCGCTTCACTTAGCAAATGGTTTCTTTACTAATTTTAGTGCGAGTTATTTATTAACTCAAGGTGCACAACGTTTCGATTATTTTCAATTGGATTTAGGGTATGAATATAAAATTGGTGAAAATATTTATGGAGATATTTATGGGACTAAATATTTTTATGCTGGGCAATCAAATTTATTAAATGGAAATATATCTACTGATATTGGAGTAAGTTTAAATTATGATTTTAAAATTTTTCAATTAAATAGTATTACTGATGTTTTCTTTTCTGGGAAAACCGATTATCAATTTACCCCTGGTATCGAAAAAACAATTTATTTAAAAAATAACAATACGTCAAGTATAAGTATCAATCCTTATTTATATGCTACTTTTAGTACCTTGAATTATTATGAATCAAATGTTACTCGTCGATTAAATGGACCAAACGGACCCAAAGGGAATAAAGGAGTAAATACAAATGCGCCAATCATTCAAAATAATACCACATTATTAGACAAGGGTATTAAATTACTTAATTTAGATTTTTCCATGCCCATCACCTATGAAAATAATCATTGGAGTTTAATTTTCTCACCAACTTATTCCAACCCTTTTAATAAAATTAGTACTATTACTACTAACACAGTAACACCTATTTCAGGTATTCCTACTTCCAATTCTTTTGATTCAACTCCTTATTCAGAATTACATTTATCAAATCAATTTTTTTATCAACTCAGCCTTATTTATAAATTTTAAAAATGAATCTAACCAAAACCACAAAAATTTTATTAATCGCTTCAAGTTTATGGTATTTTGGAGAAGGCTTATTTGGACCACTGTTTGCAATATATGCCGAAAAGATAGGAGGGAATTTATTAGACATCACTTGGGCATGGGCGCTTTACTTAATTAGTACAGGAATTTTTTATGTTATAGTTGGTAAATATGTTAACCAATCCAAATATAAAAAACATGTTATGATTTTTGGCTATGCTCTTAATGCATGCTTCACTTTTGGTTATATGTTTATTGAAAATGCAAATCAACTATTTATGTTACAAGTAGGATTAGGAATGGCAGAAGCCTTAAGTGCACCTATTTGGGATACATTATTTGCATCTAATATGGAAAACACTGAAAATACTTTTCATTGGAGCTTGGCAAGCGGCCATACTCATTTTGTATCAGGTATAGCCATTGCAATAGGCGGTCTCATTGCTAATTATGTTTCTTTTAACGCTTTATTTTTAACAATGGGAATCATACAAGTGATAGCTACACTTGTTCAAGCCAAGCTTTTATTTATCCCAAGTGAAAAAGGAGGACTATAATTTCCTTAATTAGTTCTACTTCAAATGCATTTCTACTAATCCCTTCAAAAATGACGTACCTTTATGGCTATCAATAATTAAATGATACCATTTTGAAGTTTATAGATTTAGGTTTGGATCCCCGTATTTTAGAAGGAATTGATGCCATGGGGTATGAAAATGCAACTGAAGTGCAACAACAGGTGATGCTTCCAATTTTAGAAGGTAAAGACATCATTGCTGCTGCTCAAACTGGTACAGGTAAAACGGCCGCTTTTTTACTGCCTTTATTACATCGACTTTTAACTTCGCCTCATCATGCAGGTGATATCAACGCAATGGTCATTGTCCCGACCCGTGAATTAGCCATTCAAATTGCTGAAAGTATTGAAGGGCTTTCCTATTTTACAGATGTGAGTTCCATTGCAGTATACGGCGGAGGAGATGGTAATTCATTTGTTACCGAAAAAAAAGCACTTACAAGTGGTGTAGATATTGTCGTATGTACACCTGGCCGTATGATTGCTCATTTAAATATGGGCTATGTTAAATTGAAAGGGCTTAAATATTTGGTTTTAGATGAGGCCGATCGAATGTTGGATATGGGATTTTCGGATGACCTATCTAAAATTTTTACTTTTTTACCAGCGGTTCGTCAAAACTTATTGTTTTCTGCCACCATGCCTTCGAAAATGAGGGTGCTCGCAAAAAAATTATTACATAATCCTGTTGAGATTAATATTGCTATCTCTAAACCCCCAGAACAAATCGTACAAAAAGCGTTTATTGTATACGAAGCACAGAAAGTTCCTATTATCATTGACATGTTGAGTTCAAAAAAATTTTCCAAAGTGATTGTTTTTTGTTCTAAAAAGCTAAACGTAAAACAGTTAACCGCTAAATTAAAAAGTGCAAACTTATTGGTTGCCGAAATACATTCTGATTTAGATCAAAAAAGTAGAGAACAATATTTACAAGATTTTAGAAATCAAAAAATAAATATTCTTGTTGCAACAGATGTTTTAAGCAGAGGTATTGATATTGATGATATCGATTTAGTCATTAATTATGATGTGCCTAATGATGGCGAGGATTATATTCACCGTATTGGCAGAACCGCTCGTGCAGCTACTTCAGGAACTGCTTTTACTTTAGTGGATGAAAAAGAACAAGGCAAGTGCGCCGTGATCGAACAATTACTTGGAGCTCCCATTTTAAAAGGCACTGTGCCTGCCGAATTTGGACCTACTCCTAATTATAATCCCAAATCGATTCCTCAAAAAGGTTTCAACAGACGCAGGTAAATCTTTCCACTATTCCAATTTTGGATTACAATTGTAAAATGAATTATGAAATCAACTATCTCTAGTAAGCTACAAGAAAGATGTCAAGGCCTTTGTGAATTATGTTCTACTGATAATGCAACAAGCGCTTATGCAGTTAGTCCTAAAAATAATGATGTGATTGAGAATGAAGTAGCCCTTTGTGATCAATGCTTGTCTGTTATCGAAGGTAAAGAGGCCGGTAATCACTGGCAATGTTTGGCGGGTAGTATTTGGAACGCAGAGCCTAGTGTACTTGCTTTAAGTTACCGTATTTTATTTAGCATTAAGGATAATGAGTGGGCTAATGAATTATTGACTTCGGTTGATTTTGATGAAACAGTCATTACTTGGGCTGTAAGTGCATTTCAAAAAGAGGCAGTGCATTTAGATAGCAATGGAACTGAACTCCAAAACGGAGATACCATCATTTTAACGCAAGGCTTAAATGTGAAAGGGGCTAATTTTATGGCGCCCAAAGGTACTATGGTCCGTAAAATTAGATTGGTACCTGATAACCCAGAACAAATTGAAGGTAAGGTTAATGAGCAAACCATTGTCATCTTAACAAAATTTGTAAAAAAATCTGCGTAGTATTCGTGATCTATTTCACATCAATTTTTTTTAATTGTAATAATTGAATAGGTTAGGACCGAATCCTGATATAAAATATTAATTTATTCCTATATTTACAATACGAGTTTGATCTATTGTACATTTTAAATATTTTATCTTTTCAATCTATAATTAAATGAGAAAATTATTATTTTTTATTGCCATTTTTATTTCATTTTCACTTTTCGCACAGGAGCATAATGCAAGTTTAAAATACACAGTGCCCTCTGATAAATTAGTGCAAGCCAAAATTCAGGAGTGGCGTAAAATTAAATTTGGATTACTCATGCATTGGGGTACATATAGCCAATGGGGCGTAGTAGAAAGCTGGTCTCTATGCCCGGAAGATGAAGGCTGGACGCAACGAAAAGGTCCTTTTGCCAAAGATTGGTTTGGATATAAACAAGCCTATGAAAATTTACAAACTACTTTTAATCCAATTAAATTTAATCCTACCAAATGGGCGCAAGCTGCGAAAAATGCGGGAATGAAATATGTAGTATTTACTACAAAACATCATGATGGCTTTTGCATGTTTGATACCAAGCAAACGGATTATAAAATTACTAGCGTAAAATCTCCTTTTTCTAAAAATGCAAAAGCAAATGTTACAAAGGAAGTTTTTAATGCTTTTAGAGCACAAGGTTTTATGACTGGTGCTTATTTTTCTAAACCAGATTGGAATACACCAGACTATTGGTGGAAATATTTTCCACCTAAGGATCGAAATGTTTCTTATGATCCCAAAAAGTATCCTGAGCGCTGGAACGCATTCAAAAAATTTACTTATAATCAAATCGAAGAATTAATGAGTGGTTATGGTAAAGTGGATATTTTATGGTTGGATGGCGGTTGGGTTCGCCCTTATAGTTCTATTGACACTTCGGTTGAATGGCAACGCACTATTACACATAATCAAGATATTGACATGGGAAATATTGCTGCAATGGCTAGAACACACCAACCAGGTTTAATGGTAGTGGATCGTACCGTTCATGGCGAATTTGAAAATTATGTGACACCCGAACAACAAGTACCTGCCACTTATTTACCTTATCCTTGGGAAAGTTGTATGACATTAGGAAATTCCTGGTCATATGTTCCTAATGATCAATATAAATCATCTCGCAAAGTGATCCATTTGCTTACAGAAATCGTTTCAAAAAATGGAAATCTACTTTTAAATATTGGGCCAGGCCCTGATGGCGAATGGGATCCTAATGCTTATGCAAGATTAGAGCAAATTGGAAAGTGGATCAATATTAATGGTGAAGCCATATATGATGCTGATGCGGATCCTGCATTACCAGGGCAAGGTAAATGGGTGTTTACCAAAAAACAAGATTGCATATATGCAATTTACCAACTTGCAGAAAAAGAAGCCATAGCCGAAACATACAGCTTAAATATAAAATTATACCATCCAATTAAGGAGGTTCAAATTTTAGGTATGGATCAAAAATTAAATTATAAGCAAGAAAACAACAATCTCACCATTACTGCACCTTCCACAAAAATAAATGCCAATACCGAAGCTGTGGTATTTAAAATATCATTTAAATAGCCGCAGCAATATTCATTTAAATTTTTTATGATGCATATTAGTTTCAATACTAATATGCATCCTTTTTTATACTGGATTCAGTATAATTCCTTAGTCACTTGATCCGAAATCTTCATAAATGGAGGTTCAGCGAGTAGATAAACTTTTGTCAATTAAATAATTAATCGTAATTTTACGATTAATATGGGAACCACCAAAACAGCCGAATACACCTCAAAGGAATTAAGAATTGCTAAATACGCAAAAGCACTTTCACATCCTGCAAGAATTGCAATTTTAAATTTATTATTAAAAAAACAATCCTGTATTTGCGGCGATATTGTTGACGACTTGCCTTTATCTCAATCTACCGTTTCGCAACATTTAAAGGAATTAAAGGAAGCAGGTTTGATAAAGGGAGATATTGATGGGGCTTCGGTTTGTTATTGTATTGACGTAAAGGAGTGGAATAAAGCAGTATTACAATTGAATGAATTATTTGAAAAAATGAACATAGCACCAGTTAAATGCTGTTGATAAAAATATTTTAGAACATTTTTTAAAAATTAAAATTTTAAATATGCAAACCGAAGCGCAATTAAAAGAAATCGTAAAGAAAAAATACAGTGAAATTGCTTTACAGGATAAAGAAACAAATATGTCCTCTTGTTGTGGGGCTGGAGGCTGCTCCACTGAGATTTATAATATTATGTCAGAGGATTATACTGCCTTAAAAGGTTATAATGTCGATGCTGATTTGGGTCTTGGCTGTGGACTTCCAACTCAATTTGCTCAAATTAAAAAAGGGGATGTAGTGGTTGATTTAGGAAGTGGCGCAGGGAATGATTGTTTTATTGCCCGACATGAAACGGGTGAAACAGGCAAAGTGATTGGTATTGATTTTACACCAGCCATGATTGAAAAAGCCAGGTCAAACGCCGAAGTGAGAGGTTTTAATAATGTCGAATTTAGACAAGGAGATATTGAGTCGATGCCTATTACTTCAAATGCTGCTGATGTTATTGTAAGCAATTGTGTCCTGAATTTGGTTCCTAATAAGGACGCCGTTATTAAGGATATATACCGAGTATTAAAACCTGGCGGTCACTTTAGTATTTCAGATGTTGTTTTAGTGGGCGCTTTACCCGAAGGGTTAAGAAAAGATGCTGAAATGTATGCTGGCTGTGTTTCTGGAGCAATTCAAAAGGAAGTATATATGGAATTAATACATGCGAATGGCTTTGAACAAATAACCATTCAAAAGGAAAAACCCATTATCATTCCAGATGACATTTTAATTAATTATTTAACACCTGAGCAACTTATTGCTTTTAAAAATGGGGATACTGGTATTTTTAGCGTTACGGTTTTTGCAAAAAAACCAACAAGTGAAAATAAGTGTGTTCCTGGGGGAGGCTGTTGCTAATTCAAAAATTAATTTTAATGAAAAATATATTAGTATTATGTACAGGCAATAGTTGCCGTAGTCAAATGGCAGAAGGGTATTTAAACTTTTTTGCTAAAGGTAAAGCCAATGTATATAGTGCAGGTATTGAAACACATGGTGTAAATCCAAAAGCCATTGAAACCATGATGGAAGATGGGATTGATATTACAAATCATACTTCCAACAATATATTAGAATATAAAGACATTGAATTTGATTACATTATTACAGTTTGTGATCATGCAAAGGAACGCTGCCCTTATTTCCCAAGTAAGGCTTTAAAATTTCACTATAATTTCCCAGATCCAGCTAAAGCAATGGGTTCACCAGAAGCAATAAAACAATCCTTTGCTTCTACAAGGGAATTGATAAAAAGATATTGCGAGGAATTTATTCAAACCCATTTCTAGTAATAGTTCACTTCATGTTTTATTAACATTAGGTCTTGCAAATATTTTGTAATTTAGGTTATTGAAATAAACGACCAACTATGAAAAAATCAATTTTACTCAGCATAACATTGTGCTTCACTTTATGGGTAAACGCACAAATTATTCCTGCACCTATAACCCTTCCTAATGGTTGGAAACTAAGCCCAGTAGGTACATCTTTTGGTTTAGGCGACTTGCCATTAAATATAGCGGTTAGCAAAACAGGCAATTGGATGGCAGTTACTAATAATGGGCATGGAGTACAAGCCATTCAATTAATAGAAACTACTTCAAATAAAGTAGTTGATTCCATTGTGATTGGTAGATCGTTTTATGGTTTACAATTTTCATCAGACGAAAAATATTTATATGCATCTGGTGGTCATGATAATATGATCATAAGGTATGCTTTAAAAGAAAAACATTTATATAATAAAGATACTTTTAAATTAGGAGCGCCATGGCCCAATGCTATTGGGCCTTCTGGTATTGCACTTGATGAAAAGCGAAACTTATTATATGTTGTCACTAGAGAAGATAAACAACTTTATATCTTTGATTTAACGACTCGTAAAATTGTAAAAAAATTAGGTTTGGATGGGGAAGCGTATACATGTGTTTTAAGTCCAAACAATAATGAGCTCTATATTAGTTGTTGGGGATGTGATCAGCTAAATACACTTGATTTAACCACATTTAGATGGAAAAGTGCTATTAAAGTAGGGGATAATCCAAATGAAATGGTGGTTTCACCCAACGGAAAATATTTATACTTATGTAATTCAAATGATAACAGCGTTTCCGTAATTAATCTAACGACACACCATGTCATTGAAACATTAGATGCAGCACTTTATCCTAATTCACCAAGTGGCTCTACCACCAATAGTGTAAGTTTGGATTTTTTACATAAACGATTATATATAGCAAATGCAAATAATAATTGCATCGCTGTTTTTGACGTGAGTAACCCAGGTCAAAGTGTAGGTAAAGGCTATATCCCAGTAGGATGGTATCCAACTTCGGTTAGAGTAGTGAATAATAAATTATGGGTTGCGAATGGAAAAGGATTTACCTCAAAACCTAATGCATTTGGTCCATCTCCAGTTCGTCCAAGAGAAGAAGTGATTAGCCATGGCGCTTTATTTAAACCTGGGTCTGAAGTAGAATATATAGGTGATATTTTTAAAGGTACCATGAGTGTGATTACTTTGCCTACGGATAAAGTTTTAACCAATTATACTAAAGCCGTTTATAAAAATGTTCCTTATTCAACAGCTAAAACCATTTTTGCTGATTCAACAGCACCTGGATTTCCTATTCCAATGAAGATGAATCAAAGTTCGCCCATTAAATATGTATTTTATGTGATTAAGGAAAATAGAACTTATGATCAAGTTTTATCAGATATACCAACGGGCAATGGCGATACCAGTTTATTGTTATTTGGTAAAAATATAACGCCTAATCAGCATCATATTGCTGAATCATTTGTTTTGCTTGATAATTTTTATGTTGATGCAGAAGTGAGTGCAGATGGGCACAATTGGACAATGGGTGGTTATGCTACTGATTATTTAGAAAAAACATGGCCAAGTAGTTATAGTAGTAGGGGAGGGACTTATGGTGGCGAAGGAGAGCGAGAAATTGCGAATAATAAAAATGGATTTTTATGGAATCAGTGTAATAGATATGGAGTAAGTTATAGAACCTATGGAGAATTTGTTTCATCTAATAATCCTACGATTCCTATTCTGAAAAATCATTTTTGTGCCAAATATCCATCCTATGATTTAGGTATTACAGACGCTTATCGTTTTCAAGTATGGAAAAAAGATTTTGATTCCTTATTGGCTATCAATAAAGTCCCTCAATTTAATTCGGTTCGATTTGGTAACGATCATACAGAAGGCTTAAGATTAGGTAGGCCTACACCTTATGCCCATGTTGCAGACAATGATTATGCAGTGGGTTTATTTATTGAAGCATTGTCAAAAAGTTCAATTTGGAATGAAACAGCTGTGTTTATTTTAGAAGATGATGCGCAAAATGGCTCTGATCATGTGGATGCACACCGAAGTACAGCCTATGTGGCAGGTGGTTTTGTTAAAAGAAGTTTTGTTGATCATACTCCATATTCAACGACTTCTATGTTACGAACAATGGAGTTAATTTTAGGGATACCTCCTATGACGCAGTATGATGCTGCTGCAATGCCACTTTGGAGATCTTTTGATTCCACCGCAAAGCCTTTTGTTTTTTCAGCTATTGCTCCAAAAATTAATACCAATACTCGAAATACGGCTCGTAATGAATGGCAACAAAAATCGGAGCAATTTAATTTTGCTGTTGAAGATGCCGTCAATGACTTTGAGTTTAATAAAGTGTTATGGCATGGATTAAAAGGAAATGTACCTTACCCAGCACCACGCCGTGCTGCATTTGTAACACCAACTGACAATGATTAAAATCATTAAGAATAGATCCGATATTGGCGCGGGTACCCGCGGCTCCGATATGGGTATTGATGCTATTGAAATAGCTGCGATTAATCAGAATAATGATTTTTTTCATCGTCACTTATTTTTGGATGTGGCAACGCATAATGAATCCATCTATCAAAAAAATACAAATGATTTCGCTAAACGAATAGAGCAGGTAAAAGAACAATGTCAAAGAGTAGCTAACGCTGTAACAAGTACCATACATGAAGGATATTTTCCATTGGTATTATCTGGCGATCACTCATCTGCATTAGGTACTATGAGCGGAATAAAAGCAGCTAACCCAGATAAAAGATTAGGCGTTATTTGGATAGACGCTCACGCCGACTTGCATTCTCCATTTACCTCTCCATCTGGTAATATTCATGGAATGCCACTCGCCGCAGCATTGAATATGGATCATATTGAATCCCAAATCAATGAACCCAGCAATGCGACAATTTCTCAGTGGGATATTTTAAAAAACATTTCAATCCCAGGACCCAAAGTAGTTCCTTCTGATTTAATTTATTTTGGTTTGCGTGATTATGAATCTGCTGAAAAAAATATCATCGATCAATATCATATTCAATTTTATAAAGTTGAAGAGATGAGACAAAAGGGATTATTAGATTGTATACAAGAGGCTATTCAACAGTTAAATAGTTGTGATCAAATTTATATTTCTTTTGATGTTGACTCTATGGATTGTGACACCGTCTCCTATGGCACAGGTACGCCAGTTCCTGTAGGTTTTTCATCAGAGGAAATAACACAAATCATAGCGCAATTTTTACTAACGGAAAAAGTATGTTGTATTGAATTTGCTGAGATCAATCCACTATTAGATAATAAAGGAAATAAAATGGCCGAAACGGCCTTTCTGGTTTTAGATCAAATCGCGAACCGTTTAAATCTGTTTAATTAGTCTTTACTTATCTTTCACAAAATGTATACAAGTAAAATAGGTTAAACAAAGTAGGCCTATCAATTTTATTTTAATTATTTGTTTAATATTGAGCCCAATGCTTTATTTTTAGGGCCTAAAAAATATATATGTCAACTAAAATTACCATTAACAATAATGGCTCTTTAAAAGTAGAAGGAGATTTCACCTTAGTAGATCGTGCTGGAAATACTTACGATGTTGCAGGACGTGAAGTAATAGGGCTTTGTCGTTGCGGATTAAGTAAAAACAAGCCTTTTTGTGATGGCGCCCACAATGGAAATTTTGAGCATGAAGCGACAGCTTTTGCGCTTCCTCCAAAGAAAATATCATAAACACATTGATCCTTTGAAATGGCTATAAGATGAATAAATTATCCTCTGTTCTTGATCAATTAGAATCAAAAATTTCCCGGTATGCCGAAATCAATCCAATGGTTTCGGAAGCTACTGTGGGTTGGCATATAGAACATAGCTTACTAGTAATTATTCAAATTATAGAAGCCATGAAAAATACTGATCCTAGTTTATATCAATGGCGCTTTAATAAGAAAAGGACAATTGTTTTTTTCTTAAAAAGCTTTCCAAGAGGCCGTGCTAAAGCACCTGCATCCGTTTTGCCTTCTTCAAATATTACTCCAAATTCATTAATTGAAAGCTTCGCAAAAGCCAGAGAAAGTATAAAATCATTAGATGCCATGGCACCCAATCACTATTTTACACATCCCTTTTTTGGGCAGTTAAATATTAAGCCTAGTCGTACATTTTTTGCGATCCATACCAACCATCATCTTAAAATCATTAATGATATTATCGTTAAGGATTAATAATCTTATCTGTTGCATTAACAATTTCGGTACATTTAAGTATCAAATTATTTGTTATGACTACTTCTAAAATGGCACCCGATTCTCGTAGAAAATTTATTAAAAACATCTCGCTTGCTTCCGCTTTATTACTTACTGGTAAATGGACAACTTTAAGTGCTGCAGAAGTATTGGCTTATCGTGATAAAGTGAAGCTAAGATTTGTCGTAGCCTCTGATGCGCATTATGGTCAGCCAGGTACCCCATATGAACAAATGATGGATACCATAACACAACAAATAAATTTGTTTCATCAACAAAGCCCTTTGGATTTTTGCGTAATGAATGGAGATCTCATTCACAATGAAAAATCATTCATGCCATTAGTGAAATCTAAATTAGATATTTTAACCATGCCGCTCTATGTTACTAGGGGTAATCATGATATGGTTTCGGATGCGTATTGGAATGAAATATGGGGTATGCCTTTAAATCATGATGTTGTAGTAAAAGACAATGCGATATTATTAGGAGATACTTCCAATGAAAAGGGGTTGTATGTTTCACCCAATTTAGATTGGTTATCTAATAAATTAGAGCAACACAAAAATAAAAAGCATTGTTTTATTTTTTTACATATTCCTCAAGCCAAATGGACAGCCAATGGAATTGATACCCCTGCTGTATTTGAGATCATTAAAAAATATCCGAATGTAAAGGCAGTTTTTCATGGACATGAACATGATCAAGATGGCGTGAAGATGGTTGAAAAAGTACCTTTTCTGTTTGATGCACATATTGGAGGAAACTGGGGTACGCCTTACAAAGGATTTAGAGTAGTGGAGCTAATGAAGGATAATACGATGATTACATATATGATGAACCCTACTGATAAGATGAAGGAACTTAGTTTGTAATCATTCTAATATATAATTCTTCCACTTTTGTTCTTGCCCAAGGCGTTTTTCGCAAAAATTTCAAACTTGATTGAATACTTGGATTGCTATTAAAGCAATTAATAGGGATATGCTGTCCTAATACTTCCCAGCCAAAATAGGCTACAAGTTCAGTAACTATAAATTCGAGGGTTTTTCCGTGTAAAGGGTCATTGGACGCTTGTTGCATATGCAATATTAAGTAATTTGCCGCTATGCAAGCACACCGCTATTTTGTTTTAAATAAGCCCATTCATATGGTGTCGCAATTTGTAAGCTGTCATACGGTAAAATTATTATGTGATCTAGATTTTGCATTTCCCCCTGGCACCCATGCTATAGGTCGATTAGACCAAAATTCGGAAGGCTTATTATTACTTACCACCAATAAAAAAATCACAAAGTTATTGTTTCAGTCTGTGATACCGCATAAACGAACATATCTAGTCCAAGTTCAAAATAAAGTAAATCCCGAAACCCTTGTTCAATTAGCCAAGGGCATTGCTATAAGTGCTCCTAATGGAAACAGTTTCATTACAACGCCTTGTGAAGTCATTCAAGTGGATAAACCTTCCTATCTATGGGAGGCAGCCGATTTTTTACATGAAAATGTACAAAACAGCTGGCTGCAAATTACCTTAACAGAAGGTAAATTTCATCAGGTTCGAAAAATGGTTGCCGCTGTAAATCATAAGTGCATTCGGCTTATTAGAACTGCCATAGAGGATATCAGTATAGTCAATTTGCCTCCAGGATCCGTGCTTGAAATGAAGGAGGATGACTTTTTCTCCATGTTACATTTATAACTTTAATTAAGAAAAAATTTTAATTTTTTAAGTCGGTAATTTTATTCAATTATTATTGAAAAAATATTCATAAATTACTTTAACAATTCAGATTTATATGAAAAATATTAAACAATATTTATTTTCAATTTCATTAGCCCTATTAAGTATTACTCATATAGCTTTTGGACAAAGTATTGATTATAAGAAAGCTGCTGATGCCATTAACTTATTGGCGGATAGTAATAAATTTAGTGGTGTTATATTGATAGCAGAAAAAGGGGAAGTCAAATTTAAAAAGGCAGCGGGGTTTATAAATTATGCAGAACAAAAAAAATTAACGACTACGAGTATTTTTGAATTAGCCTCTGTAAGTAAGCAATTCACTGCAATGACTATTATGATGTTAAAGGAAAAGGGATTGTTGAATTACGACGATTTGGTAGAAAAGTACATCTCCATTCCTTATAAAGGCATTACCATCAGACAATTGCTTACCCATACTAGCGGCCTCCCTGATTATCAGGCAATGATGGATGCGCATTGGGATAAATCAAAAATAGCAGGCAATGAAGACATCATCAGTTATTTAAATAGTTACGCCCCTCCTAAATTATTTGAACCTGGTACCCAATATTTATATAGCAATACCGGTTATGTGCTATTGGCTAGTATCACCGAAAAAGTAAGTGGTCGCGATTTTGTTGAATTTTGTACGACCGAAATTTTCCATAAAATAAAAATGAGAAGTACTGCTATCAGAACATTGGGTGAAAAAGCAGCTATCGCTAACTTCGCATTAGGTCACGTATTTGTGCCTGAAAGAAATGCTTACATAAGAGCAGATTCTTTTCCTTCCTCTAATTATACGATATGGTTGGGTAATCGAAAAGGTCCGGGTCGTATTAGTTCAACGGTGGATGATTTATTAAAGTGGGATCAGGCTTTATATACCAATAAATTAATTAGCCAAACTACTTTAGCAGCTGCCTTTACACCCATGCCATTAAGCAATGGAACTATTTCCAATTATGGATTTGGTTGGGAGCTAAGACCAAAAGAAAACATCGTTTGGCATAATGGAGATAACCCAGGCTATAAAACAATAATTATTCGTTTTCTAGACAATAGAGCCACTTTAATAATATTATGCAATAATGCGTCAGAAGATTTTGAAAATTTTACAGCCAATCTTAAAAAAATTATTCTAAATTAGAAATCTCTTATTAAGTATTAAAAAAGCCTTCCTCTTTTTACAGAAGAAGGCTTTTTAGTTTACTACAATTAACTTAATTTAAATTTCCAAGTACATTTATATAATTAAAACATATCTAGCAAATTCATTTTATTTTTTTAATACGGGTAGCTGAATCACAGAAGCATCATGATATATTCGAATGGTAGCTTTTTTGAAATCGCTATCCTTGGCTTCGTAAATGTTCATGAATTGTTGCGGATTCCTATCTACCAAAGGGAACCAGCTACTTTGAATTTGTATCATCATGCGATGACCTTTTTTGAAAGTATGTGCAATATCGGGTAAGGTAAACTTAACCGCAGTTGGTTTATTAGGTACAAATGCTTCTGGCTTCTCAAAACTATTTCTATACTTGCCTCTAATAATTTCCCCTCTTACTAATTGCTGATATCCACTCATTAAATAATCTTTTTTATTAGTTTCATATTCAAAATTATCCGGGTACACATCAATTAACTTCACTACAAAATCGGCATCGGTACCTGACATGGCGACCATTAAATCAGCCACGACAGGACCTCCTAATGTAAGGTCTTCGGTTAATACAGGCGTTTTATATACTAGCACATCAGTTCTTCTTGAAGTAAATTTCTGATCATCATCCATGTATTCTCTGTAATGTCTAGCTGGCTTGCTTTTCATCATATAGTTATCAGAAATATAAGGAACTGGTTTAGCCGGATCGCTAATATATTCTTCATAACCAGATACAGTAGTGGCTTTGTTGCCTGCTTTTAGAGTCCCATGATCACTTAATAGATAAGCTTGCATTTTCATATCCGCGACTGGCCAGCTTGGCAATTGCCTCCATTCATTACTTCCAGAAAAAAAGATATTGGCTTCTTTAATTTGATCAATACTTCCTTTATTTTTTAAATAATAATTAAAGAAGGGGAGTTCTATATTTTTGCCATACCATTCGCTGGTATTACTTCCCCATTGTACATTACCTAATTGAGTTCCATCATTACTTGCCCATTGCCCATGGTACCAAGGTCCCATGACCAATTTATTATTATTCTTCGCTTTGGCTTCAATGGCTTTGTATAAATTCCATGCACCAAAACAATCTTCAGCATCATATAAGCCACCTACAATAAGCGTAGCAATAGATGGGTTAATATCTTCTACATGTTTTCTTGTATTTCTATCTTGCCAAAACGCATCATAATTAGGATGTGCCATTAAATCTTTCCAGAATTGAATACTATCACCCATTAATTTTGTAAAATTAGCAATGGCGCCAGTTTTTAAATAAAAATCAAAGTTGTCGGGGTTGGTGAAATTAAATCCTGTTGGTCCAACAGTGGTAGGCTTTGGTCTTGGCTTTCCAAATCCGGAGTAAAATGCAAAACCATCTGCTAGCATAAAAGCGCCATTGTGATGAAAATCGTCACCAATAAACCATTCAGTAACGGGCGCTTGTGGGCTGACCGCTTTTAATGCAGGATGGTTACTCAAAGCAGCTAATGTAGCATAGAAGCCAGGATAGGATATTCCATACACACCAACATTACCATTATTATTGTTTACATTTTTAACCATCCAATCAATCGCATCATAAGTGTCTGATGCTTCATCAATTTGCCCTTCTTTTTTATTAGGAATATAAGGTCTTACATCCTCATAACTTCCCTCGCTCATCCAACGACCACGCACATCCTGTATAATGAGTATGTAATTTTCGTTTAAGAAATACTTTCTTGGAGAATTCCAATAACTTTTAAAAATATTTTTACCATAAGGCGCACATGAATAGGGTGTTCTTTCTAAAAGAATAGGATGCTTTTCAGTGTTATCTTTCGGAGCGTAAATGGTAGTAAATAATTTAGTACCATCACGCATGGGTATCATCGTTTCAGTTTTGGTATAGTTATTGACAAACCAAGCAGAATCGATTAATTGTGCAAATGATAAAAAAGGAACAAACGCAAGAAGTATAAAAGAATACTTTTTCATGAAATGTATATTTAGTTAACCTAAATATACAAAGATTAAGATTCAATCATATCATATAAATGATGAATGAGCCCATCGGCTAGCCCAATCTTGGGCACATGAATTTCTGTGATATCAGACCATTTACAAATTGCATTGTAAATACTGAGGGCAGGCACAATCACCTCGGCTCTATCTTCCTTTATGGTGTATTTACGCATTCTCTCATCAATCGATAGAGGCTCCATTTCCTTATAAATATCTTTCATATTGTCATAGGTCATAGATTTGCCCGACTTAGATCCGCTTAATGAGAATAATTTATTAATATTTCCGCCTGAACCTATCCCTATTATATTACCATATTTTTTGGATAGTTCTTTTAAGGTTTCTTTCATTTCATCCCATGTTTCATCCTTCACTTTTTTTGTTAGAATGCGAACAGTTCCAATATTGAATGATTTTTGTAGAACCACATTTGATTTATGGTATAATGTAAGCTCTGTACTTCCGCCTCCTACATCAATATATAAGTAGCTTTTATCCTTATCAAGTAATTCAGCAATATGATTTTCATAAATAATTTCAGCCTCTAGCTCACCTGTAATCACTTCAATTTCAATACTGGTTTCTGATTTGATTTCTTTAATGACTTCCTTTGCATTTTCTGCATCCCTCATTGCACTTGTAGCACAGGCCATGTAATGATCTACTTCGTATACTTTCATTAAGTTACTGAATGCCTTAATGGTATTTATTAACATCTTCTTTTTTTGACTACCAATGACTCCTTTTTCGAATACATCAAAACCTAAGCGAACTGGAATTCTTAAAAGATTTAATTTATTAAATTCTACTTCTTTCCCTTTTTTAACTACTTCACATATGAGTAATCTAACCGCGTTACTTCCAATATCTATAGCTGCGAGTATCAATTTGTTTTATTTTTTTCCAAGTAAAAATTGGTAAGTTTCTACTTGTGATTTGCAATGCTTTTTCCCAATGGAAGATACATAATTATTGTTTAAATCTCCGTTCAAAATTCTAGCTTTTTGATTATCCTTTAATTGAATATTTATTATTTCAATTAGTTCCTTTTTTAATTGAATATCTAATATAGGGGTAGCAACCTCAATTCTGTGATCTAAATTTCGTACCATCCAGTCAGCACTTGAAATATATACTTTTTCGTTCCCTTTATTGTGAAATACCATCACCCTAGCATGTTCAAGGTATTGATCTACTATACTTATTGCATTTAGCTTATCATTCAACTTGTCGGTCCCTTTTTTTAAAGTAAGTATACCTCTAATAATTAAATGCACTTCAACTCCTGCTTTAATTGCCTTATATAAATGATCTATTAGCAAATGGTCACTTATTGAATTTGACTTAATAATAATTTTTGCAATTTTTCCTTGTTTTGCAAATTTGATTTCGTTATTAATTAATTGTATAATAGAATTCCTCATGTTAATAGGGGATATTAACAAATTACTTGTTTTGCCTATAGGTTTATCACCTAATTGCCAGCTTTCCAAATAGGCAAATACCTTATTCAATTCTATCAATAGGGGCCTTGACGCAGTCAATAAACAATGATCAGCGTATATTTTTGCTGTTTGCTCATTTAAATTCCCAGTACTAATAAATCCATACTGAATTAATTTTTTTTCTTGCCTTTTTTGAATAACACAAATTTTTGCATGCACTTTTACATTGGGTATGCCTACTAAAACTTTGATACCTTCCTCCTCCATCATTGTTTTCCATTCAAGATTGGCTTCTTCATCAAACCTTGCTTTTAATTCTAAAAATACAGTTACATTTTTACCATTTCGTGCTGCATTAATTAAGGCATTGATGACTTTTGAATTACTAGCTAAACGGTAAGCAGTAATTTTAATTGATACCACATCATCATCCATAGCTGCCTCTCTTAACATATCAATCACGGGGTCAAAACTATGATATGGGAAATGTAATAAAATATCTTTTTGTAATATTACTTCGGATACTTGGAATTTTTTTCTGAATGCAGGATGTGAAAATGGTTTCGGTCTTTCTTGTTTTTCAATAAGTACATCTGGGAAATCCATGAAATGTCTAAAGTTGTGAATTTGTCCTCCTGGAATAATACTACTTTTTCTGCTGAGGTGTAATTTTTGAATTAAAAATTCGAGTAATTCCGAATTCATATCCTTGTCGTATACAAATCTTACTGGCTTTCCTTTTCTTCTGTTTTTAATTCCTTTTGAAATTTTATCTACAAAATTCAAACCCACTTCTTGATCTAAGTCAATTTCGGCATCTTTGGTAATTTTAAATACATGTGCATCAAATTTGTTAAACTTAAAATGCGAAAAAATAATAGGCAAGTTAAACTTTACAATATCTTCTAATAAAATAATGGATTTAGTGCCAGGACTCGAAGGCAGAATGACAAAGCGGCCAATCGATTTTGAGGGTATTTCAATTAAGGAGAACTTTTCATGATAAGCATCCTGTTTATTTCTCATTACAATTGCTAAATACAAACTTTTATCTCTTAAATAGGGAAGTTCGGGTAAGTTTTCAATCATTAAGGGTATAATATAAGGTCGCACTACATTATCAAAATAGTCCCTTACGAATTCCTTTTGTTCAGTATTTAATTTTCTTTCATTTATAATTAAAACCTTACGCTTAATTAATTCCTTATTGATATTTGTCCAAATACGTGCAAATTCACTTTGTTGCTTTAATACCACTCTTTGTATTTCGTCTAAAATTAATTGCGGAGAATCAATAACATCGATATTCGTACTCTTCTTTTTATCTATAAATTCGACCATCCTTTTTAAGGTAGCTACTCTAACTCTAAAAAATTCGTCTAGGTTACTTGAGAATATTCCCAAAAAACGAATTCTGTCCTTTAAATTTACATTCTTATCATTTGCCTCTTGTAATACTCTAGCATTAAAACTGAGCCAGCTAATATCTCTAGGTATAAATTCGTGTTTCATAATCAGTATTGTTATACAAATTTACTTAAACTAAGATTAAGTAATATTCTGTTCATAATTTATTAATATTAAAGTAACAGTGGGGACATGTTGAAGTTACCTACAACAGCGTTCTTTATGTAAATTATACCTATGGACAAAAGACCAATGGAGATTTGTATAGTAAGTGACCTTCATTTAGGCACTTTTGGATGCCAGGCCAAGGAAATACTACAATATTTAAAAAGTATTAAGCCTAAAACACTAATACTAAATGGAGATATTATAGATATCTGGCAGTTTAATAAGCGCTATTTCCCAGCCAGCCATATGGCGGTGATCAAGCAAATTTTTAGTATGGCGAGTAAGGATACAAAAGTGATTTACATAACAGGTAATCATGACGAAGCTTTACGAAAATATGCAGATTTTGAAATGGGTAATATTCAATTAACCGATAAAATTGTTTTTGAAATCAACGGTGAAAAAAATTGGGTATTCCATGGTGATGTATTTGATAGAACAACCAAAGGCAGTGCTAAATTTTTAGCTAAACTAGGAGGCTATGGGTATGATTTATTAATTGTTATTAATAGTGTATTGAATTGGGCAAGGAAATTGTTAGGAAAAGAAAAGATGAGTTTTAGCAAAAGCGTCAAAAATGGAGTTAAAAAAGCGGTGTCCTGGATCAATAACTTTGAACAAACTGCTGCAGAATTAGCTATTGAAAATGGGTATCAGTATGTTATTTGTGGTCATATTCATCAACCACAGCAAAGACTTGTCACTACCGATAAAGGTAGTGTCACTTATTTAAATAGTGGCGATTGGATTGAAAATTTAACTTCATTGGAATATTATAATAATGCATGGAGTTTATATCATTATGATCCAAAACAATTTATACAGGAGGCAGGGACTTCAAATAAAATTATCAATTTAAGAGAAGAACTTACGGTGATTACTAAAGAGGTTGCCTTTCAAGTATCAATGTAATGAAAATATTTTATGCCATACAAGGAACTGGGAATGGCCATTTAAGTAGGGCGGAACAATTATATCCCTATCTAAAAAAATATGGGGATGTTGACTTTTTTTTAAGCGGTTCAAACACACAGTTAAATACCAATCTTCCTATTAAGTATAAAAGTCATGGTATTAGTCTGCATTACAAAAATACGGGCGGCATGGATTATGCTAAAATAGCAAAATCCATATCATTTAATTTATATAAGGATGCTAAACGTCTTCCGATTGATCATTATGATTTAGTCATTAACGACTTTGAATTTATCACTTCACTTGCTTGCTCCATTAAAAACAAAAAAAGCATACAATTTGGACATCAAGCGAGTTTCCAAAGTAAACTTACGCCTAGGTCTAAATCTATTAACCCAATTGGAAAATTAGTACTTGAAAATTTTGTAAAAAGTACTTCTTTTATAGGCTTACATTTTGAATCCTACGATCAAAATATTTATAATCCTATTATCAAAGAAGATATTATAACGGCTAATAAAATCAATGACGGCCATATCACTGTTTATTTACCTCAATATACTGACGAATTAATAACACCATTTTTACATCAGCAACCCAAATTTCATTTCGAAGTGTTTACAAAACAAGTAACTCAAATTACGAATTCAAAAAATATTACTTTCTTCCCTATTAATAGCGCCTCTTTTACAAATAGTTTAATTAGGTGTTATGGTATTATGACTGCTGGCGGTTTTGAAACCCCAGCGGAAGCCATGTATTTAAATAAGAAAGTATTAAGTATCCCTATCTTAAATCATTTTGAACAAGAATGTAATGCCGAAGCTTTAAAAAAGATGGGAATATTAGTTTTAAAAAAATTAGATGATACTTTTCATAATCATTTCAAAAATTGGATTGATCATGATACACCCAAATCCTTAACATTAACTCATTCGACTAAAGATATTGTAGATATTTTAATGCAAAATGAAATTGCACAATAAACAACTTTTATAATTTAATATTTTAAACATGTATCTAATACAAAATCAAAACAAAGAAACAGTTGCGTATATTGAAAATATGATGATTTTAGACCATCAACATGAACATGTGATTGGTATTTTAATTGGAGATTGTTTTTTTGGTCGTAACAAGAAAGTAGTTGGTAAAATATTTAATCAAACTGCATACCTACTAAATGGTGAATTAGTAGGTAAAATAGAATTAAATAAAGAGTATAAAAGTTCAAGTATTAAAAAAAGTTTAATGCTTGAAGCCTGGGATATACTTATGAGTATTTCCGAACATACAGCTGCATGGATTGAAGTAACCAAAAAGTGGAGCAAAATTTCATTTGCTAAACATTTGGAATAAACTTAATTCAGCATACTACCATAGATCATTCTTTCAATTATACCTGTGATTTCCCCATGTGAATTGGGATTTTGTTGTGTCATGATAAGCACTACCATTTTGTCTTTTGGATCAGCCCAATAAGTGGTACCGTAATAACCTCCCCATGAAAAGGAACCCTTATTTCTTAAATTTAGGTTGGCAGATTTTTCAGAGGTGATTGAAAATCCTAAACTAAAATCATCTCTATCATTCTGAGGGCTTACCATGATGGCAGCTGTTCTAGGCGCAATGATTTGTTTTCCGTTGTATTTTCCCCCATTCATAATCATTTGTAAAAAAATTGCATAATCATATGCAGTGGAAGATAATCCCGCACCACCTGAAAAATAAGTTTTAGGTATAATAGGGTAATTAGGGTTGATATTTCTGAAAGTAGGCGACCATTCAATGATTTGATGTGCGTCATTTTCGGTATACACAGTTGGCATTCGATTTGCTTTTGCAGTAGGAACATTAAAATAAGTGTCTTTCATCCCTAATGGATCAAAAATATTTTTTTGACAATAAGCTTCTAATGATAAACCGCTAATCACTTCTACTATACATCCTAATAAGTCGGAATTTAATCCGTAAGTAAATTTTTCTCCTGGTTGATGTAACAAAGGTAGACCACCTAACACTTTCATTCGATCTAGTAAACTTGCATTAAAATCACCCAAGCCTGATGGAATACCAGCTTTGGTATAAATGGCGCCCATATTTGGTGTACCAATATCCGTATAATCAATACCTGATGTATGTGTTAATAAATCACGAATGGTGACTTCTCTTTTAGCAGGTATGGTTGTGTAACTGCTGTCTTTAGAATTAAAATCTTTTAATACTTTAGGATTTTTAAAGCTAGTGATGATAGATGATACTTTTTGGTCTAACCCAATTTTTCCTTGTTCGAATAGTTGCATGATTGCTAAGCTAGTTATCGCTTTTGTTTGACTCATGATGCGATAAATTGGATTCGAAGGCATTGGTTTTTTACTCGCTTCATTTATATATCCGAATCCTTTATGGTAAACTACTTGATTGTCTTTTACTATTATTACTGTTGAACCATTTAACCAATGGTTACTTATATATTTATTTACGAGTGTGTCAATTTGTGCAAGCTTGCCGTAATCAAACTTGTTACTTTTTACAGTTTCAAAAGAAAGTACTTGACTATAGCTAGTATTTGAAAATACAAAAGCTAATGTTAGGACAATTGCGGTTATTTTTATTTTCATAAATCTAATTTTAAAATTTTTATTTTGTTTCAGTATTTGCTGGGAACCATGTTCCAAATTTAGTTAAATCTACATTGCCACCTGATAAAATGATGCCCACTTTTTTACCTTTAAATAAGGAATCATTGCGCATGGCTGCGGCAAAAGGTACTACACAGCTGGGCTCCACAATAATTTTCATGCGCTCATATACTAGTCTTAAGGCCGCTATAATTTCCTCTTCTGATACTAATAATATATCTGTTACTAGCTCTTTAATGATGCCTAATGTTTGTTCACTTAAAGTAGTCATTAAGCCATCCGCAATGGTATCTATGAAAGGGGCCTTTTCAACTTTACCTGATCGAATACTAAGTATGGCATCTGCTGCGCCTTCGGGCTCTCCACCATATACTTTTAAACTTGGTTTAAAATACGATGCTCCTAAACAGGTTCCAGAAAGTAATCCACCACCACCCACTGGGGTAATGACCACATCTAAATCAGGCACATCTTCCAAAAATTCTTTAACACAAGTAGCTTGTCCAGTGATGACACGATAGTCATCATAGGGATGTATAAATTCAGCACCAGTTTCTGATACTACTTTATTTAAGGCGGTTTCACGCGCTGCTTGATTGGCTTCGCAAATAATGACTGTAGCGCCATAACCTCTAACAGCATCTACTTTAACTTGTGGCGAAGATTTAGGCATGACAATATATGCTTTGATACCTAATGTTTTGGCTGCATAGGCTAGTGCTTGTGCATGGTTGCCTGATGAATGTGTTGCGATGCCATTTTTTAATTGATCTGCACTTAAACTTAATGCAGCATTCATACCCCCTCTAATTTTAAATGCCCCAATTTTTTGAAAATTCTCACATTTAAAATAAAATTGAATGCCTGTCATTTCATTGATGCTCTGGTTGGTCATCACAGGCGTATGGTGTATATAGGGTTGAATGCGTTCCTGCGCTTTTTCAATATCTTCTTTTTGAATGCTCATAAACTTAATTTTAAATGATCCAATGGATTATTTCCAAGTATGAATTTAATGAATAATTAACCAATTTTACATTCATTACTACTATTATTAAGCTCCATTTTTTTTATTCTAGTAGTTTATTTATATTTAGTATCTATAGTAAAATAAACAGTTATGTCAAACGCTTCATTATCACTACAACAAATTGCGAGCTTTCATAAAGACGGGTATCTTATTGTCAAAAATTTTATAAGTAAACAAGCTGTTGAAAAGCTTTATACTACAGCCACAGCTGATTATTCAATGGAAACGAATTCCATTAATGTAACCGATCAAACGGGTAAAAATTCAAAATTATCATTATGGTTTACCCCAGGCAATGATGTATTTGGATACATGACCCGCAGTGAAAAAATGGTGAATAGTGTTGCCGCCTTGTTGGATAGTGATGCACCTGTTTGTCACTTTCATTCTAAACTCATGCAAAAGGAACCAAAAGTAGGGGGAGCTTGGGAATGGCATCAAGATTATGGATATTGGTATAAAAATCAATTTATGTTTCCTGATCAATTGTTAAGTGTGATGGTGGCATTAACGCCAGCTAATCAACAAAATGGTTGTTTGCAAGTGATTAAAGGTTCTCATAAATTAGGTCGTATTAATCATGGCTTTGCTGGCGAGCAAGTAGGGGCAGATATGGTGATGGTTGAAAATGCACTTAAATCAATGGATTTGGTTTATGTTGAAATAGAACCTGGGGATGCTTTATTTTTTCATAGTAATATTTTACATCGATCCGAAGCCAATCTATCTGAAAACGCAAGATGGTCTATTATATCTTGCTATTCCTCCCAATCTAATTTAGCCTATAATGAAACATCTACTTCATGGCAAACTCCGATCGAAGTAGTTGCTGATGATGCCATAACTAATTGGGAATCAACTAGTTTATCCCATGCTGATTTCCTAAAAAAAGAGAATGACCCTGCTTTAAAGTCCACTGGATGGGAAAAGTAGAAAAGCAATGAACACCTTTAATATAAACACTAGGGGTGCTTGCTTTTATTTCTTATTTTTAATGACAACATTACCTTTTTTAAAAAGGATAAACATGTTCAAATTGTTATGTATTTATTAGGAATTGATATTGGCACATCTTCAATTAAAGTATCGGTGGTAGAGGCAAACAGTACTAAATGTATTGCGTCTGCACAATATCCTGATAATGAATCGGCCATCACTTCTTTGCAAATTGGATGGGCCGAGCAATCTCCTGAAATGTGGTGGGAGCATATTCAAAAAGCCATTTTAAAATTACATGCTACAAAAAAATATGAAGCTTCTGATATTAGTGCAATTGGTATTTCTTATCAAATGCATGGTTTAGTATTAGTAGATAAAAATCAACAAGTCCTTCGAGATAGTATTATATGGTGCGATAGTAGGGCAGTTGAAATAGGAGAAGCTGCTTTTAATCAAATAGGCCATGAAAAATGCTTATCGCATTTATTAAATTCTCCTGGAAATTTTACTGCTTCAAAATTAGCTTGGGTAAAGAAAAACGAACCTGCTATTTATGAAAAAATTGCACATGTGATGTTGCCTGGCGATTTTATATCTATGAAATTAACCGGTACCATAACCACCAGCATTTCGGCTTTATCGGAAGGTATTTTTTGGGATTTTAAAAACAACGAACTATCCAAGGACATCATAAATCATTATGGATTAAATCCATCTATGCTGCCTAGTATCCAACCTGTATTCAGCGATCATGGGCATTTACTTTCAAACATGGCAAGCGCACTTCAATTAAATGAAGGTATCCCTATCACTTATAAAGCAGGCGATCAACCTAATAATGCTTTATCATTAAATGTTTTGGAACCAGGCGAAGTAGCAGCCACAGCAGGCACTTCAGGCGTTATATATGGTGTGACAGACAGCATTACTTATGATCCACAATCAAGGGTGAATACTTTTGCGCATGTAAACCATACCGACAATTTAAATAGATTAGGCATATTGCTTTGTATTAATGGTACTGGCATTTTAAATAGTTGGGTAAAAAAAATGGCAGCCTCTCAAATGGATTATGTTCAAATGAATACAGCCGCAGCGGGCATCAATGCAGGAAGCGATGGTTTACAAATCATGCCTTTTGGAAATGGAGCAGAGCGTATTTTTAATAATAAAATAATTGGCGCACAATTTATTAATATAGATTTTAATAAACACAGTCAAGCACATATTTTTAGAGCAGCACAGGAAGGGATCGCTTTTACATTTAGATATGGTATTGATGTTATGCGTGAAAACGGGATGTCTCCAAGTATTATCCGTGCTGGATTTTCTAATATGTTTTTGAGTGATGTATTTACCGATGCTTTTGTAAATGCAACAAATGTGCCTGTTGCCTTATATCATACAGATGGAAGTGTAGGTGCAGCCATAGGCGCAGGAATTGGTTCGGGCGCATATAAAAATGCCAATGAAGCTTTTAGTAATTTTAAACCTATTAAAGTAGTGGAACCCACTAGGGAAAAGCTATTTAATGAACTATATTTGAATTGGAAAAATGCATTAGAAAAATATTTGTAATTCGTTTAAAAAAGTAAATTATGTCAGTAGTATTAGGAGAAAAAGAATTTTTCAAAGGAATTGAAAAAATTACATTCGAAGGACAAGGTAGCGATAACCCTTTAGCATATCGTTGGTATGATGAAACCAAAGTAGTAGCAGGTAAGCCTATGAAAGAATGGCTTCGATTTGCAGTTGCTTATTGGCATAGTTTTGTTGGAAATGGAAGTGATCCATTTGGCGAACCTACTTTAATATATCCTTGGAATAATAATGCTGACGCGGTAGGGCGCGCAAAGGATAAAGCAGATGCTGCTTTTGAATTCATAACAAAATTGGGCTTGCCTTATTATTGTTTTCATGATGTGGATGTGGTCGATTTTACAAACGATGTTCATGACAATGAAAAACGATTACAAGCTTTAACTTCTTACTTAAAAGCAAAGCAAGATGCAAGCGGAGTTAAATTATTATGGGGCACTGCGAATGTTTTTAGTAACAAAAGATATATGAATGGGGCGTCTACCAATCCTGATTTTCATGTGCTCGCACACGCTGCAACGCAAGTAAAGGGGGCATTAGATGCTACAATAGCATTGGGTGGAGAAAATTATGTTTTTTGGGGAGGTCGTGAAGGATATATGTCTTTGTTGAATACCAATATGAAAAGAGAAAAGGATCATTTGGCGAAATTTTTACATACTGCTAAAGACTATGCTCGAAAAAATGGTTTTAAAGGAACTTTCTTTATTGAACCTAAGCCTTGTGAACCCACTAAACATCAGTATGACTATGATTGCGAAACGGTTATTGGATTTTTGCGTCAGTACGATTTATTGAATGATTTTAAATTAAATATAGAGGTGAATCATGCAACACTTGCTGGCCATACTTTTCAACATGAATTACAAGTAGCAGTGGATGCTGGGATGTTGGGCAGTATGGATGCCAATCGTGGTGATTATCAAAATGGCTGGGATACGGATCAATTTCCAACCAATCTTAATGAGTTGGTTGAATCTATGTTGATCATTATTGAGGCAGGTGGTTTTCAGGGAGGTGGAATTAATTTTGACGCAAAAAGACGCCGTAATTCAACGGATGCTGCCGATTTATTTCATGCGCACATTGGTGGCATTGATGCTTTTGCTCGTTCTTTAATTACTGCAGATGCTATTTTACAAAAATCAGACTATAAAAAAATTCGTTCAAACAGGTATGCTTCCTTTGATGCAGGAAAGGGTAAAGATTTTGAACAAGGAAAATTAACCCTTGAAGATTTAAGAAATTTTGCAATTGAGAATGGAGAACCTAAAACCACTAGTGGTCAACAAGAATATTTGGAGAACATTATTAATCGATTTATTTAGTTCATGCAAACTGCCAATAAAAAATTAGGTTTATGGACAACCACTTCCTTGGTATTAGGAAATATGATTGGAGCGGGTGTGTTTTTAATGCCTGCCACACTCGCTTCTATTGGCGGCATTAGTTTGATTGGATGGATTTGTGCTGCATTTGGAGCATTTTTATTAGCAAAAGTATTTGCTAATTTAAGTAGGCTATTGCCTGAAGCCGAAGGTGGTCCTTATGCCTATTCGCAAAAAGGGCTGGGTGATTTCGCAGGCTTTTTAGTAGCCTGGGGTTATCTAGTTTCAGTTTGGTTTACGAATGCAGCGATTGCTGTTTCCTTTATAAGTGCCATGAGTACTTTTATTCCAATATTGGCCACCAATCCCTTAATCGCAGTGATTGCAGGGTTGGCTACTATTTGGATTTTAACTTGGGTGAATTCTTTAGGTATTTTAACTTCTGGAAAATTACAATTGGTCACTACCATTTTAAAAGTAGTTCCATTGGTGCTCATTGGGATTGGCGGATTATTTTTTATTCATTGGAATAATTTTTTACCCTTTAATGTTTCTGGCACTTCTACTTTTTCTGCGATCACACAAGCCACAACTTTAGCTTTCTTTGCTTTTTTAGGAGTGGAATGTGCCACCATACCTTCGGGTAGCGTTAAAGATTCGGCTAATACAGTTGCAAGAGCAACTATGATTGGGACGCTGTTAGCTACATTTGTTTATATTATTAGTACGGTGAGTGTGATGGGTATGATTCCAATTTCAAAATTGCAACATTCACTCACCCCTTTTGCAGACGCAGCTGAAATTATCTATGGTAGTTCAGCAAAATATTGGGTAAGTGCCGGTATTGCCATTGCTGCATTTGGCGCTCTGAATGGTTATATTTTAATTCAAGGACAATTACCATATGCCATTGCTAAGGATAAATTATTCCCAAAAGTATTTATGAAATTAAATGCAAATGGGGTACCTGCTTTTGGCTTAGCCATTTCAAGTGTTTTTGTTTCGTTGTTTATGTGTATGAATTATACAAAGGGATTGGTTGACCAGTTTAAATTTTTAATTTTATTAAGCACTTTATCCGCGTTGATACCCTATTTATTTTCAACAGCAGCTTATATGATCATTCGACTCAAACATCAATTTAATTCTAAATTGGTTCTTTATTCTGCAATATCTTTAGCTGCTTTATCTTTTTTATTTTTTATGTGGATGGTTTATGGCACTGGACAAGAAACCGTTTTTTGGGGCTTTTTGTTAACCATCTCCTCTGTCCCCATTTATGTTTGGGCAGTTTGGAAAAGAGATAAATCTTAATACAAATACTCAACTTCCATCTATAATTATAAACTTCATTAGTAAATGAGTCACTTATCCCATTCTGAATCAGGAAAATTAAAATCTTTATTTATAAAAAAAGCGGCGGCTGCTTTTATTGATGATGCGCATATTGAAAAGCATTGGTCTAATTTAAATTATCTTGACAAGCCTATTATACATAACGCCCTTGCAGAATATGAATCATTTGAAAAGATATTGCAAGAACATGGAGCTCAAATATTATATTTTCCAGAAGATAGTTCAGTGAATATGGATTCTATTTATTGTCGTGATGCATCAATTGCTACAAGTAAAGGGATGATTATATGCAGGATGGGAAAAGAGGGTCGAAAAGAGGAACCTGCCGCACAACAAAAAGCCTTTGAAGCAAATGGTATTCCAGTATTGGGTGTCATTGTTGCACCTGGCACCATTGAAGGTGGTGATGTTGCCTGGTTAGATGCAAACACTTTAGCGGTTGGACATACTTATAGAACCAATGAGGAAGGTATTAGACAAGTGACCGCATTATTACAACCATTGGGAGTCAATGTGATCACTGTACCAATGCCACATTACCGAGGTCCTTCGGATGTATTTCATTTAATGTCAGTATTAAGTCCAGTTGCCGATAATATAGCAGTGGTATATTCTCCATTGATTCCTATTGTTTTTAGAAATGAATTATTAGTGCGTGGATTTGAATTGGTCGAAGTACCGGAAGAAGAATTTGATAGTATGGGTTGTAATGTATTGGCATTAGCGCCTCGAACTTGCCTCATGGTAAAAGGGAATCCTATTACTAAATCAAGACTTGAAGCAGCTGGCTGCAAAGTAATTGAATATGAAGGTGCTGATATTAGTGTAAAAGGCGGCGGTGGGCCTACTTGTTTAACAAGACCCATCACAAGAGGTTGATAATGCAAGCTTAAGCTTGCCAATCCCACAATACAATATCCCAGCCAGTCCCCACTTGCTCAATCACGCCAATGGTTTCAAATCCAATTTTTTGATGTCGATGAATAGATCTTTTATTGGCTTGTGAAATATCAGTTACTAAATATTTATAATTTTTTGCGTGTAAATTTTTATAAAATTCATACATCTTAGCGACCCATCCTTGTCCTCTATGGCTTTTACCTACACATACTTGACCCACTAAAATATAGTTTTCGTTTTTCAAAAGGGAGCCTTTGTATTCAGTAGCATCTAAAGTATCAAATAAATGATCTAATTCAGGGTGCTCCCCTAATACTTCCTTATTTGTTACAATAGTATAGCCCACTACTTCTTCTCCTTCTTTAACTATAATAGAGGGATATACATTATGCATTAATTGAAGTAAGGATAAATCATATTCTGAAGTCACAAACCCTTCTTTCATTGCTTCTACTTCCCCAATCAGTTTTCTTAAGTTATCAGTTTGTAATTGTTTTAAACCTATTAATTCTTTTTCTGTTTCTACTAATTTTAAAACCGCCATAACGAGCTCAATTAAATTTTAAAAATATTTTTTACTGATTCATGCAGTTGATACTTTAAATTTTGTTTCATGGGGGAGGCATAAATTCCCGTCATGCCAGAAGTAAAATAGGCCATGATACATGCGAGTCCTATAAAAATCCCACTTGATAATCCAAATAATTCTATTCCTAATACGATAGAAGCAATGATACAATTGGTGGCACCTGCAAATACAGCAACAAAGCCCATTCCGGCTAGTAAAGCCATTGGTAGCGGGATAAACCAAATTAAAATATTTCCTAAAGTGGCACCAATAAAAAATAGAGGCGTCACTTCGCCACCTTTAAAACCAGCGCTTAAAGTAAAGCTGGTTATGATTATTTTAATAATAAAATCAAAATTACCTGCTGGCGATATAAATGCATTTGATATCGAAGGAATGCCAAGTCCAATATATTGAGTAGAATTAAATAAAACAATAAACAGGGCAATAAAAACACCGCCGATAAATGGGCGCAATGGAGCAAATTTTACTTTAGAAAATAAGATTTCAAATAATTTACCAAGATATATAAAGACAAAAGCTGCTAAACCAAAAATAAGTCCTGCAACCATTGTCCAAGCTAAATTAGTAAATGAAATAGATGGGATGGTTGTAATGGAATAAATAGTATGTTTCACTTGCCATGCCAAACAAATATAATGAGCGCAATAAGCAGTGTAAATACTAAGAAGTAAATCTGCTTGTTTTATCTTTTTTAAAGACATTATTTCTAAAGCAAATATAGCGCCTGCTATTGGCGTTCCAAAGACAGCAGCGAATCCAGCACTAATGCCCATAATTAAAATCGTCTTTCTTTCTGTGGTATTTAATTTAAATAGGCGCGTTAATTGATCAGCGATAGCCCCGCCCATTTGTACTGCAGTTCCTTCTCTACCCGCAGAACCACCACCAACATGCGTTAGCAGGGTGCTAAAAAAAACAAGGGGCACCATGATGAAAGGAATAGGTTTCGAATCGCTTCCACTTTCAACATTTTGATGTGTTTCTATAATTAAATTATTCCCTTTTTTACTTTCCTCGCCATGATAGTAGTAAGCCAATCCAATGGCCAAACCAATAAAGGGTAAAAAATTTACAATCCAAATATGGTCGCTACGCCATAGCGTGACACGGTCTAATGAAATTAAAAACAGGGCAGTGGCGGATCCTACAATTCCACCCACAATAATGCAAATTAATATCCATTTTACAAGAGATGAAAAAAGGGTATTTAATTTACTTACTTGCATTTTTATTCTCTTTTTTACTTATCATCACAATGGCAATAATCACCCATATTATATTAACTAACATCGAGGGGTAAGCCTGATGATAATAAGTATTTACAACAAAAAATAATCCACCTATAATATTGGCAAGAACATAGACCTTACTAGATGCAGGCAATTTGCCGGTTATGTTGAGTGCATAAGAACCCACAATTAACACAGAGGCAATCCAGCCCATCACTTCTATTAGTATACTCATGTAATAAAATTAGGTTAAATAGCATAAAAGGGTCATCAAATGATGTTTAAACTTTAAGCAAAATCCAAAATATTGACTAATTTTATTCTCGTATGGAAAAATCTTACAATCAACTCTTAGAAAATAATAGAAAATGGGTCGCAGATCAATTGTCTTTGGATCCCACTTATTTTCAAAAATTAGCCAACAGTCAACACCCAGAATATTTATGGATTGGTTGTTCGGACAGTAGGGTACCCGCTAATCAAATTACCGGCACTTTACCAGGTGATATTTTCGTGCATCGTAATATTGCCAATATGGTGATTCATAGCGATATGAATATGTTAAGTGTATTATCCTATGCAGTTGAAGTACTGAAAGTGAAACATATTATTGTTTGCGGACACTATGGTTGTGGAGGTGTTTTGGCCGCGATGGAAAACAAACAATTCGGTTTAATTGACAATTGGCTCAGACATATCAAAGATGTATACCGTTTACATTTTAAAGAGTTAGATGCATTAAAAGACACCAAGTTAAGAGCAGATAGATTGGTGGAACTCAATGTGATTGAACAAGTACAAGATTTAGGAAAAACTTCGATCGTTCAAAATGCCTGGAAAAGAGAACAACCATTGCATCTTCATGGTTGGGTATACGATGTGAAAGATGGCCTTATTAAGGACTTAGGTGTTAATTTTAAGGGAACCAATGATTTACACAGCGTTTTTCATTTGGATTAACCCAAAATAGAATAAGGCTTTATATTTTCACTTATCATCAAATTAAGCCAACAAATCAGGTTACATGTTCTGATAGAGATGTTGCATTATAAATTTTTGTAATACTATTTTAATAAGATTTTTCATTATTGTTATTTTTAAAGTGAATTATTTTTTCTTAGTCCCTTAAGCATTTGATTTTCAATAAAATAAATAATTTAGAAATAAATCAAAGTTAATATTATGTTCATATTGAGTTAACATTTGGGTAACATTAGAGTCTAATATTTGCGGTATAAATAATTACATCGTGAAAAGGTTACTACTCTTAATTTGTTTTATTGTTACTGCATTCATAGCAAACGCCCAAAAAGCTAAATTATCTGGTAAAGTTACAAGTGCCAGAAATGAATCTTTAATTGGTGTTACTATTACTTTAAAATCAGACAGAAGCCAAGTCACTAAAACAGATGTTGAAGGAAGATATAGTTTCAATATTGATGTCAATAAAAAGTATAGTGTTGCTTTATCCTATGTTGGATTTAAGGCGAAAACTATTGAAAATATTAATGCTACTCAGTCAGGCGAAGAAGTTACTTTGGATATCTTATTAGAAGAGTCAGGAGCAAAATTAGCTGATGTAACAGTGAGTGCCAATAGATCGAGCAATAAAGGCGCTACCGATAACGCTTTAATTTCATATCAAAAAAATACCAATACAGTTGCTTCAGTTATTTCAGCAGAATCTATAAGACGTAGCCCAGATAGAAACACAGCTGAAATTTTAAAAAGAACAACTGGTACTTCAATTCAAGAAGGAAAGTATATTATAGTTAGAGGTTTAGCAGATAGATATAATCAAGCTATGTTAAATGGTATTTTATTAACAAGTACTGAGCCTGATCGTAAAACATTTTCTTTTGATTTATTCCCGGCTCAAATCATTGATAATATCATTATTAACAAAGCATTTGTACCAGAATTGCCAGGAGAGTGGGCGGGTGGTTTAATTCAAGTAAACACAAAAGACATCCCTACTAAAAACTTTTTGAACATACAAATAGCAACTACTTATAATACTCAATCCACTGGAAAAGATTTCTTCAAAGACAAAGGTGGTAAAACTGATTGGTATGGTATAGATGATGGAACAAGATCCTTGCCAACAGGTTATACCACTAAGTCTAATTTTGATACCTCTAATATTGCGTTTAAAACTTCGTTAGGAAAAACGATGTCAAACCATTGGGTGCCTGTTAAATCTGTGGCATCTCCGAACTATTCATTTCAATTGAATGGTGGTTTTGCAAGTACTTTATGGGGCAAGAAAATTGGCGGCATGATTGGTATTAATTTTGCCGAAAATCAAAAAATTCAAGATAATTTAAATCAGCAAAATACTTTAGAGGCAAATAAATTTTCTACAATCTATAAGTATGATGATAAAAAATACATCACTGATATTAATATGGGAGCCATTGCCGGTTTCTCTATTTACTTGAATCCATTAAACAAGATCAGCTATAAGGCCATTGTAAACGTAAAATCTAATAATTCCTTTACTCAAAGATATGGTAATGAGTATTCAAGAGGTGATTTGATGAAAGGGAATGAATTTACTTTTGCTCAAAACACTTTTTTTACTAATCAATTAAATGGAGAACATAGCTTAAATAGTAAGTTAAAATTAAATTGGTATGGCGCATTTAATGTTTTAGATAGCTATAGTCCAGATCAAAGAAGGTTATTATATACAAAAAGTGCTACAGGTTCTGATCCATATGTGCTGAATATTTCAAACTCTTTGTCGCAACAATCAGGAAGCCGTATTTTTCAAAGCTTAAATGATTATATATATACAGGTGGTGGTGATTTAACTTATAAGTTAAAACAAAGCACCATTAAAGCTGGTTATCTTATTCAGGTAAAGGATCGTATTTATGACGCTGCTTTGTTTGCTAATTTCTTACCTAGAGACAACCCAGCTTTAAGAGCTTTACCAGCTGATGTGGTATTTGCACCTGAAAATTTTGGTAATGGCACAGACAATATGTTTGGTTTTGATGCCATCAAAGGACGTAATTTCAGATACATGGCAAACACCATTTTAAATGCGGGTTATTTGCAATTTGACAATAAAGTTTCAGAAAAAATAAGAATGGTATGGGGTTTACGTGTTGAAAATTTTGATCAATTAGTAGGTAGTGTGAAAGTGTGGGATCCAAGACATACTTATTCTAAAGTAACAGACTATTTACCTGGTGTAAATACCACTATAAAATTAAATCAAAATAGTAATTTAAGAATTACTGCTTCACAAACAGTGATTCGTCCAGAATTAAGAGAGTTGTCTTTTTTAAACATATTCGATTTTGAATTAAACGCATCTGTTCAAGGTAATCCTAGTTTAAAACGTACAAAAATTACAAATACAGATATTAGATACGAATTATATCCTGGATCTGGAGAAGTTTTTACAGCAGGTGTTTTTTATAAAAATTTCGAAAATGCAATTGAACAAATTTTTAGTGAAGGTTCTGGAGGTGCAAGTACTTTCTCCTACCAAAATGCAAAAAATGCGATTACATATGGTATAGAATTAGAAGCTAGAAAAAAATTAAACAAATTCTTTACTTTCCAAGCAAACGCATCTTTGATCAATAGTAAAATTAAAGATGAGAATTTGAAATTGGAGCGCCAATTACAAGGACAGTCCCCTTATTTAGTAAACGTTGGATTGTTATACGATGTGGTTGATAAAGGGTTTAATGCTACTTTATTATTTAACCAAATTGGAGAGCGTATTTATTTAGTGGGTGATATGCAAGCGGGTTCAGCTTCTCCAGATATTTATGAAGCGCCACGTTCTTTAGTTGATTTCCAAATGAGTAAAAAAATAATGAAAAATAAAGCAGAAATTAAATTCACTGCGTCAGATATATTAAATCAAGAACAAATTTTTTATCAAAATTTAAATGCGAATACTCCTAAATACGAAAAAGGTGTTGACGTAATTCGTTTCTCTAGAAAATTCGGAACCTCTTTCGGAATTTCCTTTAACTATTCACTATAACACATAACAAATACATTAAAAATTTTTTTAAATACAAAAAACAATGAAACAGCTATTAATTTTATCATTCGCTTTTTTAGCCATTACAGGTTGTAGAAAGATCGAAACCGATGGAGAAAAAGAAATCGTAATCGTAAACCAACCAGTGATTCCTTCCGGACCTACTGCAAATACAGTTACATTATCAGGAAGAATCACAAAGGATACTACTTTGTATGCTAAGGATTTTAACTATTTACAAGGCTTGGTGTATATCACTAAAGGCGTAACATTAACCGTTCAGGAAGGTGCTACAGTAAAAGGTAAATATTCTGGATCAGATGTATCTGCTTTAATTATTTGTAGAGGAGCTAAATTAATAGCAAAAGGAACTGTTGATAAACCTATTGTATTTACTTCTGCTTCTGCAAATCCACAATCAGGTGACTGGGGTGGTATTGTATTATGTGGTACGGCGCCAATTAATACCAGCTTTACAGTAAATGGTAGTGCTGTTACAGGTTTATACCAAGTAGAGGGTGGAGTAGATAATGCGAATGGTGATGGTTTAGCAGGAGCTGGAGACGCAGCTTTTCCTACAGTAAACCCAGCAGATAATTCAGGAATCTTACAATATCTTAGAATTGAATATGCAGGATATGCTTACCAACCTGATAAAGAAATTAATAGTTTAACCATGGCTGCTGTAGGTAGTGGAACTACTATCGATCACATAGAAACAGCATTTGGTAAAGATGATAGTTTTGAGTGGTTTGGTGGTACAGTGAACTGTAAGTACTTAATTGCTTATAAAGGTCAAGATGATGATTTTGATACAGATAATGGATATAGTGGTTATGTGCAATTTGGAATTGGCATTCGCGATTCTTTAATTGCGGACATTTCTAAATCTGAAGCTTTTGAATCTGATAACAATGCCACAGGAACTACTGCAACTCCTAAAACTACTGCTGTATTCTCAAATATGACTGTAGTAGGGCCAAGAGCAACTTTGTCTAATATTGGAAATAGCTTGTTTTTAGCTGGCGCTCAAATTAGAAGAAACTCTGGTATCTCTATTCAAAACTCTATTTTCATGGGTTGGCCTACTGGTTTATTAATTGATGCTGGTTTAGGTTCTCCTACCGATTTAAATATTGCAGATAGCACAACCATTCGTTTTAAAAATAATACGTTCGCGGGTAATACTGTAAATGTGAAATATACAAAAAGTACTTCTGCTCCTACTGGTGCTGATGATGCAACTATGTTGGCATGGGTTTCGAATCCAGGATATGGCAATGCGATTACTACTAACGCAGTAGATGCAAAGTTGATTCAACCATTCAATTATACTATGTTTGATCCTACACCTTATGCTGGTACTGCAGCTCCTGCTACAGCCAACTTAACATTAGGTGTTGCTGGGAACTTCAACTATGCAAGTAATGGTAGTTTTACAGATTCTAAATTACAAGATGCATTTATTAAAAAAGTTGCTTTTAGAGGCGCGATTGGTTTAAATGGTGAAGATGCAACATGGTGGAAAGGTTGGGCTAGATTTAATTACTAGAATATAGTTTGACAATATATAAAGGCTGGCTTCGAAAGAAGCCAGCCTTTTTTTATGCGTTGGATTTTACCTGGATGCTTAATAATTTATTCATATTCCATTAACAATTTAGCAATATTTATTTATGACATTTATGTTAATCACCCTTTGTATTGTTTAATATGACTAAGTCATTTCATTTTAATATTCGAAAAGCACGGTTGAATGATGTAATGCATTATCAAGAAGTGGTTAGTTTGCATTTAAATAAAACATGGAATGTAATGGATTTTGATGAATTTTATAAGCAAAAATTAAAGAGTAAGGAGTATTCTTTTTTAATAATGGAGGATGAAGAAAAAAAAGTAGCAGGGGGTGTTATACTGCAGGATCGACATACATTTTTAGATAAATTTTCTTTTTTAGAAATACAGACGTTTTTTGTCGCACCCAAGTATCGAAAATTAAACGCTGCTGACTTTTTATATGAAGCTATTGTTGCAACAGCTGTTGACAAAAAGGTTTTCAAAATACAGGTTGGATGTTATATCAATTCAACGCTCAATCAAAATTTTTATACAAAACGTGGATTTAAAGTACACAAAAAATTGTATACGAAGGATTTGTATTAAAATTGACAATAATGAATTAAATCATTATTGTAGCCTTAATTTAATTATCCGTTATAAGCATCTGCAACGCCCTTGTGTAAAATTTTTCCTGCTTTAATATTTAAACCTTTTGCTAAAGCTGCATTTTCAACACATGCTTTTTCCCATCCTTTATTTGCAATCGCAATGGCATAAGGCAAAGTGGCTTGCGTTAAAGCGCGTGTAGAAGTTTGTGGAACGGCACCTGGCATATTAGCGACACAATAGTGTAAAATATTTTGTTCCATATAAACTGGATTTTCATGTGTGGTTGGTTTACATGTTTCAATACAACCTCCTTGATCCACTGCAACATCAACTACAACAGTACCTGCTTCCATCATTGCTAAATCTGTTTTCTTAATTAAATGCGGCGCTTTAGCACCATGTAATAAAACAGCACCTATCACTAAATCTACTGTAGGTAACTTTTCTTGTATGGCCATTAAAGTAGAATACTGTGTCACCACATTGGCTGGCATCACATCTGATAAATATCTTAATCTTGTTAAATTAGTATCCATGATGGTGACATTGGCACCTAAACCTGCAGCCATTTTTGCTGCTTGTGTTCCTACGATACCACCACCAATAATTAATACTTCTGCTGGTTTTACACCCGGCACACCACCTAATAATTTTCCTTTTCCTCCAAATGGTTTTCCTAAATAATAGGCGCCTACATTGACTGCCATTCTTCCTGCTACTTCCGACATAGGAACAAGTAACGGCAATGATCCATCAGGTAATTCAACGGTTTCGTAAGCAATACATACTGCCAAGGATTTCATCATCGCTTCCGTTAATTCCTTAGACGCTGCAAAATGGAAATAAGTAAATAAAATTTGACCTGCTTTTATAAATGGAAATTCAACCGCTAAAGGTTCTTTTACTTTGATAATCATTTCTGCTATTTCGTATACTTCTTTAGCAGTCGTTAATATGGATGCTCCCGCTTTGATATAAGCTTCGTCAGAAAATCCAGAGCCTACCCCTGCTTTTGTTTCAACATACAGGGTGTGACCTTGTCTTGTTAAAGTATCTACGCCTTCGGGTGTTAAGCCTACTCTATATTCTTGTACCTTGATTTCTTTTGGAACTCCTATGATCATTTTATTTGTTTTTTATTTCTGTACAAAGATCATATAAAAGAAAATATTTGTTATATAATAGATTTAATCAGTAAAAATTATTGTTTAATTGGTTAAATAACAAAAAATGACGTTCTTTATACTAGAATTCTAAGTAAAAACAGAAATTATTTCTCCTATGGCACTTGACCCCATTGATCAATCTATTTTAAAAATCCTTCAAAAGGATGCTTTGGCAAAGCTAAAAGATATAAGTGCGGCTATTAATTTGTCCTTAAGCCCCACACATGATCGAATTAAAAGGTTGGAAGCAGAAGGCTATATTTTAAATTATGTCACTTTGCTTGATCGTAAAAAATTAGACCTTGGTTTGGTGGTCCATTGTCAAGTGACATTAGACAAACAAACAAGATCTCATTTTTCTGAATTTGAAAAAACGATTGCACAATTTCCTGAAATTATTTCTTGCAGTTTGGTGTCAGGTAGTTTTGATTATTATTTGAAATTAGTCACCAAGGATGTAGAGAGCTATAATAAATTTTATCAAGAACAACTAGCAGTACTTCCCATGATTGCCCATATTAATAGTTTGTTTGTCATGGATGAAATTAAAACCACGACCGAACTCCCACTTTAAAAATATAGTATGTATCATATTCCACATTTTAAAGCCAAAGACCATCAAGAAGTCATCCACTTTATGCAGGCCCATCCATTTGTCACCATTTGTGGTGTAGATGAAGCTGGTTTCCCAGTAGCCACTCAAATTCCTATCTTGCTAGATATTGAAAATGATAAAATAGTTATTTTAGGACATATCATGCGAAAGCAAGCACATACCAATGCCTTTGAAATAAATAAAAAAGTGCTTGTTCTATTTTCGGGTCCCTCTACTTTTGTTAGCGCTAATTGGTATACTGATAAAGCCCAAGCTAGTACTTGGAATTACCAAGCGGTACAAGCGAAAGGAGAGATCGTACTAAAAGATAAAGATCACTTATATCGTTTACTAGAGCGGCTTACATTATATTTTGAAAAGGATGTGGATGCACCTACGCAAGTAAAAAATTTATCTCCTGAATACATGGAACAAAATATGAAAGCCATTGTTTCTTTTGAAATTGTTATTGACGACTTGCAACATGTTTTTAAGTTGAGTCAAAATAGAGACGAAGCTTCTAAACAAAATATTCAGTCTGAATTAAACAAAGGCAATGCAGCTTGTCAACATATGGCAGCTGCAATGAAAAAATAATTTAATCATTAAGTATATATAATTAAAATGGCCCGTATAAAAAATTTAATCTTTGACTTAGGCAATGTTTTATATGATATTGATTTTAAAAAAATGAATAACGCATTTACTTCAATAGGTATCGAAAATATAGAGCAACATTTTACTTTAAATAAATCCAACCCCCTTTTTTTAGATTTGGAAATGGGTTTTGTTAATGAATCTGAATTTTGTGATGGGTTCAGGTTGTTGGCTAATTTAGCTTTGTCTAATGAGCAAATTATATTTGCTTGGAATGCTTTGTTGGTGGGTTTTAGAAAAAAAAGTATCGCATGGGTACAAGAGAACCAAGATCGTTTTAATATTTTTTTATATTCCAATACCAATCAAATTCATTATGATCATTTTATTCCTGAGTTTGAAAAAGAAGTGGCTGATTATCCATTTGAGACCTTATTTAAAAAACCGTATTACTCTCATGAAATGGGTATGCGAAAACCCGATCCCTCGTCATTTACTTATATATTAGATCAGGAAGGTTTGTTGGCAAACGAAACCCTATTTATTGACGATAATGAACCCAATATTATTGCTGCTGCAGGGGTAGGGATTAAAGTACTGCATCTAAAGGAAGGAATGTATCTAGAAAATGAGATGGAAGCCTATTTATAAAGGTTATTTCTTCTTAACTTCCTCAAATTCAATGTATTCTGCTTCAACTGGAGGTCCATCCGCCTTTTGGGTATGAGGGGCATTTTGATTAAACTTGGCATTGGCTGCAGCCTGTCTGTTGGCTTCGGCCGCCTTGGCTTGTTCCATATTTTGACGCATGGTATTCACTCCATTACTCACAGGAACTACCACATTAAATATCAATTTGTACAGGAAGTACACCATTATACCGTAAAATATCAACTTACTCATAGTGCAAAAATAAGGGCTCCGACAATAATTTTGGGATATTTCATCCTCTTTTATTACCTTTGGTCTAGTATAAAAGCTATCGAAGGGAACGAAATCGTTCCCTTCTTCTTTTTTAAGTATGGAACCAAGTGTATTAATAGATAAGGTAAAAGCAGTCATCGACCCTTTTTTAGAAGAGGATCAAAGCTATTTTTGCGTTCAGATAAAAATCAAACCAACTAATAATATTAAAGTGTTTTTAGATGGGGACAAAGGGTTGCCTATTGAGCGATGTACTTTTTTTAATCGAAAATTGTACAAAGCCATCGAAGAAGAAGCCTGGTTTCCCGAAGGTGATTTTTCATTAGAAGTATCGTCGCCTGGTGTAGACGAACCTTTAATATTGAATCGTCAATATCAAAAAAACATAGGTCGTAAAGTGATGGTTACTTTAAATGATGCAAGTGAAAAAATAGGTCAACTCATGACAGTTTCGGAAACTGAAATTGTATTAGAGTGGACTGAAGGAAAAGGTAAAAAAGCAATCCAACAACAATTGCTGATCCCATTTGAGAATATTAAATCAACTATAGTTCAAGTTCAATTTTAACAAATCATCAAGCGCAAAGCTTGAAAAAAAATTATGTTATGGCAAGTATAAATTTGATCGAAGCATTTCAGGAGTTTAAAGACGCTGAAAATATTGATCGCCCAACGATGATGAAAGTGGTAGAAGATGTTTTTAAAACTTTGATCAGAAAAAAGTATGGTAGTGACGAAAACTTTGATGTTATCGTGAATGCCGAAAAAGGAGATTTGGAAATAATTCGTCGTCGTCAAATCCGACCCGATGATGATGTTGACAATCCTTTAGAGGAAGTACCTTATTCATACGCAATCAAGATAGAGCCTGACTTTGAGATAGGTGAAGATTTATATGAAGAGGTAGATATTTTAGACTTTGGTCGTAGGGCCATATTAGCAGCTAAACAAACTTTAGCTTCTCGTATTAATGACCTTAAGAAAAATGTTTTAGTAAAAAAATATTCCGATCGCATTGGCGATATTATTAATGCTGAAATTTATCAGGTTTGGAAAAAAGAAGTTTTATTACTAGATGAAGAAGGTAATGAATTGATTCTTCCAAAAACAGAACAAATTCCTCAAGACTTTTTTAAGAAAGGAGAAAATATTCGTGCTGTAGTAGCAAGAGTGGATATGAAAAATAATTCACCTGTTATTATATTATCAAGAACAAGTCCTTTATTCTTAGCTAAATTATTAGAAATTGAAGTGCCTGAAATATTTGATGGTTTAATTACCATTAAAAAAATTGTGCGTGAACCAGGTGAGCGTGCTAAAGTTGCTGTTGAATCTTTTGACGATCGTATTGATCCAGTAGGTGCTTGTGTGGGAATGAAAGGAAGTCGTATCCATGGTATTGTAAGAGAATTAAAAAATGAAAATATTGATGTCATTAATTTTACAACTAATACTCAATTACTAATTCAACGTTCATTAACACCTGCTAAAATTAGCTATATGAATATTGACACCGAAACAAAGCGTGTCGAAGTTTATTTGCCAGCTGATCAGGTTTCTTTAGCCATTGGCCGTCGTGGGGTGAATATTAAATTAGCTGCTGAATTAACAGGCTTTGAATTAGATGTTTATCGTGAAGACGAGGAAATCGTTGATGAATTTGATATTGATTTAGATGAATTTAGCGATGAAATTGAAACTTGGATCATTGATGAATTCAAGCGTGTGGGTTGTGATACTGCTCGCAGCGTTATCAAGCTAAGTGCCGATGAACTAGAAAGAAGAACCGATTTAGAAAAAGAGACCATCGCGGATGTGCGTCGAATTTTACAAGAAGAGTTTGATAAAGGTGAATAACCTTGATTTTTGAAAGTATATTTGTATTAGGTTACTCGTTCCCATAAAAAGGGACAAAAAACAATAGAATGTCAGAATTGAAATTACCAAGATTGTTAGCAGCTGCTAAGGAGTTCAACATCGGTCAAGATACCTTGATTGAGTTCCTAGCTAAGAAAGGTTTCCCCAAGGACGACCTTAAGCCAGCGGCTAAATTAACGGAGGATCAGTATTACGCTTTACAAGCTGAATTCCAGGGCGACAAAGTGGCCAGGGATAAAGCAGATCATGTGGAATTGCCTAAAAATGCAATCACTGATAAAGCTAAAAAGCCAGAGGAAGCCGTTGCCAAAAAAGCACCTGAAGCTCAAGAAGCCGAAGTGCCTAAGGCAAAAGAAACTAAAGTAGCTGCCGATAAAAAAGCAAGTAAAGCTGAAAAGACAATTGAAGAAGTTCCTGCTGAACAAGTAACTACCAATATCAAAGTACCTGAAGTGGAAACACCAAAGGTCATCAACAAGATTGATTTATCTCAAATTGATTCCTCTACTCGACCTAAAAAAGCAACCAAAAAAGCAGATGCTCCCAAAGAGCCAGAAGCCAAGCCAGCCGAAAAAGCACCAGCTGCTAAATCGGCATCCAAAAAATCAGCTCCAGTCGATCATTCTATTGCGCCCGAAAATGTGCATGGTAAAATTGAAAATATTAGGGCTGACAAATTAGAAGGTCCAAAAGTGATGGGTAAAATTGATTTACCTGTCAATAGCGATACAAGGCCAAAACCAATGAGCCAGGAGGAAAAGCGAGTTCGTAAACGCATTCCTACTCCAACAGGTCGTCCTCCACAACAAGGCGGTGCGCAAGGTGGAGGCAATCGTCCAGGGGGCGGAGCCCAAGGTGGAAACAGACCAGGTGGTAATAAACCAGGTGGTGGATACCAAGGACAAGGGGGCAATAGACCAGGTGGTAACAGACCAGGTGGCAATCGAAATGCACCACAAACACCCGAACAAAAAGAAATTGGTCAAAAAGCCATTCAAGATAAGATCAAAGAAACACAGGCTAAATTATCAGGCCAAGGAGGTCGCGGTAAAAGTTTGAAATCTAAATATCGTCGTGCTAAAAGAGAAGAAGCTGCAGAGAATGAGCAAAGTGAAGTAAGAGATAATAAATTACAAGTAACTGAATTTGTAACTGTAAGTGAGTTGTCAAGTTTAATGGATGTCAGTTTTGCTGATATCATTAGCAAGTGTATGAATTTGGGTATCATGGTTTCTATTAACCAAAGATTAGATGCGGAAGTCATTGAATTAGTAGCAAGCGAATTTGCTTTTGAAGTAGAATTTGTTGGACTAGAAGATGTAGAAGAAATGGATGAAGAAGAAGAAGCAGAAGATTTAGCCAACTTAGTGGAACGTCCTCCTATTGTTACCATTATGGGTCACGTAGATCACGGTAAAACTTCTTTATTGGATTATATACGTAATGCCAATGTTGTAGCAGGTGAAGCAGGAGGTATTACACAACATATTGGGGCATACGAGGTAACCTTGCCAAATGGCAAAGCCATTACTTTCTTAGATACACCGGGTCACGAAGCGTTTACAGCGATGCGTGCAAGAGGTGCTAAAGTAACTGATATCGCCATCATTGTAGTAGCAGCGGATGATGCTGTAATGCCTCAAACAAAAGAGGCTATTTCGCATGCGCAAGCTGCGAGTGTTCCAATGATATTTGCAGTCAACAAAATTGATAAGGACGGCGCGAATCCACAAAAAATATACGAGCAACTTTCTCAAATGAATATTTTAGTAGAAGCTTGGGGTGGTAAATTCCAAAACCAAGAGTTGTCTGCTAAGCAAGGATTGAATGTAGATACCTTATTAGAAAAAGTTATTTTAGAATCTGATTTATTAGATTTAAAAGCCAACCCTAATAGAGAAGGTACAGGAACCATCATTGAAGCCTCTTTAGATAAAGGGCGTGGTTATGTCGCCACTATTTTAGTACAAAACGGAACTTTAAAACAAGGTGATTTAATTTTATCTGGACAATATTATGGTCGTGTAAAAGCGATGTTTAATGAGCGTAATCAACGTATTGATTCAGCACCTCCTTCTACACCAGTGGTGATATTAGGATTGAATGGAGCACCACAAGCGGGTGAGAAATTCAAAGTATTTGAAGATGAGTCTGAAGCAAAAGAATTAGCTACTAAACGCGCTCAATTATTAAGAGAGCAAGGTTTAAGAACTAGAAAACATATTACATTAGATGAAATTGGTCGTCGTTTGGCCTTAGGTAATTTCAAGGAATTGAATATTATTATCAAAGGGGATGTGGATGGATCAGTTGAAGCCTTGAGTGACTCATTACAAAAATTATCTACCGAAGAAATTGCTGTAAGAGTTGTATTAAAAGGGGTAGGACAAATTTCTGAATCAGATGTATTGTTATCTGCTGCGTCGGATGCCATCATTATTGGATTTAATGTTCGACCTAGTATGCAAGCAAACAAATTAGCTGAAACAGAAGGGGTGGAAATTAAATTATATTCCATTATCTATAACGCCATTGATGAAATTAAGAGTGCAATGGAAGGTATGTTAGAACCTAAGATTCAGGAAAAAATTACTGCGAATGTTGAAGTAAGAGAAGTATACAAATTTGATAAAGCAACAGTTGCAGGATGTTTTGTATTGGATGGCAAATTGAGTAGAAATAGTAAAATACGTATTATCCGTGATGGTATTGTGGAATACCCTAAAGGGGAAGGTCAAGCCGCAGAATTGGGAAGTTTGAAGCGATTCAAAGACGATGCCAAGGAAGTGGTTTCCAATATGGAATGTGGTTTAACGATTAAAAACTTTATTGACTTGAAGGTGGGGGATATCGTGGAAGCATTTGAAGAAGAGGAAGTAAAGCGTACTTTATAAAATAATTAAGATTTGATGCTTGGAAAAATCAACCTAGTATCTGACCTTTAAACATTAATTTAATTTCGATGAAAATAGTTAGCATTGTTTTTCCCATTCTTTTTTTATCCTTATCCGTTCAAACGAATGCGCAGGTTAAAAAAGTATTAGCAGATAAAATTGTGGGAACGGTAGGTGATAAATATATTTTAAAATCCGACATTGACAATTCCCTTCTTGACATGAAGAGACAAGCGCAAGGTCAGGAAAATGTAGTACTCCCTAGTAGCTGTCAAATAGTAGAGCAACAATTAATGAGAAAAGCATTGGTGCTGCAAGCTGAGAAGGATTCTATTTTAGTAACAGAAGAAGAGGTAGAGAGTGCTATTGATAGCAAAATCAGAAATTTTCTTCAACAATTTGGTTCTAAAGAAGTGCTAGAAGAGGTAGCAGGTCGCAGCATTTTTCAATTAAAGGAGGACTTTAGAACAATGATTAAGGAGCAAAAATTGGCCGAGGAAATGCAGAAAAAGGTGGTCGATAAAATTAAAATCACACCCTTTGAAGTGAGGGCCTTTTATAATAAAATTCCATCAGATAGTTTGCCTTTGTATGAAAGTGAAGTGAATATGGCAGAAATCATTATGCATCCTAAAGCCAATCGTGATATTGAAGAATATGTCATTAAACAATTATCAGATTATCGAAGACAAGTTGAAGCTGGCCTTAATAAATTTGATCAATTAGTAAAGTTGTATTCTGAAGATCCAAGCGCAAAAGAAAACCTTGGACAATTCCATTTGAATAGAAATGAAAAAACTTGGGATCCTGCTTTTATGGCGGGCGCTTTTCGTTTAAAAGAAGGACAAATTTCAGCACCTATTAAGTCTAAATTTGGATATCATATTATACAGCTTATTTCTCGTTCAGGGGATGATGCCGTGGTGAAGCACATTTTACGTATGCCGCCCATTACCAAAGACGAAATTAATGAAGCAAAACATTTCTTAGATAGTGTAAGAAAAGAAATTATTGCCAATAGAATGACTTTTGGGGAAGCAGTTAATAAATTTAGTGATGATGAGAGTAGTAAGTTTAGCGGTGGCGCTATTTCTGGTTCAGACGGGTCCTCCTATGTTAATATTGACCAATTAGATAAGGACATGGTCATTCTACTACAAACTTTAAAACCAGGTGATGTTTCTGAACCACAGATAACAACAGATGATCGTGGCAGACAAACTGTTAGATTGGTCTATTTTAGAGAACGAACTACACCACATAAAGAAAATTTAAGAGAAGATTACAACCGTGTTTCACAGCGTGCTTTGGATGAAAAAAAGCAAAAGCAAATAGAAGTATGGTTTAAAGAACATATCCCTAATTATTACATTTTTGTAGATACTGAATATCATGCTTGCCCTGAATTAATCAATTGGAGCAAAGCAGCTGATGCCATTCTTACTGAAAAAGTGTATTAATTTTATCCGTCATGAGTGATGAAATCAAACATGAATGTGGGCTAGCTTACATTCGACTTAGAAAGCCTCTTTCTTATTATCTTCAAAAAAGAGGATCGGTCACCTACGGCTTAAATAAGCTGTATTTGTTGATGGAAAAGCAACATAATCGTGGACAGGATGGGGCGGGGTTGGCTACTTTAAAATTAAATATTGAGCCAGGAAATCCTTTTTTATATCGACTTCGTAGTAACGCGCAACAGCCCATTGCAGATTTATTTTATAAAATAGGGCTAGAAATTCAAGAGTTAGAAAAATTCCAACCAGATATTACCAAGCACCCTGGATTGATGAAAGGGCATTTGCCATTTATGGGTGAAATACTTTTAGGTCATTTAAGATATGGCACACAAGGAAAAAACAATATTGAATTTTGTCATCCTTTCATCAAAAGAAATTTAGTCCCTGGAAAAAATTTGGCCTTAGCGGGTAATTTTAATTTAGTCAACACAGATGAATTATATCAACATATAAAATTAGAGCCAGGTACATTTGAAAAAGAAAGTGACTTAGCTGCCATGATGGAAGTGATTCATCATTTTTTAGAAAAAGAAGAACAGCTCAACCCTAATGAGCCTAACATAGTGAATGTATTAAAAAATGCAGTTCCTTTATTTGATGGAGGTTTTACAGTAGGGGGTTTATTGGGCAATGGATATAGTTTTATAATGAGAGATGCGCATGGCATTAGACCTGCTTATTATTATATTGATGACGAAGTAATTGTTGCTGCAAGTGAACGCGCTGCCATTAGAACTACTTTTAATGTTGCTGAAAATGAAGTCTTGGAACTCATGCCTGGTATGGCTTTGGTGGTAGATGATCATGGAAAATATTCAGTTGAACAGATTATTCCTGCAAAGGAAAGAAGAGCATGCTCTTTTGAACGCATCTATTTCTCGAGAGGGAGTGATGAAAAAATCTATCGTGAAAGAATTGCATTGGGGAATCATTTAAGCGTTCGCGTATTAGATCGAATAGAAAAAGATTTAAAAAATACTATATTTTCTTATATCCCCAATACCGCCGAAGTGGCCTTTTACGGTTTGATAAAAGGCATGGAGGAGTATTTAAATAAAATAAAAGTAGAACGCATTTTAAGTTGGGGAAATGATGTAGATCCGGAGAAGTTGGAAGCCATGGTCAATCGAAAAATCAGACAAGAAAAAATTGCAATTAAGGATGTTAAATTAAGAACATTTATTACTGAGGATGCTAATCGTAATGAAATGGTTCAGCATGTGTATGATATCACTTATGGCACCGTCCGAAAAGATGAAGATACATTAGTGGTGATAGATGATAGTATTGTGCGCGGCACGACTTTAAAGGAAAGTATCATTCGAATGTTATCAAGATTATCTCCTAAAAAAATTATTGTTGTATCCTCGGCGCCACAAATTAGGTATCCTGATTGTTACGGCATTGACATGAGTAAAATGGGTGATTTTATTGCATTTAGAGCCGTGATTGCTTTGCTGAATGAAAAGGGAATGGTGAGTGTGATTGACGATGTTTTACATAAGATTAAAGAACTTGAAACACAGGGAGCCTTACACACTGAAAATGTGGTTCGTCAATTATATAAACCATTTACTCCCGAGGAAATATCAGATAAGATTGCTCAATTAATAACGCCAGACAATATTACAATTCCAGTAGAAGTAATTTATCAAACCATTGAGGATTTACATGAGTGTTGTCCTACCAATACAGGCGATTGGTATTTTACAGGAAACTATCCTACGCCAGGTGGTAATAAAGTTTGTAACAAAGCTTTTGTGAACTTTATGGAAGGTAAAAATGTAAGAGGTTATTAATAACCCTTATACGCGATAGCAAATAGCATTAATATTCATGCCTGCTCCTACAGAAGCGAAAATAACAATATCACCTTTGTTCAATTGATGTTCCTTATATTTTCCTCTTTTTACTAAGTCGTATAAAGTGGGGATAGTGGCTACTGAACTATTTCCCAAATCATGAATGCTCATTGGCATTATATTTTCTGGAATGGTTCTAATATCATACAACTTAAATAAAGCCTTAATGAATCCTTCATCCATTTTTTCATTGGCTTGGTGCAAAAAGAATTTTTTTACATCATGAATATCAATGCCTGCTTTTTCAATACATTCTTTCATGGCCAAAGGCACATTTTTAATGGCGTATTCATATACTTTTCGACCCTTCATTTTAATATAACGCGTCGCTTCCTCTCCCTCTGGATGATAAGACTTACCTAAGTACAAAAAATAAGTTTCATCCACGCAATGACTTTGAACACTGGAAGCTAAAATGCCACTTGTGCTTGTGGTATCGCCTTCAACGATACATGCTCCAGCACCATCACTAAAAATCATACTATCTCTATCATGGCTATCTACGACTCTGCTTAAAATTTCGGCACCAATGACCAAGCATCGTTTAGCCATACCTGATTTAATAAAAGAATCTGCCTGTATTACTCCTTGAATCCAACCGGGGCAACCAAATAAAATATCATAAGCCACACAGTTCGGGTTTTTAATACCCAATTGATGTTTTACCCTTGAAGCAATTGCAGGAATGGTATCTGTTTGAATTGTTCCGGGCAATACATTACCAAAATTATGGGCTACAATGATTTGATCAATGGTTTCAGGATCTATACCCGCATCTTCAATTGCCATTTGTGCAGCTTTGGTTGCCATCTCCGAAGTATTCATATTTTCTTCGGCATACCTTCGCTCATAGATACCCGTTATGTCCTTAAACTTTTCAAATATTTCGGCATTAGGTGTTTTAATCAATTCGCCATCCTCTCCATAAAAGGTATGATCTTCAAAAGATTGATTGGTTTTAATAATGCTAGGAATATAACTTCCTGTTCCGCTTATGATGGTTGCCATTTAGAGGGGCTTTAGTAAGCAATGTTTGTGTAAAGCTAAGGTAAGCTTAATATATAATGTTAAATGTATTTATCGCCTTTATGTCGTTTCACTTCTGCCACATATTCTTTGATAGACTGTTCTTTTTCTTTACTACAAATGAGTAATACATCTTTGGTATCCACTATAATAAAATCATCTAAACCTTGGACTACTACTAGTTTATCCTTAGGTGCATTTATCATACACTTGGTAGCATCAATCACAATTACATTGTCTGAAGCAACTGCATTGCCAAAATAATCTTTTTCAATATTTTCATAAGCACTATTCCATGTACCTAAATCACTCCATCCAAAACTAGATGGGATAACAAATACATTATCCGCCTTTTCCATAATAGCAATGTCAATTGAAATATTCGTACACTGCGGATATATTTTTTGAATTGCTTTTGCTTCATCTGGCGTGTTGAAGAATTGTTTTTGCTGATCAAACAATTCATACATTTCTGGTTGGTTGATTTCAAAAGCAGTTAATATGGTAGATACTTTCCAAGCAAAAATACCTGCGTTCCATAAAAAATCGCCACTTGCTAAAAAAGAGGCTGCAATTTCTAAATCAGGTTTTTCGGTAAATGTTTTTACTTTATAAATACCCTTGGCTACTTCGAGGCCTTCGTATTGAATATAACCATATCCCGTATTGGGATGCGTAGGCTTGATACCTAGGGTAGCTAAGGCTTTTATATTCGCAACAAAGTCAAGTGCTTGTAGCGTAATTTTTTGAAAATTATCTTCTTCTAAAATTAAATGATCACTAGGGGCAACAACAAAACAAGCTTCTGGATCAATTTGATTTAATTTGAATGATATATAAGCAATACAAGGGGCTGTATTTTTTTTACTAGGCTCTGCTAATATATTTTGAACAGGTAAGTTGGGCAATTGTTTTTTTACGATATCTACATATTCTTCCGATGTCACTATATATATATTCTCCTCGGGTATAAATTTTGTGTATCTATCGTAAGTCCATTGTATTAAAGTTTTACCGGTATTTAATACATCCAAAAATTGCTTGGGAAACGAAGTCCTGCTCATTGGCCAAAAGCGACTTCCTATTCCTCCTGCCATAATCGCAACATAATGATGTTTATTTTTCATATCAGCGCTCATTGTTTTTTATAAAATACCTTCCTTCATTAAATCATGAATATGGATTATTCCTAAATATTGTTTGTCCTTCGCTACAATAAGTTGGCTGATGTCCTTTTGTTCCATCATTGCTAAAGCTTCAACGGCTAATGCAGTGGGCAAAATAGTGGCAGGTCCTTTATGATAAATATCTTGTGCAGTTAAATGTTGGATACTATTATGTTGCTCTAACATACGGCGAATATCACCATCGGTAATAATACCCAATACATTGTTATCGGCATCTGTAATAACAGTAGCACCTAATCTATTTTTTGAAATATCAATAATCACATCCTTGATACTTGTTTCCTTTTTAACACAGGGTTTGGAATTCGTGTCAGCCATTTTTTGGACAGTCAATGTTAGCCTTTTGCCCAAATTGCCACCTGGATGAAACTGTGCAAATTGTATGGCGCTAAATTGTTTCATTTCCATTAAACATACTGCAATGATATCGCCCATCACCATTTGAGCAGTGGTGGAGGAAGTAGGTGCTAAATTATTAATACAGGCTTCTTTTTCAACCGTCGTATCAATGATAAAATCAGATTGTAGTGCCAAAAAGCTTTGTTTATTTCCCACCATACCAATAAGGGTATTTCCAAACTGCTTTATTAATTGCACTAAGCTTTTGATCTCTGGACTCTCCCCGCTTTTACTTATAACAAAGACAATGTCATTGGATTGAATCATTCCAGAGTCACCATGGATGGCTTCGGCTGCATGAAGGTATAGGGCAGGGGTACCCGTTGAATTAAAAGTGGCTACTATTTTTTGTGCTATGATCGCGCTTTTACCAATACCACTCACCACCACCCTTCCTTTGCTGTTTAAAATAGCATTGACTGCCTGCTCAAAGGAGGCATCTATAAAACTATTTAATTCATTTATGGCACCTGATTCAATCGCTAAAGCTTTTTTAGCAATAGATATAATGTTTTCTTTCATATTTGATTTTCGCGACATTGTCAATTCTGACGGGACAAAGTTAATGTTTCATACACTTTACGCCTCAATTTTTAAGAATTTGCTAAAATGAGTCTATTTTTTAAAAAAGGGCATCCAATTGAACCTTTCATGCATTATTTTCGTTAACTTAATGGAAGTTCACTTTATACAATAGGTTGATTCTAAGATAATTATAATGGCGACTACAAAAAAAACCATCTCCAAAGCCCCTAAAATCCCTAAAAATGATAGGTCACTGGATAAAGCATCACTTTTAAGTGCTTTGTCGGATCATTTTGGATTTTCTGAATTTAAAGGAACACAGGAAAAGGCAATCACATCTTTAATGAGTGGCCGTGACACTTTTGTGATCATGCCCACCGGCGGTGGCAAGAGTTTGTGTTATCAATTACCTGCATTAGTATTACCTGGTTGCGCGATTGTGGTATCTCCCTTGATTGCGTTAATGAAAAATCAAGTGGACTTAGTGAGAGGGTATAGTGAAAATGAAGAAGTGGCACACTTTTTAAATTCTTCATTAAATAAAGGACAAATTAAAATTGTAAAAGAGGATTTGATTAGTGGTAAAACTAAATTATTGTATGTCGCACCTGAAACTTTAACCAAACAAGAGAACCTTGATTTTTTTAGTGATTTAACTATTTCCTTTTTTGCAGTAGATGAAGCGCATTGTATTTCAGAATGGGGTCATGACTTTAGACCCGAATATCGTCGCTTAAAAGAAATGATGGAAGAAATTAATTCTAGCGTTCCCATCATCGCATTAACTGCCACTGCTACACCCAAAGTACAAAGCGATATTGTTAAAAATTTAGCATTGCGTGATCCTGAGGTTTTAATAAGTTCCTTTAATCGTGCTAATTTATATTATGAAGTGCAGCCTAAAACTAAAAAGGAAGTCACTGTAAAAAGTATTGTAAAATATATTTCACAACACAAAGGCAAGAGTGGTATTATTTATACTTTAAACCGTAAAACCACCGAGGAATTAGCCGATTTATTATTAGCTAATAACATAAAAGCAGTTGCTTATCATGCTGGTTTAGATCAAAAACTGAGAGCACTTAGACAAGATCAGTTCTTAAATGAAGATGTGCAGGTAATCGTTGCTACCATTGCATTTGGTATGGGTATTGATAAGCCAGACATTAGGTTTGTCATTCACTATAATATTCCTAAATCCATTGAAAATTATTATCAAGAAACAGGTCGTGCAGGAAGGGATGGGTTGGAAGGCAATTGTATTTTATACTACTCACATAAAGATGTATCAAAACTGGAACATTTTTTAAAAGATAAGCCATTAAGTGAACGTGAAGTGGGGTCTCAATTAATTGACGAAACAGTTGCGTTTTCGGAAAGCGGTGTTTGTAGACGACGCAGTTTATTACATTATTTTGGAGAGCCATGGCCACAAGAATATTGTGGAAATTGTGATAACTGTTTGCACCCTAAGGAAAAAATTGAAGCAAAAGCACAATTGGTTAGTTTACTTCAAGTGATACAAGCATTGGATGAAAGATTTGTTGCTGAATATGTAGTGCAAATTGTATCTGGTGAATATACTCCGCAAATAGGTTTATACCGACATGAAAAATTGTCTGTATTTGGAATTGGAAAAGATTTTGACAATTTATTTTGGAATAGTTTGATACGTCAAGCGATGTTGGAACAAATGATTGAAAAAGATATTGAAGAATATGGTTTATTAAAATTAACGGACAAGGGCAAAAAATATTTAAAAAAACCAGGCCCATTTAAATTTATTTTAAATACTGTTTTTGATGACAATGCAGAAGATGATGATGAAAATGAATCTAATGTAGGTGCTGCAGCTGATGATAAGTTGTTTGAAATGCTTAAAAGTTTAAGACAAACCGAAGCTAAAAAAATAGGACTACCGCCCTTTGTCATTTTCCTTGAAAATTCATTACAGGATATGGCCACTTTGTATCCCACTACTTTGGCTGAATTAGAGCGATGCCAAGGGGTGAGCAAGGGTAAGGCCATAAAATATGGAAAACCTTTTATTCAAATTATTGAGCAATACGTTGCAGACAATAATATTGAAAAGCCGGATGATTTTATCATGCGGTCGGTGGCGAATAAGTCTAATAATAAAATCTATATCATACAAAATGTAGATAAAAAAATTCCATTGGAAACCATTGCAAAAAATAAGGATCTAAAACTAGAAGCATTATTGGAGGAAATGGAGACCATTGCGGCCAGCGGTACCAAATTAAATTTGGATTATGCCATTGATGAGTGGTTAGATGAATATGATCAAGCAGAAATTTTAGACTACTTTAAAAACTGTGATACTTCCTCTTTGCAGATTGCGCAGGAAGAATTAAGCGATAATGACTATAGCTGGGAACAGCTAAAAATAATGCGCATTAAATTTTTAAGCGTAGTAGGAAATTAAACCAGCACTATTTGTTACTGTATGGTTGTCCAACGCTTAAATAGGTATTGACTCTTTCTGCCACATTGTTTCGAACACTTAAATAAAATAAATTATAATCTGCAAAATGGTAGTTAGGCGGATTGTATAAAAAACTTCCAAAAAAATGTGGTTTTTTAATCCAAAGTATACCTTCGTGATTGATTGCACCTGATACTTGAGGGGTAATTTTTTTATAATTATATAAAACAGAACCTGGATTATCTTTTTGTTCTACACTTGTGATTTCATCACTCCAACTTAAAGGATTGGTGACAATAGATTTGTAAGTTTCTATACCAACCCAATCAGGGGTATCGCCATCCTTAAAAGTGCGCCAAGCACATATACATCCAGTGGAAGTGGGCTTAGCACAAGGCTTTAATTGGGTATAGTCGGCCGGATTAATCGTCATTCCAACTACATAAGCTGCCACTAATTTTTTAGCCAGTGGTTGATTGTCAAAAAATTCTTTCAATAATCTTTTCGCATGAGTAGATCCTTGACTATGTGAAGCAATAATCATTGGTCGTCCATTATTATCATGTGCAATATAATATTCAAAAGCCTTTTTAACATCTTGGTATGCTAATTCAAAAGCAGCCATTGCTTTTAGGGTATCGGCATGTCCAATGGGTGAATAAGATTTAATATGCGCCTGACGATATCTTGGCGCAAAAACCCTACCTGCAATATTAAATATACTAGCCTGGTTCAAAATGGTACCGTAATCAGTAATGATATTTGTTTTAATATCCTTCATGGAAGCGTTCCAGCCATAAGGTTTTGCAGTATCTAGATAGGTGGTAGGGTGAACAAAAAAAACATCCACTTTATCTTGAGGTTGAAATTGATTGGCTAATACTTCTGGAAGGCTATCCGAAGGGTCTTTTTTGTTGGGATGGGCTGCCCAGTAAATCAAATTACTATAATCCGGAACATCGCTATATCCCTCTTTTTCGTAAATGGGCGAAAACTTAGTAAAATTATTTTGAGCACAGCTGCTCATTATCAATAAAAGGAGGGTGAATTTTACAAAACGCATAAGCTTAATTTAATATACTATAAGTAGACAGCAAAGTTAAATATAAAATAAGAAAAAGGGTCCTCCCTCCTGTGTATAATGTTAAATTAATTTATGGATGGTATCTGTGAAAAATATTTTATTTTTAGGTTAAAGTACGCCATTGCCCATTTTTCGTCATATCTCTTTTTTACGTGCTGTATTTAATTATAGTATTACCGCTTTTGGAGGGCCTCAAGTAGCAGTCGCCTTGATGCAAAATCAATTTGTTGAAAAACGAAAAGAGGTCAGTTCGGAAGAATTATTGGAATACAATGCCTTTTGTCAGTTATTACCTGGGGCCTCATCTACCCAAACCATTATTTTGATTGCTTATAAAAGAGGAGGCACTTTACTTGCTTTTTTAACTTTATTAGTTTGGATTTTACCTGCTACTTTTTTGATGGCCTCCTTAGCTATTTTGACAACGCGCATCGAGCTCACACAAGGACTAAAGATGGTGGCATTATTACAACCCATGGCGATTGGATTTTTAGCAAGCGCGGGTTTGTTATTATATAAAAAAGCAGTTCAAAGCACTATTACTTTTTTTATATTTTTATTTGCTTGCATCATCACTTTTATTGGTTTTAAAACACCATGGACCATTCCCATCATTATAGTATTAGCGGGTGTCATCACTAATTTTAGTAGTAAAAGAATTCCCAATGATGGACCAGCCCCTAAAAAAGTAAAATGGAGCAGTTTATTTATTTTTATTTTATTGTTTGTATTTGCTGGAATTTTATCAGAGCAATCAACAAGACATCAATGGAAATATCAAAAAGCATTTAATTTATTTGAAAATAATTATCGTTTTGGTAGTTTGGTTTTTGGAGGAGGCGATGTACTTATTCCTATGATGTATGAACAGTATGTCAGTAGGCCCAATTCCGATAGGGTGAAAAAAAATAAACGAGATGTTTTAAAATTATCAAGTACTGAATTTTTAACAGGCTCTGGATTTGTGAGGGCAATACCAGGCCCCATTTTTTCAATAGCAAGTTATACAGGCGCTGTTGTATTTAAAGATAAAGGGGTTGCTTGGCAAATAACAGGCGCCATTATCGCAAGCGTAGGTGTATTTTTACCAAGCTTTTTAATTGTATTATTCTTTTTTCCACTTTGGCAGATGTTACAAAAATTTGCTGTCTTTTATAGATCTTTAGAAGGCATTCATGCATCCATTGTTGGAATCATGATCGGGGCCACTTTTTATTTAATTAAGGATATTACAATACAATTACAACAGGCAAGCGTGTCTGATTATCTAACTTATCCTTTGGTTTTTGTTATAAGTACTTATTTATTATATCAACATAAGTTAGCGCCACAATGGATTGCTTTATGTTGTTTTTGTCTTGGAGGAATAATTCACTTTTTAAATTAAAAGGTAAAAACCTGTTAATTGTATACTAGGTAGGCTTTTTTAATGTTTCCTTCCTTAATATTGCAATCATAATGAATAAAAGCGCTGTCGTCCTTCTTTTTAGTACACTATTTTATGGTGCACAATTGAATGCGCAGACCATGACCATTAGCGGAAATGTATATGATATTTCTGGCTTGATGCCGATTGAATCAGTGATGGTATATAGTTCGACTAGCCATGCAGTTACCGATTCTTTAGGTAGATATCTGATTACAGTTAAAGTAAAAGATTCACTTTGGTTTTCCTTATTTGGAAGGAATACACAAAAATATGCTATTGACACTATCGACGACCTCCATCATTTTAATATCATGATACATGTTGCTGGCTTTGATTTGCCAGAAGTGAGCGTTCGTAATTCCTACTATAAACTAGATTCTATACAAAATAGAGCAGATTATGCAACCTATTTTAATTATCGTCCTCCGGCATTAAAAATGAGTACTAATCAAAACTTTTTTGGTCCAAATGGATTAACCTTTGGGTTTGATTTAGATGAAATTATTAATTCGTTCCGTACTAAGCGAAATAGGAACTCTCAATATTTGCAGAATAGATTATTGGTACAGGAGCAAGAAAAATATGTGAACTACCGATTTACGAAAAGATTTGTCGAAAAATTAACCCATTTAGAGGGGGTAGATTTAGATAAATTTATGACATTCTGTAGGCCGGATTATACTTTTTTAGGCCTATTAAACGACTTAGAATTAGGGTTGTATATTCAAAAAAAGTATATATCCTTCAAAAAAGGAACGTAATTGTCTGCCATTCATCTATTTAGTTGCTTATAAAAGCATTTTTTGGCTATCTTTAAAGCTAAAATTGTTTTGCTTTGAGAAAAATAAACCTACTCGTAATAACTGCCTTGTGGTTAGCTATTGGATGTTCTAAAATGCCCAAGTCGGTTGATAAATTTAATTCGAATACACCGGTATCGGTGGATATAGCTGTGATCGAAAATCAAATCATAGATAAGTCAATTGAAGTCAATGGATCAGTATTAGCCACTGATTATATCGACATTCATCCTGAGACCAATGGCCGTATTGTTTTTTTACAAATCCCAGAAGGTAAAATGGTACAAGCGGGTACTGTTTTAGCAAAGTTAAATGATGCTGATTTACAAGCACAATTGGAAAAAATTAAGGTACAATTGGAATTAGCCAATATCAATGAGCAACGAAATAAACAATTATTAAATGTGAAAGGCATTAATCAAAGCGATTATGATATTTCATTACAACAAGTAAAAAGTTTTAAAGCCGATCTTGCTTATACACAATCTTTAATAGATAAGACCATTGTCAAAGCGCCTTTTACAGGTCAGCTTGGTTTAAGACAAGTGAGTTTAGGAGCCTATATTAATAATGCGTCTACCATTGCTTCACTTCAAAAGGTAGATCAATTAAAAGTAGATTTTACATTACCCGAAGTATATCAAAATTTTATTAAAATTGGTAAAAAAGTAAAAATCCAAAGCATTAGTGGAGGTAATACTATTTTTACAGCAAATGTTTTTGCAATTGAGCCCCAAATTATTGCAACTTCAAGAAATATTAAAGTGCGTGCCAATTTACAAGGAAAATTATTACCTGGTTCTTATGTTAAAGTAGCATTAGGTGAAAATGAACAAAAGCCTACCATTATGGTTCCTGCTAATGTGGTCATACCCGATTCTAGAAATAAACAATTGTCTATTGTGCAAGGAGGTATTGCGAAATTAATAGATATCGAAACTGGTTTCAGAACTAATTCATCTGTTGAAATTACGAAAGGTTTAAAAGTAGGAGACAGTATTATAGTCTCTGGTATGCTGTTTGTAAGACAAGGAAGTTCGGTTAAAGTAACTAAAACGGTTAAGCTAACTGACATCACCAAATAATTAATTGCATTAAATTGTTATAATAAGTTATCATAGATGAATATATCTGAACTTTCTTTAAAACGACCAGTGCTTGCCACTGTCATGAATATTGCCATTGTACTTTTTGGACTTGTAGGCTTTTCGTTTTTAGCATTGCGTGAATATCCTGCCATTGACCCTCCTATTATCAATGTTCAAACCAATTATACTGGAGCTAATTCGGAAGTGATTCAAAATCAAATTACAGAACCATTAGAAAAATCAATCAATGGTATTCCAGGTATTAAAACGATTAATTCATCTAGTTCCATTGGTTCATCAAATATTACGGTTGAATTTAACTTAGGTGTTAATTTAGAGACAGCAGCAAATGATGTGCGAGATAAAGTAACACAAGCAGCAAGAAGTTTACCAGATGATATTACCAGTTTACCAGTGGTATCCAAAGCGGATGCCAGTTCTGACTTTATCGTTTTGATGACCATTAAAAGTAAATCAAAAAGTATTTTTGAATTAACGGAGTATGCAGAAAATATTTTACAACAACGTTTTCAAACCATTGATGAAGTGAGTAGTGTGGGTGTAAGGGGTAAGCGTTATTCAATGCGCATTTTCCCAAATTCTGATTTACTGAATGCTTATGGAATTGCATTTAATGATATTCAGACTGCATTAATGAAAGAAAATGTAGAGTTGCCTGCAGGAAAAATAAATGGAACTAAGGCCGAATACATTATTAGAACATTAGGTCGTCTAACGACTGAGAATGATTTTAGATCTATTATTTTAAAGCAAGATGCTACTGGGATCATTAGACTAGGGGATGTCGCAAAAGTAGAGCTAGGTCCAGAGCAAGAAGATCAAGCAGTTTATTTTAATGGGGCGCAATCTGTAATGGTAACCCTAGCGCCACAACCAGGTGCCAACTATATTAAAATTGCAGATGAATTTTATAAGCGATTGGATGAAATTAAAAAGTCCAATAAGACAGATATTATTTTTGATGTCCCTATCGACAATACGAAAAATGTACGACGTGCTTTACAAGAAGTAAAGGAAACTATTTTTATCTCTTTTGCATTAGTGGTATTGGTCATCTTCTTCTTTTTTAGAAATTGGCTTATTGCCATTCGTCCATTAATTGACATCCCTATTTCATTAACGGCTACCTTCTTTATTATGTATCTTTCTGGGTTTTCGATTAATGTTCTTACTTTATTAGCCATTGTATTAGCAACAGGATTAGTGGTGGATGATGGAATTGTCGTCACGGAAAATATATTTAGAAAACTAGAAGAGGGCTTGAATTTAAAAGATGCGGCTAGAGAAGGAAGTAAAGAAATTTTCTTTGCCGTTATTTCAACTTCAATTACACTAGCAGTGGTATTTATGCCTGTTATCTTTTTAGAAGGATTTGTTGGTTCCTTGTTTAAGGAATTTGGAGTAGTGGTAGCAGGGGCGGTGTTGGTTTCTGCCTTTGTCTCCTTGACCATAACGCCTGTCCTTAATGTTTATTTAAATCGCAAAGATGGCAAGCATGGGAAATTTTATGAAAGAACAGAACCCTTTTTTAAAGGCTTGGAAAATGGGTATAAAAATTTACTAGAGCGTTTTTTAAAAATTCGTTGGATGGCCTGGGTCATCATTTTGTCTTGTGTTACCATTATAGTAATCATTGGTAGCAATATACAATCTGAATTAGCACCAATGGAGGATAAGGGTACTGTCCGTGTAACTATGACAGGTCAAGAGGGTACTAGTTTTGATGACATGAGAAGTAATTTATTAAAAACCATTCGATTAATGCAGGATTCAATACCTGAACATGCATTTACTTGGGGTAGTGTACCTGGATACGGCGGAGCAAGTGGAAGTAGTAGTGCATCTGGTAGAATTGGTTTTGTACCATTAGATGAAAGAAAAAGAAGTCAATCAGAAATTGTGGTTGATTTAAATAAAAGATTAAAAAAGTTTAAGGATGTAAGGGTGTTTACCATTGAGGAGCAAACAATTTCAGTAGGTATCATGTCAAGAGGTTCTTTGCCTGTTCAGTTCATCATACAAAATTTGGATTTTCAAAAAATTCGAAGTGCCATTCCCACTTTTTTAGATGCAGCAAGAAAGGATAAGACCTTTCAAAATGTAGATGTAAATTTAAAATTCAACAAACCTGAATTTGATTTGAATATTGATCGTATGCGCGCTCGCGATTTAGGTTTAACGACTGCAGATATTTCACAAGCATTACAGTCAGCATTTAGTGGTGCTAGATCGGCTTATTTTATTATGAATGACCGCCAATATGAAGTCATCACTCAAGTACCAAGGTCGGATCGAAGCAAGCCTGCTGACATTAATAAAATATATTTAAGAAACAATCGTGGTGAAAGCATTCCTATTTCAAGTGTTTTAACGGTTACAGAGAACAGTAATCCACCAAGTTTATATCATTATAATAGGTTTAATTCGGCTACTATTTCTGCTTCTTTGGCAGAAGGCAAAACCATTGGAGATGGTGTTGCTGCTATGGAACGCATTGCGAAAGATAAATTGGATGAAAGTTTTCAAACTGCATTGAGTGGACCTTCTCGAGATTTTAAAGAAAGCGCATCTAATATTTCATATGCTTTAATACTAGCATTGATTTTAATTTATTTAGTACTTGCTGCTCAATTTGAAAGTTTTAAAGATCCATTCATCATTATGATCACAGTACCATTGGCCATTGCAGGCGCTCTATTATGCTTATGGTTATTTGGTCAAACCTTAAATATATTTTCTGAAATTGGAATTATCATGTTGATTGGATTGGTAACCAAAAATGGAATTTTAATTGTTGAGTTTGCGAACAAAAAAAGAGCAGCGGGTTTAGAATTAAAAGAAGCAGTTCTAGTGGCAGCTTCACAAAGATTCCGCCCTATTTTAATGACCAGCCTAGCGACTGCCCTGGGCGCATTGCCTATTGCAATTAGTATCGGGGCTGCTGCGACAAGCCGTAAGCCACTTGGAACAGTGGTAGTTGGAGGACTTTTATTTTCGTTAATACTCACTTTATTTGTGATTCCAGCTGTGTACACCTATGTTTCAAGTAAGCATAAGAGAAATTTAGATTAATCTATTGGTAACATAGTTGGGAAAAATTGATCAACGATTACAATGTCAAATCAAAGATTTATATCCTTAGATGTTTTTAGAGGCATGACCATTTGCTTAATGATCATTGTCAATACCCCTGGTGATGGAGGACTTACATTTGCCCCTCTTTTACATGCGAACTGGAATGGGTTTACACCCACAGATTTAGTTTTTCCTTCATTCTTATTTGCGGTGGGCAATTCAATCAGTTTAGTGGAGCCGCATTGGGCCAAGCTAAATACTTCGTCGGTGTTATTAAAAATTTTTAAACGAACTGCGCTTATCTTTTTTATTGGATTTTTAATGTATTGGTTTCCATTTATTGGGCCGCTTGCCCAAACACGCATCATGGGTGTATTGCAACGTATTGCACTTTGTTATGGATTGGCTTCCTTGATTGCTTACTATATGCACGAGCGTGTCATAATGGTTTTATCAGGGCTCCTATTATTATTGTATTGGTATCTTTCTGTTCATTTTGGTGATGCAGGAAATCCTTTCGGTATGCATACGAATGCTGTTTTAAAATTTGATACCTGGCTTATGGGCGAAACCCATTTATACCATGGTGAAGGTTTTGCATTTGATCCTGAAGGTTGGTTAAGTACCATTCCTGCTTTAGTGAATGTGCTTATTGGATATCGTGTTGGAAGATTTATTCAAGAAAAAGGTAAAACTTATGAAGGATTGGCATTGTTGTTTATGTGGGGTGCTGGCTTTATCTTTTTAGCCTTTATGTGGAATTATCAATTCCCAATCAATAAAAAATTATGGACTAGTTCATTTGTGATGCTAACAGTAGGCATTGATATGGTTATTATTGCTACTATTATATATCGTATTGAATTACAAAGACAATTACAGTTTTCGAGCTTTTTTACCATTTTTGGTCAAAATCCATTGGTCATTTACCTTTTTTCAGAGCTACTTGTTTCCTGTTTATTTATGTTTCATGGCCCCCATGGACTCCCATTATTCACTTGGTTATACCAAAATAGCTTTGCCCATTTAGCACCTTATTGGGGATCCTTAGGATTTGCCTTTGCTTATATGTTGGTTTGCTGGCTATTGGGTTATATATTAGATAAATTTAAGATATATATAAGAGTGTAAATCTTATTACTCCATTTTATCCCTTTTGTTTTTTTAGGAGCCTTAAACCATGTACCTTTGCACCCTCAAAACAGTACATGGAAATAAGAAACATCGCTATTATCGCCCACGTTGACCATGGTAAAACCACCTTGGTAGACAGAATTTTACACGCTACAAAAGTATTCAGAGATAACCAGGAGACTGGGGACTTGATCATGGATAGCAACGAGCTTGAAAGAGAAAGAGGTATTACCATCTTAAGTAAAAACGCATCAGTTACCTATAAGGATGTTAAAATTAATGTTATTGACACGCCAGGTCACAGTGATTTTGGTGGTGAAGTAGAACGTGTTTTAAAGATGGCAGATGGCGTTTGTTTATTAGTGGATGCTTTTGAAGGCCCTATGCCTCAAACGCGTTTCGTTTTACAAAAGGCCTTACAATTAAATTTAAAACCAATTGTCATTATCAATAAAGTAGATAAAGAAAACTGTCGCCCTGATGAAGTGCATGATGCTGTTTTTGAACTATTTTTCAACTTGGATGCGACTGAGGAACAATTAAATTTCCCTACTTTTTATGGTAGTGGAAAAAATGGTTGGTTTAATGATAGCTTAACAGCTTGCGAAGATATTTTTCCTTTGATGGATGGTATTTTAAAATATGTGCCAGGTCCTGATGTTAAAGAAGGACATACACAAATGCAAATTACTTCATTAGATTATTCTTCATTCTTAGGTCGTATTGCCATTGGTAAAGTAGAAAGAGGAACCATCAAAGAAGGTCAAAATATTGTATTGGTTAAAGCGGATGGAAGTTTAAAGAAGAATAAAGTAAAAGAATTATATGTTTTTGAAGGAATGGGAAAACGCAAAGTAACTGAAGTAGTTTCTGGCGATTTATGTGCTGTAGTAGGATTAGAAGATTTTAGTATTGGTGATACCATTGCGGATCCGGAAAATCCAGAAGCATTACCTGTTATTAGTGTTGATGAACCAACTATGAGTATGACTTTTAGTATTAACAATTCACCTTTCTTTGGTAAGGAAGGTAAGTTTGTTACTTCTCGACATATTCGTGATCGTTTGATGAAAGAAACTGAAAAAAACTTAGCATTACGAGTTGAAGAAACGGATAGTGCAGATAGCTTCTTAGTATTTGGTCGTGGTATTTTGCATTTAGGCGTATTGGTTGAAACCATGCGTCGTGAGGGATATGAGTTAACAGTTGGAAACCCTCAAGTTTTAGTAAAGGAAATTGATGGCCGTAAACATGAGCCGTTTGAAATATTGGTAGTGGATGTACCTGCTGATTTTAGCGGTAAAGTGATTGACTTAGTGACTCAGAAAAAAGGAGAGATGTTGATCATGGAATCTAAGGGTACCATGCAACATTTAGAATTTGACATTCCTTCAAGAGGTTTAATTGGTCTTCGTTCTCAAATGTTAACACAAACTGCTGGTGAAGCTGTTATGGCGCATCGATTCAATGAATACAAGCCTTGGAAAGGTCCTATTCCTGGACGTAGCAATGGTGTGTTGGTGGCTAAGTTTAGTGGTTTAACAACGGCGTATTCCATTGATAAATTACAAGACAGAGGTCGTTTCTTTATTGAACCAGGTGAGGAAATTTATGCAGGGCAAATTTTGGCCGAGCATATTAAGCCAGGTGATTTAAATATCAATGCGGTCGAGATGAAAAAATTAACCAACCACCGTGCGAGTGGTTCTGATGATAGCGTTCGTATTACACCAAAAGTACAATATACTTTAGAAGAGTGTATGGAATATATTCAATTTGATGAGTGTATTGAAGTAACGCCTAAGTCAGTAAGAATGCGTAAATCTATCTTAGACGAAAATAACAGAAGCAAAGCCACTAAGGCCAGCGCTAATTAGTTTTTTCTCAAGTAAAATATAAAAAAAGTCCCCCGAGTATTCGGAGGGACTTTTTTTATAAGGGAGTATTTTTTTGAAATTTCTTTTCGATTAGATGGGTTTATTCAATGCCTTCCAAAGTAAATCTTTTAATTCGACTAAGTTTTTTTGTGTAGCAGAAGATATAAAAATATGGGGAATATTTTTAGGAAGCTCCTTTACAATCGCATCGGTTAATTCTTGATCTAGTAAATCAGATTTGCTAATCGCAATGATGAATTCCTTTTGTAATAATTCAGGATTAAATTCGGACAATTCGTTTTTTAGAATTTCAAATTCTTTGTTATGATCATCACTATCCGATGGGATGATAAAAAGTAAAACAGCATTGCGTTCAATATGTCTTAAAAAGCGATGTCCTAAACCTTTTCCCTCAGCAGCACCTTCAATAATACCTGGTAAATCGGCAATACAAAAGGAACGATTGTCACGATAAGCTACCATACCTAACTGTGGCGTTAAAGTGGTAAATGCATAATTGGCTATTTTAGGTTTAGCAGCCGTAATCACCGATAATAAAGTAGACTTACCTGCATTGGGGAATCCAACCAATCCCACATCTGCTAAAACCTTTAACTCAATTTGTTTCCAGCCTTCAATACCATCTTCTCCTGGTTGTGCATGCTCAGGCACTTGATTGGTAGGAGTGGCAAAATTAGAATTACCTAAACCACCTCGGCCTCCTTTGGCTAATATAATCTCTTGACCATCTGTTAAAATTTCTGCTTCCACTTTTCCTGTTTCTTCATCTCTTGCAATAGTTCCTAATGGCACTTCAATAATAATATCTTTACCATCTTTACCTGTACAATTATTTTTACTTCCTCCCTCACCATCGTCTGCGATCACATTTTTAAAATAGCGTAAGTGGAGCAAGGTCCAAAGCTGAGCATTCCCTCTTAATATGATATGTCCACCACGGCCTCCGTCGCCTCCATCAGGGCCACCTTTCGCAGTCAATTTATTGCGCATCAAATGTCGCGCACCAGCGCCACCGTGCCCGCTATGGCAAAAAATACGGATATAGTCTATAAAATTATTCTTCTCTGACACGAGGCATTATTTTGCGCAAAGTTAAGCTAATCCAAGTAGAGCCAACTGATTATTAAAATAACGGCCTTGTTGGGTTATAAATGGAGTTCTTCTGTAGGAAACTTTGGTGCTTTAATTATTGAATGGCTTATTTTGATAGTTTCAAACCATCAATCAAAATAGTGACCATATTTTGTTCTAATTCGGTCGCTATTATTTTTTTAGTAGATCGGTGCCAACTCTCAATACCACTTACGGCATGTAAAAATATAAGTACGACCGTAGGGGCATCAATAGGTTTGATTTCTTTGTTTCTGATTCCTTCTATAATAATGGCCGCAATCCTTTTGCGGTATACTCTTCGTTGATTTTGAAAATTGGATAAATAAGGATCTGATAAGTGCTTCCATTCCCTATCACTTACATATACTTCCTCATAATTGTGAATCATTTCAGTAATATGGAATCGTAATAGTTTTTCCATTTTTTGAAGGGAGGAAATATTTTCAGATTCTATTTCGTCCATCTTTAATACAAACTTGTTAGCCACACTAAATACCAATTCGTGCAATAATTCACTTTTTGATTTAATATGGTTATATAAACTAGCGGCTTCCACCCCAACGGCTTCGGCTAGGTCGCGCATACTGGCGGCCTTGTATCCTTTTTCTCTAAATAGAGTGGCTGCTTTGCGTACGATCACATCTTTTCTTGAACCATTCTTTTCGGTCTTAATTCTAGCCATAACTCTATTTTTAGTGATTTGTTAGCACAAAAATATAGATTTAATTCTTTAAATATCAATAATTTTTAAAATAAACAGCCATTTTTGTTAGTTTTTGATTATCAAGGCTTTATCAATTGCGGGCCTTCCTTTTAAGCAATCGGAATTTAATTAACAGTAAAAATCGTAGTTTCGCACCTGAAAATAAAACCATCCACATGTCATTAGTAGTAGTAGGATCCATGGCCTTTGATGCCATTGAAACCCCATTTGGTAAAAGTGATAAAATCATAGGCGGCGCTGCTACTTATATAGCATGGTGTGCCTCTAATTTTACCACAGTGAAACAAATTTCAGTGGTAGGTGGTGATTTCCCGCAGTCTGAGTTAGATGCCTTATCCAATAGAGGCGTTATTTTAGAAGGCGTTCAAATTAAGAAAGACGAAAAAACATTTTTTTGGAGTGGTAAGTATCATTTAGATATGAATACCCGTGATACCATAGAAACACAATTAAATGTGTTAGAAAATTTTGAACCAGTGGTGCCAGACAGTTATCAGGATTGTGAAATTTTAATGCTAGGAAATTTAGTACCTGCTGTTCAAAGTAGTGTGATTAAGCAAATGAAAAAGCGTCCAAAATTAATTGTAATGGATACCATGAATTTTTGGATGGAAATTATGATGGACGATTTATTACATACCATAAGTTTAGTGGATGTCTTAATGGTCAATGACAGTGAAGCGCGTCAATTAAGTGGAGAATATAGTTTGGTGAAAGCGGCTAAAAAAATTATGGCCATGGGTCCCCGTTATTTGGTTATTAAAAAAGGAGAACATGGTGCATTGTTATTTCATGAGTCAGAAGTATTTTTTGCACCCGCATTGCCATTAGAGGAAGTATTTGACCCTACTGGAGCAGGAGATACATTTGCAGGAGGATTTGTAGCCCATTTGGCAAAAACAAAGGACTTCTCATTCAACAACATGAAGTCGGCAATCATTGTGGGTAGCGCTTTAGCAAGTTTTTGTGTTGAAAAATTTGGTACCCAACGCTTAACTGAAATCAATGAAGCTGATATTAAAGAGCGTATACAATCGTTTGTTCAGTTGGTCAATTTTGACATTGAGTTGGTTTAAATTTGGTAAAATGAGTGTATCGAATTATTTTCGTGTTCGATACTGATTAAAATAAATAGGATGCAAAAAAATAAACATACTAAACAAATTAAGAAACCCCTTTAAATAGGAAGGTGCTGATTGTTTGTATGCTAAATATATTCAGAAGCCTTCCAGAAATGGGAGGCTTTTTTGTTTGAGTTAGGAATGGTTTTTGAAAATTGTAAAAATAAAAAATATGAAAGTTGCAGTAGTGGGTGCCACTGGTTTAGTAGGTACAAAAATGTTACAAGTGTTAGCGGAACGAAATTTTCCAGTGACTGAATTAATTCCTGTTGCTTCTGCTCGATCTGCGGGTAAGGAGATTATATTTAAAGGGAAGGCTTATAAAGTAGTAAGTATGGAAGATGGCATCGCTGCAAAGCCAGCCATAGCTTTATTTTCAGCGGGTGGCAATACTTCATTGGAATGGGCCCCTCAATTTGCAGCTGCAGGTATTCGCGTGATTGATAATTCATCTGCATGGAGAATGGACCCTACAAAAAAATTAGTAGTTCCCGAAGTGAATGCATCGGTATTAACTTCAGAGGACTTTATCATTGCGAATCCCAATTGTTCCACGATTCAAATGGTAGTCGCCTTACAACCTTTACATACAAAATATAAAATTAAAAGAGTGGTGGTGAGCACTTATCAAAGTGTGACGGGTACTGGGAAAAAAGCAGTGGATCAATTAAATAATGAAAGACTAGGCACCACATTAAGTGCTGATGACATGGCTTATAAATATCAAATTGATTTAAATGTGATTCCTCAGATTGATGTTTTTCTTGAGAATGGCTATACCAAGGAGGAAATGAAGATGGTTAAAGAAACCAATAAAATCATGATGGACGATAGCATTCGTGTCACAGCAACTACAGTAAGAATTCCGGTCATGGGTGGACATAGCGAAAGTGTCAATGTTGAATTTGAAAATGATTTTGATTTAAAGGAGTTAACCACTTTGTTATCCAATGCGCCAGGTGTCATTGTACAACAAGATGATGCAAGTCAATTATATCCAATGCCATTATGGGCGCACGAAAAAGATGAAGTGTTTGTAGGAAGATTACGCAGAGATGAATCGCAAGCAAAAACTTTAAACATGTGGATTGTTAGCGATAACCTACGAAAAGGCGCTGCGACAAACGCGATACAGATTGCTGAATATTTAGCATCCAAGGGAATTATTTAATTAGATCTATAAATTCGGCTTCGGTAATAATATTTATAGTAGCAATTTTTTTTGCCTTCTCTAATTTACTTCCAGCATCTTCTCCAACAACTAGGTAATGTAATTTACTACTTACCCCACTTAGGATATGCCCGCCTCTTGACTCAACACTACTTTCGGCATCTGAACGTTTAAGTTGTGTAAGCGTACCGGTGAATAAAAAATTTAACCCAGCCAGGTTCCCATCTGCTTTTGCGTGTTCGGTTTGAGTCATGTTTAAACCCAATGAGGCTAGTTGTTCTAGCAGTTCAATATTTTTGGCATCATGAAAAAATTGGAAAATACTTTTAGCCACTTTAATACCCACATCTTCAAAGGACTGCAATTGCTCCTCGGTAAAATTTTGTAAATCTAAAATATGGTGTATTTGTGAAGCAATAGTTTTAGCTGTGGTTTCGCCTACAAATCGAATTCCTAATCCATAAATGAGTCGATACAATGGTTGGCTTTTTGAATTGGCAATGGCGACTTGTAAATTTTCAATACTTTTTTTACCAAAGCCTTCTAGTCCACTTATTTTTTCTAATTCTAATTGATAAAGTGCAGGAATATTTTGTAATAAGCCCAGCTCATAAAATTTTCTGATATTGGCTTCGCCAAAACTTTTAATATCCATTGCATCCTTACTCACAAAATGGATAATGCGTTCTACAATTTGCGCCTTACATAAAGTATTGTTACATCTCCAAACAGCTTCGGATTCCTCCTTTTCTAATTCTGCGTTACAAACAGGGCAAGTAGTAGGAAAAATTATTTTTTTCTCAGTACCCTTTCTTAATGAGCTGATGGATTGTACTATTTGAGGAATGACATCACCTGCTCTCTCTATGATTACGGTATCGCCTAATCGAATATCCTTCTCTTTTATATATTCTTCATTGTGCATCGAAATGCTTGATACTGTTACGCCTCCCAATGCTACGGGTTGTAGTTTAGCCACTGGTGTCACAGCGCCAGTTCGACCAACTTGAAATTCGACGCTTTCAATAATAGTAGTGGCTTGCCTTGCTTTGAATTTATATGCAATCGCCCAACGCGGATGATGTGAAGTCATCCCTAATTTTTCTTGTAATGGCGTGTCGTCAATTTTTATGACTAGTCCATCAATATCATAGGGCAATTGATCACGGCCTATTTCAAATTCGGTGCAATAATCAATTACATTTTGTATGCCTGTTATAATTTTTCTTTCCTTTTGAGGTGATCTAAATCCTAAGTTCCATAATAAAGATAAGGAACCGCTATGGCTTTGCAATAAGGGTGTTAGTGTTGCTCCTTTGATGGGTAGCACATAACTAATATGATAAATAAAAGCATCTAAGTTGCGCTCGGCTACTTCCTTAGGATCCTTCATCCTTAAACTACCCGCTGCTGCATTTCTTGGATTGGCTAAAGTAGCTTGTTGTTTCAATTTCAATTTTTCATTGAATACAGAAAAAGCATCTTTACTCATAATTACTTCGCCTCTAATTTCAAATTGCTGTATACCAAAGGAGGATAAAGGAATACTTAACGGGATCGATTTAATTTGTTTTATATTTTGAGTGATGACTTCTCCTGCTATGCCATCGCCTCTCGTGCAAGCCCTCACTAATAAATCGTTTTCGTATACCAATGAAATACTTGCGCCATCAAATTTTGGTTCCACACAATAAATCAATGGCGTCGTGCCTGCTCCCTCCACTGCCTTACGGTCAAAATCAATTAAGTCCTCTGCATTATAGCTGTTTTCTAAACTCAACATGGGCACCAAATGCGGCTCAGTCGTAAAGTTGGCATTTAAACTATTTCCTACTCTTTGGCTAGGAGAATCCGCTGTGATTAAGGAAGTGTTGGCCGATTCTATGGATAAGAGTTGTTGATACAATTGATCATATTCGTAATCACTAATGAGTGGTTCGTTTAAAACATAATACTGGTATTCATTGAACCTTAAAAGCTTTTTTAAGCTATTCAATTCAATGGTATGTGGATGCTTTATATATTCTTTAGCGAGTTCCAGAAAGGCGTGTATTTGTTCTTTTGGGTACATGGGATAAAATGTCTGCTAAAATACAAATAGTTTTAATCTTTTATTTCGTATTTTCGAAACTATAATTCGCTTTTTTGAAACCAGTTATTAAAAGGCAAAGCTAGTTTGCCGACTCCTTATATGAATTTGATTAAGAAAGATGCTATAAAGTTAGTACAAACCTATCCAACTGTTCCATTAACAGTGGATTGTGTCATATTTGGGTTTGACGATAATTCCCTGAAAGTGCTCACCATTAAAAGTGATTTACCTCAATTTGAAGAGCAATTGTCCTTGTTAGGGGATACGATTTTATCGAATGAGGATTTAGGTAATGCTGCCAATAGGGTCTTGCTAGAGAGAACAGGTATGCAAGATGTTTATTTAGAACAAGTATATACATTTAGTCATCCCAAACGACATCCGGGAGGAAGGGTAGTGACTTCGGTATATGCTTCCTTATTGAACATCAAGCATCATGAATTAAAAATTTTGGAGAATGAATTAAGCTGGCATATTGTAAAGGATATTAAGGAAATGGCATTTGATCATATGGAAATTTTAGATACTTGTCACAAATGGTTGCAAAAGCGTATTCAAGAACATCCATTGGCATTTAATTTATTGCCTGTAAAATTTTCATTAAGACAACTACAAAATGTGTACGAAGCCATTTTGAATACACCCCTAGATAGGCGGAATTTTAGAAAGAAGTTTGCAAGCATGGGCTTTTTAATTGACATCAATGAAATGGAGACACAGGTAACGCATCGTCCAGGAAAGCTGTATTCATTTGACTTCAAGGCCTATCAATTACGCAAGAAAAATTGGTTCGGCATTGATTTTTAAAAAATAGGCCGGCTTGCCCATAATTTGATACCTTTACATACCATTAAAATTTGGCATTATTATGTTGTATTCAATGACAGGTTACGGAAGAGCAGAATCCATTTTAAAAGATAAAACTTTTTTAGTGGAAGTGAAATCCTTGAATGGCAAACAATTTGATGTACGCTTAAATGCCCCTTCCTTATTAAAGCCTTATGAAGTCGAAATAAGAAATAAGCTCAATGAGGAATTATTCAGAGGAAGTGTAGAATGTTCAATTTCTATTAAATCTAATGGTGCTTCAAAACCAGTGAGTGTCAATAAAGAACTTGCGAAGTCGTATTATCAACCCATTATGGAGCTAGCCCAAGAATTGGGTATGGGAACCGAAAATATTTTGAGTACCCTTTTGAAAATGCCTGATGTGGTGTCGTCCACGAACGAGGTATTGACCGAGGAGGAATGGCAGTTTTTATTTACTTTATTAAAACAAGCCATTGATCATCTAATAAAACATCGCGGGGAAGAAGGTAAATCGATTGAAAAGGATTTATTAGAAAAAATCATTGCTATTGAAAAGCAACAAGCTGTCGTTGAAATACATGAACCTAATCGCCGTGAAAAAATTAAAGAGGGGATGGTTAAATTATTAGAGCAGCATGTAGGCGCAGATAAATATGATCATAACAGATTAGAGCAAGAGCTCATTTATTATATTGAAAAAATAGATATCTCCGAAGAGCGTGTTCGTTTAAAAAATCATTGCGATTATTTTAAGGACATGTTAAAGGAATCCGAACCTTGTAAGGGAAAAAAACTTTCCTTTATATTACAAGAAATAGGTAGAGAGATTAATACCACGGGTTCAAAAGCCAATGACGTGGATATTCAAAAGGCCGTCATTATGATGAAGGATGAGTTAGAGAAAGCAAAAGAGCAAATTTTAAATGTATTGTAAAATGCGGTCGTTCACATCCTACATATTATTTACTGGAATTTTATTGAGTTTGTTGATGTCTAGTTGTGAGCCCATTCAGTTGTATGAGCAAAATACCATCTACCCCCAACATGAGTGGTCAAGTAAACAGGTTAATCATTATCAGTTTAACATTACGGATACCAATGCATTGTATAAAATCTTTTTTGTTGTAAGGCATCATAATACCTATCGCTATAAAAACATCTGGCTACAAATGGACACACAATCTCCTTCAGATTCAGTTGTTAAGCAAACACTTAATTTGCAATTAGCAGATGATCAAAAAGGATGGTTAGGTGTTGGTATGGACGATGTATATGATCAAAGAATTCCTATTAATGCGGTCCCCACTAAGCTTAAGAAGGGGGTGTATCGATTTAGTATGCAACATACCATGAGGGAGGATCCACTTTCTGGCATTTTGTCAACAGGCTTGCGTGTCGAAAAAGTCCATTTATGAAAACAAGATGGTTTAAAATAAACAAATTAAAATTTGTCAATTTTATTTACTGGATTTTTTTGACTTATATGATTGCTGCCTTTGTTTGGTGGTATGTGTCACTTGAAAAGCAAAATAATGAAATTGCTTTCGTCAAATTTCAATCCATTCGATCAGACGACCCTGCATTAACCGCAAAAGTAAAAAGTATCGAGACGTATGAAGCTCGTAAAACAAAGCAATACATAGGCGAGGGTATTACTTTTTTATTTTTATTTTTATGGGGGGCCTTGTATGTATATCGATCCTTATTAAAACAATTAAAGTATTCCAATCAGCAGCAAAATTTTATGATGGCGGTGACGCATGAATTAAAAACGCCTATTGCCATTACCCAATTGAACATTGAAACCTTACTCAAGCGGGACTTAGACGCGATACAACAAAAAATGCTGATTGAAAATACTTTAAAAGAAACACACCGACTGGATGCGCTTTGTAACAATATTTTATTAGCCTCTCAATTAGATATGGGTCAGTATGTGTCAGACATGCAGGTGATGGATTTATCAAGTACACTTCAATCTGTGCTTCATTCCTTTCAAGAACGATTCCCGAATCGAAATTTAATTTTGGATATAGATCCTTCTGTTTTTATACAAGGTGAACCTTTGCTTATTCAATTATTAATTAATAACTTATTAGACAATGCGCATAAATATTCGCCATTGACAAGCACTGTTCATATATTACTTAAGACGACATCCCATGAAATTAAATTAATGATTAAAGACAATGGGATAGGGATTCCTGTGGAAGAAAGAGAAAAAATATTTGAAAAATTTTATCGAATTGGAGATGAGTCTACACGAACCACCAAAGGCACGGGCCTAGGTCTTTATTTATGTAAAAAAATAAGTGCATTTCATCATGCTTCTCTTAAAGTGGAACCCAATGTACCCAATGGGAGTATTTTTATTTTAAATTTTCCATTAAGATGAGTATTCAGAAACAAACTATTTTAGTAGTGGAAGATGAAGTCCATTTACACGAAGCGCTCAAATTAAATTTGGAATTAGAAGGCTATGAAGTAAGCTCTGCTTTTGATGGACCCAATGCATTAAACCAAATTCAACATGCTCATTTTGATTTAATTATTTTAGATGTGATGTTGCCTGGTATGGATGGCTATACTATTGTTGAATCGGTTCGATTACATCATATCAACACTCCAATATTAATTTTAAGTGCAAAAAATACGAGTGCGAATAGGGTGCAAGGATTAAAATTAGGAGCCGATGATTATTTAACCAAACCTTTTAATTTAGAAGAATTATTATTACGCGTTTCAAAATTAATTCAAAAATCAGGGACTCCTACCACCACACTTGTTTCCAACGATACTTATTCTTTTTCAGGTCATACTATTTATTTTAAATTATTGCAAGCCACCTTAGGTAGCGGAGAAAAAATAAACTTGACTAAAAAAGAAGCAATGTTACTAAAGCTGCTCATTGAAAATAAAAATACCATCATTACAAGGGAGCGCATTTTGCAAACAGTATGGGGTTACCAGGTATTTCCCAATACCCGAACAATTGATAATTTTATTCTCAATTTTAGGAAATATTTCGAATCAGATAGTAAAAATCCCCTCCATTTTATATCGATCCGTGGGATCGGCTATAAATTTCAAGATTAATCGATTTTTAAGCAATCTTTAGTCCATTTTGTCGTTAATTCTAGTAGTTAAACTACTAACATGTCATTGTCGTCCATAAAAGATTTTGTTGAACCTATTAATGTGGCCCATATTTCAAAAGATGAGGGCTATAGGGATACCCAATTAGGCAAACACATCAAGGTAAATGAAGGGACTATTCCGGATATTACGGATGCCGACATTGTCATCATAGGTGCAGGTGAATGCCGTGGGGCAGGTTTTGCATTAAATGGTCATGCTGCAGCTAATGCCATAAGGACGGCTTTATATGATTTATATTATTGGCATGCGCAGGTGAATGTAGTAGATATTGGAAATGTGAAAAATGGTCAAAGTATTCAGGATAGTTATGCTGCCTTGAGGACGGTAATTTCAGAGTTGATTGTACAAAATAAAAAAGTGGTCATTATTGGGGGTGCGCATGATTTAACATTGGCACAATACCATTCTTATACCTCTATTCCTACTTTAGTGAATGCAGTAGTAGTGGATGCTAAAATAGATTTAGACCTTGAAGCAAGATTGCCCAGGGATCATTTTTTAGAAGAGTTATTTACGGGTTTACCCAATCACTTGAATCATTACAGCCATATTGGTTTTCAAAGTTATTTTATGCATCCGCATATGTTGGAGACCATTGATAAACTTAGATTTGATTGCTTCCGATTAGGAAAAGTGCGAGAAGGGATTGAGGAAATGGAACCTGTCATTAGAGATAGTCACATGATGAGCTTTGATATTAGTGCCATACAAAATGCACAAGCCCCTGCTAATTTAGTAACACCGAATGGATTTAATGGGGAGGAAGCTTGTACTTTAATGCAATATGCAGGCATGAGCTGGAAAACAAGTACGATAGGATTATTTGGTTATCAAGCCGAACTAGATGTACACGGTATGACAGCGATTCAAATGGCACAAATGATTTGGTATATTATGGATGGCGTTCAAAAAGGGAAAAAGGAAGCGCCATTAAGTGATTCGGATAGGTTTAAAGAATTTCATATTGCTTTTTCAGATATTGAAACTAACTTTTTACAAAGTAAGAGTACGGGCAGATGGTGGATGCAAATGCATAATAATGAATGGGGTCCTTGTAGTTATAAGGATTATTTAGTAGCTTCCAATAACGAAATTCCAGAAAGATGGCTAAGGGCTTTAGAAAGGGAGTAATTCATTCATCCCATTTTATTTCAATTTTATTTTGCTGTGTTTTAAGTGCTTGTAGTATTCAAAAGGCGCAAAAAACATTATTACAATCAGATGCATTAAAGGGAGCGCACATTGGTATTGCTGTATACAATGACACCAAGCAGCAATGGATAGACCAATATCAAAGTGATCATTACTTTACCCCAGCAAGTAATACAAAAATATTAGCAACTTATGTTGCTTTAAAATATTTAGGAGATTCTTTGCCAGGTTTTAAGATGGCAGAAAATATGGATACCCTATTTTTAACTCCATTGGGTGATCCTAGTTTCTTACATCCCGATTTTCAATATCAACCCGTGGTGGATTTGATTAAAAATTCTAAAAAACAAATAGTGATTCAAGTGGAACAATCAATGGACCACTTTGAATTAATGGGGAATGGTTGGGCCTGGAATGATTATGCCGAAGATTATCAACCTCAAAGAAGCAGAATGCCCATTTATGGTAATGTGGTTCATTTTTATCAGGCCAATGGAAAGTTAGGGATACAGCCTTTTTATTTTTTCAAAGACATGACCGATGTAGCTAGTGGCTATCAAAAAAATTGGACAAGAAAACAAGTTGGAAATATTTTTTATAATACAGCGAAACAAAATACAGCCCCTTATTTTCAAGTTCCATTTGATGCTTATGCTCAGCCACAACTACCTGTAGCGCTCTTAAGTGATACTTTAAAAAAAGAAATTCATTCAGTAGCCTATTCTTCTTTATTGAACAGTAAAATAATCAAAACAGTACCCACCGATTCTTTATTAAAAATAATGATGCGTCGAAGCGACAATTTTTTTGCTGAGCAAGTATTATTAATGGCGAGTGAGCAATTATTAGGAAAGATAGATGACGCTGCATTTATTGACACGGTACTTAAAACCGATTTTGCTTCACTACCACAAAAAATGCGATGGGCAGATGGCAGTGGCTTAAGTAGGTACAATTTAAATACCCCTGAAAACTATATTGCCATTTTAAAACAAATGCAGGATCAATTTGGACAGGCTCGTGTTGCTAATATATTTGAAACAGGCGGGGTGGGCACACTTTCTTCCTATTATAAAAATTTTCCTGGCGAACTACATGCTAAAACAGGAAGCTTAGGAAATCAGATTGCATTGAGTGGATTTATATTTACTCAAAAAAATCAGAAATTATATTTTTCAATATTAGTTTCTAATCACATGAGTCCTACAAGTGCAGCGGTACGAAAAGCAGTAGAAGCTTATTTAAGAACGGTTGCGAGTAAAAATTAAAAACGGTCTATCTACTAAATAATCCATCTAAGTAGCCTTCCTTAAATTCAACATAAGTAGGTGCCCCAGAGGCGGTAACATTGGGGATATCACATTGGCTCAACATTTCAATAATAGAATGCATTTCCTTTTGTGTAAGCGATTGTCCCGCTTTTATGGCCATCTGTCTTGACATACAACGAATTAATTTTTCACGCTTACTATATTTCACTTCGCCACTAAAATGTTTGAATTGCTCGAGCAATAATTCAATGGCATTTTTTTCATTGCCCGATAAAATATCGGCTGGGATACCTTGAATGATAAAGCTATTGTTTCCAAAGGATTCAATTTCATAACCAATAATGGCTAAGTCTTCTAACATCTCGTCTAATAAAATAGCATCGCTAGGATTTAATTCTAAAACAACTGGGAATAAACTTTTTTGAGTGGCATGAGCTTGGATACTCGCTTTTTGATATTTTTCATACAATACCCTTTCATGCGCTAATTGTTGGTGTAAAATGATACAACCACTTTGTGTAGGCGCAATGATATAGGTATGATGCAATTGTAATAATACAGCGTCTTCGATTACGCTCAATCCCTCTTCTTCCTTATACAAACCCATTGACGAAGACTTTACAATATAGGAATCAGGCGACACCTGCATTTCTCCCATTTCATTGGCTTGGGAATTACTACTCGGAATAGTAGTAAAAAAGTTTTCTAAATCGGAGTTCCCACCTTTTTCAGATTTTGGAATAAAGTGGGCTTGATTTTTTTGTGTAAAGCCAGCATAAAGAGAATGGCTTGTAGCGCCTTGTATTTTGTCGGCTGTAAATGGTTTTTGAATTGCGTCCAATTGTTGGATATCAGCATCTAAAGAAAAATCAAGTGAAGGGGCAATGCTAAACTGTGCAAGTGCATGTTTCACGGCTGCTTGAACAAAAGCGTATATAATTTTATCGTCCTCGAATTTAATTTCTTGTTTGGTAGGGTGTACATTGATATCTATTTGCGAAGGGTCAACATCAATGTATAAAATATAACTTGGATAACTATCCTTTGGCAATAAACCTTCAAAGGCATTGGCTACAGCATGATGTAAATAGGCGCTTTTAATAAAACGACGATTCACAAAAAAATACTGATCACTTCTTGTTTTGCGCGCCGTTTCGGGCTTGCCTACAAAACCAGAAACGGTTAAGTAATCGGTTTGTTCACCGACAGCCACTAATTTTGTTTGATACTGATTGCCTAATACTTGAATGGCTCTTTGTTTAAAACTACCCCCTTCCCAATGATACACATCCTGCCCATTACTACTTAAAGTAAAAAGTATTTCAGGAAAAGATAAAGCTACTCTTGTAAACTCTTCAATAATATGTTTTAATTCGGCCGAATTACTTTTTAAAAAATTACGCCTTGCAGGCACATTAAAAAATAAATTCTTCATTGAGATACTGGTTCCATTTTCATGTGCAACCGAATTGCATTCAATGACCTTGCTATTTTCAATTTCTACTAATGTGCCTAATTCATCCTCGGCTCGCTTGGTTTTTAAACTTACTTGCGCCACTGCCGCAATAGAAGCTAAAGCTTCACCACGAAAACCCATGGTTCTAATTTGAAATAGATCCTCGATTGTACTAATCTTACTTGTGGCATGTCGGGCAAACGCATTTTGAGCGTCACCTACACTCATACCCTTGCCATTGTCTATTACTTGTATCAAAGCTTTACCGGCATCATTTACAATTAATCTAATTTGAGTGGCGCCTGCATCTACCGCATTCTCCATTAATTCCTTTACGGCACTAGCCGGCCTTTGAATCACTTCGCCAGCAGCAATTTGATTCGCAATGTGATCAGGAAGTAAATGAATGGTGTCCGACAATTTTTAATGTTTTAAAGTGTGTAAAAGTAGTAAATTTGCCACTTAAAATTTCATCTTATGCTGAGAACTGCGGACATTCAAAAACTACCCCATCATTTTTTACCGTCTAATTTTGAACTCACCCAATGGGAAAGCCTTGAGCCGTATTTTAAAGCCTTAGTAGACAGGGAAATTACCGACAAAACCAGCCTTGAAAACTGGATGCAGGATTTGAGTGAATTGGAGGCTTTTGTAAGTGAAGATGCTTGTTGGCGTCAGATTAAAATGACCTGTGATACCACTGATGCTAGTTTAGAAGCAGCATTTACTTTTTTCTGCATGGAAATTCAGCCTAAAATCCAACCTTATGCAGATGCTTTAAATAAAAAATTAATTCAATGTCCTTTTACAAGCAGCCTAGATCAAAATGAATATTTTACTTATTTACGATCTGTGAAAAAAAGTATTGATTTATTTAGAGAACAAAATATACCCTTACAAGCGGAGTTAAGTGTATTGCAACAACAGTATGGTACCATCGCGGGCAGAATGACGATTACAGTAGATGAAAAAGAATACACTTTACAACAAGCCGCACAATTTTTAGAAAGCGAAGACCGTGCAAAAAGAGAGGAAGTGTATCTAAAAATTCAAGAACGCCGATTACAAGATAAGCAAGCCATGCATGATTTATTTACATCGCTTATTCAAAAAAGACATCAAGTGGCATTGAATGCGGGCTTTCAAAATTATCGTGATTATAAGTTTGTTGAATTAGGTCGATTTGATTATACCAAAGAAGACTGTTATCAATTTCATCAGGCGATTAAATTACATGTTCTTCCTATCATTGATAAAATTTATGAACGAAAAAAAAATAAGTTAGGATTAACCACACTTAAGCCATGGGATACCGAAGCAGAACCTGCTGGCACCAAGCCTTTACGCCCCTTCACCAATGGCAAGGATTTATATAATAAATCAGTCACTTGCTTTGAACAAATTGATCCCTTTTTTGCTGACTGCTTAAAAAAGATGGATGCCTTGAAGCATTTTGATTTAGAAAGTAGACAAGGTAAAGCGCCGGGAGGCTATAATTGTCCATTAGCGGAATCAGGAGCGCCTTTTATTTTTATGAATGCAGCGGGTCAAATGGGAGATGTGACTACCATGGTACACGAAGTGGGACATGCGATTCATTCATTTTTAGCGCATCCATTACCATTAAGTGGGTTTAAAGAATATCCAATGGAGATTGCCGAAGTAGCAAGTATGTCCATGGAATTATTTACAATGAATCATTGGCAAGCATTTTTTGATAATGAAGAAGATTTAAAGCGTGCACAAGAACATCAATTAGAAAGAACCATTACTATTTTTCCTTGGATTGCGATCATAGATAAATTCCAACATTGGGTGTATGAAAATCCAAATCATACGATTGAAGAGCGAACAGAAGAGTGGACAAAAATTACGAAAGAATTTTCGACAAATAGTATTGATTATTCAGGATTAGATGTGTACCGAGCGATAGGATGGCAAAGGCAATTACATTTATTTGAAGTCCCTTTTTATTATATCGAATATGGGATTGCGCAATTAGGTGCTATTGGTATGTGGATGCAGTATCAAAAAAATCCTTCCCTTGCTTTAGAAAATTATATGAACGCTTTAAGTTTAGGGGGGACTAGAACGCTTCCTGATCTGTATCAAACAGCAGGCATTTCCTTTGACTTTTCCTCTGACTATGTAAAATCTTTAATGGATTTCACGAACGAGGCTTTAGAAAAATTATATCAATAGAGTAGGGAACTAATTTGATGAAGGTCCGCTATTGGTGCCATTATTAGGCCCATTATTAGGACCGTTATTAGGACGATTCATTGGAGGTCGACTAGGTCCATTACTTGGTCCATTATTAGGTCGATTATTGTTCATGGGCCTTCCACTATTATTTCCTTGTTGTTGTCCGCCTTGACGAGGGGGACCTGATGGACGATCGTTTGGATTAGGACGACGATCATTATTATTAAATCTTTGTTGGTCTCTGCGGCGACGATCATTTTTCTCCAAACTCTTTAAACTAATTTGACCCACCACATCTACAAAATCAGGTTCAACTTCCTTAGGCTTGCCACTGGTTACTTCCACTGCTTGTAATTCCTCAACAGCAATACCTTGTTGGTTTAATGTTTTTATTTCCTTCACACGCTCAATAGTTAAAGGATAATGTTTTGTGTTATTAGGTAAGGTATACCACATCAAATTTTTGAAAATATCTTTTTTAATCAAAAATGCTTGCCCCATGACTGTTTGTAAATTGTCTGCATAATCAGGGAAAGCTTGTAATGCATCTAAGTAGGTATCTAATTCAAAATTCAAACAACATTTAAGTCGACCGCATTGACCACTTAATTTAGTTTGATTGATTGATAAATTCTGATATCGTGCAGCTGTTGTGTTGACACTTTTAAAATCATGCAACCAAGTACTACAACATAGTTCCCTTCCGCAACTGCCAATACCACCCACTTTGGCAGCTTCTTGACGGATGCCTATTTGACGCATCTCCACTTTTACTTTAAATTCGCCTGCAAAAATTCGGATGAGTTCTCTAAAGTCAATACGATCATCAGCAGTATAAAAGAAAGTTCCTTTTTTTCCATCTGCCTGAATTTCAACCTCGCTTAATTTCATGGCTAATTTTAGTTGCCTTGCCGCAGCACGACTCCTAGCTAAAATTGCAGCTTCTCTACTTTTACTTATTTTATAAGCTTCAATATCGCGTTCATTACTTGGCCTAAGAATTTTTTTAATTTCAACACTAGATTCTTCAATGCCTCTTTTTTTAAGTTGTAACCTTACTAATTCACCGGTTAAACATATTTCTCCAAGGTCAAAGCCATTAACTCCTTCGACAGTGACATAGTCACCCTTTTCAAATTGCTGATTACTTAAATTTTTGAAGAATTCCTTTCGACTTCCTTGGTTAAAGCTTACTTCCACCACTTTGCATTGACTATTGACATCGTCAATCGCTAAGTCACTTAACCAATCGTGCACATTTAAACGGTTACAACCACCTGTGCTACACCCGCCGTTGCTTTTGCAACCGCCTGGTTTACCAGTTCCACATGATCCACATCCCATATATCGTTAATTCAAACTGTTAATAATTAAAATACCCTCGCATATTACCTATTCACTTTGCTGCTTCTTGTTATGCTTCTGTCAAAATTAAGGTTTTGTTCTGAATGATATGGTACAACTTGATACTTAGTGCCATAAATAGCATTTTAGCATTGGCATTCCTTTCTATGTAATAAATGGCCTTATCTAGTTCATTTACAATGGATTCCATCTGACTTACCCCTGCAATTTTATTGATTCTGAGGGCAAAATCCTTTAAATCACTATCCAAAGGGAGGTCGGTTCCCATGGTTTTCAACCTAATACTATGTTCTAGTAAATGGTTAAAATACTTTAGAAACTGCTTTTGTTGCTCTCTACCCATCTTATTCATTTCTTCTACCCATTTCAATTGGGCCAAAGGGCCTGTTTTTAAGATGGCGTTTAACCAATCCTTTATTAAGCCAATATAATCCTGGTCACTGTGCTGGATCAAATGCAGGGCCTCCCTATAATTGCCATCTGATAAAATGGCAATTTGTTTTGCTTTTTCAGGCGCTAATTTAGCGCGTTGAATTAAAGCAGTTTCAATTTCATTTGAACTTAGTCGAGGCACTTTAATAAATTGACATCTACTTAAGATAGTGGGTAAAATATTCTCTTCAGAGTTGGCTACTAAAATAAAAATAGTATTGTCAGGGGGCTCCTCAATTAATTTTAATAATTTATTACCTTCTTTACCCAAATATTCAGGCATCCATAATACCAAAACTTTATAAGCACTTTCGAAACTTTTAAAAGATAATTTTTTTATAATTTCATTACACTCATCTGCGCTGATATTTCCTTGTTTATTTTCTGCTTTAATAAATTGCAACCAATCAAATGCATTGCCATAAGGATATCCATTTATAAATTCGCGCCATTGTTCAATAAAATTAGCACTGATATTTTTTTGACCTGGCTTTTCGGTAATGGTAGGAAATGAAAAATGCAAATCGGGGTGCATGAGTTGACTTGCTCTATGATACGCTGGTAAACTTTCTATTTCTTCAGGACTATAAAATACAGGCTTGCTAGGTGCTGCAGGGGCTCCAAATAAATCTCCGCCTGCAGTGGCTTGATTTGGAATACTAACGATGTATTGTGCAAACGCGATGGCCAAAGGCAAGGCACCTGAACCTTCAGGACCCACCATAAGTAAAGCATGGCTCAGCCTTTGCTGATGCACCATATCCACTAATAGTTGCTTTAATTTTTCCTGCCCAATGACTTCGCTTAATAACATGTAACGAAGATAATGTTTACTTTATAAAGCGTCGACAAAAATCAGCGTGGCTTCCTATTTTAAATAGGCTAAAATTTCAGCGCCATCTGGTTTAACGCTGCTTGGGAAATAAGCCAACATTTTTCCATTTTCATCCAATAAAAACTTATTAAAATTCCATCCAATGCTTGCGTCTAATACGCCATTTTTTGCTTTTTGCGTAAGCCATTGATAGATGGGCGCTATTTGCGCACCCTTCACATCAATTTTATCAGCTAAAGGGAAATTGACACCAAAGTTTTTTTCACAAAAAGCAACAATCTCTTCATTGGTTCCTGGCTCTTGACCACCAAATTGATTACAAGGGAAACCAATGATCACTAATTTGTTGCCATATTGTTTGTATACTTTTTGCAAAGCCTCATATTGTGGTGTGTAGCCACATTGAGAAGCAGTATTCACTATTAATATTTTCTTGCCTTTATATGCAGCTAAATTAATTTGTTTCCCGTCAATACCCTTTACTTTAAAACTATGGATACTTTGAGCACTCGAAAAAATGGCAATGGCCATACATAAAAAACTTAAAATAGATTTCATTTTATTTTGATTTAACGCTGTGAAAAGAAATAGTAATTTATGAATATAACAACAATCCTACAAAAAAGTTTAAGTAAGGGTATAGGCGGCGGCTACAAACTGAATATCAGCAGGCCTGGCTTGTTTCAAACATAAGCAAGCTGATTCGGCGGTGGCCCCGGTTGTAATAACATCATCCACCAATAACAGCCTTTTATTGAAAAGGGCAGTCGTATTCTTAAGTGAAAAAAGGCGATTGCTGTTTTGTCCCCTTTCAATTCGGCCTTTTTGAGTTTGGGTAAGGGATGGCTTTTTTTTATACAAAACCCTCTTTTCAATAGGAATGGCCAACACTTGAGCAATGCCTTCACAGATAATATAAGTTTGATTATAACCCCTAATTCGCTCTTTTTTTTGCCTAAGGGGAACAGGAATTAAATAATCAATATGCATAAATCGATTGGATAATTTCATTGTCTCTGCAATGATATGTCCCAACATCCATCCTGCTCTTTTATTTTGTTTGTATTTTAATTCAAAAATTAATAATTGTACAATACTATTTTTGGTAAAAAATAAAGCGGCTCCACTTGCGCCTAGGGATACCCTGCCCCAAAATATTTTTTCAACGACATTGTTTTCGATTTGTAAAAAATCGGTAAAGGGGAGTTGCGAATAACAAGTGCAGCAAATTACATTTTGATTGGGCAGCTCCTCCGAGCCACAATGCAAACATATTTTTGGAAATATTAAATGCAAAAAGCCATCAAAATACTTTTTTAAAAAAAGGAGCATTTAGGTTCTATAAAATAGGAGGCGTTAAAAAAATAATCGATAGGCTTCATCCACTCTTTCAACTGCAATAATTTGTATACCGTGTTTTTTTTGTTCTAATCCTTTTTTATTAAACTCGGATATGTATATTTTTTCAAACCCTAATTTTTCTGCTTCAGCAATGCGTTGTTGTATACGATTCACCGCTCTAATTTCTCCATTCAACCCCACTTCGCCAGCAAAACAAATTCCTTGTGGTAATGGTATGTCTTCATAAGAGGATAATAAAGAAAGTATAATGGCTAAGTCTAAGGAAGGGTCTTCGATTTTTAATCCACCTGCAATATTCACGAATACATCTTTCATACCAAAAGCAAAGCCGCCTCTTTTTTCCAACACGGCTAATAAAAGTTGTAATCTTCTTAAGTCAAATCCAGTCACAGTGCGCTGTGGCGTGCCATATACGCTTTGCGTAACAAGGGCTTGTACTTCAATTAACAAAGGGCGCATTCCTTCCATGGATGCTGCAATGGTGCTGCCACTTAATGTTTCATTGCGTTGCGCAATTAAAAAAGCGGAAGGGTTGTTGACTACTTTCATTCCCTCGCTTGTCATTTCATAAATACCTAATTCACTAGTGCCTCCAAATCTATTTTTTAAAGTACGCAACATACGATAGGCGTAATGCCTGTCTCCTTCAAATTGCAATACCGTATCCACCATGTGTTCTAAAATTTTAGGACCTGCAATGGTTCCTTCCTTGGTGATATGGCCAATTAAAAAAACGGGTGTACCTGTTTCTTTTGCAAAGCGTTGAAATTCGGCAGCGGTTTGTTTTATTTGTGATACACTTCCTGCCGCTGCGTCAATTAAATTAGATTCTAGTGTTTGAATAGAATCCACAATCACCACCGTAGGTTTTAATTTTTTAATGGCTTTAAAAATTTGTGCAGTATGTGTTTCGGTCAGTAAATAAAAATTTTCGTTTTGTAAATTCAAGCGATCGGCTCTCATTTTTATTTGTTGTATACTTTCCTCTCCACTGATGTATAAAACGGTTTGATCTTTCATCATTAAACCTTGTTGTAAAAACAAAGTACTTTTTCCAATGCCAGGTTCACCTGCGACTAAAATAATAGATCCTAAAACAATACCACCTCCTAAAACTCGATTCAGTTCCACATCTGAACTATCAATTCTTTTTTCAGATTGACTATTTACTTCGTTTAATGAAATAGCTTGATTCCCTTTTTGATTTTGATGGTACCCTTCCCAATCGGTATTGGTTTCCTTTCCCTTTTCAATCAATTCTTCAGTGAAGGTGTTCCATTCATTGCAAGCGGGACATTTACCTGCCCACTTTGCAGCTTCATATCCGCAATTATTACAAAAAAACGCTGATTTAGCTTTACTCATGCAGTAAAGATAGTGGCTTAGTTGAAATTGACACACCGTATTTTCCGAAATAGTCAACTTTGAAAATCAATATATTATTTAAAAATCGTATATAAAATGTTATTAAATTATTATTTTTTAACAATTTATTGTATAATTTTAAGTCAGTATGTAATTAGTACACCAAATAAATTCAATTTATGTTTAAAAAAATCATGCTGGGCTTATTAACTTTTGTGTTTATGGTTAATGTAAATGCTCAAAACATTACTGTAAAAGGTAAGGTAACATCTGAAAAAAAGAATGCGCCTATTGAGGGAGCAACTATTCTTCAGAAAAACACTAAAAATGGTACCACCACAAATAGTGATGGTAGCTTTTCAATTACCGTAAAAGCGGGAACAAAAATTATTGTTACTGCGATCGGCTTTACAACCAAAGAAGTAAATGCCCAAGCCAACCTTACTATTCAGTTAGCTGAGGAGGTAAAAGATTTATCCGAAGTCGTTGTGACTGGGGTGGGTGTGGCTAGAGATAAAAGAACGGTAGGTATTGATTTGGCTACCGTATCAAGTAAAGATTTACCAAAAAGTGCTACGGCTTCAATTGAGCAAGCATTACAAGGTAAAATTGCAGGTGCACAAATTTTAATTAATAGTGGTCAACCAGGTTCTGGTGCTGACATTGTTTTAAGAACTTATAACTCTTTATCAGGATCTTATCCTTTAATATTATTAGATGGTATTCAAGTATATGATTTGTACTCCTTAGATTTAAGCAATGTGGATAGAGTCGAAGTTATAAAAGGAGCAGCAGGTGGAACTCTATATGGAGCGCAAGGAGGTAATGGAGTTATCCAAATTTTCAGCAAAAAAGGTACAAGAAATGCTGCCAAACCAACTATTACATTTGGTTCAAAATATACTTCAGATAATATTATCACAGGTGCTTGGCCACTAGTCAATCAATTTCATCATTATGAAACCAATGCGCAAGGCTATATACTTGATAACAATGGAAAGCCTGTGGCACCTGATGCAAATGGATTATGGCCTCAACCTTCTTCAGTACCTATTACATTGACAACAATGAGTAATAAGCCATTCAAAGAGCCAGTGTATGATCACTTATCCCAAGCATATCAACAAGCATTTTCTTCTAATACCAGTTTGTCTATTAGTGGCGGAACAGAAAAGATGGATTATGCGTTTTCAGGTAATTTTTTCAAACAACAAAATGTGGTAAAAAATTCATTTGATAGAACCAACCTTACTTTAAGTTTAGGTTTGGAACTTGCAAAAGGATTGACATTGAGAACAAGCACTCAAGTCATACTACAAAATGACGATTTATTAAGTGGCTCTAGATTTGACATGATTCAATCTGAAAATTATTTTGATTTTACTAAAAAATATAATGGCGTACTTCCTATTACTTTAATTAAAGAAGCGGGTCAAAGAAACCCATTATCTGAATATGAGAATCATGAGCGCTATTCTAAAACAAATAGAACAGTTCAATCGGCTAATTTAAATTACAAACTGAATCATTTTATTGAATTTGATTATAAATATGGTATTGATATTTGGAATACAGAAGGCTATAATTATTATAAAAACCAAACAGCAAATCCACAGTATATTTCCAACGGTTTCTTTTGGGGCTCTACTGGGAAAGGATCAGTTTATACAGATTATAGCAGAAGTACCTATCAAAACTCTTTAGCAAGTTTGTTTATTAAGACAGATTTCGAAAAAGACTTTAATATTCATTTACCTATTACTACAGTAACCCAAGTGGCTTATGATTGGAGAAGAGACATGCGTCATAACTTCTGGGTACAAGGATCTGAATTACCTTCTTTCCCTCCTGCTAGTATTGCGAATACCAATATAAGAACAGGTAGTGAAGGCGCTTATGATTTTATTACTTATGGTACTATGATTAATCAGTTGATTGACTGGGGTAAATTAGCAGGAGTTGGTTTTACCTACAGGTCTGATTATTCATCAGCATTTGGACAAGGTAGTAAACCATTTAATTTCCCAAGAGGAAATGTGTATTTAAGATTATCTGAGTTATTCAAGTCTGATATATTATCTGAATTTAAAGTGCGCGCTGCTTATGGAGAAGCTGGGGTACAACCTGGTGCTTATCAAAGACAAACCACTGTTTCTTCAGGTAACTTTCAAGGAACAGGCGTTTATTTAGCCATTCCTGGTACTTTAAATAATCCTGATTTAAAAGTACAAGTAACCACTGAATTAGAAATTGGAACAGATATCGTAGTGCAACCTAAATTTCCTGGTGCTTGGTTCAGTAGATTTAATTTAACCTATAACTACTATAAGAGAGAAAGCAAGGATATTATTGATAATGCGCCATCTCCGTTATCATCAGGTGCGGATGGACAAGTTAACAATGTTATTAATTTGAAATCAAATGGTATGGAGATTTCATTGGATATCAACGCCTACAGATCTAAAAAATTCACTTGGAATTTTGGATATCGATTCTCCAATCCTAAAACACAAGTGGTTTCAACTTACCTAGGACAACCTGTTATTAAAGGTGCTTATGCCATCAGACAAGGCACGAACTTAGGTGTTTTCTGGGGCCAATATGCTTTAACAAGTTTGACTGCTAAAGATCCTAGTGGAGCGGCTTATTTAGCGAATCCAGCCAACTTTGCAGTTGATAGTTATGGCAATGTGGTTGATAAAGCATCTGGGAAAGTGGTATTAAGTAATTCAAATGATAAAACCTTTATGGGAGATCCTAACCCAAGTACCATCATGAACTTCATTAATACATTTACTTTTAATAATAAGCTTACTTTTTCTTTCCAATTTGATATGTTTAATGGTAATAAAATTTACAACGAAACAAATCAATGGTTGTATAGAGATACAAGATCTAAAGATTTTGATCAACCAGTTAGCTGGAATGGACAAGCAGCAGGTGCCTACACGGTTTATTATAGTAGCTTATACAATAGTGTAAATCCTGTAAACTGGTTTGTACAAGATGGTTCATTTATTAGATTGAGAGATGTTTCCTTAAGTTATATTATAAATAAATTTCCAGGATCGATATTTAAATCAGGGACCATTACCGTTTCTGGAAGAAACTTATGGACTAAGACAAATTATCAAGGTTTAGACCCTGAAGCAGTCTCCACAGGTGCGGTAGGAAGAGGCTATGATAGTTTCACCTTCCCTAACTTAAAATCTTTACAAATTGGATTTAACCTTACATTCTAATAATAAAGAAAAAATAATAATATGAAAAATAAATACTTAGGAATATTAATAATATCAACTCTTTTTTTATTCGCAGCGTGTAAGAAAGAGTCATTGAATTTAAAAGATCCAGTAAGTCCTACCGTTTCTTCTGTAAATACCGAATCAGGTATTTTCCCATTCGCTTTAGGTATGTGGTCAAAAATGGTGAGTGGTGATTTTTGGATTGCCGCTAATTATCATTCCACAATGGGGGATGAAACTTTTATCCCTTGGGGTAATTACGGTTGGAGATGGGGCAATCAAGTAGCAAAGATCACTTTGCCTGATGGAACAGTTGTGAATAATCCAATTGGACCATTACAAAAGGATCAATTACAAAGTACTAATAGTAGAGAAGCGGGTGACGTCAATGCATTTTTATATGAGTGGAAGTCAATGTACTATACTATTGCTACGAGTAATGTATTGTTAAACTATACCAAAAAACCAAGCTTTACTTTTTCCGGTGATGCAGCTACGAAACAAAAAGTATTACAAGCCTGGGCTTATTTTTGTCGTGGCTATGCTTATTCAAGAATTGGTTCAATGTATATAGCAGGTGTCATTAATAACACTTCTGGTACAAGTGATTTTATACAAAATAATTTCGTATCAAGTGCGACTATTGTAAAAGAAGGGAATGCTAATTTGGATAGTGCCATTGCCATTTTAAGTGGGGTATCCAATAATGATACTTATGCATCCATGCTAGGTGGAAGCGGTGGTATATCTATCGTGCCTGCTTTTTGTAATACACGCGGATTAGTAAAGCCAGACAATTGGGTTAGACTTTGTAATACGATGAAGGCAAGAAATATTCTTGTGAATAAGAAAACAGCATCTATGTCCTCTGCTGATTGGAAAGCAGTACAAGATTTAGCAGCTGTTGGTTTAAAAGCGGGTGATGTCACTTTTACAGAAGGCTTTACGCCAGATGGTAATAATGATGTTGCAGGCGGTTTTTGGACTCCTTCTATTCAACTTTCAGACAATAACGGCGGTGGAGGTTGGTTGTTTGTAAGTGAGCGTTTGGTTCAAGAGTTTCAACCAAACGATGCAAGATTGGATCGCAATTTTGTTAGCGATTATGGCATTGTATTATTAAATCCTAGAAATAGAGGTATTAATTTTGGCACCACATATCATACTATTGACGCAGAAGATGGAGGTGATTTTACTACCAGAGACAATACAACTAATGTGCAAGCCTATTTTGTTCCAAGTTATGAAGAGAATGAATTAATGCTAGCTGAAGCAAAAATTAATCAAAGTAATATTGATGCAGGTTTAGCTCATATTGATGCCGTTAGAAGGGCTCAAAGTGCAAGTTTACCTGCAGTGAGTGGCACTGGTTTAACCTTTACTCAAGCAAAGGAAGAACTAAGAACAGAACGCAGAATTGCATTATTTTTAAGAGGGTTGGCTTTTTACGATGCCCGCAGATGGGGTGTGACTGCTGCTAAGTCAGCAGGTGGTGGAAGAGCTAATGCCAATGTATTGGTACCAAAAGGTTTTGGTTCTTATACATCTAATGCAGTTCGTAAATGTTTTATTGAATATAATTTTATGGATTATTGGGATGTTCCATTGAATGAGTTAGATTTTAATAAACCTTCAAGTACTTCAGTTCCTGTAAAACAATAAAGTTATTTTTAACTACAAAAAAACCGAAGCAATAGTTATTGCTTCGGTTTTTTTATTTAAATATTTGACCGCTGATCAAGTATCGCGGTAGCTTATTTAAAAAACTAGTAAATTTTAATTTCTTCTAAGTGCTCATCTAAGAATTTATATTCTACTAAATGGCTAATGGTAGAGGCCTGTGATTTTAATTTAATTTTATATTTTTTTCTCCAACCTTTAATGATACTATTAAAAATTCCCTTAGTTAAATGTGAATGAATGATGGGATGAACAAGAATCTGTAAATTTTTATGACCATGTGTCGTCAAATAAGCTAGTTTTTTCTCCATCTCATCTTCCAATAGCAAAGTAGCTGTAATATTACCTGTTCCATTGCAGGCAGGACAATCTTCAGAGGTATTAATATTGACTTCGGGGCGAATGCGTTGACGAGTGGCTTGCAATAGACCAAATTTTGAAATAGGTAATACTGAATGTCTAGCACGGTCGGTTTTCATGAAGTTTTCCAAGGACTCTTGTACCTTACGACGATTGTCTGGCAGCTTCATATCAATGAAGTCAATCACGATGATCCCACCAATATCTCTTAATCTTAATTGCCTTGCGATTTCCTCTGCGGCTTCCATATTGGTTTGAAGCGCATTTTCCTCTTGGTTGTTGGATACACTTTTAAAACCACTATTCACATCAATGACATGTAATGCTTCGGTATGCTCAATAATTAAATAAGCCCCACTTGGAAGGTTTACTGTTTTTCCAAAGGAGGACTTTACTTGTTTGGTAATGCCATATTGATCAAAAATGGGTTGATCCCCATTATGTAAACTTAAAATATTGCTTTTGCTAGGGGCGATTCTTTGCAAATAACTTAAAGTAAGATCAAATATTTTTTTATCGTTGACTACGATTTTATTAAAATCTTCATTTAGTAAATCTCTTAATATACTGGTCGTTTTACTTGCTTCGTTCATGATACGACTTGGAGGCAAGGCGCCTTGTAAATTGGATTGGATATTCTTCCAATTTGCTTCAAGGGTTAATAAATCCTCGTGTAGCTCTGCAGTAGTTTTTCCTTCTGCAGCGGTGCGCACAATCACACCAAAGTTTTTTGGACGAACTGCCTCGATTATTTTTTGTAATCTTTTGCGTTCATCACCAGAATGTATTTTTTTAGAAACGGCAACAATTTCATTAAATGGAGTAAGGACCACAAAGCGGCCTGCTAAGGATATTTCACAAGTTAACCTTGGTCCTTTAGCTGCAATAGGTTCCTTTAAAATTTGAACCAATACATTTGGCTTACCATTGAGTACTTCACTTATTTTTCCTGTTTTTACAATTTCAGGAGCCGATTGAAAGCTGGCGAAGTCCAAACTTTTATCTTGATCATTCATCGCTAATTGCGTGAATTTGATGATGGATTTAGCATAAGGGCTTAAATCGGTATAATGTAGAAAGGCATCTTTTTCAAAACCAACATCTACAAAGGCTGCATTTAATCCAGGTATAATTTTCTTGACTTTACCTAAATACAAATCGCCAACGGACCAGCGTGCATCCATTTTTTCGTTGTGTATTTCAACCAACTTTTTTTCCTCTAACAAGGCAATTTCAACCCCATCTAAGGAACTATTAATGATTAATTCTTTGTTCACTTATAGCAACTTTGTTAAAGCACGCATAGCGAAATAAAACGCAAATACTGCCTTATAATTATTTGAAACACGACCACTTTACAAAGGAAGGAATAGGTAAAGGTAAAGTTGCTAAGTAGGTAAGTGGTGTGCAATTTTAAAATATACAAGCGTAATTGAATTCAATTACGCTTGTATAGAAAATGAATTATTTATTCTTTTTCTTATGTCTATTTTTTCTTAAACGCTTCTTTCTTTTGTGTGTCGCAATTTTATGACGTTTTCTTTTTTTACCACAAGGCATGTCCGATATTTTTTTTGTTATATAATATTATTTCTTTAATTGTTGTATTCTCTTGTCTATTGCATTGATGAACTCTTTCGAATTCATTTTATTGGATTGTTTCACTTTCAAGTAACACTCCAATGCCAAAGGCTTTTGGTTGGTTAATTCATAACATTCTGCTAAGCTAACCAAGGCTTCGATATTATAAGGTTCATCATTTAATATCAATAAAAACCTTTCAATCGCTTTTTGGTTTTGACCGGATTTTTTACCTCCTAAAGCCAATACCATTTGACCATAAATGTTATGTGGATTCTTGTCTACTACTTCTTTGATCTTTAATATGCCCTGCATAGGGTTGTCTGAAATATTGCCAAACAAATAACAGGCCCCTAGATTTATTTTTGCAGAATCATTATTAGGATTAATAACCAATGCTTTATCTAAAAGAACTTTTGCATTACCTGCCATCCATTTTAGGAAAGCGGGCGGTGCTTCAGGGTCGGTCAAGTTATCAACCAACTGCTGGGCTGCAAAAGTGAGGCTTTTTTCAGAACTTTCCAACAAAGCAGTGCTGTAAGTATAATATAAATAAGGACCCATTTTATGAGCTGAATCGGCCCAAAATTTGGACAATTCCCTATAAACACGAATACTATCCGCGACAGATGATTTATTATCTAATTGATTTTCAATGCTTAATAGTGATAATTTTTGATCTGCTGGGAGGTTTAATTTTGCACCTTCTAATACAGATATGGACGTAACTTCCTGATTTTCAGTAGTGGTAGCCATAGTAGCCGCATCTGCTTTTTTGTTTCTAGGAGCAAAAAAGTAAAGCCCACTAATTAAGGCAATAGCAATAAGAACAACAATAAATTGAGGCTTTTTCAATGTAAATCGATTTCAAGCAAAGGTAGCTTACTTCCGTTTGCTTTTCACATCGTTTACAAATTCTTTTGCAGGCTTAAAGGCGGGAATAAAATGTTCAGGAATTTCGACCGCTATATTCTTTTTGATATTGCGTCCAATTTTCGCAGCCCTTTTTTTAGTAATAAAGCTCCCAAACCCACGGATATAAATGTTTTCACCGTTGGATAAGCTTTCTTTTACTTCCTTAAACATCGTTTCTAAAGTAACCAGCACATCCACTTTTGGGATTCCAGTTTTTTCAGAAATTTGATTAATGAGATCAGATTTTCTCATGAAGTTTGGTTTTAGGTTCAGTATTAAAAATAAATCAATTTTTAACCAATTACAACTATATCCTAATATATTTTATACATTTTTAGACAATCTTTGAGGTTAATATACATATTAATTAATTATATATAAAATAGTACAAATGTATAATGTGCGCGAACTTCATTAAAAATAACCATTATTAGCTATAATTTTAGCACTTTTGCTAATATGACCCTACCCTTTACTCAATTACTTTTAAAATGGAATTCATCCTCCAATCATAGGCCAATGCCTTGGAAAGGAGAAAAGGACCCCTATAAAATATGGCTGAGTGAAATTATTTTACAACAAACCAGGGTCGAACAAGGATGGTCCTATTATGAAAAGTTTGTTTCCAATTTTCCAACTGTTCATGATTTAGCAAAAGCAGCTGACCAAAGAGTATATAAATTATGGGAGGGATTAGGTTATTATAATCGTTGCAAAAATTTACTTATTACAGCTCGGCTTATTAGTAAACAACACAAGGGTGTATTTCCAAGCACCTACGAAAATCTTTTAAGTTTAAAAGGAATTGGCCCTTATACCGCATCGGCCATTGCTTCTTTTGCATATAATTTACCTCATGCGGTTGTAGATGGAAATGTGTTTCGTGTATTGGCTCGCTTTTATGGTATAGCCACTCCCATAGATACAAAACCAGGCATAGATTTGTTTAATAAAATTGCTACAGAAAACTTATCCAAAAAGCAAGCGGGTGTCTATAATCAATCCCTGATGGATTTTGGGGCTACTGTGTGCAAGCCAGTTGCCCCCAATTGTGCAAGTTGCATTATGCAAAAAAAATGCGTTGCTTTTTTAAATAATCAAGTAAATCAATTGCCTGTTAAGTTAAAAAGCATAAAGCGTAAAAAAAGACAATTCGATTTTTTTTGTTTTAACTACAAAGGGAAATGGCTGGTTCAAAAAAGAGGGGAAGGAGATATTTGGGGAGGATTATATCAGTTTTACTTAATAGAAAATAAAAGTATGCCCATTTTAGAAGCGAGTTATCTAAAAGAAATTTTAATGCAGCAGTTAGGCTTGAATCAAAAACAGATCAAATTAAATTTAAAACAACCTTTGGCCATTAAAAATGCGGCATCTTCGGTGTATAGTCAAACCTTAACCCATCAGCTATTGCAAGCAAGATTCATTTTGATTCCATGTGCTACTTTACCATCAATTTTTACTAAGGCATTGTGGGTCAACCCTCAACAACTCAAACAACTACCTTTCCCTAAAGTGATTAATCAATTTTTGGAAAGCGAGTTTATAAATTGGTCAAAAACTTAAAAAATTGGTAACTTTCCAAAAATTAAAACACTTTACAATTGGAAGCGCATTCGGGTAACTCCCTTTTTTTGTCCGTTTCGTTTATTGCCTCACTCCAACAGGATATCGGATTGATTTTTTTAATCTGCTTTTTACTTTTTTTATCTTTTGCTATAGCGGGATCTGAAGTTGCTTTTTTTTCTCTTCCCTACAAGGATATACAGGTTTTAAAAACAAAGCGACATATTCCTTTACAGCGTATAGTAAAATTGTTAGAGCAGCCTAAAAAGTTATTGACTTCCATGTTAATCGCCAATAGCTTTATAAATATTTGTATTATTTTAATTGCGAATTTATTATTGGACCATTTTTTTGTATTTGATCAAATTGCAATTCCAGGTTTTGAATTTATTATTAAAATTGTAGTGGTCACTTTATTGTTATTATTTTTTGGTGAAATTTTACCAAAAGTAATGGCAACGCAAAATAATATTCGTTTTGCACAAGACTTTGGTTTTATTATTCAGACAGTGTATTTTATTTTTTCGGGCCTGAGTGGCTTAATGGTCAAGTATACCAACTTGATGGAAAAGAAATTAGCGCAAAAAACGGGTGGCGCCTCCTATAGTATGGAGGAACTAGATCACGCCATCGAGTTGACAAGTTCGGCACATCATAAAGACAATGAAAAAAAGATTTTAAAAGGAATTGTAAAATTTGGAAATATTACAGTGAAACAAATCATGAAAACACGACTAGATGTGCATGGTATTGATGAAGCGGAAGATTATAATAGTTTATTGAATAATATTAAGGAGTATAGCTATAGCCGTTTTCCTATTTTTAAGGATGATTTAGATACGGTGGTGGGAATGATTCATACCAAAGATGTGATACCACATTTAAAGGAAGCGGATCAATTTAAATGGCAAACCCTTATACGACCTGCCTTTTTTGTGCATGAACAAAAAATGATCGAAGATTTATTAAAAGAATTTCAATTGAAACGAATTCACTTTGCTGTAGTGGTCGATGAATTTGGCGGCACCAGCGGTATCATTACATTAGAGGATATATTAGAGGAAATTGTAGGAGATATTAAAGATGAGTTTGATGAAGAAGAATCAACCATTAAAAAAATTGATGAGTTCCATTATATAGTAGAAGGTAAAACTGCCATTATTGATTTATGTAATTTTATTGATCTGCCTTCGAGCACTTTTGATTCAGTTAAAGGGGAAAGTGATACCATGGCTGGTTTGTTTTTAGAATTGGCAGGGGAATTCCCAGTGTTGCAACAGGTGGTTAAATTTCAACAGTTTAGTTTTACAGCATTGGAAATACAAAAAAATAGGATTCATAAAATCCAAATGATTATTACTCCTGTCATTTTATCCCAGCCTCCGAATGCGTAATTTTATAATGTATATTATTGGGGTCCTGTTTTGCATTAGTCTTGCTTGTAATAGCCCCTTTATCCCTAAAGAGAAAGGGTATGCTAATGTTACATTTCCTGCTAAATCATATCAGTTATTGGATAGTCCCCAATATGATTATCAATTTGAATATCCCATGTACGCCTTCATTGATAATAATGTCAATTATTTTGGAGTCAATAAAAAGACGGATGCTTGGATTAATATTCAGTTTCCAAATTTAAACGGCACCTTATATGTGAGTTATAAAAAAATGAAGCCCAATCAATTAGATACCTTAATTAATGATGCCTATAAATTTGCCAACAACCATAGTAATAAAGCAACTTATATAGCGGATTCTGTGTTTACTACTCCCCATGGCGTACATGGTGTTTTTTTTCATATTGGGGGTGATGTAGCAACCGCTTATCAATTTTTTTTAACCGACTCAACGCGTCATTTTTTCAGAGGGGCTTTATATTTTAATACAACGCCCAATGCGGATTCCCTTTCTATTTACAACGATTTCTTATTTAAAGATGTGCAGCACTTAGTGAATACTTTTAGATGGAAATAATGATATCTTTGCACTACAAATAATTTTATGATAGCGATTGATTCGGTTTTGGTAAGTGATCAGGTAATTGAAGAGCAATTTGTTTGCGACCTCACTAAATGTAAAGGGGGCTGTTGTGAAGATGGGGATGCCGGAGCACCTTTAGAAAACAAAGAGAAGGACTTTATTAAACAATACTATTCGGTCGTGGAGCCCTATATGACTAAGGAAGGGATTAAGGAAATTAAACAAGTGGGCCAATTTTTATATGATCGAGAATTTGGTTGGGTCACACCTACTTTAAATGGCCAAATTTGTGCCTATGGATTTAGAGATCCATCTGGTATCATCAAATGTGCTTTTGAACAAGCCTATAATGATGGAAAAATACCTTGGAAGAAACCCATTAGTTGTCATCTGTTCCCCATCAAGGTTCAAAAAAGCAAGCAAGATCCCGATATTGAGTATATGAATTATGAGCCCCGTGCCGATTTATGCAAGGCAGCTTGTTCTTTAGGGGTGAAATTAAAAGTGCCTGCCTATGTTTTTTTAAAGGAGTCCATTATACGCAAATATGGGGAAAAATTTTATGAAGCATTGGAGGCTTCTGCGCAACACCTAAAGGATAAATAGCTATTTTTGTTCAATCATTATGCAAAGTATTTACGCCAACTCATTTGATTCCAAAAGCAGTAAAAAAGCGGTTGATCTGGAGCACAGACGAAAGCTTAATTTTAATATTTCAAAATACAATGCAGTTGTTCCTAAAGGCAAATCGCAATTTCCAGATTTAAATAGAGTTCGTGAACTAGCAAAAAATAAAAAATGGGAAGCCATTGAGCATTTAGATTTATACCTTACCCAATTTGAAGATCAAATTACAAAACGCGGCGCTAAAGTTTTTTGGGCAGAGGACAGCGAACAAGCTTTAAATTTTATTGGCGACTTATGCAAAGAAAAACAATGTAAATCCGTTGTTAAAAGTAAAAGCATGGTCACCGAGGAAATTCATTTAAATGATTATCTCACTTCTATCGGAGTAGAAAGTGTAGAAACAGATTTAGGTGAGTATATTCAACAAATGGATGGAGAAGCGCCCTATCATATTGTAACACCCGCCATGCATAAAAGCAAGGAAGATGTAGCGAAATTATTTAATGAACATTTGGGTACTGATATTTCATTGACCCCTGAACAATTAACTTTAGTTGCAAGAAAAAATTTACGTGAAAAATATGTGCAAGCAGAAATTGGAATTTCTGGTGCTAATTTTATTTTATCTGATATTGGGGGTATTGCATTAACCGAAAACGAAGGCAATGCGCGCTTGTCTGTGTCTTGGCCAAAAACACATATTGTAGTAGTAGGCATCGAAAAAACAATTCCTTCAATGAACGATTTAGGCTTGTTTTGGCCTTTGTTAGCTACTTATGGAACTGGTCAACAAATCACTGTTTACAATAGTATTATTACAGGCCCTAGACAACCAGGTGAGTCTGATGGACCAGAAGAAATGTATGTTATTTTATTAGACAACGGACGTACCGAATTATTATCTAATGCCAAAGCAAGAGAAGCTTTGTATTGTATTCGTTGTGGTGCTTGTTTAAATGCTTGTCCTGTTTATAAAAATATTGGAGGCCACGCTTATGATACTACTTATAGTGGTCCCATTGGAAGTGTGATTACACCGCATTTAAGAGGTATGCATGATTATAAACATTTAAGTTATGCTTCAAGTTTATGTGGTAATTGTACTGAAGTTTGTCCAGTAAAAATAAATGTACATGAATTGCTATTGGAAAATAGGAGAGAGTCGGTGGTATTAGGCGAAACTAATTTTGCTGAAAAATTTGCATGGAAAATGTGGAAGCAAGCCTCGCTCAATCGAATGTTGATGAACCAAGGCACCGCCCCCATTAAAAATTGGCTAATCAATAAAATGTTTAAGGGCTGGTCCAATCAACGCGCCCCCTTGGAATTCCCTAAGAAAACTTTTAATCAACTTTGGAAAGAAGCGCACAAAAAGTAATTTTACATTCCGTCCGCATCTGCAATGGCATGCACAGGATCCTTTTGATTTTTTAAACTATTATTCACCACATATACGCCTACTAAGGTACATACGGTACCAATAATACTTGTTGCCGACATTTTTTCATCTAATAGTAATGATCCAACCCAGATGGCTACAATGGGATTAATATAAGCATATAAGGAAGCGATAGCCGGTTGTAAATGTTTCATGCTGTATATAAAAGATATAAAAGCAAAAATAGAACCCCCCAATACCATATAAATGATAACGCCCCAGGTGCTTAGTGGAATGGATTGTAGTGGAATATAATTACTTGTATAAAGTGTAACGCAACCCATGGTAGCAGCACTAATCAGCATTTGCCAACCAATAGAGTAATAAGCGTTTATATTTATTTTACTTCTTGATATAATAACCGAACCAACACTCCAAGTGAGCATTGCAAAAAGAGAGAGGGCCACGCCTAAAGGATAATTTTTTCCGTGCATTTGTAAACTGTCCTTGTAAAATATGAACACAATTCCCAATAAACCCAATACCAACCCAATCAGTGTAGGAGCTGTTATTTTTATTGCTTTAAAATAAAACCGTTCAATTAATACCACCGATAAAGGATATAAGGCTGCAATTAAGGCGGCTAATCCACTGGTGATAAATTGTAATCCATATGTGGCGATTCCATTAGAGGAAACAAACATTAAAAAAGACATGGGGATGAGCCATAAAAATTGCTTTGCGGTAGGAAGCCCTTCTCCTTTTATTAAAAAAAAGCTGACATAAATAATACCACCTAAAAATTGTCTTATGCTAGCAAATTGAAAAGCAGGTACATGAGAAACACCCATTTTACTCGCCACCCAAGTAGTACCCCAAACTAAACTCGTTACGGCAACAGCGAAATAGGCTTTTTTTGTATTGGCCATAACAGGGGCTTATTATATTGAATGAGTGATTTAGTGCTTAAAATGTCTTAGTTGTGTCATCACCATTGCTAAACCATTTGCTTGACAATATGCAATACTATCCTTATCTCTAACAGAACCTCCTGGTTGAATATAGGCTTCAATTCCTTCCTCATGTGCAATACGAACACAATCATCAAAAGGGAAAAAAGCATCTGATGCAAGGGTGGCTCCTTTTAAATCAAATTTAAATTGTTTTGCTTTTTCAATGGCATGTCTTAAGGCATCCACTCTACTTGTTTGACCACAGCCCTTGCCTACAAGTTGTTTATTTTTTATTAAAGCAATGGCATTACTTTTTAAATGCTTACAAATAATATTTCCAAAAATTAAATCTTCTTTTTCTTTATCAGTGCAAGGTCTAGCTCCCACTTCATCCCACTGAGTATAATTACCTGTATCTAATCCTTGTTCTAAACTTCCGTTTAAGATAGATTTTTTTTGCGTTTCCTTGAAATGAGCGCCTGGTTTACTTTGTAGTAATACTCTATTTTTCTTTGCAGTTAAAATGGTTAAGGCATCCGCATCAAATGCAGGTGCAATTAAAACTTCAAAAAATATTTCTTGAATGGCTTCGGCAGTGGCTAAGTCAATTTTTCCGTTGGTCACCAGCACGCCACCAAAAGCACTTTCAGGGTCACCCGCTAAAGCAGATTGCCAACTTTCAAATACATTGGTACGATTGGCAACACCACATACATTGGTATGTTTGATAATGGCAAAACTGATACTAGGCAATTCTGCAATTAATGCAATGGCTGCATCCACATCCACTAAATTATTATAAGATAATTCTTTACCATGTAATTGCGTAAACCAATCATCTAGGTTGCCATAAAATGTAGCCACTTGATGAGGGTTCTCACCATACCTTAATACTTTTCCAACACCTGGATTAAAATAATCACTAATGGCAATATCGTAATGCATCACTACTTCAAATGCTTTGGCTGCAAAAGCTTTACGTTGCTCAAGGGTAGTGCTTCCATTTTGATCAAGTAGTAACTGATTTAATTTTTGATAGTCGTCCTTTGCCGATAACACCACTAAATCTCTGAAATTCTTTGCTGCTGCACGAATCATAGAAGGCCCACCAATATCAATTTTTTCGATAATAGCTTTTTCCTCGTTCGTATTTTTAAGCGTTTCCTCAAATGGATATAAATCAACAATAACTAAGTCAAGGGCTGGTATTTTGTATTGGGCCATTTCAATTAAATCCTGTTCCTCATAACGACGTCCTAGTATACCTCCAAAGACAGAGGGATGTAAGGTTTTTACCCTACCCCCTAAAATGGAAGGATAGCCTGTTACCGATTCAACAGAAACACAGGGGATGCCTAAATCTTCTAAAAATTTTTGAGTACCGCCTGTTGAGTAGATGGTAATATTTAGTTGTTGTAAGGTTCTTGCTAGTGGTTCTAAGCCATCTTTATAAAAGACAGAAATAAGGGCTGATTGTATTTTCTTTTCCATAGTCAAAGGTAAGCGCTTTGCTATTTTTAATTTTTGTAGATTTTCCACAAAAAGGGGACTTATAGGCTGAATAACTTTATCAAAGAAAATAGAGTTAAAATGACCAAACTATAAATAAGGTATTTTGCTTGTCTCTGATACAGCCATAAGTAAACTAAAAACAGCCCAGCGTAATAGCCCAACACTTGTAATGCTGACATTTGAATAACAAAAGGGGTCCCAATAGCTTGCTCGTAAAAATAGACTACCCCCTTATTTAGCCACTGAATATAATGTTGAATCCAGTTTCCAAGGTAAGCACTGATTTGCATTTGATGGGGGGCTAGAATAAGTATAAACAAGGCATATAGCAAAAGGGTGCTTAAAGGAACCATGATAAAATTACTTATGATGACCAAGGTGGATAGTTGATGAAAATGAAATAGCAAAATGGGCAATGTAGTCAGTTGGGCCGCAAAACTGACACACATATTGCGCCACATCCATTTTAAAATAATATTATCCATGGGCAGCATTTTATCAAATAAGGGATAAAATAAATGAATTCCAATTACGGCGGCATAGGATAATTGCAACCCAATATGATGGATACTATGTATATCAAAAAATAGAATCATAAATAATCCAGCTGCAACACAATTTAATGTATACCTAGGTTGGTTTAAAAAACTACCCATAAAATAAATTGAAAAAAAGAGACTGGCCCTCACGACAGAAGGACTTGCATAGGCGATAAAAGTATAGATCCATACAGCACTTAATATCAGTACGAGTTCCAATACTAGCCAAAATCTTTTTCGCGGAAGCCAATGGGTTATAAAGAGTGCATTTTTAAAAAGAATATCTAAATGCATGCCACTAATGGCAATAATATGTATAATACCTAATTGAGTGTAGGCTTTCAGAATATCTTTATTAATGTCTGTTTTAACGCCCATGAGTAATGCTTGCGCAAATCCATTGGCATCATTATCTGTGATGGATTTATTTATTTTAAGAATCATCCATTGCCTTGCCTCATTGATAATCGCATGAGGATAGGGGATCTGAAATAAATCTTGTTTTTGCGTTGCTAAATAAAGCGCTCCTCCCCAACTTACTAATATCATTAAAACTAGAGTGCCTTGTATCCAATTGCTTAATAAAAATTGTTTTGTCAATAATATGATCAGCATGCTGATCAACATGATACTTAAAGACCATGTAAGGAATGCGTTGGTTGGAATATCAATTTGAGATGCGATGCTGTATCCAATACAAAGCGCACTTGATATAAATAGCAGGGGATGCGCTGCTCTCCAATGGGCATGGGACTTTTCCATGCCTGATAATAATTATAAATGCGAAACTAATATTTGCGGTAAATACCTTTAGGCGCCCAATAAAAAAACAACTAATTTTTTATGTAATTCAGGTTTGTTGTTTTTCCAATAGCCTACCGTTTTTGTTTTGATCCACTCCGTTGGTGCTGTAATGTCCATTGCAATGCACAACCTTGTATTGGGATGACAATATTGAATGATGGCTTCTAATAATTGGTTATTTCGGTAGGGGGTTTCAATAAATAAATGAGTTCCATTAGTTTGTTTCAAGTCGGATTCAAGGGATTGAATTTTTTTCTTTCTTTCTAGTGCATCAATAGGTAGGTATCCATGGAATTGAAATAATTGCCCATTCATGCCACTAGCCATTAAAGCTAATAATAAGGAAGAAGGTCCAGTATAAGGTTTCACCTCCGCGCCCAATTCTTGTGCAGCGGCAACTAATATTTGACCAGGATCGGCAATACCTGCACAACCTGCTTCCGAAACAATACCGATATTTTTTCCTTGTTGCAATAAATGTAAAAATGAATTGATTTGTTCATTTTCAACTTTATGTATGGTGTGCCACACATAATCGTCGATCACCATTTCTTTCCATAACTTTTTAAAGAATCGCCTTGCTGTTTTTTCGTTCTCCACAAAAAAAGCATCACATTGTTGTATCCAACTAAGTGTGGCAGCGGGCAAACTGTCTGCTCCTTCTTCATGGAGTAACATGGGCAATAAAAATACTTTTCCTAAAGGCATTAGCGGGAATCTTTAACTTGTTGAATATTGATATGGGCAGCAATTAATGCATAAAAAGGGGCTACCATCCATCCTACAATAGGAACTAGATGCAGCATATAAAATAGCAGACCATTGCCAATAGGAAGGCCTTTATGATTGGCTACATAATCGGCGGAAGCTACTTTATTTTTTTTCTCTGTAGCTAAGCCATAGTCCAACATGCCATATCCAAAAAAATAACATTCCATTAGAATAGTGAATATAGGCGTGAACCAACCGATGAGTGGTATAGAACAAAATATGACGATGGGAATTAAATAAACCGTTTGCCACAATAGATTTGTAAGGTTTAATAACACGGCCCTACTTATTAATTTTTTATATGAGGGGGTATCCAAAACAAAAGGGATGTCCTTTTGGATAGACTCTAATTTCAAATGTAAAAAAGAAAAGAAAGGTGAAAACAGAATTAAAAAAAGATACTTAAATAAGGCAAAATAAAATAAGAATAAAGTAAACCATAACCAAAAACTTCCCATGGTAATAAAAAATCCAAGCCAATCACTACTAATACTGTCTAGCCAAGTTTTTAATCCTGTTCTTAAAATAATCCATTCAATAAAAGTGCTCGATGTTTCTGTAAAATAACCCATACCTACTACAAATAAAAAAGCATAAAGTATTCCAGGAATAATCATCCACTTCCACAATTGGTGTTGTAGAATAAATCGATGTGCTGCAAAATAAGCACGAATAGATAAAATAAGTTCTTTGAGCAAGTCGCTTGATTTAAGTTAAAGATACGAACTACTCCTTTAGTAATAGTTTAGGATTGCATTTTGGTACCATATGAAAGGTCGCCTGCATCCCCTAATCCTGGTACAATATAACTATGGTCGTTCAGCACTTCGTCAATATCGCCACACCAGATAGGCACATTTACGCCTAGGGTTGCTTGGACATTTTCAATACCTTTTTTACTTGCAATGGCAACAGCAATATGAATTTCCTTAGGCTTTTGTGTTTTGGTAATGGCTTTGATGGTTTCCACTAAAGAGGCGCCGGTGGCCAACATGGGGTCGGCTACAATTAATATTCTATTATTTAAATCGGGACAACTTAAGTATTCGATACTGATTTCAAAACTACCATCCTCATGATGTTTTCGATAAGCAGATATAAATGCATTGTCTGCTTTGTCAAAATAGTTCAACATACCTTGGTGTAAGGGTAGTCCTGCTCTTAAAATAGTGGCAATGACGGGTTGTTCGGCTAATACTTTTGAGGCATGAATACCCAATGGCGTTGTGGTTTCTACTATTTTATGTGCCATTCCTTTACTCATTTCATAGGCTATCACTTCACCAATGCGTTCAATATTGCGTCTAAAACGCATACGATCTTTTTGAACTTGCACATCTCTTAATTCTGCAATCCAATTACTTATTAAACTGTGTTTTTCGCTTAAATGATGTACCATGACAGATTATTTTGTTTCAAATCTAAGTTTCTTCAAGGCAATTTTAAAATAATTTAAAATGATCTCCATCAAATAAGCCCTTGTCGCTTAATTTAAGATGTGGAATCACTAATAATGCCATAAAACTCAGGGTCATAAAGGGGGAGCCTAAACGACTACCTAATCCCTTTGCCATTTTATCAATTTCGGTATAGTCGGCTGCTATTTGATATGGGTCCCCTGTACTCATTAGTCCAGCCACTGGTAATCCAATTATTTTATGTTCATCCCCATCCACGCAACTAATGCCTCCTTTTTCATGAATCACTAAATTGATGGCATTCATTAAATCGGTATCGGATACACCCACTGCAATAATATTATGACTATCATGCGCTACTGTTGAAGCAATGGCGCCTCTTTTAAAACCAAAGTTTTTTATTAAAGCCATTTTAGGTGGGGCTGCATGATATCGATTAAACACCACTATTTTCAGTATATCTTGTTCTATATCCGATATGAATGCATCTTCACTTAAAGTAGGAGGCATCCATAAGCAATGGGTAATCAATTGACCATCGATGGCTTCAATCACAGGAATTTTACCATTCGATGTTGGATAGTCGGCGGCATGAATTTTTATATCTGCTTCATTCAATTTTTTTGCATCAAATTGATTAATGGTTGTTTCAACGACAGCATCCATAAAGGAATTTCCATTTTCTGCAACCATTGCACCATTAATATAAGTTTGTTGTACCTCGAAAGAAATTAAATCCTTAACCACAATAAAATTAGCAGGGTCGCCTATTTGCATTTTTCCGGTAGGTAAACCATAATGGTCCACTGGGTTGAGACAAGCTGCTCTTAAAACATTAAATGGATTCATTCCCTTGGCGACCGCTCTTGCACATAGTGTATTGATATGTCCTTCCAATAAACTGTCAGGATGCTTATCATCGCTGCATAACATGATATGATCTGGATGCGTATCTATCAATGGATACAGTGCTTCGAAATTTTTAGCTGCACTGCCTTCTCTAATTAAAATATGCATTCCAAAAGATAATTTATCTAAAGCTTCTTCGATAGTGAAACATTCGTGATCTGTGCTCATGCCAGCTTCAATATAATTTTTTGCATCCTCACCTCTTAACCCTGGCGCATGACCATCAACCGGCTTGCCTAGTTTTTTTGCTGCATTTATTTTTTTGATGACTTCCTCCTCTTTATTTAAAACACCTGGGAAATTCATCATCTCGCTTAAATAATAAATATCCTTTGAGGCTAATAGTTCGGCCACTTGAGTACTATCAATGCTGGCACCTGCTGTTTCAAAAATGGTGGCTGGAACACAACTAGGTGCACCAAAGAAAAAATGAAAAGGAACTTTTTTCCCATTATTAATCATGTAATGCACTCCTTCCACGCCACAAACATTAGCTATTTCATGAGGGTCACTAATAGTACCAATGGTACCATGTGTAACCGCTAGTCTTGCAAAGGAGCTTGGTATAAGCATGCTACTTTCAATATGGACATGGCTGTCGATAAAGCCGGGCAATAAATACTGCATGGGCGCTTCCTTGCAGGGTATGATAGTCTTTATCCGCCCTTGCTCTATATAAAGGGTGGCTGGATAAATTTGCTTTCCTAGAATATCTACATATTGACCTGAAACCGAAAAGGGTTGATTCATAAAAGTATCATTACCATCACAAATTAAACCAATAACTGAACTTAAAGATAAGTGCTCGGTTTTTATTTTTAAATAAGGGGTCGGTAAAATAGTTATCGGTGTATACTAGGAAAAAGTCACTCATAGGCCTGTACCTATATTGTAATCGGCTATTGATGTTGAAATTATTTCCCTGAGTATTGTATTGTAAGAAAGTAGTCCAAAATAATTTAGTATTAAAATTGTATTCAATGCGCGGAGATATTAAAAATAGATTGGCGCTTCCATAGGGATAGGGTAATTCAATTTTATTAAATTCGCCACGGATACTCACATTCAAATTGGGTCTTCTTCTTAAGGTAATTCCACTGCTATAACTTTTTATATTTCCATTATAAAACTGTCCAAAAGTTAGTTCGGTGAACCAACTAAATAATTTACGCATATCCGACATATAAGAAAAGGTCAAATTAGTAAACTGATATTGAGCTGCCGGCAATGGTGTCCCATTCGTAAATGAAATAGGGTATAATAAATTAATAGCATCGTTTGATAGTTGTGCTTTAAAAAACGAAGCATTTTTAAAATCTGTTTTAAAAGTGAAGCCTAGCTGGTTTTCATTTAAAGTATTATCTGGGTTAAAAGCAGCATAATTTTGTAAATTAAATTCTATTTTTCCGATCAGTCCTTTTATGGGCATGATCTTATAACTCAATTCGGTAAAGATGTGTTTAAAGCCCACTCGAATAACAGTATCTCTAATAGCGTCATAATTATTGATGCGCTGCACATACCCCATATCGGTATAATAGTTTTTTCCAACATTAGTGAAATCAAGTATCATGCCTAATGTTCTAGTATCATAACCTATTCCAGCTTCATAATAGGCGTTTAGGTCATTAATACCGGGCTTCATTGCTAAATTATAGTTCGTCCAGGAACTGACAGTGCCTTCAGGGTTCGAGTACTCAAAGGAAACGCCTGCATTTCGACCATAACGATCTAAGGGGTTGGCTTTTTCTTCGGCTGCGGAAATATAATTTTCTCTGTTTAAAAAGTAGCTTTTAATTACTGATCTTTTTAAAACACTTTTTTGTAAAGTCAAAGCTGAAAAATTTTCAGGCGAATAATTTCCTTGTCTACCTGTTTGCATATTCATCACGCCGATCCTGGTACGCGGCGATAAATTACCAGATAAGCGCGCTCCAAATAAAATTGGAATTCTATTCCCCTCCTTGTCTAGCCCAATGGTTCTTGAATAAAATGGTCTAATAGGAGGAATACCAAAATTGGAAAACAAATCAGAGTTCTCCATAAAAAAATTACGCTTTTCAGGTAAAAAAATATCAAATCGAGTTAAGTTAGAAACTTGTTTGTCCACTTCCACTTGTGAAAAATCGGGGTTCACCGTTAAGTCTAAATTCAAAGATGAATTCAAGGTTAGTTTGGCATCAAAACCTGCATTACCATTAGCATTTAAAGATTTGTGATTTTCAACATCCTCATTAGCATCCCCTGTTATATAGGGTTGTAAAATAATATTATTTGTCAACTTTGGAATTTCCCCTTCCCAATTTAAAACACCAGTGTACCCAATATCATAGGATCTAAAATTGACAGGCACTTTTGTCCAAGCAGAGTATTCATTGTTTTTCGCATCTACTCTTAAAAAATTAATACCCCATTTTTTTTGACTTGGATCGTATCGAATTGATTTAAATGGAATCATGATTTCAGCAATCCAATATGTACCATAATTTTTTGTTGCAGAAAACCATTTCGTATCCCAACTCCATTCAGGACCTTTTTCCATGGAGTTGATTAATTGATCTTCAGATTGAACATTTAAGGCACTTACTACAAAATAAAATCCATTTGATTTTAAATTCAATGGGTCTAATATGATTCCAATGCCATCATTGCCATCATGACCATTGTCTCTTTTTAAACCTGTTGTTATAAAAGCACCACTATCGTATACTTTAAAGGCAAAGTATAAATTTTTATCATCATAAGTATAGCGGGCTTCGGTTTGTTGTTTAGCCGGTCCAATATCACTAGGGTATTTTTTATAAAAATCCTTGGCTACTTGGCTGGTTGCCCAAACCGCTTCATCTAATACGCCATCAATTTTTATAATGGAGGTAGTTGGGCGAATGCTGGTCTGAAAATTTTGTTGAAATTCAGTCACTCGCTGCGCCACTAATACATGGGCAGATAGTAAAAATAAAAAGACTAAAAATCGTAAACGACCCATATATGTAATTGTGGTGCAAATATGAGGGTATCTTGCTGTAAAATCTACTTTGTGTATGGATAATAGCGGTTTAATATTACAAGCGGTTAATCCTTGTCTAATATATCAGGTCTGCGCTCTTTTGTTCTTTGTATCGCTTGTTCTTGTCTCCATTCTTCTACTTTTTTGTGATCACCTGTCAGTAAAATGGGAGGTACGGGCAAACCCCTAAACTCTGCAGGTCGCGAATAAACAGGAGGGGCTAATAAATTATCTTGAAAGGAATCAGTTAATGCCGAAGTTTCATCATTTAATACACCAGGAATGATACGGCCAATAGCATCCACTAAAACTGCTGCTGCCAATTCGCCGCCACTTAATACATAGTCGCCAATAGATATTTCACGCGTCACATATAAGTCACGAATACGTTGATCAATGCCTTTGTAATGTCCGCAAATAATTAGAATTCTATTTTTTAATGAAAGGGTGTTCACTTCTTTTTGTTCCAATGGTTTTCCATCGGGTGTCATAAAAATAATCTCATCAAATGGAGCTTCTTTTTGTAATTCATCAATTGCATTGGCTAAGGGTTCACACATCATTACCATGCCAGCGCCCCCGCCATATTGATAGTCATCCACTTGACCATGTTTATTGACAGCCCACTTTCTCAGTGAGTGTAATTGTATAGTAAGAATGCCTTTTTCCTGCGCCCTTTTCATCATACTGTGTTCAAAGGGGCTGGTTAAAAGTTCTGGAAGAACGGATAAAATTTCGATGGTCATAAAACAAAGATAAAGAAACAAAATTGACTTGCCTTAGTCTAATAATTCACCCAAATCGCGCCTGTCTTTTTTAGTAGGCCTTCCTACTTTACTTAATCTTTTTCCGGTCTGAAAACTGGAAGCGACTTGTCTAACGCGTTCTATTTCTTCAATAGGAGTAAGGTCTTCGTAATATTTGATGGCTTCGGAATAGGCCATTCTTACTTCTAAAATCTGGGTCACTTTAAGCACCCAATTTTTATGTTCTGTTCGAGCTTCATATTCATCGCCGATCACTACATTTCTAGAAGCTTTTACGGATTCCCCTTTTATTTTAACGCGACCTTTGTCAATCGCTTCTGTGGCCTGGCTTCGAGTTTTGAAAACTCGGATACACCACAGGTATTTATCTAACCTTACTTTTTTCTTTTCTATTTTTTTTAAATCATCTTGCCCCTTCATGCACTAAGATTTTTTTTCGGCAAAAAATTGATGGAAATAGGGAATGGTTTCGATGCCCTTATAAAAATTGACAATATCATATTTTTCATTAGGGCTGTGTAAATTATCACTATCCAATCCAAATCCCATGAACACAATTTTTACCCCTAATTCTTTTTCAAATAAAGAGCAAATGGGAATACTACCACCGCCTCTAACAGGGATGGGGTCCTTTCCAAATGTTGCTGCAATGGCCTTAGCAGCGCTTTGATATTCATGAGAATCAATAGGTGTAATATAAGGTTCTCCTCCATGATGTTCAAATGCATGCACCGTTACATTGGCAGGTGCTATTTTTTTAAAATGTGCTAACACCATACTAGTTATTTTTTCTGAAGACTGATTGGGAACTAATCGACAAGATATTTTTGCAAATGCTTTAGAAGGCAAAACAGTTTTAGCTCCCTCGCCTGTGTAGCCACCCCAAATACCATTCACTTCTAAAGTGGGTCGAATACCTGTTCTTTCATTAGTGGTGTATCCTTTTTCGCCCCATACATTTTGTATTCCTAAGTCTGCTTTAAATTCATTTTCATCAAAGGGAGCATTGGACATTTTGTTTCTTTCTTCATCGGTACAATTCATCACATCATCATAAAAACCTGGAATGGTAATATGATTGTTTTCATCGTGACAACTTGCAATCATTTTAGCAAGTATGGTTATAGGATTGGCGACTGCACCACCATACACACCACTATGTAAGTCGCGGTTAGGTCCTGTTAATTCAATCTCAATATAACTTAAGCCTCTGACGCCAATATCGATGGAGGGATTATCCATGCTGATCATTGCAGTATCGCTAATTAAAATGACATCTGCTTTTAATAAATCAGTATGTGCTTTTACAAATTGAGCTAAATGAGGACTTCCAATTTCCTCCTCCCCTTCGATAATAAATTTAATATTAGTGCATAATGATTTTGTTTGTGTCATAATTTCCAATGCTTTCACATGCATATAAAATTGCCCCTTGTCATCACAAGCGCCGCGCGCAAATATTTTCCCGTCTTTGATAGTGGGGTCAAATGGATTGCTATGCCATAATTCCAATGGATCAGCGGGTTGTACATCATAATGTCCATAAACCAAAACGGTGGGAAAGCTAGGGTCGGTCATTATTTCGGCATATACAATAGGATGCCCAGCTGTTTCATAAATTTTTGTAATGGGCGCACCCGCTTCTATCAGGGATTGCTCCACTGCTTTAGCACAGGTCAACATATCAGCACTATGCTCGGTTTTAGCGCTGATACTTGGAATGCGCAATAGGGCTAAGAGTTCTTCTAAAAAACGAGTTTTATTTTCCTCTTGGTATTGTTTCCATTGATTCATTTTGTCATATTTTTCAGTAAGTAAATATAGTATTGGTCTGTTTAATTCATTTGATGTTTCAAATCGGATAACACATTATCCTTATTCCATTCCAGCTTTTTTTGAAATGGGGATTTTCTTTTTTCGCAATTTTCAATTGTACATATGGGGCAACTAAATGGCATACATCCATCGGTGTGTACAAAAAATTCAACACTATCTCCGAATTTATTTTTAATTAAATTGGTAAACGCATCAACAGCTTCATGCGCTTCATTCACATTAAAATACCAAGGCACTGTTAGATGACAATCAATATGCATTAATGCGCCGTACTTAATCACCCTTAAATTATGCATATCAATCCAATTAGGATGTCGAATTAAATTTAATTCATGAATGACAGATTCTAATAAAGCCATATCTGCTTCATCCATAATTCCTGCAAGTGATTCTCGAATAATTTTATAACCATTGTAGATAATCCATAAGCCCATAGCAATGGCAATGATGGCATCAATTCCAGTATAGCCTGTATACATGACTAAACCAATACCAATAACAACTGCGTAAGTGGTATAGCTGTCTATAAGTAAATGTTGACCACTTGAACTAAGTGCCAAAGATTTATTCTTTTTTCCTATGGCTTTTGCACCCAATCCAGCGGCCATATTTAATACAGCAGTAGATAATAGAACCCAAATTCCATTGTCGAGATTATGTAAGCTTGTGGGTTCGAAAAAAGTTAAGATAGATTCATATAAAATGATACCTCCTGCTGTAATAATTAAACTGCCTTCAAAAGCAGCGGAAACAAATTCAGCCTTGCCATGTCCATAAGGGTGATCTTTGTCCTTTGGCTTGGACGCAACATATAAACTATACAATCCAATTAAGCCGGCTAATACATTGACAATACTTTCTAAGGCGTCTGATAAAACAGACAAAGAATGCGTCATGAAATAAGCCACAAATTTAAGTACGAATAAAATAATACTTAAACTGGTTACAAAAAATTGAATTTTTAAATTCTGTTTTGATTTTTGCACGAGCAGATAGTTTAATGAGTCGCCTCGGCATATCTTTTTTGAACATATTCCCAATTCACCAAATTCCACCAAGCATTGATGTAATCCGGACGCTTGTTTTGATATTTTAAATAGTAAGCATGTTCCCAAACATCCAATCCTAATAATGGGAACCCTTTTACTTCAGCTATATCCATGAGTGGATTATCTTGATTAGGCGAAGAGCTGATGGCCAATCCACTTTCTTTTTTGAAGACCAACCAAGCCCAACCACTTCCAAATCTTGTTTTTGCTGCTTCACCAAAACTTGTTTTAAAAGCGTCAAAGGAACCAAATGCTTTTGTAATAGCATCTGCTAATTCTCCCGTTGGGGCTGTTGCAGGAGCAGGTTTCATTAACTGCCAAAATAATTCATGATTATAATGACCACCCGCATTATTGCGCATCTTAGGTGAGTAGTGTGAAATATTTTTTAGTAAATCATTTAAACTAGTCGCATTCATATCTACTTTTTCAGCTGTACAAGCATCTCCTAAATTTTTTGCATAAGTGGCTGCGTGTTTAGAATAATGAATTTCCATGGTCATTGCATCAATATAAGGCTCTAATGCATTATAAGCATAAGGGAGTGCCTGCTGTTGGTAAGCACTTACTTCAAATACATTGGTTGTTATTTTTGAAATCAGTGGCATGGCTGCAATAGCGATACCAGCTTTACCAGAATTAGCAATAAACTGGCGGCGGTTTTGTGTAGGTTTTGACATTGGATTATTTTTTAAAGTACTTCCGTAAAGTTACCTTAATTGGTTGTAAAAGTCGGTAGTAAAATTCTTGGTTTAACAGCTGAGAATCACGCATGGCTTTGTAGGTTAAAAACAATCCAATTGGTATTAAAATGATGGAGGATAACCACATTCCATAGTATACGGTCCATTGATCTGATTTTGCTAATTTTTCACCAACATTGTTAAGTAAGAAAAAGAAAATGAAAAAAACAATAGCGCAGATCATCGGTGTCCCCAATCCCCCTTTTCTAATTATTGATCCAAGTGGGGCGCCAATTAAAAATAATACCAAACAAGCAATGGACAAAGTGAATTTGCGATGCCATTCAATACTATGTATGGCTTCTGTCTTTTTATTATCAATATATATTTGGCTTAATAATTTAAGGCTTCCTTCGATATTGGTCATTTGATATACTGCGGCATCTTGAACACCTGAAGCTATTGAATCAGGAATCAGCTGATTTAGCTTATTGATATGAAATGTAATTTTTTTATTAAATAATGATAAACTATCCTTGTATTGCATGAAATGTAAATAAGGAACTATTTCCTGCGTCATTCTTTTCACATAAACACTATCCTTATTAGCAATTGAATCTATGGCTTTCCCTAATTGTCGAACACTTAGCATTTTAGGATCATAAAGTATATCACTTGATTTATTAGATTGGAAACTTTTTAAGTCAAATACTTTTTTATATTCTTTAAAATACAGACGCGTAAATTCGGTATTCGTGGTGGTGCGTAAACCTCTTTCCTGATAACGCCATCCGTTATACATGACGAACTCTAAAAATTTTTTATTCGCCGAAACTCTCATCACGCCAGATTCTGCAATCAAGTAATTATCCTGTAGTCCAAATCTTTTTTCAAAAATGACAATATTGTGAATCACACTATCATTGGCTTCTTTTTTTCCTAATTTAATCACATAGCCGTCAATTTTATCATAAAACACGCCTTCCTTTAAATCAATGGCAGGCTTGGCTACAATGATTTCGTATTTTAAATTGGTGAGCTTCATTTGCGTCACTGGAATGATATTATTCGCAAACAAAAAAGCAAGCCCAGATATTAAAATCGAAAATAAAAATAAGGGACGCATAAATCGAATCAATGGGATACCCGCAGCTTTAATAGCAACGAGTTCGAAGCTTTCTCCTAAATTTCCAAATGTCATGATGGATGAAAACAACAATGCTAAGGGGAGTGCTGTTGTAAAAGTACTTACCGAAACTAAGCCCACTAATTCTAAGATGGTTAATACATCAAGACCCTTGCCTACTAAATCATCAATGTATAACCAAAAAAATTGCATGGTCAGCACAAAAATACAAATGGTCAATGCTGCCAAAAAAGGCGCAATAAATGCGCGTAGAATTAGTATGTCTAATTTTTTGAACAAGGCTTTTGTAATAACTAGCTACCACCTACACGATGAAATAGCTCTTTAATTTGATATTCCCAAAGACGACTTTGATCTTTTATATCATTTTTTTCAGCAAAATCTTTGATGATTAAAATGGTTTGATTAGAGATTTCTGTTTTCTCAATTCTAAATTCAAAGTATTCGTTTTTTTCGCTGTGTAGCCATTTAAATTTGATGAATTTGTCTAATTCTTGGTCCAATAATTCTGCTTTATCAGGCACGCCACCATTCCAGGAAAAGCTAAATACATTTTCCCATTCATCAACTTTATCTGCAAACCATTCTTGTAAACCAGAAGCAGTGGACAAAAACTCAAATAATATATTTGGTGAGCATCTCACAGGAAATTCAAGTGTAAATAATTGTTTCTTACTCATACATCTTTACCCACTTTATTGATGGGCTCGTTAGTTGCAATGATATTAAATAATTGGTAGGTTCCAAGTATTTTTTTAGTTAATTCATTCACACCTTTTAAAGCAGGTGTAGATTAAATCCTAAAATTTGCATAACTAATTGTAAATCAATAGCATAAGAAATATTAAAATACTCATAAATTAAAACAAAATATTAAAATTTTGCAGTGATTAACATAAACAGGACTCATTGCGAACGCTTATCTTTGCTGCCCATAATGATTTGTGTATGTTTAATAGTTTGAGTGAAAAATTAGAATCGGCGTTTAAGCACCTAAAAGGACAGGCGCGCATTAATGATTTAAATGTGGCGAATACCTTAAAGGACATTCGTAAGGCTTTATTGGATGCGGATGTGAATTTTAAAATTGCAAAAGAGTTCACTGATAAAATAAAAGACAAGGCCATTGGTGAAAAAGTAATCAATGCCATTAGTCCGGGACAATTAATGGTCAAAATTGTACAGGATGAATTGACCGCATTGATGGGTTCTGAAGCCTCTTTGTTGGATTTGACTAAAAGTCCAACCATTATTTTAGTAGCGGGTTTGCAAGGAAGTGGGAAAACAACTTTTTCAGGTAAGTTGGCCACCTATTTAAAAGCACAAAAAAAGTCACCCTTATTAGTTGCCGCTGATATTTATCGACCTGCAGCCATGGATCAATTAACGGTGCTCGCCGAACAAATTGGAGTTGATATTTTTGTAGAGAGAGAAAATAAAAATGCAGTGTCGATTGCAGAAAATGCAATTGCATATGCAAAAGCAAATAATAAAAATGTCATCATCATAGATACCGCTGGCCGTTTAGCAGTAGATGAAATCATGATGAATGAAGTGGCAGATATTAAAAAAGCCATACAGCCTCAAGAAATTTTATTTGTTGTAGATGCAATGACAGGGCAGGATGCAGTGAATACTGCTCAAGTGTTTAATGAGCGTTTAGACTTTACTGGTGTGGTGTTAACTAAACTAGATGGAGATACTCGAGGGGGTGCGGCCTTGTCTATTAAGTATACTGTAAATAAACCCATCAAGTTTATGAGCAGCGGTGAAAAAATGGACACCCTTGATATTTTTTATCCTGATCGGATGGCGCAACGAATTTTAGGAATGGGTGATATTAGTTCATTGGTTGAAAAAGCGCAAGCGCAATACGATGAAGCTGAAGCTAAAAAACTAGAGAAAAAAATTAGAAAAAATCAATTTGATTTCGAAGATTTTTTATCACAGATTCAGCAAATTAAAAAGATGGGCAACTTAAAGGATTTGATGGGAATGATTCCTGGGATGGGTAAAAGTTTAAAAGATGTAGATATTAATGATAATTCATTTAAAGCAGTCGAATCGATTATACAATCTATGACGGTGTTAGAAAGACGAAACCCGGATTTACTTTCACCTAGCCGTAAGCAAAGAATTGCAAAAGGATCCGGAAAGGATATTGGGGAGATCAATGCATTTATTAAGCAGTTTGATCAAATGAAACAGATGATGAAACAAATGAATGGTCAAATGGCAGGGGGTGGAATGGGGGGTAAATTACCAGGCTTAAGAAGATAACTGATTGATAATCAACTACCTTAAAAATTTATTTTAAGTTTACCCTGTCGGTTTCACCATTTTTTATTATCTTCGCCGCCTATTAACCCTATTTCTTAACGCCAATAAATATCTATTTAACATGGCAGTAAAAATGAGACTACAGCGTCATGGTAGTAAAAAAAGGCCTTTCTACTTTATAGTAGTAGCCGACGGACGCGCACCAAGAGATGGTAAATTCATCCAAAAAATTGGTACAAAAAGCTTTAGAGTGGTTAAACAAAGGTGCTCAACCTACAGACACCGTTCATCGTATTTTATCTTTCAAAGGCGTTCTTTATTTAAAACACTTATTACGTGGTGTTAAATTAGAATTGTTTGATGAAGCAACAGCTATGGCTAAGTTCCAAACTTGGTTTGCAGAGCATGAAGCTAATATCGCAAGCAAAAATGAAGCCCATAAAAAAGTACAAGCTGCGAAGAAAGTTTATGTACCAGTTGTTAAAAAAGTAGCTGAACCTATTGCTGAAGTAGTTGCTGAAGTTGTAGCTGAAGAAGCGGCTCCAGTAGCAGAAGCAGAGGTAGCAGAATCAGCGCCAACTGCTGAAGAAACACCAGCTGCAGAATAATTTTAAAATTAATCTAGCTTTAATAATGACCCCTGTTTCCGTTCGTCGGAATCGGGGGTTTTTTTATGAAGGCATCCGCGATAAAAAAAGCATTAATTTTGTTTTTGGAATGATTGTTAATTGAATCTATGAGCGAATACATACATATTGGAAAAATTGTAGCACCCCATGGCATTACGGGCCAAATTATATTGGAGCACGCCTTAGGTAAGCCTATTGATTTTAAAGGAATAGATGCCATTTTTGTTGAAAAAAATGCTGCTAGTTTTATTCCGTATTTTATAGAATCTGCTACGGCGAAATCTGATACGCTTTCCTACTTGCAATTGGAAGGGATTCCAACAAGGGAAGCCACTCAATTTTTAATCAGTAAAAAAGTATGGTTACCACAGGAAGCCTTTCAACAATTGGTTGATAAAAGTTCACCCTTGGCTTTATTGGGCTATATGGTTCAACAAAATGGCGTTGCCTTAGGTTTGGTGAAAGAAGTGATTGAACAACCACACCAGCTCATGTTAAATATTGACTACCAGGGTCAGGAAGCGTATATTCCATTACATGCCGAAAGTTTACTTGGCGTGGATCACGCCAAAAAAATAGTTAAAGTCAACTTGCCAGATGGTTTATTGGACTTATATACAGGGTCCGAAGATAAATCCTAAACGTATTTTTTAGCTAAAAATTTTTTTCTTAAAAAGTCTACTAATTTAGTAGGAAATACATTATCTTTGTTCCCTCAACATAAAAAATAGAAACTATGAGTTTAAGATTAGGGGATATTGCGCCCGATTTCAAAGCAAAAACAAGTATTGGCGATATTCAATTTCATACTTACTTAGGAGATAGTTGGGGTATTTTATTTTCCCATCCTGCCGATTATACACCTGTGTGTACTACCGAGTTGGGTCGAACCGCTGCATTACAAAGTGAATTTGAAAAACGCAATGTTAAAGTATTAGCATTAAGTGTAGATGGCGTAGAGAGTCATCAA
>JAPLEJ010000006.1 GCA_026391435.1 Bacteroidota bacterium
CGTCAAATTTCTATTGATCGTCCGGATGTGAAAGGTCGTGAGGAAATATTTAAAGTGCATTTAGGCCCTATTAAAATTTCTGAAAATTTAGATGTTCATAAATTAGCCGAACAGACTCCTGGATTTGCAGGTGCTGATATTGCGAATGTTTGTAACGAAGCCGCATTAATTGCTGCTCGTAAAGGGAAGACGGGTGTTGAAATGAAAGATTTCCAAGATGCCATTGATAGAGTAATTGGCGGTTTGGAAAAGAAAAATAAAATTATTTCTAAAGAAGAAAAGGAAGTGATTGCTTATCACGAAGCTGGCCACGCTATTTGTGGTTGGTTCTTAGAACACGCGTATCCTTTATTAAAAGTAACCATTGTCCCTAGAGGTACTGCTGCATTAGGTTATGCCCAGTATACTCCTAAGGAGCAATACTTATATACCATTGAGCAATTGACCGATCAAATGTGTATGACTTTAGGTGGTCGTGCTGCTGAACAAATTTTCTTTGGTCGCATTTCAACTGGCGCTTCTAATGATTTACAGCAAATCACAAAAATGGCGTATTCAATGGTGACTACTTATGGAATGAATGATAAAATTGGAAATGTAAGTTTTTATGATCCTTCTCAGGAGAATACATTTCAAAAACCTTTTAGTGAGGAGACAGGTAAAATTATTGATGAGGAAGTGCGTAAAATGATTGATGGCGCTTATCAAAGAACCTTAGAATTATTAACCACTAAAAAAGCAGAAGTTGAAAAGCTTGCTAAAGAATTATTAGATAAGGAAGTATTGCATAAGAGTGATGTGGAGGAGTTGATTGGTATGCGTCCTTATGAGGAGAAAAAAATATTAGAAGATACATCGGTTAATGAAGTGAAGGCAACAGTTACTCCAGCTGAAACTTTAGTGGAAGCTCAAAGTGATGACAACACTACCCAGCCAGAAGTAGGCGCGGAAAGTTCCAATGAAGCTCCTCTCTCGAATAACGATGATATTCATTCATAAGTACTGAAACCAATTAAATGGAATCACAAGGCGCAAGAACTAAAATATTACAAAAAATTAAACAGGCTTTAAAGGATCCTGTGCCTGTTCCATTCCCAGATCAAGTTGCGGAAACACCTATTTTTTTCCCAACGGATCAAGAATTGACGATTGAATTTGCTGAAAAATTTACAGAGCTTTTAGGTAAATTTATTTATTGCGCAGATGAAGCCGAATTAGTTGATCAATTAAGTCAGTTAATTCATTCTAATAAATGGGATAAAATTTATTCAAGAGAAGAAGGCTGGTTGGATGACATGAAGGAATATCATTTTGATCCTGTGAATACGGACGACTTAGCGGGTTGTGATGCTGCTATTACACTTTGTGAACATTTAGTTGCAAGAACAGGTACTATAGTTTTAAGTAGTCAGCAATTAAGTGGTCGTACTACCAGTGTTTACGCGCCCATTCACATCTGTATTGCTTACACACATCAATTGGTTTTTGATATTTCAGATAGTCTGGCTCAATTTAAAAAGGAAGCAGATGTCATACCAAGTATGATTAGTTATGCGACGGGACCTAGTCGAACGGCAGATATTGAAAAAACTTTAGTCGTGGGTGTACATGGCCCAAAGGAAGTATATTGTTTTTTAGTGGACAAATTAGTGGATTAGTTACTTTGTATAATAATAGGGCTTTAAAAAATTAAATGCTACATGGAATTAGCGCAGGGCAAAAAAATATATTTTCTTTCTGATTTCCATTTAGGGGCACCTAATGATATCGCTAGCCGTGAAAGGGAAGCGCAGTTGGTCGCCTTTTTTAGAAAAGCGAAATCAGATGCTGCTGCTTTTTTTATTGTGGGAGATATTTTTGATTTTTGGTTTGAATACAAGACAGTGGTCCCTAAGGGATTTGTTAGATTATTAGGTTGCCTGGCTGAAATAAGTGATGCGGGCATACCGCTACATATTTTTACTGGAAATCATGATTTATGGATGCGTGATTATTTAACAAAGGAATTGAATGCGAAAATTTATACCGATCCTGCTACATTTGAATGGGCAGGTAAGCAATTTTATATAGGACATGGAGACGGATTGGGCCCTGGCGATCAAGGTTACAAGTTCATTAAAAAAATATTTACCAACCCTATCTGCCAATGGCTTTTTGGTTGGTTACATCCCGATTGGGGTATTCGTTTAGCCAATTATTTTAGCGGTAAAAGCAGGGCCAAGACGGGTATGAGTGACGAACAGTTTTTAGGCGAAGACAAAGAATGGCTAATTGTTTATTCAAAACAAAAAGCCACCGAAATAAAAGTGGATTATTTTATTTTTGGTCATCGTCACTTTGCAATTGATTTAAAAATTAATGACACTACTCGCTATATTAATTTAGGCGATTGGATTCGTTTATATACTTATGGTGTTTTTGATGGTGAAACCATGCAGTTGTTGGAGTGGAAAAAATCCCAATCACTTTAATATTTATTTTATGAATTTAGATCAACAAATATTGGGGAATTCAATCAGAAGTTATTTATTTATTTTCGCCATTTTATTAGCTACTTTTATTTTTAAAAGATTTATTTCTCGATTTTTTGCCAGCTTAATTTATACCTGGGTTGATAAAAAAAATCATTCCGAATTACGAAAAAGCCATGTCCATCGATTGATTGTTCCCATTGAGCAATTTTTACTTTTCTTTGTTGCCGCTATAGCAATTTACAAATTACAATTTCCGCCATTATGGAATGTGCAGATATTTAAATTTACATTAGAGCAAATTTTAGAGTCCCTTGTCAAATTGATTTTTATCATTCTACTCATTCGTGTTTTTATTCGAACGCTCGAATTTGTAGCCATTATTTTAGAGGAAAAATCTAAATTAACAACATCTTTATCAGATGATCAATTGGTTTTATTTTTTCGAGACTTTTTTAAAGTTATATTATACATCATTGGGGCACTTTTAATTTTGCGCTATGTATTTAATGAAAACATTGGCAACTTAGTTACGAGCTTAAGTCTTGTGGGTGCCGCTGTTGCTTTATCCATGCGGGAAAGCTTAGAAAATATCATTGCTTCCTTTATCATTTTCTTCGACAAACCCTTTACTGTAGGGGATTTGGTTAAAGTAAATAACTTTACCGGCACCATTGAAAAAATAGGATTAAGAAGTACGCGTATACGCACTCAGGATAAAACTTACATCTCGGTTCCCAATAAACAAATGGTTGATACTATTGTAGATAATATCAGTTGTCGTACCGAGCGTAAAATTGAAATGGATGTACAGTTAAGTGTGCATACCTCTGCCGTTGCCCTAACGCAATTTGCAGCTTATATGCGTTCCGAAATTGAAAAGCTTTCCGCTGTTTTAAATAGTACTGTTTTTGTTGCTGAGGCTGGTAAGCAATTTCATGTCATTCATATTGAATGTTTTATTTCTATGAATTTGGAATTTTCCGATTTTCAAACCTTGCGTGAAACCTTAAATATTAAAGCCATCGAGTACGCGAATGCGCATGAAATTAAGTTTGCCGAAAAAGGGTAATTGAATTTATAAGTTTTCCTTTATGGAAACTAAGAAACCTCTTAAGTTTTTTAAACTATTTAACAAGGCAATATTTTTTTCCGCTTTTTCCTTATTGTTTTTCAAATAAGTTTTAGCACCATCTATTGAATATTTTTTTTCACGAAGTAAGTAATGAATTTGTTTTAAAAATTCAATATCCTGTACTCTAAATAATCTATCTCCCTTTCGCGTTTTACGAGGTTGAATTTGTTTAAATTCTTTTTCCCAATATCTTATTAAGGAAGTGTTGACATTAAACCAATGTGCCACTTCGCCAATAGGGTAGTATAATTTTTTTACTAAAATTTCTGCACTAGGAATATTTACTTTCCCTATATCCGCATCCATGGATGCAAATGACTTGCGCCCTCTTTTTTGAATATCGTTATTACTATTTAAATGTTGCGCAGATCTAGAAACAATAGGCAGTATTTCTTCTTCTTCCAATACCTGTACCTTGGTTTCTATTATGGGAGTTGATTTTATTTTTTTCGGAGCAGCGATAGGTACATCATGATTGATTTCATTTCCAAATAAGTCCAATTGATGTAAATCTCTAGCCATGTAACAAAGTTAGGGGACTATTTAATCGAACTAGACCCTGCAAATGATTGGTGGATAAATTGTTAAGTAATCTGTATTTTTGTATATGCGCCTATTTATCCTTGCCGATTCTTGCTTTGATATCCCTTCACTGATCATACACCGTAAGATATTAGATATTGTCTTAGCGGGTCAATCTTTGGCGCAGTTGCATTTTTATATTGTAGGGGACCATTTTCCTACTGAGTTGGAGGAGGCTTTACACAGCAATGAGCAGGTGTCGTTTTTAAAAACACGACCCGCTGAAAGGTTGGTTAGTGAAGTTACCAATGCCATGGTGCTTCATTTTGGTATGCGTTTAAAAGGAAGTGCTTCCCTTACCCAATATTTTATCCCTTTGACTTATCCTAATATGGATCATACGTATTCTATTTTTCGTCGTTGGAGGATGCAGCATCTATTCAATCAATTTATAAAAAAATCGGCTAGCGTATTTATGATCAACGAATGGGCTGCACAATTCTTTGATCAGCATTATAAAAAAGGGGCGGTTGGTTTTCAGAATGCTATACTACCTTCGGCTGTACCACCTTCTTTTGAATGGCTTATTTTATCTGAAACAAAATCAGAATTAACGCAGGGCTCTAATTATTTTTTATTTTTTACTCATCCTGATCAATTTGTTTCCACTTTAAAGGAATTCTCTCAATTCAAAAAATGGCAACAAACCACTATGGCAATGGTTTTTGTTTTTGATTCAACTAAGCTATGCCATATCGCTAGTGAATTATTAAAAGGATATAAATACAAAGAATCGATTTATATCAAATGTATTGACGAAGTTAAATTAGAATGGATTGCGGCCACTTATGCAATTCTGTGGAGTAGTATGAATTTTAATAAAACAAGTTGGATTTCATTGGCTATACATTATGACATACCCCTTTTGTTTGATCAAAATTGTAAACTTCCTGAATCTTGGTTAAATGCTGGAGAGATTTTTCCATTCAGTGATGCTATGGCTTTATCCAATTATTTTAAAATGTATTATAAGGATGAAGTGTATCGTCAAGTACGCGCGAATATGGGAAAAGAATGGCTCCATAATTTGGAATTGATTGCCCCGCCATCAGACTATGTTCATATCCCCAATGACTTAAAGCCATAACAGCAATGTTATACAATAAATTAGTATTTTTGCTTCACAAATAACATATATGCATCAATCCACTATTCATGTTGAAATTGATTTAGACGAACAAAAAATTCCTCAAAATATTAAATGGTCTGCCTCGGATAGTACTGCCAATGAAGCACAGGACGCGCGCGCTATGATGCTTACATTATGGGATCCTACTGATAAGACCGCTTTGCGTATTGATTTATGGACAAAAGATATGATGGTAGATGAGATGGCCGATTTTTTTTACCAGAACTTAATGGGAATGGGCGAAACTTATTTACGCGCAACACAGGATACTGACATGGCAAATGATTTCAAAGAATTTGCCTATGCTTTTTATAAAAAATTTAATGCAAATCAAATTGCACAAAATAATAAATAGACAATTATGAGTTTAGAAACCGAAGTGATGTCCTTAATGAAGGATGCGATGAAAACCAAAGACGAATCAATGCTTAGAGGACTTAGAGCCATCAAAGCAGAAATTATAAAAGCAAAAACAGAACCTGGCGTCAATGGTGAGATTTCACCTGATACTGAGATGAAGCTATTGCAAAAATTAGTCAAACAACGCAAGGATTCATTACTCATTTTTGAACAACAAAATAGACCTGACTTAGCCGTAAAAGAATCTGAAGAAATTAGCATCATCGAAAAGTTTTTGCCAGCTCAAATGAGCGAAGAAGCGGTGAAAGCTGCTGTACAGGCCATTGTCCTTGAGGTAGGCGCAACCGGCCCGCAAGACTTAGGTAAAGTAATGGGGGTCGCCACTAAAAAATTAGCTGGTCAAGCCGATGGCAAAGTAATATCGGCGATGGCTAAATCTATTTTAACTCCATAATATATGTGGTTAGATATTTTAATAGGCACTTTATTTATTATCGCCATTCTACAGGGTTATCGCCATGGTTTAATTAGAGCTATTATATCTTTTTTTTCTTTGTTCATCGGACTCATTTTAGCTTATCAAATGGCAGGATGGGTGGCGAATCAATTAAAACAACATACAAAAATTGAAAGTCATTGGTTGCCGTTTATTTCATTTATTATAGTTTTAATCTTGGTGTTAATATTATTGAGATGGATTTCTGGTTTATTGCAACAAACTGCTGAATGGCTATTATTAGGGTGGCTCAATAAATTATTAGGAATTATTTTATATGGATTTATTTATTTTACCATTTGCAGTGCCTTGGTTTATTTTCTACAAATTTTAGGTGTTTTAGAGCCTGCTAAAATGAAAGAGGCCTATAGTTATAACTATTTACAAAAATGGTGGCCCTATTGTATCGAAAAAATGAGCACTTTGTTGCCCTTTATCAAAAATACCATTGCAACTTTTCAAACTCAATTAAGTAAGCCGCTTAAATAACCCCTTGAGTGGTAGCCTATTTATAGTCTTTTTCTAAAAGGGGCAGTTGCGTTATAATTTCGTTAAATCTTGTATCACTAGTCCTTGTTATTATTAAGCTGTTTTAGTGATTTTTACCATGATTTAAGTACCTTTAACCTTAATGCAAATGCTGTATTTGCCAAACATATTCATTTAAGTAATGTATAGGTTCAATTTTAATTTACATGGAGTACGAAATAAAAAATGATGGGAAATTTAATTACCTCGAAGTAGGCGAAGGTGAAACCTTGATGCTGTTACATGGACTGTTTGGTGCATTAAGTAACTTTTCCGATTTAATTGAGAAGTTTAGGCTTACCCACAAAGTGGTAGTACCGATGTTGCCCTTATTTGATATGGATATTTTACAGACAAGCGTTACGGGGTTGGCAAAATTTGTAAATGAATTTATTGAAGAAAGAGCGTATGATCATATTCATTTGTTGGGAAATTCTTTAGGAGGTCATGTAGGTTTAATTTATATTTTAACGCATCCTGAAAAAATAAAATCTCTCACCTTAACAGGCAGTAGCGGTTTATATGAAAATGCAATGGGAGGTAGTTATCCAAAGCGAGGTGATTATGAGTATATCAAAAATAAAACAGCTGAAACTTTTTATGATCCTAAGATGGCTACTAAAGAATTAGTGGATGAAGTTTTTGAAATTACCCGTAATCGACTTAAAGTCATAAAAGTATTAGCCTTGGCTAAAAGCGCTATTCGTAATAATTTAGAATCAGAGTTAATAGATATCAAACAACCTACTTTGCTCATTTGGGGAAAAAATGATACGGTGACACCTCCTTTAGTAGGCGAAGCCTTTAAAAAATTAATTCCCAACAGCCAGTTGCACTTTATTGATCAATGTGGTCATGCCCCAATGATGGAAGTGCCTAATGAATTTAATAGTATTTTGGAAAAGTTTTTAAATGAATTACCTAAATAACAACACATGTTAGCATCTTCCATTGCTATATCCAACTTTCCCATGCTTCATTTTGAAGATAAGGTTTCATTTGCATTGCAGTGTATGGAAGATTACGATATTCAGCACCTTCCCTTAATAAAGGACGATTATTTTGTAGGATTAGTGATAAAAGATGACCTATTGCATTTAGATAGTAATCAAACCCTAATTCATTTAGCGGATCAATTACTTAGAATTGGAATTTTAGGTACCGCTCATTTTACCACAGCATTAAATTTATTTGCTAAAAATGAATTATCACTTTTACCTGTTTTAAACGAACAACAAGAGTGTATTGGTGTGATTGCCCAAAAAAATCTGAATGACTTATTGGCTAAATTTTTAGGGGTAGCAGATCCAGGTGCAATGATTGTTGTTTCAGTGTCACCCTATCAATATTCCTTAGCTGAATTAAGTAGGTTAGTAGAAACCAATAATGCACAAATAACACAATTGAATACCAATTTTGATGAAGCTACCGGGGCACTCATTATTTCAATTAAATTAAATAAGGAGGAGGCGGATGTTATCATTGCGACTCTTCAACGATATAACTATCAAGTACTTCATTATTTTGGTAATACTATTTTGCACAATGATATTGAAGATCACTACCATCATTTAATGAATTATTTAGATGTATAGAAATTTACGAGCTTCCATTCTATCTTTTGTTTTTCTTATATTTTTTTCTTTTATTACAAAAGCGCAGGTGCATATTAATTCTATTAATATTGAAGGAAATCAGAAAACAAAAAATTACATCATCTTACGGGAACTTCCTTATCATGTTGGCGATAATATAAATAAAGATTCCTTAATTTTTTTTAATAGTCTATCTCAACAACAACTATATAATACGTCCTTATTTTTAGTCGCGAATATACGTGCAGAATATCCATTACCCATGGACAGTAGTATTGTGAATATTCATATTCAAGTACAAGAAAGATGGTATTTCATACCTAAACCCGTATTCAAATGGGTTGATCGTAATTTTAGCCAATGGTGGAACGAACAAAATCACAGTTTAGATAGGGTGAATTACGGTATTAATTTAAGTATGCGAAATGCAACTGGGAATAATGATAGATTGGCACTTGGGTTTGTTGCTGGGTATACGCAACAAAATACTATTCGGTATCAGCTTCCCTTTATCGATAAGAAATTAAAATTTGGAATGGGCTTCGGATGGCAAAACTATAAACAAAAAGAAATTAATTATACAACTGAATTTGATAAGCAAGTTTTTTTAAAAACTATTGGTATGGTCAGAGAAGGGTATCGTGCGAATGTAGATTTACTTTACCGCCCTAATTTATTTGATCGTTTTTCACTTCAGTTGGGTTTTGGAAATGATGCATTATCGGATTCCGGTTTTTTAATGCAGCCGATTTTTTTACCCAACCATACAAAATCATTTTCCTACGCTGATATTACTTTATCATTGAAAAAAATCAATTTTGATTACAACGCCTATCCGACAAGGGGAAGCGCATCGGAATTTACTGCCTATCAACGATTTTCATCTTCGTCATCAATGACCTCCTTTCAGTATAGAAAAATTGCAGCACACCCCTTTTCTAAACAGAATTTTATACTTGTTGAGTCAAATTCAATCATAAAATTTGTACCTAATTTTAATTATTCAGATTATCGTTTATTAGGCTACGCTAATTTTCAATTGAATGGATTAGAATATTATGTTGTTGACGGAAACGCGGCTAGTATTTTAAAAACATCTTTTCATCATTCCTTAGGTGGTTTTACAGTAAAGAATCCTATAAAAACCAAGTATTTGACTGACTTTAAATATAATTTTTGGATTAACATTTTTACCCATCTTGGGTATGTTTATAATGACCATCCTTTAAATACAAATAGGTTATCAAACACTTTATTAAGAACTTTTGGTATTGGCTTAGATATAATCAGTATTTATGATTTTGTGTTAAAAATTGATTACAGCGTGAATCAGCTTGGTGACAAAGGAGTATATTTGCATAGTGGTATTAATCTTTAAATTTTCATGAAAGTAGCAATTTATAGTAGAGGTTTTGATTTAGATCAACGACAATCCTTAAATGCATTGTTATTGGAATTGCATAGGCATGATATTGTAATTTGTATTTTTCATGACCTTTTAAAAAATTTTAATCTAAATGCGCCATCAGGAAAAGAGGCTTATATTCCTTTTACATCATCTCATGATTTGCCTGACAATATTGATTGTTTGATTAGTTTAGGCGGCGATGGTACCGTATTAGATTCGGTCACTCTAGTGGGGGATTCAAACATTCCAATTTTAGGAATTAATTACGGACGTTTAGGATTTTTAGCATCTATTTCTAAGGATGAATTATCACTAATGGTAGATGCCTTAATGAATCGTACTTATGTTATTGATAAACGTGCCTTAATTCATTTAGATGCCAATATTCCTATTTTTGGATCGACACCTTATGGATTAAATGAATTTGTAATTCATAAAAGAGATACCTCGCCCATGATTAAAATTCATACTTACTTAAATGGTGAATTTTTAAATTCCTATTGGGCAGATGGTTTAATTGTTTCTACTCCTACTGGATCTACTGGTTATAATATGAGTTGTAATGGCCCTATCTTATTTCCAGATTCAGCAAGTTTTGTTATTACACCAGTTGCACCTCACAATTTAAATGTACGATCTATCGTAGTACCTAATACTTCAGTAATTTCTTTTGAAATTGAAGGTAGAATAGATGAATTGATTTGTGCTTTAGATGCGCGAAAGGAAATTGTTCCCAAATCAATTGAGCTCGCATTAAAGCAAGAATTATTTTCAGTTAGTTTTATAAGACTCAATGAGAACAGCTATTTAACTACATTACGTAATAAATTAACCTGGGGGTTAGATAAAAGAAATTAAATAAAGTATGGGTAAAAGAATTTTATTTTTATTTTGTTTTTTATATGTTGTGCAAAATGCTTTGGCACAACATCATGAATTATCCGAAAACCATGGAGAGATTGGAATCGTCATGGGTATGGCTTCCTACAAAGGAGATATTGCACCCGATGTCCAAGTATTTTATAGAAACTACGGTGTGTTTTATAAAAAGCAATTTAATAATTATGTAGGCATTAGGTTAAATGCAGAGTTGCAAAAACTAGGATCTGCCGATATGCTCTCTTCCGATCCTTATTCTTTATTAAGAAATTCAAATTTTTTAATGAATTCGTTTGAGCTAAGTTTAATGGGGGAATTTTATTTTTTAAATTATATATCTGGAGGATCTCGTAATAATAAGTTTACTCCCTACCTTGGCTTTGGTATAGGATACCTTAAAAACTTAGAAACAATTCATAAAGATAATACCAGTTTCATTCCAGACCTAGAGAGTGCTCGTATCTTAAATTCGAGTATAACTTTCCCAATCAACTTAGGTGTTAAATACAATATTTATGGACAATTTAATTTGTTAGGTGAAGTCACATATCGCTTTACGAATTTTGATCATCTTGATTTTTTACAGGATATCTATTCTACGGAAATATCTTACAATGCACCTTTGGGGTTTCAAGGTAGTATGACTGGAAATGATCAATTCTTTTCTGCCAAACTAGGCATCTCTTACTCACTAAATAAAATTTATGGAATTGAGCAGGTTAAACCCCCACAAAATAAAGGCCTGTTAAATAGGTTTAGACGTAAAGTGAACTAGGATTCGATTAATTTTGAACTATGGAAAATTTGGATATAAATAGGTTACCTAAGCATATCGCCATTATCATGGATGGCAATGGAAGATGGGCGCAGGAAAAAGGCCAAGACCGTTTATATGGTCATTTCCATGGGGTACAAAGTGTCCGAAATATTGTAGAAGCTGCTTCCGAAATAGGTATAAAATACCTCACTTTATATGCTTTTAGTACTGAAAATTGGGACAGGCCTGCCGCTGAAGTTGCGGGATTAATGACCTTATTTGTTGATACGATTTCGAAAGAAGTCCCAGATTTGCATAAAAATAACATCAAATTGCACTTTATTGGCAATCTTTCCCTACTGCCAGAGGATGCTAAATTAGCCTTAGAGAA
>JAPLEJ010000018.1 GCA_026391435.1 Bacteroidota bacterium
CCCACTTGAATCAGGGGCGCTTTACCCGGCACAGGTGCTTTTGTTCGATCAATAGATTGTGCCATTCCAAATAATGGCAACATCATTAAAGTAAAGTATATCAGTTTTTTCATAAAATTATTTTTTAGTTGGTGCTAAATGTATCTCACCATTACTTTGTTGTTGTTTTTTCTTTGGGTACATAATAAAGTACTACTCGATTGTCTTTATTTAAATATTTTTTAGCCACATTCAATACATCTTGTCTTGTCACCTTGTTGTATTTATCTAATTCAGTGTTGATTAAATTGGCGTCACCAAAATAAACTTCATTGTTGGCTAAGCTTTCGGCAATACCTGCCATGGTCGCGTTTCCAGTCACCAACTGAGTGGTAATTTGATTTTTTACTTTTTGAAATTCGCGTTCTCCAACCATATTATTTTTCAAATCACTAATAACGCTGTCCATACTTAATTCTAGTGCCTCAATTTTTACACCCATATTCGCAATCGCTAAAGTGATAAACAATCCTTCATCTTCATTAAAGAAAGGTGCAGATTGCGCAGCAACCGCTTGTTGCTTTTTATCTACCAAAGTTTTAGTCATCCTTGAAGATTCGCCTCCAGATAAAATGGTAGAGAGCACATTGAAAGCATAATATTCATCTCCCCCTTGCTTAGGGGCACGGTAGGCTTGAAATACACCTGGCAATTGAATGTTGTCCTGAATCACATCTCTTACTTCTCCACCTAAAGCTGGTTCCTTAATGGTAGGACGCGGTATAGGGTTTTCTCCTTTTTTAATAGGTCCAAAATAGGCAGCAATTTTATTTTTAAGCTCTGCTTTATTAAAATCACCTGCGATAGATAAAACGCAGTTATTAGGAACATAAAATGTTTTATAAAAATGGATAAACTCCTCCAATTTAGCAGCATTTAAATGATCCATGCTTCCAATAGGGGCCCATTGATATGGATGCACTTTAAATGAACGTTTTAATACTTCTGTTAAAAAAGATCCGTAGGGACGATTGTCCATTCTTTGTCTTTTCTCTTCTTTCACTACCTCACGTTGTGTATTTACACCAATTTGCTCAATCTTAGCATGCATCATACGCTCACTTTCTAACCACAAACCTAAATCCACTTGATTAGAAGGTAACAACTCATAATAAAAGGTACGATCCTGCGAAGTATTTGCATTTAAAGCGCCCCCTGCATTGGTAATGTATTTATCAAATTCTCCTCTTTTGATATTCTCAGAACCTTCAAACAATAAATGTTCAAAAAAATGTGCGAAACCTGTTCGAGCGGTATCCTCATTTTTTGAACCCACATGATACAAAGTAGTGACTGCTACTACAGGAGCAGAATGATCTTCGTGTAAAATTACTTTTAGGCCATTGGGTAAAGTATACTTTTCAAATTGAATAGCATGCGTTTGCGCTTGTGCTATTGAAATTGAAAAAACACTTACCATCGCCATTAAAAATTTAAGTCGCATGATTATATTTTTGATGATTAAAATGAAATGAACCGAGTTCTAATTTATAAAATTAAAGCTACTAAATATATAAACAATTAAGAAATTGGACTTTTACACCATCGGTCCATCCATTATTTGAGAGGCATTCATTTGACCGGCCTCATACCAGTTAATATCCGGATCTTTTTTGAACCAAGTCATCTGCCTTTTGGCATAATGCCTAGTATTTTGTTGAATATGCTCTATGACTTTTTGTATGTTTATTTTACCTTCAAAATAGGGCAACCACTCACTATAACCGACTGTCTGCAATGCGTTTAAGTGCAAATGGGGAATTAAATTTCGCACCTCCAATTCTAAATCATTTTCAACCATATTCAACACGCGCTCATTGATGCGCTCATATAATAATTCCCTAGGCATTTGAATCCCGATTTTTATAATTTTAAAAGGGCGAACTACTTTATTTTTATTTTGGAAATTGACAATTGAAGTTCCGGTTCCCAAAAAAACTTCCAATGCACGCATTAATCTTTGTGGATTTTTTTGTTCCCCCTTTTCCCAATAAAGCGGGTCCTTCACAGATAATTCCTTTTGCAACCACCTTAATCCTAATTTTTCATATTGTTGGATAATCTCCATTCTTATCTCTGGATCAATTACAGGAATCAAATCTAATCCTTCACAAAATGCTTTAATATACAAACCTGTGCCCCCCACCATGACCAAGGAATGATGTTTTTCTAAAAGTTGAGTTGTTTTTTCTAAAGCATAATTTTCAAAAATGGTAGCATTCATTTCCTGTTCAATGGAATGACTCGCAATAAAATGATGGGGGACTTCAGACAATTCATTTACAGAGGGACGCGCAACCCCAATATTTAATTCCTTAAAACATTGCCTTGCGTCAGCTGAAAGTATTTGCGTATTTAATTTTTTTGCTAATTCAATGGCAAAAGATGTTTTGCCAACTGCTGTAGGACCTACAATAATATATACCGTTTGAGACAACAGAAATAAATTTAATAATTAGTTAGTAGGCATCTCCGTCAAAAAATTCAGATTCTTTTGAACCATCCTCTGTTGCATCTTCTGAATCTGCAGTATCCTCATCTTCATCATGATCATCCTCATCGTCGGCTACTTCACCTTCTGCGCCTTCTTCACCCTCTTCACCAAACCCATCCTGTGCTTCGGCTAAATCATATTTTTCTTCAATATCAGCAAAGGTTTTACCTAATAAACCCTTTGTTCCATATTGCATAGGACCCACTCCTTCCACCCTAGATACGAAAGGATACTCTAAATTCATATCTGCATCTGCATTTTTTATCACTTGAATTAGTTCAATTAAAAAAGTCCAAGACTTTACAAAATCATACAAAAAAATAAAATGCTGGTTCGTATCAATAATTTCAGTGCCTACTAATGTTTCATCCATTAATAAAGGAGGGGCTTTGTATTCCTTTTCATAAACTGCCTTTGAAATTTCACGACCTCTCTGCCATGTATCGTTACTTCTAAAAAAAGTAGCATCGTGTTTTTGATCAAACTCAAATGCCTTTAAAATGATATGGTAAACATCAGTAAAATTTTGGGTATGTTTTACAAGGACATCACGATAGATCGCATCATCTTCCTCCCAATAAACCCTAAATTTCAAAACTGCCATATTGGTTTTTTTTAGAACTGCTAAAATACTATTTATTAGCTTGACTTAATTGAATTTAGTACACAAAATCCCTAATATTTAAAAGGAGTTAAGCCAATTTTAGCGGCTTCCTGAATCATGAATGCATAAGCCGAATCGTAGTCATTTGTAATGACCCCATCCAAGATAGCCTCTCTAATAGCATCTTTAATCACACCCACTTCACGCGAAGGGGTAATATGGAATAATTCCATGATTAATTCACCTGAAATGGGGGGTTGCCAATTTCGCACTTTGTCTTTCTCTTCCACTTCAACTAATCTTTGCTTGACATATTCAAAACCTTGTAAATAGCGTTTCACTTTTACTTGATTTTTACTAGTAATATCTGCCGAACATAAAATCATTAAATAATCAATATCATCCCCTGCCTCAAATAACAATCGCCTCACTGCGCTGTCCGTAACAATTTCTTTTGTCAATGAAATTGGACGCAAATGCAATGCCACTAACTTTTGCACCATTTTCATGTGCTCGTTTAATGGTAATTTTAATTGCGTAAATATTTTAGGAACCATCCTTGCGCCGACCACTTCATGACCATGAAAGGTCCATCCAAATCCTTTTTCAAATTTTTTAGTTTTAGGTTTTGCAATATCATGTAAAACCGCCGCCCATCTTAACCAAATATCGTTGGAATGCGCAGCCACATTATCCAATACCTGAAGTGTATGTGAAAAATTATCCTTATGTCCAATTCCGTCCAAAGTTTCAGCACCTTCCAACTGTAAAAAAGTAGGAAAAATATATTCTAATAACCCTGCCTCTTTTAATAAATACCAACCTTTAGAAGGAATGGGTGTCATCATAATTTTTTGTAGCTCATCAGTAATGCGCTCCTGCGATACAATGCGAATGCGTTCTGCCATTTTTTGAATGGCTAAAAATGTTTCAGGAGTAATAGTAAAATTCAACTGTGTGGCAAAACGAATGGCACGCATCATTCTTAATGGATCATCATCAAAAGTTTGTTCGGGTGCTAAAGGTGTTTTTAAAATTTTAGCGGCAATGTCATCCATGCCATTAAAAGGATCTACTAATTGACCAAAATGAGTATCGCTTAAATCAATTGCTAATGCATTAATGGTAAAGTCTCTTCTATTTTGATCATCTTCGATGGTGCCTGCACTTACACTTGGCTTTCGGCTATCCCTCGCATAACTTTCCTTACGCGCACCCACAAATTCTACTTCTACTTCTGGAAATTTTATTTGAGCAGTGCCAAAAGTTTTAAAAATAGAAACTGGTGGTGTAGGATGAAATTGCTTCGCAACTTCGTTTGCTAACTGCATACCATCTCCTAAACAAACGATATCAATATCCTTGGTAGGCCGATTTAATATTTTATCACGCACAAAGCCACCCACTGCAAATGCAGGCGTATTTAAAGCCGCCGCCGCTTTGGCCACCACCTTTAATAGGGCTAATTCTTTATCGGTGAATTGAATAGAC
>JAPLEJ010000042.1 GCA_026391435.1 Bacteroidota bacterium
CAATGGCATATTCTTCGGCAGCACCTAATAAGGATTCAGATAATGTTTTTCCTGAAGCCAATAACAGTTGCTCCTGCTCATCAATATGATGTGATACTCTGTATAAAGCACTTTCGCCCACCCATAATCGAATGGCCATTTCGGCTAGCTTATGTCGAATGGCGCCAAATTTTACAATGGGTAATTTAAATTGCTCTCTTGTTTTGGCATATTGTATAGTGGTCGTTAATGCACGTCTAGCGCCACCAATCGTAGCAGATCCTAATTTTAAACGTCCAATATTTAAAATATTGAATGCAATGATATGTCCCTTTCCAATTTCGCCTAATACATTTTCAACAGGCACTTTACAATCTTGAAAATACAATTGTACTGTAGAGGATCCTTTAATACCCATTTTATGTTCTTCGGGCCCTTGTGTAAAACCTTCGGTACCTCTTTCAATAATAAAGGCTGTAAATTGTTCTCCATCTATTTTTGCAAATACAGTATAGACATCTGCAAACCCACCGTTGGTGATCCAACATTTTTGTCCATTGATGATATAATGTTTTCCATCTGCCGATAATTTTGCAGTTGTTTTAGAACTTAGTGCATCAGATCCTGCATTAGGTTCCGTTAATCCGTATGATCCTTTAAATTCACCACTTGCTAATTTGGGAACATATTTTTGTTTTTGCGCATCTGTACCAAAATATAAAATAGGTAAAGTACCAATACCTGTATGTGCTGCATTGGCAACAGAAAAAGAATAACCTCCTCCTAAATATTCTGCAACAATGACTGCAGTGACAAAATCTTTTCCACTTCCACCATACATCTCAGGAACGGTGATGCCTAATAAGCCCTGTGCGCCTGCCTTTTCCATGAGGGTGGGCATTAAGCCAGGTTCTAGTTTGTCAATACGGTCAATGACAGGCAACACTTCGGTGTCCACAAATTGATCGCACATATCGCGCACCATAATCTGTTCTTCATTAAACTCCTCAGGGATAAATATACTTTTTGCATCTACTTCTTTGATGATCCATTCTCCTCCTTTGATGACTGTGCTTGTGGTTTCCATAACCTATATTTTATATTGAATAATATTTTGTCCTAATTTTTAAATTAAATCCTTGTTCATTAAATTATCATACACACGTTGAAATACATTTTTTACAATTTCAATTTCTTCTTTTGTAATATTATGTAAAGCTTCATTCATGGTTTGATTGGCTAACTCGTAGGTTAACTGTTGCAATGGTTTTGCAGCATCTGTTAAATACACCAAATTAATTCTGCGATCTTCCTTTGATGCAACTCTTGTTACTAAGGATAATCTTTCCAAATTATCAATCAAGCGAGTGATGCTTGCTTTGTCTCTAAATGTTCGGATGCCTAATTCCTGTTGACTTAATCCATCTTCCTTCCATAAATGGTATAAAACGGACCATTGTTCAATGGTAATTTCAAGTCCTGCTTGTCGATAATTTTTTTGAAGTCTTCGGGCAACAGCGGTTGTTGCCATGCCATTAATGACACTGTAAAGTTCTCCGCGTTTGAATTGGTTGTTTGACATATAGTTAGTTATGCAACTAATATAAAAGTACAACCAATTTTTGGTTATTTTTTAATTATTTTAG
>JAPLEJ010000020.1 GCA_026391435.1 Bacteroidota bacterium
GGAGCAACTGTTATTGGCTTCAGGAAAAACATTATCTGAATCCTTATTAGGTGCTGCCGAAGAATATGCCATTGAGTGTGCAATATTAAAAGTATTTGGTAGTGAAGTGTTGGATTATATAGTAGATGAAGGTGTACAAGTGCATGGTGGCAATGGATATAGTGATGAATATCCTATATCAAAAGCGTATCGCGATAGTCGCATTAATCGAATTTATGAAGGCACCAACGAAATCAATAGATTACTAATAGTGGATATGGTTTTAAAACGTGCCATGAAAGGAAAATTAGATTTAATGGGGCCCGCCATGAGCGTTCAACAGGAATTAATGAGCATCCCCGATTTTGGTACTGAAGACAAAGGTGTATATGCAAAAGAAAAACAAGCAGTGGCAAATTTTAAAAAATGTATTTTAATGGTGGCAGGTGCTGCAGTACAAAAATTAATGATGACCTTAAATAAGGAACAAGAAATTTTAATGAATATCGCAGATATGTCCATCATCGCTTATCATGCCGAGTCGGCCTTATTAAGATTAGAAAAATTAACGGTTATGAAAGGCGAAGCAGCAGCATCAGTGCAAGCAGATATGGTGCGCACTTATATTTATGACGCCGCAGATGCGATCAATAAAGCAGGTAAAGATGCGATCAATAGTTTTGCTCAAGGAGACGAGCTTCGCATGATGAATATTGGTTTGAAAAGATTTACCAAAGTAGATGCATTCAATAGCAAGGAAGCACGCAGAAGAATATGCGCGCAACTCGTTGCTGATAATGGATATAAACTTTAATAAAAGAATTTAAACAATCTTCACATTACGAGAAAAACTTTCCTCTAATGAAATCAATGTTTCGGTTCGTTCAATACCTTTAATTTTTTGAAGTTCATCATGAAGTACAAAACGAAGTTGTTGAATATCCTTACAAACAATTTCAACAAACATGCTATAATTGCCTGTGGTATAATTCACACGAACCACCTGAGGAATATTTTTTAGGGCTAGTGCAACTGCATCATACATGGAGCTCTTTTCCAAGTAGATACCAATAAAGGCAATGATATCATAACCCAATAATTTAAGATCCACCGCTAAGCGCTTCCCTTGAACAATACCCAATTCTTCTAATTTTTTAATGCGCACATGAATGGTACCCCCTGATACAAAAAACTGTTTGCCTAAATCGGCATAAGAAACCTCAGCATTTTGCATCATGGCTTGAATAATTTGTAAATCCAGCTTATCTAAGCTTTTGTCAATGTTCAATTTAGGGTTGTTTTTAGGCTCCATATTTGTATATTATTAAATAATAAGGCAATTTATTAAACAATATCTATATTTTAAAATAAATCATTAATAATTTTGCAACGTATAGGTCAATACTTTAGTTTTACTCTATCAAATGAATGAATAAACACTCAAATGATAAGTTCTTAAATACTGTGGGGTGATGAAATCTTGGCATACATGCCTCCTTGTCTCGGAGGTGGGGATCACGGGATAAACGTAACATAGAGCCGTTCCGCAAGGGACGACCAGGGTCGACCACTGAACTTTGTGTTATAGCTAACTGCCTCATGGAGGTTCGAGCCCTCCCCCTACAGTATTCCCTATCTTATTGTTAATCAATTTGATAGGGATTTTTATTTTATGTTAGGGGAACCTTTTAAAGATTTGCTATTGCAACAGGTATTAAATAATCTGCGAAATATATCAGGTAAATTAGACTTCAAAGAATATAAATATCACAAATAAGTATTGGGAGATAATAAGGTAGATAGATAAATATAATACAGATAAAGTTTGAGTTGTTAACAGTTCTTTCAATAATTTTATGCGTTAAAGATATTTTTAAAATTATGGCACAATTAATTATATGAAACAAATGATCTTAAATAATTATTTAATTTTTTTAATTTAAATAAATGACGAAGAAATATTTAATACTTTCTTATTTAATTATTTTTAATTTATCATATTGTTTTGCTCAAACAAATACTGAAAATTGGGACACTAAATGGTATACAAATTATTCAGTAGAAAGTTTTAAGCAATTACCTTTAATACATCGCAAAATATATGATTCTATTTTTGATTATAGATTACTAGATGCTGCAGTATTTTTCAGGACAAATGAAGAGCGAATAAAATATAATTTACCTGAATTTAAATTCTCTATGGAACTTGAGAAAACTGCATTAGGACATTCTATTGATATGGTACAAAATAATTTTTATTCTCATGAAAGCCCTGTTAAGGGTAAAAGAACACTTTCAGATAGATTAGCACTCTCAGGTATTAAAAACGTTGCTGGTTCTGAAAATATTTATGATTATAACGATGCCGATCCATCATATTGGTCATTGGCTAATCAATTAGTTGAAGGATGGATGAATTCAAAAGGTCATAGAGAAAATATTTTAAACCCGGAATATAAATTCTTAGGTTGTGGCGTTTGGCCATATGACAATAAAGAATGGCCAGCATTTTATTTTTTTAAATCCACACAAAATTTTTGTTCGAATTATACAAAGAAACCAATTCAAATAATGGATGTACCCATTCTGAAAAATTAGTAATATTACACTATATAGCTATTAAATACCTTGGGTAGCTTATATCACTGTCGTTTATTGTCTATTTATAATTTAGCTCCAGCAATAGAATAATAATGATAGATTGTTTCTTTTAATACGATTATATAAATAAGGAGTATCGAAGTTGTCAATGTTCCAAACTGTTAGGATTGTTATATTTACTCCAATCTTATCAATTGGCTTAAAACTTAATAATGCTGAGGCAAGAAATAACCCTACTAAAAAGCCATCCCGATTACTCAGGACGGCTTTTGTATTTGTTTTGAGGGAAGAACTTAAACTTCTTAATCTAAGACGTTTTATAAATATTTTACCAAATATAAGTAGCAACAGATCCAGGCTCTAAATTTGTCGTTGCCCACTTTCCATTGTATTTAATATTGTATGATTCTGCAGTATTGCCATCATTTATTACGATCATTACTATTTTACCTGCAGGTGTTTTAAAAGCCACATTGTATAAGTTACCTACATTATTACTTCCAATACGAATAGATCCTACTGGAACAAATTTAGAAGCATGTGCGATGATATAGTAAGATACATTTCGAGTTATGACCGAATTGTCTATTGTGATGGCTCCTTGGCATGAAGTACAACCACCTGGTGTATGCGGATTATAGGATGGGTCACTTGCCAAATTCCACTCCAAAGCTACTTTACTCCAATTTCGAACCGATCCAATAATAACATTTTTCGTATGCCATTTTAAATCACCAGCAAATTCTCCATTACCTGAAGTCCACTGTTCGGTAAAATACAATCCTTTATCGGGAAAAGCATTATGCACTTGTGTTAATGCACTGATATCGCCTGAATACAAATGAAAAGCAGATCCTGAAACATAGGATCTTGCTATATTATCATTTAAAATTGAAATTGGATATTGTGGTTGATCACAATTATGATCATAAATAATAATTTTTGTTTTTATGCCGGCGGCGCTAAATGCAGGGCCCAAATGATTCTTAATAAATTCAGTTTGTTCATTAGCAAGCATATACAAACTGGGATTATTGCCTGGATGTAATGGCTCGTTCTGAGGAGTAATGGCATCTATTGTAATGCCATTTTGTTTCATTGCTTGTATATATTTTACAAAATATTGTGCATACACACTATAATACTGAGGCAATAGGCTTCCACCCACAGATAGCTTGTTACTTTTCATCCAAAGTGGCGATGACCAAGGACTACCCATAATTTTGATATTAGGGTTGATCGCAATTATTTCCTTTAACAAAGGAATCAAGTTGGTCATGTCTGGTGATAAACTAAACTTATTTAAATTAATATCCGTTTGGTCTGTAGGAATGTCATTATAAGAAAAAACAGATGCATCTAAATCAGATGCGCCAATACTTACTCTCAAATAATTAATTGATATTGAATTTGTATTTTGACCAAATAACTCTTGTAATAAATCTTTTCTAGATGTACTACTTAATTTATTTATTACTTGTGCACTGCCACCAGTTAAAGTATAGCCGAATCCTTCCATGTCTTGAAAACTAACAGCATCGTCAATTTCAATATTATTATAATTATTAAATGCGGTTCCGAATTTTAAAACGGTAGATTGCTTTTCAAGCTTTACAGTTTGATTAGATTTAGTTAACCAAAATTCAATATCGGTTGTCACAGGAGTTTTAGTGCCGTCGACAGGCGGAATAACAGCTGCTGTGCTCGAAGGTGAACAATTCAAAATAGAGATCCCTAATAAAAGCGCTGCCGTTAATTTCATTACCAAAATATTTTTTAATTTGTACTTCTTCATTTTTGATTCAACTAAGTATTTCTACTTTGGAAAATTATTTCTTCAACTCAAAACTTGCTTGCAATCGAATATCTTCAGACGAAGATCCAATCATCAATTCGAAATCAGTAGGTTCTGCATCCCACTTTAAATTAGAATTGAAAAATGAAAGCTTCTCTTTATTAATATTAAATTGAATTTTTTTACTTTCCCCTGGCGTTAGCATGATTTTTTTAAAATCTTTTAATGCTTTGACTGGCATCACTACCGAGGCATGTTTATTATGCAAATACAATTGAGCTACTTCTTCGCCAGCTATTTTTCCCGTATTCGTTAATGTAAAAGAAACCGAAATAGAATCCTTCATATTCATATTCTTATTACTTAACACCAAATTAGTATATGAGAAATTAGTATAGCTTAAGCCAAAACCAAATGGAAATTTTGGAAATATACTTTCATCTAAATAAGATGAATTATAAATATGATTTTTATCGTCCAATGCAGGTCGCCCCGTATTAAAATGATTATAATAAATAGGAATTTGTCTTACACTCGCTGGAAAAGTCATTGGTAATTTGGCTGATGGATTATAATCTCCAAATAACACATCTGCAATTCCATTGCCAGCTTCACTTCCAA
>JAPLEJ010000036.1 GCA_026391435.1 Bacteroidota bacterium
ACTTAATCCCGTTGTAATTGATTTATCTCCCTATACTATTGTTTTAATTCATCCTCAAATTCATATACCGACCCCTTGGGCTTTTCAACAAATCATCCCTTGTAAAAAAGAAAAAGAGATCGCTACCATCATTCAACAACCCTTGTCCTCTTGGAAACAGGAATTAGTCAATGATTTTGAAGCGCCAGTAATGAAAGCACACCCGCTTATTGGATCTATAAAAGAGGAACTCTATGCTCAAGGTGCATTGTATGCAAGTATGACAGGCTCGGGAAGTTCCCTTTTTGGCATTTTCCCCAAAGGCTTTACATGGACATTGACCCCTTTAACACAAAACCTTCGATTAGATATATTTTAAGTTGATTGCGTCCCCATTGGGCTTTTAAAAATATTTAAAAAACTCAAATGCGAACAGTTGTTATTTGATTCCGTTTAATAGAAACCTCTTTTTGGAATAAGATTTCAAATGGTGCGTAAATTTCTTACAAATCTGCTATAAAAAATCCTCATTATTTCGTAATTTTCCACGAATCACTTACCTAGTAGAATTATCCTTTAATTAATTGGTTGGAAATGACGAAAAATGAAAACTTAGGATTGTACAATCCTGCTTATGAACACGACGCTTGTGGTATCGGATTTGTTGCCCATATCAAAGGTATTAAGTCTCATCAAAATGTGGGAGACGCCCTTACTATTTTAGAAAATATGGAACATCGCGGTGCATGCGGATGTGAAATTAATACAGGAGATGGAGCGGGTATTATGATACAAATACCACATGAATTTTTCTTTGATGAATTATTGCACAAAGGCATTCATCTTCCCAATTCAAATGAATACGGTGTTGGATTTATATTTTTTCCAGCAGAAAAAGGAATCAAAGAGGAATGCAAGGAAATTTTTTCTCGCGCTGCCGAAAAATTAGGCATTGAAATTATTGGCTATCGATCAGTGCCTGTTGTAAAAGGTAGCATTGGTCCTTCCGCTTTATCGGTGGAACCTATCATGGAGCAAGTTTTTGTAAAAAAACCAGACCACATTACCGACCCTGAAGATTTTGAACGTAAATTATTTATATTAAAAAATTACGCATCTCATACCATTAATAACTCTATCAAAAAAGAAGCCATTGGATTTTATATGTCTTCTTTATCGCAAAGAGTGATTATTTACAAAGGGCAATTGACGAGTAGACAAGTAAGGGAATATTTTCCAGATTTAAGCGATAAGCGTGTCGTCTCTGCTTTTGGATTAGTGCACTCTCGTTTTGCGACAAACACTTTTCCTTCCTGGAAATTGGCACAACCTTTTAGATATATTGCACACAACGGTGAGATTAATACTTTACAAGGCAATTTAAATTGGCTTAGATCCAATGAAAATAGTTTCTTCTCTCCTTATTTTACAAAGGAGGAATTAGATATGATTTTACCTGTTGTTACAACAGGGCAATCGGATTCAGCTTGCTTGGATAATGTAATTGAATTACTTACCTTATCCGGACGTTCTTTACCCCATGTGATGATGATGTTGATTCCTGAAGCATGGGATGGTAATGAATTAATGGACCCCATTAAAAAAGCATTCTACGAATTTCATGCTGCTATTATGGAACCATGGGATGGTCCCGCTTCCATTTCATTTACAGATGGAAAAATAATTGGTGCCACATTAGACCGAAACGGATTAAGGCCTTCAAGGTATTGTGTTACCAATGACGACCGAGTGATTATGGCCTCTGAAACAGGTGCATTACCCATTGACCCAGCCATCATTACTGAAAAAGGTCGATTACAACCAGGTAAAATGTTTGTGGTAGATATGGAAGCAGGAAAAATTATTAGCGATAATGATTTAAAACAAACCATATGTGCGCAACAACCTTATGCTGATTGGTTAAATAAATATAAAATTCGTTTAGAAGAATTACCCGAGCCTCGCATTCAATTTACACATTTAGAACACGATCAAATTTTTAAATATCAAAAGGCATTTGGATACAGCAAGGAAGATTTAGAAAATATCATTACACCCATGGCCATTGATGGCAAGGAACCAATTGGATCTATGGGAACTGATACCCCTTTAGCTGTTTTAAGTGATCAACCACAACATATCTCAAGCTACTTTAAACAATTATTTGCTCAAGTAACCAATCCACCAATTGATCCTATTCGCGAAAGAATGGTGATGTCCTTAGCTAATTTTGTGGGTAGCCAAGGAAATTTGTTAACTGAAGATCCAATGGCCAGCCATTGTGTTGCCTTAAAGCATCCTATCTTATCCAACCACGAATTAGAAAAAATAAGAAGTATCGATACCGGTGTTTTTCAAGCAAAAACATTACAATGTTATTTTAGGGCCGACGGAAAAGAAGGTTCTTTAAAAAGAGGATTAGATCGATTATGTCGATATGCGGTTGACGCTGTGGAAGATGGTTTTGAAGTATTAGTTTTAACAGATCGATCTATCGATTCCGAACACGCTGCTATTCCTACTTTATTAGCATGCTCAAGTGTACACCATCACTTAATTAGAAAAGGGCTTAGAGGAAAAGTAGGCATCATTGTGGAAGCAGGTGATGTTTGGGAAGTACACCATTATGCTTGTTTAATAGGCTTTGGTGCCACTGCAATTAATCCTTATATGGCATTGTCCACTATAAGGGACATGAAATTATTTGACAAGATAAAATCTGAATACGACGCTGAAAAGTTAAAGAAGAATTATATCAAAGCTGTGAATGAAGGTTTGTACAAAGTGTTTTCTAAAATGGGTATCTCCACTTTGCAATCTTATCAAGGCGCTCAAATTTTTGAAATTATTGGAATTAATAAAGAAGTCGTCAACAAACATTTTACAGGCGCTACTTCTCGAATCAATGGTATGGGATTAGATGAAATAGCAAAAGAAATTTTAGCAAAACATGATTTAGCCTTTGCCAAAAAATCATCTCCTGTTGACCGATTGGCCGAAGGGGGTGTTTACCAATGGAAACGCCGTGGAGAATTTCATTTATTCAATCCACAAACCATTCATTTATTACAGCATTCCACTAAAATGAATGATTACCCTAGTTTTAAAAAATATTCGAAATTAGTAAACGATCAAACTGAAAAAGCTTGCACACTAAGAAGCTTATTTAATTTTAAACCGACTCGCCCTTCTATTTCTATTGACGAGGTTGAACCAGCTAGTGCTATCTACAGAAGATTTGCAACAGGTGCAATGTCCTTTGGTTCCATCTCTTGGGAAGCGCATACGACACTAGCCATTGCGATGAACCGATTAGGTGGAAAAAGTAATACAGGAGAAGGTGGCGAAGATGAAATTCGTTATCAAAAATTACCGAATGGCGATTCTATGCGCAGCGCAATTAAACAAGTGGCGAGTGCGCGTTTTGGTGTTACTAGTTATTATTTGTCTGAAGCAGATGAATTACAAATTAAAATGGCACAAGGTGCAAAACCAGGAGAAGGCGGACAATTACCTGGAGATAAAGTAGATGATTGGATTGGTAAAATAAGATATGCGACACCGGGCGTTGGATTAATTTCTCCTCCACCCCATCATGATATTTATTCCATTGAAGATTTATCTCAACTGATATTTGATTTAAAAAATGCCAATCGTGCTGCCAGAATTAATGTAAAATTAGTTTCCAAAGCAGGCGTAGGTACTATTGCTGCGGGGGTGACCAAAGCAAAAGCAGATGTGGTTTTAATTGCTGGCTTTGATGGAGGTACCGGTGCTTCCCCATTAAGTTCTATCAAACATACTGGATTACCTTGGGAATTAGGTTTGGCAGAAACACATCAAACCTTAGTAAAAAATAAACTTCGTAGTCGCGTCGTCGTACAAGCCGATGGCCAAATGAAAACAGGTCGCGACATTGCGATTGCTACTTTATTAGGCGCAGAAGAATGGGGTGTAGCCACAGCTGCATTAATTGTAGAAGGTTGCATCATGATGCGCAAGTGTCATATGAATACTTGTCCAGTGGGTGTAGCTACGCAGGATCCTGAATTACGTAAAAGATTTACCGGCGATCCTGATCATGTGGTTCGTTTTTTTGAATTTATAACAGAAGAGCTTCGTGAAATCATGGCTGAATTGGGTTTTCGCACTATTAATGAAATGGTGGGACAAGTAGATGCTTTAACCATGCGCGAAAATATCAATCATTGGAAATACAAAAACTTAGATTTAAGTGATGTACTATATAAAGAGCCTGCTGAACCCGGAGTTGGTTTATACCAAACCGAGGCACAGGACCATTTATTAGCCGATGTATTGGATTGGAAATTATTAGCTGCCGCCCAACCTGCTCTTTTGGAAAGAAAAAAAGTAGTTGCTGATTTCCCTATAAAAAATACCGATCGTACCACCGGCACTATTGTGTCCAATGAGATAACTAAAGTATACAAAGCAGATGGCTTAACTGATGATACCATTCATTTTACATTTAAAGGAACTGCTGGACAAAGCTTTGGCGCTTTCAATACCAAAGGAGTTACATTAGAATTAGAAGGTGATGCCAATGACTATTTTGGAAAAGGACTTAGTGGTGCACAATTAATTGTATACCCTGATAAAAAAGCAAGCTTTATTCCTGAAGAAAATATTATTATAGGAAACGTAGCTTTGTATGGTGCTACCAGTGGTATTGCATTTATAAGAGGAAAAGCTGGAGAGCGATTTGCTGTTCGAAATTCAGGCGCAAAGGTTGTTGTAGAAGGCGTGGGAGACCATGGCTGCGAATATATGACAGGGGGCACCGCCGTCATATTAGGTGCAACAGGACGCAATTTTGCAGCGGGCATGAGCGGTGGTATTGCATATATATATGATGTACAAAATAATTTTGAATCCATGTGCAATAAAGAAATGGTGGATTTAGATCCCGTGCAAGGAGAAGATGCGAATTTGTTGAAAAACTTAATTCAACAACATTTTGACAAAACTAGAAGTTCAGTCGCTAAATTTATTTTAGCCGACTTTGATCAACAATTGAAACACTTTATCAAAGTATTCCCTCGTGATTACAAAAAAGCTTTGCAATTACAAAAGGAAAAAATGATGGTAGCAAAATAAAGTATATGGGCAAACCAACAGGATTTAAAGAATTTACAAGGGAGCTTCCTTCCAAATTAACTGTAACGGAAAGGAAACAAAACTATAAAGAGTTTGTGTCCTTATTCCCTGAAAAAAAATTAAACGAGCAATCAGCAAGGTGTATGAATTGCGGGGTTCCCTTTTGTCATAACGGATGTC
>JAPLEJ010000034.1 GCA_026391435.1 Bacteroidota bacterium
ACTTATAGATTTGATAATAAAACGCATCAATGGCATACTTTGGGATCTACCAATCCTAATTTAATGTCGATGATTAATATTGTCAATTTCCAATATTACGAAATGGGTGACTTTGTGATTTTGCAAAAAGATCTTGATTTTCATTGGCTGCATTTTTCTAAAAATCAATATGGGCCTCTAAATGAAAAAAGAAATAATGAAATTAAAGAGATTTGGCTAAGTTTATACTCGAACAATTCTAAATATAACAGTATTCAATTTTGCCTAGGTAATACCATTTACTTTATTAAAATAGGAGCTACAAATGAACTTACATATAAGCAATTTGATTTAACAAGCAAGGATTTTAATTACAACAAGATCTCCCCTATTTATTTTATAGTAAATCCATACCTAGATGCTGTGATAAAAAACATGACTGAAATAGTTTATTTTGGCATAGGACTTCTTCTTCTTTTCATTTTAAACTATATAATAAGGAAAAGAAAAAAGAAAAAAGAAATTTCTACCGAAGTTGCGCAAATTTTAAATCTTCATTTTTTTCAAACCTTAAGCAATATTGAAAAAGAATTATTAGATGTTTTGTATGAAAAAAATCTGAAGGGAGAATTGATGACTACCCAAATGATTAATAAAATTATAGGTGTGCAACAAAAAGACATCATGACTCAAAATAAAAACAGAAGTGACCACTTTTTAAAAATTAATCAAAAATTTAAATTTGCCACCCAAAAGGAATTACCCTTAATTATAAAAACAAGAGACTCCATTGACAAGAGGCAATATAATTATGGATTACAAGAGGAATATATAACTGAGTTAAGGGATATTATGAAGCATTAAAGCACTTTAAACCACCAACAAACTACATCCTCTTCGATCACTGGCATCCACCCTCCCTAGTACTTGAAAACGGCCCTCTGCATCAATTTCCCCTAAGTCCTGAGTGGCAATAAAGGAGCAGCTATACAAGTTTGCTAAATCAATGATATGAAGGATGCCTCGACCTTCGGGTTTTAAATCTGTCGGATCATCTTCGTCACTGACCAATACTTTCATCCAAGGAGGACAGGAAAACAATCCATTCCCATGTGAATAGGCTTGACTCAATAATTCGGTCATACCATATTCAGAATGAATCTTATTTACTCCGAATCCCTTTCCTAATAGTTCATGCAATTCCATTTTTGTCAATTCTGCCTTTCGTCCTTTCATACCTCCAGTTTCAACAACGACGGTATGATTTAAATTTTGCGGATAGGCCGCTACAAAATCAATTAAAGCAAAACTGACTCCTATCAACCAAACTTTTTGGTTTTGCTGTTCCATACTTTTTAATACCTGATCCAAGGTTGCAAAATCATCTAAATAAAATCCACTATGGGGGTGATTTGATTTTTGAATAAGTTGATCCACCATGAATACCAAAGAGGAATGTTTGCGTTCTAAATAGGAAGGCAATAATCCAATTATACAATATTGCGAAGGGTCACCGTAAAATAAATTAAAACAGTTTAAAAAACTTTGTTCATAAATTAAAGTGTCCGTTACCCAATGCTTACTCACCACATCTTGGGTAGTGCCACTACTTTCAAATAAGGTAGTTGGCTTTTCACCAATACATACATCATGTGTTTTAAAAAATGAAATGGGTAAAAAAGGAATGGCTTGAACCGAAGTAGGATTAGGCTGTTGTGTATGCAACAGTTTAACCCATTCATGATATACTGTATTGTTTTGCACCTGCCAGTCAAATACCTTTTTTGAAGTACTTAAAAATTGATCCTTAGGAAGGTCCCATAAGTCATTAATATCAATAGGTATTGTAGGCAAAGTGAATCATTTAGTCATTGCAAAAGTATTAATAATCTTGTCATAAAAGTCGGGCGATAAGGCCTTGTAAAAGAATATCGTAATTAGTAGTATCTTGCAAGGGTTAATTTTAAACAAACCTTATGGCAAAGTCAACTACTAAAAAGAGCCCGCTGAATTCAAAAAAAGAGTTAATCAACAGCAGTTCCTACACTTTTTTGAAAAACTATATTAACAACCCTTCCCCTGTAGGTTTTGAAACCAGTGGCCAAAGAATTTGGTTAGATTATTTAAAAGAATATGTAGACACTACTTATACTGACCCTTATGGCACAGCAGTGGGTGTGATTAATCCTGAAGCCCCTTTTAAGGTGGTCATTGAAGCACATGCAGATGAAATTAGTTGGTTTGTCAATTATATCAATGATCAAGGACTTATCCATTTAAAAAGAAACGGCGGCGTTGACCACCAAATTGCTCCTTCAATGCGCGTTTGGATTCATGGAAAAAAAGGACCCGTAAAAGCCGTATTTGGATGGCCTGCTATTCATACTAGATTGAGTAACCCAGAACAAAAGGAACCTCAACCCAAGGTTGAAAATTTGACTTTAGATTGTGGTGCCAGATCAAAAAAAGAAGTAGAAGCTTTAGGAATTCATATTGGAGCCGTTGTTACTTATGAAGAAGGATTTGATGAATTAGCACATGATTTTATCATTGGTCGTGCTTTTGATAATAGAGTGGGTGGATTTATGATTGCTGAAGTAGCTCGTTTGCTAAAAGTAAATAAAAAGAAGCTTCCCTTTGGATTGTATATCGTGAATGCAGTACAAGAAGAAATTGGTTTACGCGGAGCAGAAATGATTGCGCGTCGCATTAAACCCAATATTGCTATTATTACCGATGTAACACATGATACACACACACCCATGATCAATAAAGCCATCGAAGGGGATATTCAATGCGGAAAAGGCCCGTCCCTTGCTTATGCGCCAGCGATACATAATAAATTGCTGGCCATTGTTGAAGCGACAGCAAAATCCAAAAAAATAGCTGTTCAATTTAGAACTTTAAGTAGAAGTACGGGAACAGATACGGATAGCTTTGCATATGCCAATGATGGTTGCCCATCGGTATTAATTTCAATTCCATTAAGATATATGCATACCACTGTTGAAATGATTCATAAAAAAGACATCGTGGATACCATTCAATTAATGTATGAGACTTTATTAGCGTTAACGCCAAAGACCAATTTAAGCTACCTATAATGTCAAGTTCCCCTATTAAAATTGCGATCATTGATATGTATGATGGTACCGCTAATTTGGGAATGGATTGTATTGAAAATATTTTAAAAGATTGGAGTTCCTTAAATAATATTCCCATTGACTATGAAATTTTTGCACTCAGAAATGAGTGTCGAATTCCTAATCATACATTTGACATTTATTTATCAAGTGGCGGTCCCGGTTCTCCGAATGATTCAGAAGGGGAA
>JAPLEJ010000009.1 GCA_026391435.1 Bacteroidota bacterium
CCACGGTATTCAAATCTTGGACTATCAATAATAGTACCACAAGGAATTTGTTGTGCATTGCTTTGAAGTAATTGAATTTGCACTAAAGTATTGGTAGCCAATAAAGCAGCTTGTATATTTTTAGCAGTAATCGAAATAGTATTAGGTGTAATATTAATGGAATAGCCCTCTTTTGTGATCGGATCTTTTGCGTTGGCTTGTATGAATATAATTTTTGAACCATTTTTTGTAGATGAAAAATTATAATTAATTAATTGACTTTGCAATAATTTTTTTGCATTTAATAATGAGGGCGCATTTTCAATAGTCGTATTTTTATAAAAAGTAAAAACGCCACTTGCTTCCTTTATCGAAATGGGTTTTGGAATCACTTGAGTTAAAGGAGTGATGGTTTGTGCATTTAAGATTTGAAAGCACATGATACATAATACAAAGCCGCTTAATTTTTTCATCATTTTTATTTTTATATTAATCTTTTTATAGAAGAAGTTTTATTTAATTTTCCTTGTTTATCTACCCCATTAATTGTGACAATGCCAGGTTTTTTTCCTTTAGTAAAACTACCTAAATGCTTGTCCATTTGCAAGGCACATGCACCATTATAGGTAGCCCATGAAAGCATTTCAGCCAATTGAATCTCGGGGTGATGCAATTGAATTGTTTTTAATTCATCTAATAGGTTTAAACTCCAGTTGCTAGCGTAACTGTCGGTACCTATAACTATTTTTGCCTTTTGTGCGCGTAACAATGCAATGGGAGGCATAGCACTTTCAATGTATTGATTTGCATTGGGACATAAACACCAAAAAGTATTGGGCATTTGTTGTTGCACTTCTTGAATGTCAGCAGTGGATGTAAAACTATTATGCACTAAAATAAATGCAGTCGCTTGATTTAATTTTGGCAACACCGATTGTAAACTAGATTTATTGGTAGCATGAAAAAAGTCAAGAGAAACCTTAGTGCGTTCATACATACCTAAAAAATCACCCGTCTTGGTTTTAAAAAATTCATTCTCTGCTTCGGTTTCTTGATTGTGCATACTGATGGTATGAGATCCAAAATGAGCAGCTAATAATTTTAACAAAGCAAAAGTGCAGGAGTAGGGTGCATGCGGAACAAGTGAGGCGCGAATACAATTTTGTTCAAATGTATTTTGTATAATTATGCCAGCATTTATTTTATCCTGTGCACGCGTTGGATCTAAATCATATAATTCCACAAAACTATAATACGCTAATTTATGTTTTGCCTTTGTGTTTAAAGTGTCAAGGGTATTACAAATATCTCCCACTGCTACAATTCCATTATGGTACATTTCATTTTCGGCAGCTTCGATGGCTTCTTGAATGATTGCATCTTCCACTTTGCGCAAACCCACAATTTGTTTTACAAATTCTTGTAGCCCCGTTTTTGGTGGAATCATTCCTTTCAAATGAGACAGTTCTAAATGACAATGTGCATTGATAAAACCAGGGCATAAAATACCATCTACTTTTTGGACTGCATCACCTGCCTCCATTAAAGGAATCAATTCCTGTATCACCCCCTGCTCATCTGCGACCAATACCATATCGGACCCCTCGATGAGTTCTGATCCGGTAAAAATTTGAGGGGCTTGAAATTTATGATACATATATATAAGTATGCTTTGCTGAGCAAGTCCTCTAAAATAACCCAGATTCCCTAAAAAACACTGATAAAGCTCAATTATATACAAAAGGAGCTTCAAATTGAATTCTTAACTCATTGATAGTCAGTACCATTTTAGTATCATTAAAATTATCATACAAAATTATTATTGATAATCAATGAATTATAAAGATACGATATAAAAACAAGTCTCTAATTGTTGGGAAAAGTCAAAATCGCCTCGTACCTTCGCCCTCCTCTATAAAAGGGGGATTATTTTATGGCTGACGGGATAGCGCAGCCTCATTAAAACAAAAGATTATGAGTAAACTACATTTCACCACGAAGCACGCCAACGCGGCTACCGTTAAACATGGCTGGTACATTGTTGATGGTACTAATCAAACCGTAGGACGTATTGCTTCAAAAATCGCAGCCGTTCTACGTGGTAAGAACAAGGCATATTACACTCCTCACGTTGATTGTGGAGATTATGTAATCATCATTAATGCAGAAAAAGTTTTGTTGACAGGAAATAAATTCCACGACAAACAATACTTAAACTATTCTGGTTACCCAGGTGGTAAAAAAGAAGAAGCTGCTGAAGATTTAATCAAGCGTCGTCCAGAAGTGATTATGGAAAGAGCCGTAAAAGGAATGTTACCTAAAAATCGTTTAGGACGCAAGATGGTTAAAAAATTATTTGTGTATGCTGGTGATAAACATCCTCATGCTGCACAACAACCCAAAGAATTTAAATTTTAATTAATTCCAAATATAAATAAATGGAAAAGCAAACAAATGCAGTTGGTCGTCGTAAGGAAGCAGTAACACGCGTCTTTGTTAGTAAGGGTAGTGGTAAAATTACCGTGAATGACAAAGATTATAAAGCTTACTTCCCATTAGTGTATTTACAAAATCAAGTTGAAGCGCCTTTAAAAACAACTGACTTGATGGGTAAATATGATATCGTCATTAACGCACAAGGTGGTGGTTTAAAAGGACAAGCCGAAGCAGCCAAATTAGGTATTGCTCGTGTATTAATTGAATTGAATCCTGAATTACGTCCTTCGTTAAAAGCGGCTGGACAATTAACGCGTGACCCTCGTAGTGTTGAGCGTAAGAAATTCGGTCATAAGAAAGCTCGTAGAAGCTTCCAGTTCAGTAAACGTTAATCCAAAGATTTATTACTTATTAATTCATTACAACAAATTATACAAATGGAAAATAACACTTCACTACAACAGCAATTACTGGAGGCCGGCGTACACTTTGGTCACCTTAAGAAGAAGTGGAACCCTAAAATGTTACCTTATATTTTCGCTGAGAAAAAAGGGATACACATTATCGATTTAAACAAAACAGTCGATCATTTACAACAAACAGCAGCTGCTTTAAAGCAAATTGCTAAGAGTGGTAAAAAGATCATGTTTGTTGCTACAAAAAAGCAAGCAAAAGAAATCGTTAGTGAGTGTGCTAAAAAAGTAAACATGCCTTATGCTACAGAGCGTTGGTTAGGTGGTATGTTAACTAACTTCAATACTGTTCGCAAGAGCGTTAAAAAAATGCAAAGCATTGAAAAAATGTTGAGCGACGGTAGTGCTGAAAGTTTAACAAAAAAAGAGCGTTTAACTTTAGGACGCGATAAAGATAAAATGGAAAAAGTATTAGGTGGTATCGCTCAATTGGGCCGTCTACCAGCTGCTTTATTCTTAGTTGATATCGGACATGAGCACATTGCTTTAGCGGAAGCAAAGCGTTTAGGAATTCAAACTTTTGGAATGGTGGATACCAACTGTGATCCAAACAAAGTTGATTTTTCTATTCCTGCTAATGATGATGCAACAAAATCAATTGCTATTATTACCAACTATATCACTGCTGCTATTGCAGAAGGTTTAGCAGAGCGTCAAGCATCTAAGGATGATGAAAGCAATGAATCTGAAGAAGGCAACAACGAAAACGAAGCAAAAGCAAAACGCATGGAAGCTGAGGCTAACGCCGAAGGTGGAAGAGGTAAGCGTGGTGCAGGAGCTGCTCCAACAGCGCCAGGTGCACCTAAGCGTCGTATTCAAAGTACGCGTCGCCCAGCAGGTAAATAAATAATTATCCAATTGGGTTATTGGTGTCCTTGGGATACTAATGACCCAATTGTTTTATTCGATAACATTTTGTTATCAAAATTATTCACACACTTATTTAAAAATATAATTTATGAGTACAATAACAGCTACTGAAATTAATAAGTTGCGTCAAGCAACAGGTGCTGGTATGATGGATTGCAGAAAAGCATTAACAGAAACCAATGGTGATTTTGAAGCAGCGATAGATTGGTTACGTAAGCAAGGTCAAAAAGTGGCTGCGAAACGTAGCGATCGTGAAGCAAAGGAAGGAGTGATCATTGCACAAACTTCTGCTGATCACAAAACAGGTTTTGTGGTTTGTATTTCTTGTGAAACGGATTTCGTTTCAAAGAATGCAGAATTCGTAGCATTTGCACAAAGCATTGCTGATGCAGCAGTAGCGAATAATGTAAAATCGGCTGCAGAATTAAATGAAGTAAACGTGAACGGCACTAAAGTGTCTGACATGATTAACGATAAATTAGCCTCTATTGGAGAAAAAATTGGTGTTGCTAAATTCGAAAGAGTAGAAGCACCTTTTGTAGCTTCTTATATACATGGTTCTTACCGTATGGGTGTTTTAGTAGGATTAACTGCTGAAGCAGCTGAAGTAGGTAAGGATTTGGCAATGCAAATTGCAGCGATGAATCCAGTAGCGGTAGATCCTGAATCAGTTCCTGCTGAAACAGTAACTCGTGAGCGTGCGATTATTATTGATACCATGAAGGAAGATCCAAAGATGGCTGGAAAACCAGAGGAGATGATTGCCAAAATTGCCGAAGGTAAAATCAACGCTTTCTTTAAGGAGCAAACCTTATTAGCGCAAGCTTTTGTTAAAGACGGCTCTAAAACAGTAGGTGACCATCTTAAATCAGTGGATGCTGCTTTAAAAGTGACTGAATTTAAGCGCGTGGCCTTAGGTTGATCCCAAGGGCAGCAATGCTTGGTTCAAAAAATACAAATGATACAAATTCCCAGGGGGGAATGAACATAAGATTAAAATCAATTAGGGTTTCGAGCAATCGAGACCCTTTTTTGTTGGTCCAAAATTCTTATCTTGCAAGTACTAAATATTCAACTACTATGCTGCCAAAATACAAACGCGTATTATTAAAATTATCTGGGGAAGCATTATTAGGGGATCAAAGAAACGGTGATCCTTTTGATCCAAAAATCATTGAGCAATATGCCAATGAAATCAAACAAGTATCTGACTTAGGAGTTCAAATTGCCATTGTGATTGGTGGAGGTAATATCTATCGTGGCATGAATGAAGCAGATAGTGGTATTGAACGTGCGCATGGTGATTATATGGGTATGTTGGCTACGATGATTAATGCGATGGCCATTCAAGCCATGTTAGAAAAAATTGGCGTGTATACAAGATTACAATCGGCTATTAATATGGAACAAGTGGCGGAACCCTACATTCGTCGAAAGGCATTGCGTCATCTAGAAAAAGGACGTGTTGTAATTTTTGGTGCAGGTACGGGTAATCCTTATTTCACAACAGATACGGCCGGATCCTTAAGGGCTATTGAAATGAAAGCAGATGTGATTTTAAAAGGCACTAGAGTAGATGGCGTTTACGATAGTGATCCAGAAAAAAATCCAGCTGCGGTTAAGTTTAATAAAATCAGTTTCCAAGATTGTATTTCAAAAAATTTGAAGGTGATGGATATGACTGCCTTTACTTTATGCATGGAAAATAAATTACCTATCATTGTTTTTGATATGAATCAACCAGGTAATTTATTAAGGGTCGTGCAAGGTGCAGAGGTAGGTACATTGGTGGGTTAATGTTGCTTAAAATAAGTAAACCACTTATGTAATTTATTTTTTATTAATGCGATGCGTTGTTAATTTTATAATATGCAAAAATTAGGGAGGGTTTATACATTATTGGTGTTCACTATTTTATTAGTTGGCGCAACAAATGCACAAACTACTTTAAGTTTAAATCAAGCAGTTCAAACAGCACTTAAAAATAGTTACGATATTCAGTTGGTTGAAAATACAGTTGCTATTGCTAAAAACAATAATAATATAGGTGTAGCAGGCGCCTTGCCCACGGTGACCAGTACGGTCAACAACAATAAATCTTTAAGTACGATAGAGCAAAAATTTGCCGATCCTACTCGTAATACTACCAAGACAGGGGTAGATGGTAATACTTTAACAGCGGGCTTAACCGCATCTGTTATTATTTTTAATGGCTATCGTATCATGACAACCAAGGATAGGTTAGCTACAATCGAAAAACAAAGTGAGCAACAATTGCAAACTCAGTTAGCCAATACAACGGCAACGGTCATGCAACAATATTACAATATCATTCGTCAACAAGCTTATCTTAAAACCATCGAAAAATCAATTGAAGCGTCAAAGCAAAGATTAGACATTGTTGAAACGCGTCAAAAAATTGGAGTGGCCAATCAAGCAGATTATTTACAGTCAAATTTAGATTTGAATGCGTTAATACAAGGTAAACAAAATCAATTATTGATTATTGATCAAGCCAAGGCAGATTTATTAAATACGATGGTATTACCTACTACTACTTCTATTACCATTCAAGAAGACATTAAAGTGGATAGTAAAATAAGTTTAGCCGAAGTAGAATCTAAAATAAAAGCCAACCCTATTTTACAATCTGCCGAACAACTAATTAATATCAATCAGTTTATTGAAAAGGAAACAAAGGCTTTAATGTATCCTACATTACGTGCTAGTACTGGTTATAATGTAACGAGTAGTAGTTCGGCGGCTGGATTTAGTTTATTAAATGAAAGCTATGGTCCTTTTTTAGGCCTCAATTTAAGTATTCCTTTATATGGAGGAGGTGTCGCTAAGCATAGTTTAAAAACTGCCAAATTAAATACCAATAGCGCAAGACTACAATATAAAAATGCAGAACTAGATTTATCAACCGAGTTATACAAAACGTATCAATCCTATCAAAACAATCTTCAACAAATTCCTACCGAGTCTGATAATTTTAAAATGTCCCAATCTTTATTGGAATTAGTCATGCAAAAATTTCAGTTAGGACAGGCGACCATGGTAGATGTTAAGCAAGCTCAGCAAAGTTTTGAAAATGCAGGATTTAGATTGGTGAGCTTACGCTTTAATGCAAAAATCGCTGAAATTGAACTAAAGCGTTTATCAAATCAATTGACCTTTTAATTTTTAATATGCAATCAAAGCTACCTAATATCGGCACTAGTATTTTTACAGTAATGAGCCAATTAGCAGCTCAACACAATGCCATTAATTTAGGACAAGGCTTTCCCGATTTTCCTATGAGTCCCGAACTCATCGAATGTGTTAACCAGGCTATGAAAGCGGGTGGCAATCAATATGCGCATACCAATGGCGTTCCGCTTTTAAGAGAAAGGCTTGCTGAAAAAATAAAGTTTTTATATAATGTAGACATCAATCCTGAAACCAATATTACGATTACACCAGGAGGAACCTATTCTATTTTTTGTGCTTTTTCTACCATCATACAACCAGGCGATGAAGTCATTATTTTCGAACCTGCCTATGATAGTTATATCCCTAATATTTTATTTAATGGTGGAGTGGTGGTACCCATTGAATTGGAATTTCCAGAATATAGTATCCCTTGGGATAAATTAAGGGCTGCCATTACGCCTAAAACAAAAGCCATTTTAGTCAATACGCCACAAAACCCAACAGGAGTGGTATTTACTAAAGAGGATATTTTACAATTACAAGAAATTGTTCTTTCTAATAATTTATATTTAATAAGTGATGAAGTTTATGAGCATTTGATATACGACAATAAGCAACACGAAACGGTGATGAAATATCCGGACTTGTTTGCGCGTACTTTTGTTTGCTTTTCATTTGGAAAAACTTATCACTGTACGGGTTGGAAATTAGGCTATTGCATTGCCCCCGAAAACTTAATGAAGGAATATCGTAAAGTACATCAATTTAATGCTTTTGGTTGCGATACACCCAAGCAGATAGCGATTGCAGAATACATGACGAATAAGGAAGCATATTTATCTATAGGTGCGATGTATCAGCAAAAAAGGGATTATCTGCGTGGCTTATTAGATAATACAAAATTTGTTCGCTTACCTTCTTCAGGTTCTTATTTTGAAAGCTATCGTTATGATACTATCTCCAATGAGCCCGACAAAGTATTTGCTGAAAGGTTGGTAAAAGACTTTGGTATTGCTATAGTACCTATGTCTGCTTTTTATCAAAAAGCAACCGATCATAAAGTAATTCGATTGTGCTTTGCTAAAACCAAGGAAACATTAGACGCGGCTGCGGCTTGTTTGCAAAAGGTTCATTAACTTTAATACCTACTCTTAATATTTATTTTGGAATGCAAGATATACGTGTGTCCTTTCAACAATGTTTTAATAGGGGTGCTACACTCGTAGTTCAATCTCCAGGCCGTATTAATTTAATAGGAGAACATACCGATTACAATCATGGTTTTGTATTACCAGCCGCTATTGATAAATGTGTTGAAGTAGCGGTGGCCAAAAGAACGGATGGCACCATACATATGTATGCGCTCGATTTAAACGAATTGGTTATTTTGCAAGCGAATGCACTACAACCACATCCAACTACTTGGGTCAACTATATTATTGGAGTGGTCGTTCAAGCGCAAAAGTATTTAGCAAGCTCATCTCATGAATTAAATAATGGATTTGATATTTGTTTACAAGGCGACATTCCCATTGGGGCGGGCTTGTCAAGCTCAGCTGCTGTTGAATGTGCTGTACTATTTGCCTTAAATGAAATGTATGCATTGCGTTTAACTAAAATGCAGATGGCTTTAATGACACAGCAATCGGAACATGAATTTGCAGGGGTGAAATGTGGCATCATGGATATGTATGCAAGTTTACATGGAAAAAAAGATCAGGTTATGTTATTGGATTGTGCAAATTTGGAATCTACCTATTATCCACTTGTATTAAAAGGATATCAAATTGTTTTATTGGATACTCAAATCAAACATGAATTAGCTTCAACAGAGTACAATTCACGCCGAATAGAATGTGAAAAAGGAATTCAATTTATACAACAAAAATATCCTGCTGTAAAAACATTTCGCGATGTAAGTGCAACACAAGTAGCGGAATGCTTAAAAAATAATCCGTCTTTAAACGGAACCAAGGTATATGAGCGATGTAAATATGTAGTAGAAGAAATACAAAGAGTACAATTAGCGGTTAAGGATTTATTAGCCGGAGATATTGCTGCTTTTGGTCAAAAAATGTTTGCTACCCATCAAGGACTATCTGAATTATATGATGTCAGTTGCCCTGAATTAGATATTTTAGTGAATGCAGTCACCGGCAACCCCCATGTTGTAGGGGCTCGAATGATGGGAGGTGGTTTTGGCGGTTGTACAATTAATATTATAAAAGAAACAGAAGTAGATCACATTATTAATGCTGTTTCGAGCCTATATACCCAACAAACAAAGCGTCAATTAAAGGTATATCCAGTACAAATAGAGCAAGGAACTCATATAAAATAATTATATTACAGAGGAACATTTTAAAATAATTTAAAAATGATACTTAGAAAATTAATGACTGGGATTTTTATAACCCTCTTGTTTTCATTTGTAAACCTCGCATGTACTTTTAATCATTCAACTTCATCAACTATGAATGCGATCGCAAAGCTTACCAAAGCGCCTTTTGGCAGCATTGAAGGGCAGGAGATTACCCAATACACTTTAACGAATGCCAATGGAATGCAAGTGGGCATTATTAATTATGGAGGAGCACTTACAAAAATTATTACAAAAGCAAAGGACAGCAGTTGGGGAGATGTATTAACTGGATTTGATTCATTGAGTGGTTTTACACAAAAAGCAAACCCTTATTTTGGAGCCATCATAGGACGCTATGCAAATCGTATTGCCAAGGGTAAATATAAAGTGGATGGGGTTGAATACCATGCAGCACTTAATAATAATGGACAATCTCTACATGGTGGTTTAAAAGGTTTTGATAAAGTGGTATGGACTGTAACACCATTAGCAGGGGACAGTAGCCTTCAATTAAATTATATAAGTAAAGATGGGGAAGAAGGATATCCTGGTAATTTAAAAATACAAGTGGTGTATACCTTAACTGCAAATAATAGTATTAAAATTGAATATACTGCTACTACCGATAAAACCACAGTGATTAATTTAACCAATCATTCCTATTTTAATTTATCTGCAGGCAAGTCCCCTACCATTTATGATCATATTTTACAGATGAATGCAAATCAATATACGCCCGTAGATACTGTATTAATTCCTACAGGCGAAATACTAGATGTAAAGGGAACGCCGATGGATTTTACGCAACCTAAACGCATTGGAGATGATATAGATAAAGTACAAGGAGGATACGATCACAATTGGATATTGAACAAAGCAGCAGGATTACAAGAAGTGGCCAATGTGTATGATCCTTTAAGTGGAAGGGTATTAACCGTAGCAACAACCGAACCAGGATTACAATTTTATTCAGGAAATTTTTTAGATGGTAGTTTAATCCATACCAAAAATGGAATTAATTATATAAAGCATGGCGCATTAACATTAGAAACACAACATTATCCAGATGCGCCCAATCAATCTAAATTTCCAAGCACCATTTTAAAGCCAGGTGAGGTGTACACTCAAACCACGGTATATACTTTTTCAACAAAATAATAAACCAAAACAAACGGTCCAATATGAATTATCAATTAAGCACTTTAGATTTTGTCGTATTTCTAGTATACTTTGTTTTAATATTATCTTATGGATATTATATCTATAAAAAAAGGCAGACAAAAGAACATGATTCCAAAGCCTTTTTTTTAGCCGAAGGTTCGTTAACTTGGTGGGCAATAGGCGCATCGCTTATTGCATCTAATATTTCGGCCGAACAATTTATTGGCATGAGTGGGAATGGATTTTTTGTAGGTATTGCGGTATCTGCTTATGAATGGATTGCAGCATTAGGTCTGATTGTTATTGCAGTATGGTTTATGCCCATCTATTTAAAAAATAAAATATACACGATGCCTCAATTTTTACAAGTGAGGTATAACGAAACAGTTTCCTTAATCATGGCGGTATTCTGGTTGTTCTTATATGTTTTTGTAAATCTTACTTCTATTTTATACTTAGGATCTATTGCAATTAATGGTTTATTACCTGGACAAAATCACTTGCATGAAATCATGGTTTGTTTAGCCATTTTTGCAGTGTTTATTACTTTGGGAGGTATGAAAGTGATTGGATATACAGATGTGATTCAAGTAACGGTATTAATTATAGGAGGACTTGCTACCACTTATATGGCATTGTCCATGGTGAGTGAAAAATTTGGAATGGGTGGTGGTATACTTTCTGGCTTTACTACTTTAATGCAACAAGCACCCGATCACTTTCATATGGTGATGGATAAGCCTACACAATCGTCTTCGCAAGAATATATTGATAAGTATATGATCTTACCGGGCATTGCGATGTATGCTGCAGGTCAATGGATTTTGAATATCAATTATTGGGGATGTAATCAGTATATCACGCAACGTGCTTTGGGGGCAAATTTACCCACTGCGCGTAAGGGTATTTTATTTGCAGCTATGTTAAAGTTATTAATGCCAGTCATTGTAATGCTACCTGGTATTGCCGCTTATGTACTTCATAAAAATGGCCATCTAAATCATTTAGTAGGCGGTATGGATGGCGCATACTCGGCGGTGTTGGCCTTTTTACCTTCCGGATTTAAAGGGTTATCATTAGCTGCTTTAACAGCGGCCATTGTTGCATCCTTAGCAGGAAAATCAAATAGCATTAGTACCATTTTTACATTAGATATTTATAAAAAATATTTTGCTACCGAAGCCAGTGAGGAAAAATTAGTTAAGATAGGAAGATGGGTCGTGGTATGTGCCATGTTTATTAGTGTGATATTTACATGGGACGATATATTAGGTATTGGTGGCGCAGGTGGATTTACTTTTATTCAAAAGTATACCGGCTTTATTAGCCCAGGCGTTTTGGTGGTATTTGTATTAGGTATGTTTTGGAAGCGTACCACAGGAACAGCTGCCGTAGTGGGCATTTTAGCTGGATTTATATTGTCTTTATTTTATAATGAATTTGCACCAATGGTTTTTGGTAATGAAACATTTTATTACACTGCTTATCCTAATGCACAAGGGGTTTATAAAATTCCTTTTTTAGTGGCGATGGGTATTGCAGGTATTATTACCGCCATGCTCATGGTAGCGATTACTTTGTTGGGACCAAAAATTAATCCAAAAGCATTTGATATTGATAAGTCTATGTTTAAAGTAGATAAAACAACTTTAATATTAATTGTTTCTATCTTAATGATTTTATCAGCCTTGTATATTAAGTTTTGGTAAGATAAAATTTTAAAAAGATAAAAAAGCCCCGTTCCAATGTATTGGAACGGGGCTTTTTTATTTAAGCTACTTAAATCATTAATACCATGATTCATTGATGGTCGAATCGCCACCAGCATTGTTATTTTGATTTCTTCTTTTTACATTTCTCTTATGAATATAAGCAGTCACGAACATCAATGGTAAAAAGATAAAAGTGAATGGCGGTATACCCAACATACTAATCCACTTACCACCAAAGTGACGACGCATTGGACGGCGTAAGCGTTCTGCGATTAAATACATCGCAGGCACAATAAACAAAGTCATAAAGAATGCAAATATCAAACCAAAAATTAAAGTCCAGCTGAGTGGTTTCCAGAAGGAAACACTATCTCCACCAAAAAAGATATGTGGATTCATTTCACTGAATAAGCTAACAAAGTTAATATTGAAACCAATGGCTATTGGGATAAATCCAAGTATAGCGGCTAGGGCTGTAAGCATAACAGGAATAATTCTTGTTTTGCCTGCTTGCACTACCGCTTCTTTCGTTTTCATGCCTCTTTCTCTTAATACATCTGTAAACTCAATGATTAAGATACCATTTTTCACCACGATACCAGCCAATC
>JAPLEJ010000004.1 GCA_026391435.1 Bacteroidota bacterium
CAAGTGCTTACATTGTTAAAAAGAGCCAAGCCAATTGGTTGGAATTTGAGCTTCCTAAATTATTCTATATTTCCACCTTGGTGATTTTGATAAGTAGCTTTACCATTCAAATGGCGGTTAAAAAGGCCAAAGCGGGTGAATGGGCTCAATATCGTGGCTTTTTATCGGTTACAGCTATTCTTGGTCTTGCCTTTGTCATTTTGCAAGTTCGCGGTTTTCAGGCCTTGGAAGCGAGTAATGTCGCTTTAACGGGTGCTCGAAGCAATTCGGCTGGTTCCTTTTTGTTGGTGATTACGGGCTTGCACCTGCTACACCTTGTGGGAGGAGTCATTGCCCTTGTGGTTATTTCATTAAGATCGGCTTCTGCAAAATCTAGCTCAAATCAGGTGCTGCCCGTTGAATTGGCAGCTACTTATTGGCATTTTGTAGACCTCCTTTGGATCTACCTTTTTGTATTCCTTAATTGGGTCGGATAGGTAGTGGTTTTGTTGAATAGAATTATAAAAAAAACAGGTTTTTTGATACGAATATCCTTGATAGCCAATATTTTTGCACTGAAATAGAAATTGAACATGTCAACAACAACAACCGCTTCACCAAATGAAGCAAAATTGTGGGGAGGAGGAAAAAGTCCCTTCAACGTAGAGTACGGAAAATTAATGATGTGGTACTTTTTAATGAGTGACGCATTTACTTTCGGCGCTTTTTTGATCTCTTATGGTACAGTCCGTTTTTCAACCAACGGATGGCCTAACTCAAATGAAGTGTTCCGTAGTTTTCCATTTGCACCAGAAGGAGTGCACGCGCCATTGGTGTTTGTAAGTGTCATGACTTTTATTTTGATTGTGAGTTCCGTAACCATGGTGTTAGCGGTGCATGCAGGTCATAATATGGATAAAAAAGGGGTGGTTCGCAATATGATTTTAACCATCATCGGTGGTATTGCATTTTTAAGTTGTCAAGCTTGGGAGTGGAATCATTTATTTCATGAGGGTGCTTGGTGGGGACGTAATCCATTTTTAAATGCAGATGGTACAGCTTCTTCTACTAATTTCACGAACTTCTTTTTCACCATCACTGGTTTCCACGGTTTCCACGTATTTAGTGGTGTGGTCATTAATATCATTATGCTTATTATGACTTTGATGGATAAATTTGAACAAAGAGGCCATTACTTAATGATTGAAAAAGCAGGCCTGTATTGGCACTTTGTAGATTTAGTTTGGGTATTTGTATTTACAATTTTTTATCTATTATAAATTAAGATTTTATATGTCACATTCACACAACGCTGATGCAAATCACGAAGCAAATAATGCAGCAGCTATTTCTGAGATTAAAAAAGTAACCATCATTTTATCGGTGCTTACACTGATTGAATTAGTTTTAGGATTTTGGATGATGGGTATTGCTAGCGAATCACTTCGCTTGGCTATCAAGGGCGTAATTGTTATTTTAATGATGGCGAAGGCTTTTTATATTGTTGCTTATTTTATGCACTTAAAGCATGAAGTAAAAAACTTAATTATGACCATTATTGTTCCATTGTTATTATTTGTTTGGTTTATTGGCGCATTTTTATGGGACGGAGGTTCATTCAGAAATTTGCGTAATAGCTATGATCCATATTTTAAAGCACAATCAACTATTAAAGTAGAAAAAAAGGAATCTAAACATGGTGGTACTACACATGAAGTGGCTCCTGCTGCAGAAAAGCACTAACTTAGTTTTTTCTAAAAATATATCAAACCATCCTGTTTTAGGGTGGTTTTTTGTTACCCCCTTTTGCCTAAGTTACCCCTCCAATCCTTTATTTATATAACTTTCCAATGTAACTTTGTATTAATCAATTACAAGAATGTCTAAAAAATCCATTTACGCTCTATTAGTCGCATTGGCAATACCTGTGTTTTGTTACCTGTGGTTAAAATCGGCTAGTGATACAGCGGTGATCATGCCTAGGCATTATATACTGGATACGGTAATGGAATCAATAGTGGATGGCAAACAAAAATCTGATTCTGTTTGGCATACTACTAAAAATATTCGATTGGTCAACCAGCTTGGCGATTCGGTGAATTTGTATAATGAGAAAGGTAAAATTATTATCCTTGATTTATTTTTTACCAGCTGTGGAAGTATTTGCCCTAAGCTAACGCGCAATATGAGCAGGCTGCAGCAGTCCTTTTCAAAAGCAGGGGATGTTCGTAAAAAAGTGGATACTTCGGTTGTTCATTTTATGTCGGTTACTGTTGATCCTATCAGGGATAGTACTTCGGTGTTACTTGACTACGCTAATAAAATGGGGGTTATTTCTGATAATTGGTGGTTGCTTACCGGTAATCGTGATTCTATTTACAAGTTTGCATTTGAGGAATTAAAAGTGGATCAATTTAGCGATGAACCTATTAGCCCTGACTTTGTTCATACGAGCCGTTTTATTTTGATTGATAAAAAAATGCAAATCCGTGGTTATTATAATGGACTAGATTCTGCTTCAATTTTAAAGATGGCTAAGGATGTAGGTTATTTAATGTTAGAAAAAGATAAAAAAGTAAAAAGCAAAGTATTTCAAGATATTATTGATTTGAGTTGGTTATGGCTAGTCATTGCAGTTTTAGTAAGTGGCTTTGTTTACTATTTCAATTCCAAATTTAATAAGCACACTAAAAATTAATTTTAAATAAAATTTTATGTTAGCTCCTGTTATTAAAAAAAATGATAAACAAGCCAATGTATTGATTGGTATTTTTTCAGTTATCGTTTTTATTGCCGTTACTTTTTTAAGCAAGTTTACTTTACAAGTGGAACTTCCTTTTGATAAACATCTTTTTGCTTTCATCAATTCGCTGTTAAACACAGCAGTAGCCATAATCCTAGTGGTAGCCCTTGTAGCAGTGAAGCAAAAAAAATACCAATTTCATAAAAATTTAATGATCACAGCGCTAATTCTGTCCTTGTTATTTTTAGTATCCTATATCGCGCACCATTTATTAGCAGGTGAAGCTCGTTTTGGAGATACTAATTTTGATGGCATTGTAAGTGATGAGGAAAAAGCGGCGGTAGGGAATCTGCGCTCCTTTTATTTACTTTTATTAACCACACATATTATTTTGGCAGCGGTTATTTTACCTTTTATTTTATTTACAACTTACCGCGCACTTACTGGTGAATTTGAAGCACATAAAAAAATAGCAAAACGAACTTGGCCTTTGTGGTTTTATGTTGCAGTCACTGGTCCATTGGTGTACTTTATGATTAAGCCTTACTACCATTAGAATTAGCTTGGATCTGAAAAGGGGATTTATTTTTTCATTTTCAAATGTTGAACCACCCAATTCCCAACCAGTTTACCTTGTTGTGTACTTGTAATACATGAGTTATGGAAATGAAGCCCACCATAAAATCTTGCCCAATTATTTTCATCGGCAGCTTGTCTAAATGAGGTAAACTTTCGGTTCGCAATACCAAATTCTAGTTCAGTTGAATCGGTATAAGAAAAATGATCACCATAGACACTTGTTAATGCCTCGGCAGCAGCAGATGATATGGTTGAATGTCCACAAGTGTATTCGGGGAAAGCCGGAGTTTGTAAAAGTGGCCTCCAATTCGCATCTATATATTTATTGATTACTGTTTCGGGGCGAACAGTGTTAAAAGTATATTTAGCATCCCAACAATGAATAAAAGAGTCAAATAGGGATATCGCAGTAATAGCATAGGCATAACTAATGGTTTCAAAATTAGCATTGGCTGTTTTATTTGCAATGCCTACAATGCTCATCCAATGCCCTGGAGGTGAAAACTTTTTAGTGCTGGTCATGACATGACCCGCTACATTTATCTTAAAAGGATTGTCGTCCCAAAAATTGGCAATATGTTTTTGCTCCTCGGTTAAACTGTCCCCAGCATTTTTTACCATCATGACATTCATAAAATACTCACTTTTTTTATCTGTGATATTAAAGATAGGGGGCGCGCTTGGTCTAAACTGGCTAGCACTATCTAATATCATCGTTCTAATTTCAGCCCAATGTGGCTCTGCAGCAGGTGCGTACATAGGGGGTGTAGGTATCCATCTTCCTGGTATATTTTTTACAGTATATTTTTCGGCTGTTCTAGTTTGCGGGTAATTGTCTTTTTTACTCCATGCAATTACTGCTGCACTTGCCTGTTTTGCAAATGAGTCGGTTGCTTTTAGCATATCTGTTGACATCCCATGTGCTAACACTAATTTTTTTAAACTATCCGTATAGGTTTGTAAACTTCCTTTTGGAAAAGTGACCGCTTCTCCTACCATGCAATAAGCTAATATGGCAGCGAAAGGAAAATCAATATGAAGCGTATCCTTGGGGGCGGGTATTCCAGTAAAGCCTTTCAATTGTCCAGACAAGCTTTGGTATTGCGCTGAATTGCCTGCTGCTGTTACTTCGTAGCCAGCGATGGCTGCATAGGCATAATTGCGCGAAGCAATAATGGGGCTAAAATTATTCCCCATAACCACTTCATTTAATGCATGTACTGTATTGGCATATAAATTGGGATTATGTGTAATGGTTTTATAATCGGTTGCAGTATTACATGCGAAAAATAGTAGGATTAGGAATGAAAATGCTATATTTTTTTTCATAGTAATGATTTTAAAGTACATTTTTGCCATTTTCAATTTATAAGTTTAAACATCTAATTTACGCGATAGGTAAATATAAGCAATAGTGTTTATTTATATTAGATAAAACATTGATTATTAGCAGCGAACAATTAAATTTGTTAAACCCTTTTTTATAAACCGAGTTACTTTTATTTAAAATTATTACAAATGTTAAATCGTTTATTTTTTTTACTATTTAGTATTTGTGTTTTGTTATCTAGCTGTCAATTATTTAAACAGGATACCTTATTCACGCAATTATCATCATCTAAAACGAATATTGATTTTAACAATAAATTAGTCGAAAAACCAGGTCTGAGTATATTATACTATCTCTACTTTTATAATGGTGGAGGTGTTTCGACCGGAGATATCAATAATGATGGTTTAGCTGATATTTATTTTACAGCAAATAGTAAGGGGGGTAATAAATTATATTTAAACAAAGGCAATTTTGAATTTGAAGATATTACAGATAAAGCAGGTGTGCAAGGAATTTCTGATTGGGCATCCGGTGTCACGATGGCAGATGTCAATGGGGACGGTTATTTAGATATTTACGTATCTACTGTTAGTGGTCTTTATGGTCTTACAGGTCATAATGAATTATACATCAACAATAAGGATAATACCTTTTCGGAAAAGTCGGCCCAATATGGTTTAAATACCTCTTGCTCTACAACACAATCGGCCTTCTTTGATTATGATCATGATGGCGATTTAGATTGTTATATTTTAAATCAATCGCACCATCCACATGCTAATATTGTGGATACAAGCAAACGCCAAGGCTATGATTCTTTAGCAGGAGACAGATTATACCGAAATGATCTTTCTACTAACGGTAAATTTACTGATGTATCTAAAACAGCTGGAATTTATCAAAGTAATTTAGGATATGGATTAGGATTAGCGATAGCTGATTTTAATAATGACGGTTGGGATGATATTTATGTGGGAAATGATTTTCATGAAAATGATTATTACTATTTGAATAATGGTAAAGGTGGTTTTAATGAACAAGGTGCTCAACACTTTAAGCATTATAGCCGTTTTAGTATGGGTAATGATGCTGCAGATTATAACAACGATGGGCAAATGGATTTAATCACTGTAGACATGTTGCCGGATCAAGAAAAAATTCTTAAAACATATGGTAGTGATGAAAATTTGGATATATATAAAGTGAAATTAGGAATCAATGGTTATCAAAATCAATACTCAAAAAATGCACTTCAACGCAATAATGGCAAAGGCATTAGTTTTTCTGAAACTTCATTAATAAGTGGAGTAGCCGCTACCGACTGGAGCTGGAGTCCTTTGTTTGCCGACTTTGACAATGATGGCAATAAGGATTTATTTATTTCTAGTGGGATTGTAAAACGCCCTGTCGATCTAGATTATATCAAATTTGTATCTGCATTACAAAATAAAAAAGGACTCGATAATAATACCGATCAATACGACAAAGAAACGATTGACGCTATGCCTGATGGTAGTTCGCATCCCTTCTTTTTTAAAGGAGATGGAAAAATTCAGTTTCAAGATGTCAGCTTAGCTTGGGGTACTAAAAAAATGAGTGGCTATTTTAATGGCGCTTCTTACGCCGATTTGGATAATGATGGTGACTTAGATATGGTAGTCAATAATATTAATCAAAAAGCGTTGATTTTACAAAACAACACTACTGCTAAAAATACTTTACAGATTTCATTAAAAGGAAATGATCAAAACACATTTGGTTTAGGTGCGAAAGTATATGTATTTTCAAAAGGCAATATGCAATATCAGCAAATGATGGGTACCAGAGGCTTTCAATCCTCAGTGGCTCCGGTATTGCATTTTGCTTTAAAGGAGCAAGATAAGGTGGATAGTATTGTAGTGGTTTGGCCTACTCAACAATATCAAGTAATAAAGGGCGCGCCTGCAAGTACAAAATTAAAATTAGAGCAATCCAATGCAACTGCGCTATTTGACTATGAAGCTTTTTTCCTTAGCAATACGAATATTTTAATGCCAGTTTCAAATAATGCAGGAGTGAATTGGAAACATATCGAAAATGAATTCGTAGATTTTAATAAACAATATTTAATTCCTCATGAACTTTCTACCCAAGGTCCTAAAATAGCAGTGGGGGATATTAATAAGGATGGTTTAGATGATTTTTATGTGTGTGGCGCTTCAGGACAATCCGGTGCTTTGATGTTGCAAACCAAGCAAGGCACTTTTATGTCAATAGATTCTGATTTGTTTAGTAAAAATAAATTAGCAGAAGAAGTGGATGCCGTATTTTTTGATGCGAATAAGGACGGGTTTGATGATTTGTATGTTGTAAGTGGAGGTAACGAATATAATGATGGCAGTCTTACTTTAAATGATCAACTTTATTTGAATGATGGCAAGGGTCATTTTAGTAATGCTAGTATAAATATACCGGCATTACCCAAAAATAAATCCTGTGTTAAAGCCGCTGATATAGATAAGGATGGAGATATTGACTTATTTGTTGGAGGATTAGCGGATGCTACTAAATATGGCATCCCTCAACAGTCTTATTTATTAATCAATGATGGCAAGGGTATTTTTAAACTTGCTACAGCGTCCGTGATTAATTTACTTGATATGGGCATGGTGACTGCGGCAAGCTTTTCAGATTTAAATAAAGATGGTTGGCCAGATTTAATATTAACTGGCGAATGGATGCCAATTAAAATTTTCATGAACCATAATGGAAAATTTAGTCCATCGGATATCAAGGCTTCCACAGGATTATGGCAATCCTTATTAGTAACAGATGTGAATGGAGATGGATTAGATGATATTCTTGCAGGTAATTTAGGGCTTAACTCAAAATTGGCTGCTGGTAAACAAAGCCCTTTAAAGTTATATGTAAAAGATTTTGATAAAAATGGTTCCATCGAACAAATCATGACTTATATGATAGATGGAAGTGAATATCCTTTTTTAGCAAAAGATGAATTAGAGCGCCCTCTGCCTGTATTAAAGAAAGCCTATTTAAAATATAGTGATGTAGCTGGGAAATCAGTACAATTCATATTTTCTGAGTTGTTCAAGGACTATGTTGAACTTAAAGCAGAACAATTGGCTTCGACCTGCTATATCAATGATGGTAAAGGCGGATTTAAATCACAGATCTTACCTGCTGAAATGCAATTAGCGCCTATCTATTCATTTGTTGCCTTGCCTGCACAGCATGCTTTTATTGGAATGGGAAATTTATATGGTGTGATACCCTACGAAGGTCGTTATGATGCTTTACAACCTACTGCTTTTAGTTTTGAAAAGCAGTCTGGTAAAATAAATAATGCTATTAAATTAAATGTAGACGGGGAAGTAAGAGATGCAAAATGGTTAAATACAAAAGACAATAAAAAATTATTAGTTATTAGCAGAAGTAATGATCCTTTATTATTTTTTGAAACAAAATAATAAAGGCTTTAATTTAAATTCCTATTTCTACATTAGGGTCCCAAAATAATTTTTCAAAGTCAATAATTATTTCTTTCTTGACTTTTATTTTTTCTTTAAGTAGTAGCTCTTCCATTTGATGGGGTGTTTCAAAATGGGCTTTCCCGCTTAACATTCCATTTCGGTTTACAACGCGATGTGCTGGCACTTTTGGTTTTACGCCATGCGATGCATTCATTGCCCAGCCCACCATTCGTGCACTTCCACCTGTTCCTAAATATTTAGCAATCGCACCATAAGTGGTCACGCGACCTTTGGGGACGAGACGCACTACTTCAAATACATTTTGAAAAAAATCAGTTGTCTTTGGTGTGTATTGCATTTGGCATTGACTTGCTGAGGTTATTTCTAATTAATGTAGCCCTTGTTTTAATTGGCTCTGGCACAGATTCGTAGTCAAAAGGACAATGCTTGCAGGCTTCCCCACAACAATAACCTCTTTGTTGATGGTACTTTGCTGTAAACACCCATTTGCCATGCTCGTCGATATTATAATCAATTCCTTTTTCCATTCTTATTCTGCCATTTTATTCATTCCTCTTTCTCTTTTTGCATCATGCGTCTCTGTGACTTCAAATTGTGCAATTATTTCTTTAAGCATTTCATCTTTTTGTTTAGGCAACACTTTGTCAATTTTAAATTCGATATAATGAATACGATTGCTGCCTGCAATATTTAATCCTTCATAATAAGTTTTGATCGCACACCTAGGATCCATATTTGTTTCCTTATAAATATCTTCGCTTTGTTTGACCAAGGTTAATTCAAATAAATCAATCACCGCCATGGTAAATTGATACAAATTGGGGCTGTCTGTTTTTAAATGAACCGAACCGCCGGGTTTTAAAAATGTTTGATATAATCTTAAAAATTGTGGATGTGTTAATCGTTTTTTTGCTTTTGATAATCTTAACTGTGGATCAGGAAAAGTAATCCAGATGTCAGAAACTTCATCTGAAGTAAAATAACTTGCTACTTGCTCAATTTGTGTTCTTACAAATGCAACATTTTTAATGGCCTCTTTATTTGCAATACTGGCACCTTTCCAAATACGATTCCCTTTGATATCTAAACCTAAAAAATTTTGATTGGGAAATATTCTTGCTAATCCTACAGCATATTCACCTCGGCCACAAGCCAACTCTAAAGTGAGCTGCTTTTCTCTATTGTCTGTGGCAGAATCAAGTTTAGACTGAATAGTCAGATTTTCTAATAAAATGGGTGAACTACCCAATGCCAATTGTTCAAAAAAAGCATTCCATTTTCCCGGCATGCCCTGTGGGTATTCCAAAACATTCTCGTATTCCTTGATTGCCGCAAATTTGATTAATTTTTTCTGCCCCATACTGCAAATATAAACTGCTTTGTATGATTATGAACGGTGTAAACCAACCTACACATTTGTTGTAGGGGGTGCTGCAGTTCAACGACTTATGAATAACTAGTTACTAAAGTTTTCCCATGAAAGCTCATCAATCAAATTTTATAATATATTGATTATCAATTAGTTAACTTTATACTTTCACTTTCATAACCATAGCATCCCCCTGCCTTTAATGTTGTATTTAAAGCATGTTTAGTGCCCTATTTTTTATAATTTTATAGACAAGCGCTTTTGATAACTAATTTCTGTTGTTTTAGCATTTTCACTTAAAATCTTTTTATGCCTAAGTTTATTTTATCTTCTCTTTTTTCTTTTTTGTGCTTTTTGATCTACAGTCCATTGGATGCGCAATCAAATAATGCTTCTATTCAGTATACCAATTGTAAAGATTGCTGGAATGCCGATTCTTTAGGTAATCATCGCGTGGTTGTAAAAGTAAATGAGAATGCAGCACTTGTTAAAGTAATGATTCCTTGGCGTCGAAGAGATGCGGATCCTCAAAACAAACGCATCATCATTCAAGATGCACAAAGCCAAACATTGGTCAATCAATTTTCAGTGATTCAGTCCAATAAAGAAATGGGGGAAATTAATTTTAAACCCATTTCGGGCAAGGGTGTGTATTATATTTATTACATGCCTTTTAAAAATGAAGGCCGATCTAATTATCCTAAAGGTGTGTATTTAAAACCTATTCAAGATAATAGTTTAACCAATGCTGGATCCTTGAATTTGCCAATAGCACAGGTGACCGAATTTCAATCCATTGATTCTTTGAATAGTTTTTATCCAATGGAAGTGATTGCAACCGCATTGGAAACAAAAAATATCATTGACAATGCAAAAGGAAAACCTTTTATTGTATTTCCTGAGAAGCGCGAATTTCCTATTGTGATGACCACCGACTTACCTCAAAGATGGATTACGCAAGCTTCTCATCAAGCAGAAGGGGTTGCCGACAAAGGAGAATGGTTTGCATTTCAGTTAGGGTTATATGCAATTCAAGCAACACATAATGTAAAAGTTAAATTTTCAAATCTTAAGTCTGAGAATGGATCTATCATTGATGCGAAAAAAATGACTTGTATTAATTTAGAAGGCACAGGTTATGATGCAGTGCCAATACAAAAAACAGTAAATGTATCTTCCGGTCAGGTACAAGCATTATGGTGTGGTGTTGACGTACCTACCGATGCTGCTCCTGGTATTTATACAGGCACCATTGAAGTAAGCAGTAATGAATCGGGATCTTCTATTATCAAATTTTCATTAAAAGTAAATAATCACACCATTGTTAATAGTGGAGCTGATGCGCCTTGGAATCAGACGCGCTTAAAATGGTTAAATTCTACATTGGCTCAGCAAAATGAAGTAATTGCTCCTTATACTCCTTTAGTTGTAAAAGGAATGGAGATTAGTTTATTAGGTCGTAAAGTAATTTTAAACAAAGATGGTTTGCCTTCTCAAATTCAAAGTTTTTTCACACCCGAAATGACCTCGTATTCTGCAACCCCTAAAAATATTTTATCTCAACCCATGCAGTTTACTGTGAATGGCGCTCCTATGTTGCAATCAAATGCGCGCAAACAGTTTTCTTTTACTCAACAACAAAAAGGAACAGTGCAATGGACTGCTACTACTTCGTCTGACCAACTTGAAATGCAAGTGAAAGGATCACTAGAGTTTGATGGCTTTATGGTGTACACCGTGAAAATGACTGCCTTACAAAATGTAGATTTGTCAGATATTCAATTGCAAATGCCTTTTGATAAAAAGGCGGCTACTTATATGATGGGATTAGGTCAAAAAGGCGGCTATCGTCCTGCTAGTTTTAATTGGAAATGGGAGGTAGCTACTAAAAATCAGGATGGCGCATGGATTGGTGATGTAAATGCAGGACTTCAATTTTCATTAAGAGATGAAAATTATGTTAGGCCTTTGAACACTAATTTTTATTTACAAAAACCATTATTACTTCCTAGTTCTTGGGGCAATCAAAATAAGGGGGGCATTACAATTAGTGAATCAGGAAATCAAGTACTCGTGAATAATTTTAGTGGTGCTAGACAATTGAAAAAAGGAGAATCGCTTTACTACAACTTTACAATTCTTATTACACCATTTCATACACTCAATACCGATTTTCAATGGGATGCTAAATTTTTCCATTCTTAC
>JAPLEJ010000030.1 GCA_026391435.1 Bacteroidota bacterium
AAATTACTTTTATTATTAAAGTAAATTTGTATTTTAGCCATTCAAAAATAAAAAATTATGAAAAAGATGATTTGCGCAATTTTAATGAGCACATTATTATTTGCTTGTACCAACCAAAGTGCTCAAAAAGAAAAAATAGAAAATGACAATGTTAAATTTTACAGCCATGTTTGGGAAGTGGCAATTAATGAAGGCAGAATCAATATTTTAGATACTGCTTATACAAGTGACGTGGTTTTACACACAGTTCCAGAAATTAAAGGAAAAGACAGTGCTAAAGCTTATTATGCTAATTATGTAACTGGATTTTCGAACAGACAATTTATAGTGAAAGAAATTTTTGCTAAAGGAGATAAATTAGTAAAATATTGGGAATTTAAAGGAACACACAGTGGCCCTTTCTTTGGTATCCCAGCTACAAATAAAACAGTTGATGTAATTGGTTGTACCATTGCAACCATTGTGAATGGTAAAATTACCGAAGAGCAAGACTTCTTTGATAATTATGAATTCTTAAAACAAATTGGAATTATTAAATAGTAATCTCCCAGTTTTATACCAAAAGGCCATCTTTTATCAAGATGGCCTTTTTTTTGTATATTTAACTACATAGGATATTCAAAAAAATAAATAAACCTTTTAGTATGAAAAAAATATTTATAATACTGTTAAGTAGTATAGCACTATCTGGTTTTAGCCAAAAAAATCAAGTATTACCTAGTGCCAAACAAGTTGAATGGATCAATAATGAAATTGGTGTTATCATCCATTTGGACATTAATATTTTTGAGCCTACTACTTTTAACTACGAAAAAAAAGAAACGCTCCCTGCTTTAACTGCATTTAATCCTTCTAAACTAAATACGGACCAATGGGTTTTAGCCGCTAAATCAGCGGGAGCAAAATACGCAGTCCTCACAGCAAAACATGGAACGGGTTTTTGTTTGTGGAATACCAAAGTGCACAATTATCATACAGGAAATACACCTATTCATAAGGATGTGCTTGCGGCTTTTATAAAGTCTTGTAAAAAATATGGTATTAAACCAGGTGTATACTATAATACCAATATGAATACTTATTATGGTGCAGGCTATAAACACATGTCAGATGCAGATAGAACCAAATACAATCAAGCAGTATATCAACAATTGGAAGAACTTTGGTCGCAATATGGTTCCTTATACGAAATTTGGTTTGATGGTGGAATTATGTCAGATAAAAAAACAGGGATTGCAGATAAAGTAAAAGTTTTATTAAAAAAATACCAACCCGATGCCTGTTTATTTCAAGGTCCTCCAGGAATGAAAAATATTTTAAGATGGGTTGAAAATGAAGACGGGCGTACACCCTATCCATTTTGGAGTCGCATCAATTCAGTGATTAATAATAAAGGGCAAGAAGAAATTGTCAATAGCAAAGGGGACCCCAATGGTCGATATTGGGTGAGTGCCGAAGCCGATTTTCCCAACAGAACTAAAAATGCGTGGAATGGCGGCTGGCTTTGGAGAGCGAATGAAGAACAGCATTTGTTTACGGCAAATGATTTAATGAGCAGGTATTATACATCTGTTGGGAACAATACCAATATGCTTATTGGAATGGGGATAGATACTTCGGGACTTTTTCCTGCTGCGGATGCTAAAATTTTTAAAAGCTTTGGTGAAAAATTAATAAAAAGAAATAAAGCAGTACTAGATTCTATAAACGGCATAGGTAATCAACATACCATTTCGTTTAAGAAGCCCACTAAAATAAATGAAATTGAAATAAGTGAGGATATTGCTAAAGGTGAAAATATTCAATCCTATCGTGTCGAAGTGTTACAAAAAGGACAATGGAAACAAATTGCCGAAGGTATTTCGGTTGGTCATAAGCGTATTCAGCAATTTGATGAATTAGAAGTAGATGCATGCAGACTCATTATTTTGCAATCAAGCAAAACGCCCATTATTAAAAAATTTAAAGCTTACTATTTTCAGCCATATCAAAAAAATGAGGATTACATTTTTATTCAAAAAGCAGAAAGAAGAAATGATACTACAAAATGGCAGCTTGTTTGGGAAGATAATTTTAACAAGGGAAGTTTAGATACTAATTATTGGGATCGTATTGGACTTTTTACAACACCAAAATGGAAGATGCCCGTTGAAAAATGGAGAGAAAATACTGGCTGTTTTAGATACATTAGTGCTACCAACGACAGCGTGGTTAAGTTTGATAAAGAAAATATTTATTTAAGGGGTATCATTAATAACGACACTATTAATGGTGATCCACGCCCAATGTTAACTGGAGGTATTTATAGTTCTAACAAATTTGCATTTCAATATGGAAGAATTGAAATTAGAGTAAAATTAGATTCGGCCTATGGTTCATGGCCTGCTTTGTGGATGCTTTCAGAAAAAGATATTTATCCCAATCAACACAATGGTGAAATGGATATCATGGAAAAATTAAACCATGACCAATTTGCTTACCAAACAACACACAATCATTATACCATCACTTTAAAGCAAGACATCCCTAAAAAATTCAATACTGGAAAAATAGATCCTAATGGTTATAATGTATTTAGTGTGAGCTGGTACCCTGATAAATTGGTTTATGCTATTAATGGAGTCGAAACCATTACCTATCCTAAAGTAACTGGTGCGGGAACTTATCAATGGCCCTTCGACCAACCTTATTATTTGATCATTGACCAACAATTAGAAGGAAACTGGCCAGGTAAAGTAACCCAACCCAAAGAACTACCCATTAATATGGTAGTGGATTGGGTTAGATTATATCAGTAATTTAAGGACACTCCGAATAATTTCTGAGCAATCGCATCTAAATCCTGCTGACTGCCCTTAAGATGAATGGTTCGTTGTATATGTGATTGAGATGCACCTGGCGCTAAACTTAATGCAGGTGATGAACTTTCTAATTCATAAAATTTACCCATTTGTTTGCCATTAATAGGACCATCCGTATAAGCATTCAGGGCATCTCCTTTAAAAGGATCTATTTGATTTTTCCATAATGAGTTTACATAATCCGTTTCTCCTTTTGGCATAGTGAATTGAATGATCGTTAATACTTTATTGATTGTATCAAAACTGGCAGCCATTGCTATTGCCCTTTTTGGTGAAAGTCCAATTTTACTTCTTTGTTTTGCATCTGCTTTAAATAATAAATAACCGTCTCTCACCTTTAATCGAGTCGTATCTAATTTTCCAAAATAATCATCCGTCACTATTTTTCCTAACACACTAGTGTCTCCTTTATTAAAAGGAATTAAAACAGTGGTTTGATCATTTGCTTGGAGCATACTTAAAATCCAAATAGATAGTTGCCCAGAATCCTTTGTCCAAGCAAATTTCCCTTGATTGGTAACCGTATTCTCTGACTCAAAACCAATGGCCTTAACAGACGCCCCCATGTTTCCGCCTATATAATGAGCCACTGTATCTCTATTTAAAAGTTTAATTTTTCTATTTACTTTTAAATCAAGTGAAGTACCTGTATAATTAATTAAATGTATGTTTTTGTTAAACTGAACTTCGGTGTTTGTCTTGTTCACTAATTCAAAACCTTCGGTATCTAAACTAGGCGGCACAAACCAATTATCAAATACAAATTCAGATTTAGGTTTAAAAAATATGGAGAATTGTCCTCCTTCAGGACCTAGCCAAAATCTTTCCTCCCCACCAAATGCATTAAAATGAGGTGTTCTTTTTTGGGAAGCAATTAAGTCATGATTGATCCATCCAAAGCTAAATCCTTGATCCCCTTGCGCGGTACTTGTCATGACACGACCTTGGTATTGAGGTAATACTAAAATTTGAGCATCCCCTTCACTTAATACAACAATATCTGGATGGTATTTTTTTAAAAAAGCTTTATCATAGCCAAAACTTCCTTTTTCAAAAGGGGCAGTTGTACAAGCTGCAAGTGCAACTACTACGAAAATTGAAATTATTTTTTTCATAAACTTAAATTGATGATGGATTATATATTTTTAACAACAACCTGGCGCTCCACTGCATTCTTTTATTTGAATTTCGGTTCGCCCAAATTTTATTTCAGCTTCAGTAGCTTCTCGAATTGATTTGATACATATGTGATAATATAAATTTTCTCCAGCCAAAGGATGGTTGGCATCTACTAACACCCTGTCTGTATTTTTTTGTAATAAAAGTGCTTCCTGCCCTCCTGGAATTTGAATAGTACTGCCTTCTTCCAATTCATCCACATTATCAAATAACTCATTTTTTAATGCATAGACCAATTTTTCATTTTTTAGTCCATATGCATTTTGAGCAGTTAACAATAGATCCACCTCATCATTTACTTGATGACCTTCTAGTGCCTTTGCAACTCCTGGGAATATGGCCATTGACCCATGCACATATTCCTCTGCATCAAAATCCAAATTCGAAAAAATGACGCCTTGACTTTCAATTGAAATGGTATAATGAATACCCACTACTTTGTTTTTACCAACTTGCATATTAACTCAACTTGATTTGTAAATGTTGCCCCTCTTTTATTTCAATCTTATTATTAAAAAGGATCGTGTATGATTTACCTGTTTTTTTAACACTTGCTTGAATCTCATTGCCATTTAAAACAGCAGATACCTGATTTGTTACCATGTCGGCATCAAATGAAAAAGTATTTAAAACTAAGCTGCCATATTTAACTTGTAATGAAGCGGTAAATAAATTATTATTTGAGTTTTGTTCATATGAACCCCAGGCAGAAGCGGCGGTAAAAGGAACTTTACATTTTTGCGGATTCAATTGTGGCGCAAAACGAATATGTCCATTAGGACCATTGTATTCAAAACCACAGGCCGAAATAAAAGTACCATAACTGGCCATCGCGCGCGCATAGTGGTCACTACATTCAATTTCATTAAATGGATTTCGTTTCCCTGCATAGTATCTGTCATGAATCATTCGAGTTAAGATAAGCGACTCATCTATCATTCCTTCGGACATCATATGCGCGGCCACCTGATGTTCAAAGCCACTCATACATTCATGAAAATAACCAAGCTGCCAAGTTTCATTGTTACCATAAGGCTTTGCTTCATTACTAGGATTGGTATTCATGACCATTCCTCCTTCGCCTGCTAAAGCATAGGGACGCCATCCTCTTCTTTCTTTTATATATGGTCCTACATCTGGTGTAAAATTATATTTCCATAACGCTTTTAATGCAGAAATGGTTTTTTCCTTATTTAAGATTCGGCCCAATCCTACTTGATGTGCCCAACTTTGTCCATACACTTGATCTATATGACAGGTATTATAAGAGCCTAATTTTTCTCTTCCTTTTATTTCATCTGCTTTATGTATAAAGTATTCGCCATTAAAAAGTTTCTCTTCCATATTCTTTGTCCCAATGGCAACATAGTTCGCACAAATAGTTGCAAAATTTGAATCACCCATTTCAATAGCCATTTGTTCCCCTGCCTTCACAGCAGCAATACATAAACCAACTAACCAAGCTATCTCGCCATCCCATACCGCATCTAATGTATTTTCAATGGGCGTATCTTCCATCCCATCTTTATTCTTATCTTGATTGATCACCCAAGTGGTGGCCAACTTTATATTTTTCCAATTTTTTTGTAAGAATTTTTTATCGGGTGACATCTGATGTTCTCTAAAAAATCGAAGGATGGTTCCTGATTGTCCATCTATCGCTGCTGTTTGAACCACTTCGCCTCTATACCAAATCATGCCATCTGCAGTTAAGGATAAACCCAAATCAATGCGCTCTCTTGTATCTCTTTCCACCGCTGGGAAAATACGACCCATGGCCTGAGCATATTGCCATACATGCATACAGGTTCCCTCGCAACATCCTACTCCTTCCCAAGCATAAAATCGTCCACTTTCAAATCTATGCGCAGTGGTTGTAGCTAAAGTAGATATGTTTAAAAAGGTACGCTCCAAAAACCACCAAGGTAATGTTGAATCATACCATGTAGTTTTCCATAAATGGGTTTGATTTGCTAATTGTGTAAAATGACTATTTACATACCTAGCCACTTCGGTTGCGTTTTTAAATTTTTGATTATAAAAACGGCCCTTGTCTTTTATCACAGGATTTAATAACAGATTGCTAAAATGCCATGATATACTATAATGAGCTTTAATGGTTTGGCCTCCTCTAATAATATGTTTAGAACAAACAGAATTCATCAAAGGACCAGCGCTCACTATTTTTTCTGTGGTATTTTGATTCTGTGCTGTAAAAGTATCTGCTGTTAAGGGTAAAGCAAATGAGGTATTCCCCCATGACTTTGCATTCATTGAACCGATGGTCATAGTGCCATAATCTGGTTGCTTGGCCTGATCTACGGTGCCATTGTCTTTGATACTACTTGTTAATAGCGTAGCTCCATTTATAAGTTCAAAATGATTCACTCTAGTATCCGTATCTTTTATAGCACGAGGTGAAACTTTATTTTCCAACCAACCCAAAATGGAAACAGTAATGTCTTTTTTGGTATTATTTTTTATAGAAAAAGAATAGATGGTACAGGGTAATCCTGAGTTATTTTCATCTAATGGTATAAAGGGGGAATAAACATCTGCAATAATATCTAAGCCTAAATTTTTATCTATGTAATGAATTTTTGCCATTGGGTAAGTAGCTTCAAAAATGATGTCATCCCAATCAGCTGCTTCCATTTTTTTTATAATCGTATTTTTGCCTGATACTATTTTAAAAGCAAAGCCTTGTTCTAATGGTCTTATATTTTTTGCTGGTTGAACATAAGCCGACCCATCCTGTGGCCTTACTTTTTTCCCTACATGTAAATCCAATCCCCAATCAATGGTCTTAGGATCTATTCCAGTTTGATTGGCATTAAAAATATCCCATAACCAAAGTCGTCCATCACCTCCTAAATAAACCGTACCCGTGAAAATACCGCCCACTGGCATTCCAATAAAGTCTAATTCATTTTTAGTTTTTTTATAGGAAGTGGCGAAACCTCTTTGGTATAAGGATTTGATCCATTGTGGATCTAATTTTTTATCAATGGGTATATTGTGTAATAATGGACTTTGAGTAAAAGGTCCTGCAATCGCTTTAGCTGGTGAATGATAAATTCCTGCAGCTAATAGTCCTGAACTTTGAATAAATTTCCTTCTTTCCATATTTCAATTTTTAAGAATCTATTATATAAAAATTACTTATTCCCTTTTAAAGTATTTTGAATGGTTTCAACTAATCCTTTTTTTGAATAGTCGTGCCCTAACTGCCAAAACATAATACCACCTAATTTATGTTTTAAAAGATATTTAGTTTTTGCTTCTATGCTGCGCTTATCGTCAAAAGTGGCATAATACTTTGTAGTTGGATTATAGGCGTAAGGGGCTTGCGCTTCCTCATCCCAATAAAAGGTATAGCCTGTTTTTTCTGAAATGCGATTAGGGAATTCATTGTAGCCAATAAATTGTTTGAATTTCCCACTTTGATATAAACCATTATTTTCTTCAGATGCTACTTCCCATGTTCTTGCATAAAATGCAGCTCCGATAATCATTTTTTTAGCGGGCACTCCTAATTCTAATAAAACATTGACACAATGGTCTGTTGATTCTTTTTGTTTTGATGTACTAAACAATGCGCTATGATGTCCTGTCACAATCGAATTACCTCCAACTAAATCATAAGTCATCAAATTAACATAATTTACATATGGCATTACCTCTTTCCAATCAATGGCTTGTTTAGCAAATTTTTCAAACCCTCCAGCTGCAAATGTAATGGTCGCTTTTTTACCTAATTGACTTCTTAATTCTTTGACTAATTCGGTAAAATTGGGCTTGTCTTCAGGCGTAAATCGGTGATCAGGATACCCAGATATGGCAGGATATTCCCAATCTAGATCAATGCCATCGGATCCAAAATAGTCAGTTAAAGATTTGACAGACGCTGCAAAATTAATACGACCTTCCTTGGTACTAAACACTTCAGAACAAGGGCCACAACCACCCCATCCGCCTAAAGATAGCAACACTTTCAAGTCCTTATTTTGTGCTTTCATTGTAACCATCTTTTGAATGATTGCTGTATCCTTAGCGCTTTTCAATTTAAGTTTATCTCCTTCTAAATGACCAAAGCAATATATAATATGGGTGAAATTGTTCGCATCAAAAGAATCTAGCTTTTGTATATTTCCTGCATAATATGCAAGCACCGCTTTCTTTTGAGCTACTACAGGACTCGTTAAAAATAAAAATGCAAAGCCGAAAACAACCGAAAATAAAATTACCTTTTTCATACTATTCCCAATTTAAATTAGTAAATTTTTTATTGCGCAACATGATCACGCTTATAGTGATTCATTAATTCATCGCCACCGAAATCATTTTTCAAATCCCTTATGACAGAATGAATATGATTGGCATTATTTTGTGTATTATCATATTCAATTATAAAATTTGGCCCTTGCACTCGATAGTAATTAGGTCGTCCTATTTTATTATCAGTGCTTCCTGCCCATGCAAATAAAATTGTTTCTAACCCAGCTTCTTGTATGTCTTTTAACATGCTTTCGGCAAATAAATGGGTATATCTATAAACATATACCTTAATTAATTTCAACATCAACGCTTGTTGTATTTGATTTAATTCGGAATATTTAATTCCAATTTTTGGACTAATATCAGCATTGCGTTTGTCAAAAGTTAAAATATCTTTATACGCTATCGTATCTATGATTGTTTTTTGTAGTTGTAATTTCGTTAATGATTGTAGTAACTGGAAACCTTCTTCTTTTTCATCTTTTAAAATTTCCATCCCTTTACTAGGCCCAGTTAATACCATTGCCGGATTGGTTCCTAAAAATCCGGGCGTCCCTGATACCATTATTTGTTTATCAAACGAAAAGGTATAAGAAATATGATGCCCCTCAAAGCGCCAGCCCCAAACGGTTTTATTAGATGGAATTCCAAAAATGGAAAAATGATAATTTCCTGGATCACGGTATTTATCTTCGGGTTTTCTGTTCTCTATTTCTTTTAAAATAGATTCCATTGCAACTATATCTATTGCATTTTTATATCCTTGTTCACTTAAACAGGACTTTAATAATGTAAGTCCTGCTTTAGTTTGTTCGGGATTTAATTCATTAAATGTAATGCCTTTTCTTTCGATAGGCACAAAATGAAAATTGTACCGCTCATTATCGTCAAACGGAAATAAGGTTTCTAATTTTTGTTCGCTACTTAATAAAGAAATAAAATGATTAGCCTGAACAACCGTCTCCTGTGCTTTAATTGTAATAATGAATACAAAGAGACTGCAATAAAGTAATAATATTTTTTTCATTAACACTAGCCTTTAGAAACGGTATTTGATTTTACAAATCTTCTATAGTTAATGAATAAAACTGCTAAAATAATCACTAATCCTAAAAATTCTCTTGATTCCTCAATCCATGGTTGTTCGGCTTTCATAGTAGCTGCAATATTTGTTGCATCATGGTATTTTATCCAATCGACTATGCCATTTTGATCTAATAATTTATACAAAGCATAAATTGTAAAAAATATAAATCCGCCTATATATGCTTGCTTATGAAATTGATTACGAGCAGCTAAATAACAAAGTACTGCCGGATATAAATAAATAGGTATCCATAAATAAGGATCTGGGTCATTATGTTGTACTGCAGCAAAAAGAATAAAGATGAGAACAAATAAATAATTGAATATTTTCATAAAAGTTAAAGTATAATGACCAGTTTTAAAAAGGGTATTTGGTATACTGAATTTAGAACAATTTGTGCTAATAAACCTTCGCGAGGGGACTAAAATTGGTAAAATTTGACTCCGATAATGCTATCTTGTAAGAGCAACACATTCTTCTAATTTGATATTTATCTCTTAAATTACAAATAGTATGAAAAAAATGTATTTATTGCTTGCTTTATTGGGTGTTTTAGGATGGAGCTTACCAAGTGTTGCTCAAAAGAACATCATTGGCAATACGCAAAAAATTGGGAAACTAATGGTTGCTCAAAGGGATTTCCCCTCTCAATTAAAATGGAACGAAGCTTTTCAAGCCTGTGCTAAATTAGGCGACGGGTGGCGTTTACCTAACAAGGAGGAGCTGAATTTATTATTTATAAATAAAGCAAAAATGGGTGGGTTTTCGGGACAATATTATTGGACGGTATCCGAAAGTAGTGATGGTCGTGCTTGGTTGCAATTTTTTAACGACGGTACACAAGACGATTACTATAAGATAAGCAAATGCTGGGTGAGAGCCGTGCATGATTTATAATTATCTCATTAAAATAAAAGATCCTGTTTTATTCACTGGTACATCCTGCCCAGTTTTATAATTTTTATAATGATACTCTAACAAATAGCTATAGCCATCCATTTCTTGCATGACTCCTTTTTGATTTCGACCATCCCATCCAATATTTATATCATTGGTTTGAAATACAATTTGACCCCATCTATTAAAAATCTTAAAATTAAAAGCACCAGTAACCCCAGGGCTATATTGAACTTTAAGCTTATCATTTAATCCATCATTATTAGGGGTAAAAGCATTGGGTAAATTTACATATACATCAGTAGTTACAATTATTTCATATTCATCTGTCACATTGCAGGAGGTAACTGTATCAGTTCGAGTAAGTGTATAATCGATTGACTTATCTCCTTTAAAAATTGGATTAGGTATATTATTATTGGATAAATAAGTACCCGGACTCCATTTATACATCACATAGCCTGGATCCATTTTAGTAACCAGGACAGAATCCTGATTAGCTAAAAAATAAAATTTGAAGGAACTGGGCGTTACAGCTGCTTCCACTTTTACCGTCTTCCCAATTACTTGATAAAAATATTTTGGACAATAATCGTTGGTCACATTTAATTTTATAGTGTAATCTCCCCTTGCTAAAAATTTATGAGATCCTGGGTTTGCTTTTAAATAATTAGTGCCATCACCAAAAGTCCAATTATAATGAACGCTATTTTGATCAAGTGCACTAGTATGAATCACCAATGGTATACCTATACAAATAGCAGGATTCATATTAAATGAATACTTAGTAATATTTAGTGAATTAATTTTCAATGCATGTGTTAGCATTGAATTACATTGTCCATTGTTCATGACAAGTTGATATGAACCTGGTGTATTATGACGAAAACTGCCCAAGCTAGTCGTTTTTACTAAAGTATCATTGCGATACCAATTATAAAAAATAGCATTAGGGCCGTTGCCTGAAAGACTTACTGAATCGCCATTACATACTACTGTATCAATAGCTGAAATAGTTGCAACAGGTAAATCTACTACCTGAATTTTAAAATTATTTTTAAATGGATACACGCATTTTTTTCTATCGGTTACTTGAATAGATAATTGCGCATCGCCTGATAAAAGCCCTTTTATTTTATTATCTATGACGGATGCATTGGGGTTGTCGGAACTATATAAATAACTAAAAGCAGGAGAACCGCCATTTGTTATTGTGATCAAATTCATACTATCCTTTAAACATAAATAATTTTTTGGAGTTTGAATGATAGGCACTTCTGGTGGCGGCACAATGTTGATATCCGTTTTAGCTTTATTGTAACAGCTCCCACCCGAAAAAGCAGTAAGTGTAATTGGATAATTTAAATTTAAATGACTTGGTGCAGAAATATTTGCATAATAATGTTCGTAGGTTTTTTGAATAGCAGGATTGTTAGTGGGATCATTGACCACCGAATCAGGTGTGCCATCTCCCCAATTCAATACTAATTTTCCAATATCTCCAAAATCAACCCAAGAGGTATCTATAATTTTTACCGATTGATTACTACAGAGGGCAGTATCATTTAGTATTTTGAATTGCGCTTTTGGTACAGCGCCATTCACTCTAAAATGAGATGTGTCCGCAGATATACAACCTGTTATTTTATGGATAAGTTTTAATGAAACAAGATAATCTCCAAAATCATTGTATTGCACAATTGGATTTTGATCCGTTTTGGCTGCAGTTGGAATAGTAGGTAGTTTTTTTCCTATTGGCGGTACTACATTAAAATCCCATAAATAATTAAAAGAAGCAACAGAATGATCTGCGAGGAAACTTGTATCCTTAAATTGGGCATTTTTGTCATCTAAACATACCTCAGGCATTTCAAAGCCTACTGTTGGATTTGGATTGATATAAATAGATTTTATAAGGGTATCGCTTTTGCATCCTAAACTTGACTTCACTGCTAATTTAATTTGATAATTACCCCACTTATTATACTTTTCAATAAAAGGAGTTTTTGCAATCTCATTTCGAATTGTACGATTTCCAAAATTCCAATACCAACTACTTATAGTATCTAAATCAGCTTTTGAATTATCGCTGAATAAAATATCTCTTTGTTCGCACTTGATGGTGGCAATATCAAAATCAGGTATAGGTAATTTATTTACGATCACGGTATCCTTTTCATTAGTATTATTCACTGTGACAACACATGAATTTGAGTCCTTAATATTAATAATACTATAAATCGTTTTTGTAGTAGGTGCAATAGTAAAAAAATTAGGAGACTGTGTAATATTAGATAGGACTGTATTTGAAATACCATTACTATACTCTAATGTCCACGGGGCTTTACCGTTTAAAGTAAAAGCAATATTTTTTGCACTTCCATAACATAAGGTATCTAGTGATTTTAAAAAATGAATGGTGGGTTGGGGATTTACTTTAACAAATACACTGTCCATGGATAAGCCACAACCATTAATATTGGCCACTACCACATACATACCTGAATCAATGTATTTTGCATTTTTAATAATCGGGTTAGAGACAGAATCCACAAAATTATTAGGCCCTGTCCATTTATATTTTACATTTAATAAATCGGCAGCTTCTAATTGTATATTAGAACCAAAACAAGAGGTAGATGAAATCATAGGCGCCAATGTCACTTGTGCATAGTTTGAAAAATAACCTAGGCGAGCACCGCCACTACTCGTATTTAAAAAGCCCAAATGAAATAAACCAGTACTATTGGTGATCGAAGTAGCTTGTGTAGTAGAAATTAAGTCATTGATGTTGTTTATGCTAGAAACATTAATCCTTGCGTACTGCCAAATATTATTAGTCCCATCCACTGAACTAAACATAGAAGAGGTTATTAATCCAGGGGTCCCATTTATTAAAAAGCTTCCAATATCGCCTGACTTACAAAAAAGGTTTAAATAAAATTCACTTGGATTAGGTCTTACAAAAGAAACCGATTGAGATCCTGTGCATTCAATACTTGGTAATGAAGTGGCTGCAGCTTCGGTACCTGTTCCCGTTAATTGAAATACATAGACGGGCTTATCTGTTGTGATATATGCAGTGAGATCCGAGAGCAACAATTCATAATGCTCTCCTTTATTGAATTTTTTATTTAGAGGAATCCCATTAATAAAAATTTCTGTATTATTCTCGGTAGGCCAAATGTATATAAAGTCTGTTTGTGGGAAAAAAGGATAATTTAAAACCCCTTTTACAACGATAAATTTTTTGCCTGTATTATTTATAGGCACAATTTGATCTCCAATAAGATCCCATCCCATAATCACGATAGAGTCATCATAAATTGTTACACAGATGGGCTTATTTGCTTTTACTTCAGAGCCTCCAAGATGAGTAGTAACTGAATAATTTATTGCATTAACAGCATAGGTTTGACCTTTATTTAAGTTTATTGTATAAGTCACACCAGGTAGATGCCCAGCTTCATCTTTATTAGTTAAAGTAATATCTACTTGTGTATTATCTTCTGTTGCAATAATTGCAAAACCATTATGTGCGGGAAAAGAATAGGGAGTGCCATTTGTTCCGTTAGAACAGCAACTATTATCAAATCTAGTCTGTGCAGGAATTAGAAAATCAATCCCCTTTGATACACTTCCCTTTAGTGGAAATATTTCTGGATTATTTAGTCTTGCGATTTCATAATAAGCAGATATGGAGGTGGTAGAAGAAATTAAGACGCCATAATTCAATGCGGTGTTGCCTGGTTTATTTTCAATAATAGGTAGATAGGGGCTAAAATCAATACTATAAGTTTGATTAGCTAAAACAGTAAAAACTATAGGTATAAAATTGGGATTAGCGGGTTGCGAAATAGTCACATTCGAATTTTTGTCATAAGCTGTTATCCTAAAAAAAACAGGATTGTCTCCATGATCAGATGTCACTTCGGGCGCTGCAAACCAAAATTCCCTATCCGACTGCGCCATGACAGAAATAAATAAAAAACACCCTATACATGTGAAAAAGAAACGCTTAAAAATATTTAATAACGGGCTAGGCAAAGACATATGTAAATTTACAAAATAAAAAGGATGATTTAAATCAGATAAGTATAATATAATTAGATATTTTGTATTTTAGTAGTCGTGGTATACATTCATCACTTCATTTAAAATTTTTAACTATGGGCATCATCTTTACCCTCCTTGATCAAATAAAAGGTTTTTTTGGAATGTCTGGTTTACTTGAAATAATTAAAACGGGTAATTACCAATCACTGCTTACCTATCAAGGCATCACGACTGCGCTACAGCCCTTGCTGCCATTAGTATTAGTACTAGAATTAGTTAGGGGTTTGTTGTATCGAAAATTTAATGTCATTAATTATAAAATTCCTCTTTTCTCCTACATATTAAATGCGATTTTAGGTAGGTATCTTTCCATTGGAATGACTATTATTATGATTGGACTATTTGAAAAATATGCCATCTTACATATTAGCTTTACTTGGTATTGGTTTGTATATGGCTATATCATTTGGGAATTTTCCCACTTTATCTATCATTTTTTAGGACATAAAGTACGCTTATTTTGGTGTCTTCACTCAACACATCATGCGCCAGAAAGCATGAACCTTTCTATTTCCTATTCACATTTTTTTTTAGAAGGCCCCTATGCTGATATCATTCGGACTTCAATTTGTATTTTGGCGGGGGTTCCGCCACCAATGTTATTTGTGATTATGTTTGTTGATGGATTTTGGGGTTCATTTATTCATATTGGAGATACAGTAATAAAAGATGCTAGATTAGGATTTATAGGAAAACTAATTTTAACCCCTTCACACCATCGTGTACATCATGCTAAAAACCCAATGTACATGGACACCAACTATTGTAATTTATTAAATATTTGGGATAAGGTTTTCAAAACGTACCAATTAGAAATTAAAGAAATACCTGTTGAATATGGGATTACTAGAACAGTTAAACCGAATCAATTTTTGGATGCCTATTTTGGAGAATTTATTGAATTAGGGAAAGACATTTACCATGCACCTGGTATCGTCAATAAAGTTTTATACCTTTTTATGCCCCCAGGATGGAGCCATACAGGGGATCATAAAACCGCTAAAGTGATGCGTGAAAAGTTTTTAGCTTCCCAAAAATAAAAAAGCACTTCATTAAAAGTATTTTTATCTTCGACCTTAATTAAATATTGACATAACCTTATATTACTATCTATTATGAGCTTACCTACCAACAATAGCAGCTTTGTACATCATGTACTTTTTTACTTAAAAAATCCAAACTCAGTTGAGGATAAAGCCTTATTAATAAAGGGTTTGCAAGAACTATCGAAAGTACCTTGTATCCAATTTTCGAATATTGGTTCACCTGCTGCGACCACTCGTGAAGTCATTGAAAAAGATTACAGTATCTCTTGGTTAAGTATTTTTGAATCAGCCGAACAAGAGGGAGTATATCAAGTGCATCCTATTCATCTTGCCTTCGTAGAAAACTGTAAGCATCTTTGGCAAAAGGTAGTGATATATGATGCCGAGACTTGTTAGGATCATTAAACCGCTCCTAATTTTTTAATTTCTCTAATTTGAAAAATTAAATAAACAATAACTGCCCATACAGCTAGGATAATGCCATAGGCTAAAAATTCAAGCCAAAAAGGAGAATGTCCCCTTCGTGCAAATAAACTTCGATGATTATAATTGGTAGCGTAAGTTAATTTAGTACCCCAAGGTGCTGTCGTTTCCGAACTTAAGTTTCCATATGTATCGTTATCAATCACATTGGCTATCAAAACCAGATTTCCTTTTTGATCACCAGGCAAACTGTCTCTTTTAAATTCACCAATCATCGAGCCACTTGTGTCAGTTGTATAAGTAAGTGTTTCATTGATATTTAAATTTCCACCTAATCTTTTAACTGCTAAAACTAGTTCAACCCCGGCCATTGGCGTCCATACCGTATCTAGCAATGCCATTACACTGGCTTTTACCATCTTCCCATCTAGCGTATCTATTTTTATTTTGGCTTTCGTAACGGCTAACTCTGCTCTTGCTTCATCATATAATTTGGTTTCTGCACTTAATGCTACAAAATTTTGTTTGTTTGATTTTAACCATTCCCCTTTTGCACTAGGTGGTATTAAAACTAACAATTCCCCTCTTTCCGAAGTCATCCCTGCCGCAATTAAATTATTTTTATTTGAATCATTCGTAATAAATACTTTGACTGGTATATTATCTATTTTTTGAAACTTCCCATCAATTTTTGATTTCGCTTCTATCACTAAATGTTGACTGATATTATTATCATTAAAATATTTAACGCCAAGAATTAATGTATTTTTTTCGACTGCCTGAGCTAATAATAATTCTGGCAAGACCGCTATCAGAATAAAAAATAAACCTAAAAGATTATTTGTTTTCATTGGATTCAGTTTCTAGTATGGTTTCATGAATAGGAATAATTGGAAATATTCTGGCAAAAAATGTAATGACTAATAATGCGCCCGCTAAGGATCCAATAGCAATCGCCCACTCTTCCCAAGTGGGTATATAATGATGATAGCTTGCTGGTACATCATGCATGGGTAAAAAAGGATGTAACAATGTAGGTGTTACAATTAAAAACCTTTTAAACCAGGATCCTACTACCACCAAAACGCCAGCAATAAATGCTGGTAAAGGTCTACGGCCTTTTTTAAATAATAATATAAAAATGGGAATGAACATGGCGGTAAAAATGGCAAACCAAAAAATGGGTGCAAATTCTCCAGTAAACAAACCTAATAAATGCTCTTCCTCGGATTTTTTCATTTTAAAAGCGGGAACCAAAAACTCATTGACATTAAAATATAAATACAATAATGCCAACATCACCAATACTTTTCCCATTCGATCAAAATGATCGTTGGTGATATATTTTTCAAGTTTGTAATGAATTCTAAAAATATACATAGCAACCACCACTCCTCCCGCACCCACTAAAAAGGCGCCTGAAATAAAGTAAGCTCCAAAATTAGTACTATCCCATCCCGGTCTATATGTAGTAGCAAAAAGCCAACTCGTAACCGTATGTATTGAAAATGCGACTGGTATAATTGCAATTGCTAAAATGTTAATTGCCTTATCGGTAATTTTGAATTGCGCAAGCGAATTATTCCAAAATGAACCTAAAAAAACATATAATTTTTGTAACCACTTGCCATTTCGCTCCTTAAACCCAATCAATATTTTTAAATCTGGCAGTAATGGAAAATACAATAACAATAAGCTGATAAAAAAGTAAGTTGTAATCACAATCACATCCCATATAATAGGAGACTGAAGTCGTCCATGTAAAAAAAGATTATAAAATCTTTCAGGACGTCCCATGTCAACAATAATAATTAAGGAAGCAAAAGTGATTGCAGAAACAGCAATAATTTCAGCAATTCTAGTTAAGGGTGTACTCCACTTTACATTCGTTAATCTTAATACGGCCGTGATTAACGATCCTACTAAACTTATGGCTACAAAAAATACAAAGTTAGATATATATATACCCCAAGAAACATAGTCCCGCATAGCAGTTACTTCCAATCCATAATACAATTGACGACCATAAGCAAAGGCACCTAATGCACAAAGTAATAATAAACTCAATACCCAAATTTGTCCAATCTTACCAAATTTTTGCGGAAATAAATCTTCGATAATTTTACTTTCAGTTAGCTTATCCACTTTGTTTATTTTTAGTATGAACTAATTTATTTAAAGCCTATCCTTTTTTTGGATCGGCTGCGTCCTCTTTATTCTCAAATGGGAAATTTCTATTTACAGGTGGTAAATAATAAACACTTGGTTTGGTGCCCAAATCTTCCATCAATCTATAACCAGCTTTATCCCTGATCAATTCACTAAATCTGAATGTTTCAGCACCATTGGTTACAGTATCTTCTAAAATATCTCCAAACATGAAAACGCCATTAGGACAAGCAGATACGCAATGTGGTAAATTTCCTTGTCTCACCATATCAGGACAAAAATCACATTTACCAACTGTCCCTTTTTTCTGTGGTACACTTGTTTCACATGAATAAGGTTTTTCTGCAATTTCTTTTTCTAATAAAGGTTGCTCCCAATTAAAAACTCTAGTTGAATAAGGGCAAGCCGCCATACAAAATCTGCAACCTATACATCTATCACTATCAATTAAAACAATGCCATCTTTTCTTTTAAAAGTGGCATCCACTGGGCATACCTTAACACAAGGTGGTTCATCACAATGCATACAAGTAGTAGGTTGCCAATAGGGTGCAGTATGTTCTGCCTCTTGAATTGGATATACTTTAATCCAATTTTGTCCTGGATGAATATGGTGCATGTGATTGCAAGCAGTCTGACATTTTTTTACACTCTTACATCTAGATAAATCAATCACCATCACAAATTTCTTTCCGGTAATCCCTTCTCTAGCTTCAGTATTCATCACCGCCGGCAATGTAGGTACAGGCTTTAAAAAAGCTTTATCTACTTCGATGATCTCGCCATCTACTGATAATAATTTTACCATTTCGCCGGACGCTTTTACATCGGGTATTTCTTCGGTTGTAAATGGATTTTTATTACTACATCCAGCCAATGCAGCACCTGCTATTAAAGAAGTAGCTAAAAAATCTCTTCTTGAATTTTGATTCGTTTTCATTCAAATATTTTTTTAATTACAATTCCTTATTCACCCAAGATTGTAACTCCTTATTAGATATTTTTACCTTGCTCCCATTAATTTTAGAGGCATCTACTTCTACTAATGTGCCATCCTGTGTCAAAAACTTAATTGTTTTGATATTCTGTTCTGGCGCACAAGAAATGACTTCCTTTTTTTTATTAAACCACCCCAAACTAAATACAGGGAAGAAACTTAATACTCCTAATCCAGCAATTAATTTTCTTCGAGTTGAGATCTGTTTTGTATCAGAATTAATATTTGACATAATTTGGATTAAAATGGTAAACTATTTTTTGAATGTGCGCATGTAATTCACCAAATTCCAAATATCTTCTTGGTCTGAAATTTTCTTTTTGAAACTTGGCATATCCTCACGGCCTTCCGAAGTTTTATAAAATAAAGCACCGTCTGATTGTCCTTGAACAGCTGCTTTGCTAAAGTCGGGAGGGGTTGTTTCTAATTGTGCTGCTTTACTGCCATCGCCTAAGCCAGTTTTTCCATGACAAGAAGAACAATGTTGTCCCCATAAAACTTTACCTGCAGCAACAGAAGCCGCATCTGCTTTTACTGTATTGGCAGTTTTAGCTTTATCTGCTGGAACATTCCAAGGTTTTGTTTGAAATAATGTGAAACTGGCTGTTGTAATGAAAATTACAATAAGCGCTACAATAGGTAATTTGTTCATTTTGTATTGATTTTGTGTTTGTATTGAATACAAAGTTTGCTTTAATTGTTAGAGAGGTAAATGATGCCAGTCATTAGAAAATATGACTTTAGTCATAAAGCTGTATTGGCTATATAGGCTAGTCATAATGAAATTTACTTACCAAAATGATAAGCAAATTTCATATTACTATTTTTAGATGATAATCCTAATTAGAAATTCCAAAGTCTTGAAATATTAAATCCTATCAAAAACTGGGTTTTTGAGAAATCGTTGTGATTGTATACATTATTATTTTGTGGTAAGATGTATCCATAATTACCCAAGAAGATTTGAAAATCGTGTCCACTTGTTTTCATGTCTAATCCCAAACTAATATTTGGCCTTGGATTATTCATTGGATGTTGCGTAATGGGTTGATCATAATTAGCAATCAATGATAAACCTTCTGATAATTTGAATTTACCAGAAGCACTTATGGCAATATGTGCATTGTTGGTTTTTGCTTGAATTACTTGCTTGTCATCATAGTAAGCTTCTACATTATTAAAATAAGAAAGACTAGGTCCCACTTGCAATGAAATTTTTTCATTTATTTTTCTTGCAATGATCAATTGTGAAAAGAAGCTAAAACGATCTTGAACATTAATAATTGCCAAAGAACTATTTTTTGCTCTGGTATCCATTACCGAATTGGCAAATAGGGTAACACTTACTGGCATATTATTGTTCTTTGTTTGTTTTAACAAAGCATATTTAATATTACCATTGACTTGCATTCTATCATTGGTAGCGCCAAATCCAACTTGTACATCTTTGATAGGAACATAACTAAAGCCTAACAACATATTGGCATTAGCAAACAAGCCAGCTAAGTCTTTCCAACCATGCTCTATTGTTCCAAAACGATGTTGAATATCAAACTCGAAAGTACCTTTAATGGGAACCATCACCGTTTGATTATCGATGATAAAATTTCCATCAAATGTATTTTTTACATATGAAATCTTTTTAACTACAGGAGCCGCTGCCTGTGTTGAATCTTGTGCAATCAAATCATTCATTCCTAAAACGAGTGCCAGTATAGTTAGTGGTAATCGAATTAAGCGAATCATTGATGTATAGGTTATTGATTTTTTCATTTGAAATTAATTTAATTGTTTTTTGCTCCTTGTTTAATCCATGCATAAATTTTTGCATTGATTTTTTCATCAGGACCAGCACCTAGTGGCATTACAGGACTTTTTTTGCCATTCAACCATAACATCAACACACTATTATCAGGATCGTTGGCTTTTAAATAACTTCCATCGGTTAAAGCTTTAAATGCATTGGCCTCTGTTAAGTCTGGATTTTTTCCTCCAGCAACATGACAGCCTGCTTTTGTGCAACTATTGTTAAATAGGGGTATGATATCATTTTTAAAACTCATTGTCTCAGTGATACTACTTCCCGGATTTACAACAATTGTTGAAGTTTTATAACATCCTGTAATAGCAATCATAGAAAAGGCAAATAGACCTGACAATATTGCTATCTTTTTGGTTAACATATATTTTCTTTTATTCGTTTACCTCCAATTATTTTTGAAACTTAAGTATCAAATTTGGCTGAATCGCGTGTTGATAGTTTGATCTGTCCCACACGGCAAACCCAAAGGGTTGATCTTGTAAACTAGAAAAATCAATATCTTGTTTCAATACATCACTTGTTTTTAATTTTCTTTTATATTCTATTATATAACCTGTTCCTGTATATATTGTAAAGCAATCAATATCTGCACGTCCATTTTTTAATGGTGAAGAGATGACAGATGGAACACATTTTGTTCCTATCTCGCTTGTTGCAGAAGTGCCTAGTCTTTGGTAATCGGTACCCACATTTGGATCTAATGTTCCACCAACATAGGTTAATACGCCAGTAGAACTTACTGCAGTTACTTTTTTAGCGGTACCACTTGCAGTATCAGCAATATTGATATAGTTATTTGTTGAACCCGGAATAACATATAATGGTACAGCTACTGATGCGCCAGTTCCATCTAATTTTAAGTTTTGTGTATTTGCAAATGAGCCTTGTGTTGCATCTGTAGTATAGACAGGTCTAAATGGCCATACAGTTGCAGTACTTCCCACTTTTAAATCATCAACGTGACGTCCATTTGCATTTCCACCTGTTAAATTAGTAATGGCTTGACCACCAGCATAATCTTGATAATTATCATCCATCTTTCCATAACTTAAACCTTTACTAGGCTGCATCCACCACATATCAATTTTTTCATTAGGTCCATTTGTATAGTGGTTGCCGCTTGCCGCATTTGATTTATAAGTTGGGGAGGTAACTAAACTATCTAAAGCAGTCTTGCCCACCTTTGCAACCAAAGTGCCTACTGTTGTGTAATCATAATAAGGTGTAAAAACATGACAGCTTGCATAGCAGGTTTGAGTTATAAATTTAGGAGTTGAATTATCTATATTCCATAACATTGCAATTTTATCTTCCCCATATCCTTCTCTTGTCAAAACGCCATTTGCATCGTAAATTCTTGAGCTTCCTTCCTTTGCCCACAATTTAGTGGTTGGATTAAAATACCATGGTGATACTTTCTGACTTTGGTCTTTATCGGCATATTCTGCTAAAAAGTAGATATATTGATCGTCATACATCGACCTTAAAGTAGTTGGATAATTATCGCCAATATACCCTGTGAATAAGCCATTGCCCGGATCCGGAACGGCTGGGGTGATATCTAATTTAGTTGCATTAGCCCACAAAGCATCAATGACTCCGTCTATTGTTGGTGCTGTCGTAGTTTTATATGCAAGTAAATCGGTTGAATTTTTTGTTGCAGTTGAGACAACTACTTGATCTGTTTTTGTACAGTAGATAAAAAATAGTACTACAAAACAAAAGAGCGATACAATTTTTAAAATTTTCATAGAATAATCATTTTAGTGAGTGTTAAAATTCCAACTGCAAAATTTGTAATGTATTACAAGATATGTTATGACAATAGTCACTAATTTTAATGATTGAAATCATGTTTGAATAGTTTTCCCTACTTTTATACAACACATAATATCAAAATAGATGAACCCTTCTTTCAATTTATTTAAGCAGATTATTACCCATCCTATAAAATTTCGATTTTTTTTATTTCAAAGGTTACCTGCTGCTTTTTTTACTGGATTACGCATTCATTATTTTGATGCAGATAAATGCATCGTACGCATTCGCTATTCTTGGTTTAGTATGAACCCATTTAAATCCATCTACTTTGCTGTAGAAGCGATGGCGGCCGAAATGTGTAGTGGGATGTTGGCGTTTGGGCAAGTGTATCAACGAACACCCAAAGTAAGTATGCTAGTGGTGAAAATGGAAGTGTCATTTGTAAAAAAAGCAACAGGGATCATCTTATTTACTTGCGAGGATGGCACGGCAATTCAAAATACTATTAATGAAGCGATAAGTACTAAAGAGGGGAAAATATTTGTGTCTAAATCGATTGGACGCAATCAACTAAATGAAGTTGTCGCAGAATTTAATATTACTTGGAGCTTTAAGGCGAAAATGTAATTTATTTTTTATCTAACAATTTTTGAATTTCCTTTATTTCAGAAGGTGTAATAAAATATTCTAAAAATCTTTTATCATCCTCCTTTCTCACACTTGCAATTAAAGGGTTGTTGCCATTGGTTATAATTTGATACTTTTCATTAATACCATTAATCACATCACTTCGTACTTTTTTCTGCAATCCCACATTTTTATCCTTTATACCTAAGACATGATTAATTTGATGAATTTCAACTTTTATATCATCCGACGTTGCTTTTAAAAGCATTTTAATTAATCCTAATTCTGTTCCGATAAAGGCCTGACTCACCGATTTTGTTTTTAATACTTTAAGTTGTGATTGAACAATTTTTTGTTTTACTTTTTGTCTAATGACGCCAATGATTAACAATACAAGTAAAAAAATTACAATCGCTAATGCGACATTTTTATCCTCCACATTATCTCTTCTCCAAATTGGAAAATTCAATAATTCAAAATTAGATAAACTGAAAGGGGTTATTTCAAAGCGAGCAAGATTAGGAATATAAAAATATATTTGACCCTTATACTCAAATGCATCTCGCATCTCTATACGCCTTACAAAAAATTGATTCACATCGGCTTTTGTTGATCGATATATATTATTATCTATAAAGTTAAAATAAAATAATTCATCATTAATAATGTGAATAATCCCATTTTGGACGGACAAGAAATTAGTAGGATAGGGATCAGATGAAAGGATTTTGTCAACTTTAGTATCAAGTACTCCTAACATGATCCAACTTTTCTTATTCAAATCCAAATAATAACTTTCGTATAAATGATCATCATCTTCATTGGTGACTTTTAAACCAGCATTGATTATTTTTTGTATAGGCACATAAATTCTTCCTTCCTTATGCGAAAGCCATTGATATCCGTATGCAAAAATTTCTTTATTTAAAGGAATGATATCCCACTGTTTATCAAAGTAACTAAAGCCCCTTAAATGTCCATTCGTTTTCCAAAAACCATAGCCCCCATAACTGTATAACTGTTCTTTGTATAAAAAATTAAAACTGCCAATATTGTAGTTAATATTGATGGTCTGATCAATTCGTTGAAATTTGAGTGTACTATCTTTTGTTCCAACCCATTTATATATAAAACCTGTTTGCTGTATATTAATATATAGGTTATGTTCATCCTTAATGATTTCTTGGCCATTGGGCATAAAGGGGGTCCCAGTTGTAGGAATGATATGATTGGCTACTGATAACTGAATATTGGCATGTAAGTCCTTAAGCTCAATAAGCTTATTTAAAAATGGCGTTGTTTTAATAAAATAGACAGAATCTAAGTCGCGACTTTGTGCTTCTAGATGGGTAAAACCTATTATTATGAGAAATAAAGGGACAAATATATTTTTTTTGTAACTCATTGATATTCAATTATAAAATAGGTAAATAACTTATTACGATTTGTAAAATATATTCCAAATATAAGAAATAACCTATTAAGAAACTTAATTTGTAACTTAATTACTTATAAATATAATTGTGTTGTTGCATATTTGGAAAGCTTTTGGGGGAAAGCTATGGATTTTGTAAAGGGAGCCGGGAAACCAGCTCCCTTTTTTATTGCCCTTTACATTATAGTATATCTAACCAAATGGCAAAGCAGGTTCTAAGCCAATAATTTGAGGGAGCACCCAAAAATTTTAAATTAATAACAAAAGTCACTATTTTTATTTTTCAATCTATTGAAAATCAATGATATAACTATTGGTAACAATTTGGTAATATACCAATTGGAATGTTCTTTCGCCAATGATGGAAATTTGTGTTGCTTATTTAAAATAAACTATTAAATCAATTTTATGGACTTGAATTCAATTTTTAAAATCTTCCTTCCTAAAGACCGTGTATTTTTTCAACTATTTGAAGAAGTAGCAGAGCATGTTTTTGAAATGGGTACCAAATTAAAGGAAATGGTGACCGAGCCAGATGCGGATAAAAGAGCAAGTATTTTAGCACAAATTGAAAACTTAGAACATACTAATGATGATTTGACCCATAATATTTTTACTGAATTAGGTAGAAATTTTATCACTCCCTTTGATAGAGAAGACATTCACTATTTAGCTACCTCTTTAGATGACATCGCTGATTATATTTATGCATCTGCTAAAAAAATAAATTTTTATAAAGTAAATCCTAATGATACTGGTATTCATAAACTAGCTGAATTAATATTACAAGGCACTATTGAAACAAAAAAAGCAGTAATGGGTTTGCGTAATATGAAAAATATTAAGGAGATGACTGAGGCTATGATTAAAGTAAACAGTATTGAAAATCAAGCTGATGATGTATTTGACATGAGTATTGAAAAATTATTTGAACAAGAAAATGATTTTAAAGAAGTTATTAAAAAAAGAGAGATTTATCAAGTACTTGAAATTGCTACGGATAAAATTGAAGATGTTTCAAATGTAATTGAATCTATTATTATCAAGTACGCTTAATTTAATTCAAGATGACCCTATTAATTATAATTATTGCGTTAGCATTAATTTTTGACTACATCAATGGTTTTCATGATGCAGCCAATTCAATTGCTACCGTTGTTTCAACCAAAGTATTAACGCCCTTTCAAGCGGTTTTATGGGCAGCTTTATTTAATACCATTGCTTACTGGATTTTTAAAGACCACGCAGTAGCCAATTCAATCAGCAAAACAGTATATAAGGACTTTATCACTTTGCCTGTCATATTCTCAGGCTTATTGGCTGCTATTTTTTGGAACTTACTTACCTGGTGGTATGGCATTCCATCATCTTCCTCACATACTTTAATTGGAGGTTTTGCCGGAGCCGCTATAGCACACGCTTTAATGATAAAAGGCGTGGATTATTCTTGGTCTAAAATTGTGGATGCCGATACCATCATGAAAACCGTCTTATTCATTTTTTTAGCGCCTATTATTGGGATTATTATTTCAATATTTATTACGGTCGTAACCATTATGCGTAATGTGTGGATCAAACTTGGTATTATCTCGGTAGTCACTTTTGCAACTGTGTTGATGTTTGACAAATTCGAAGAGACAAAAATGAACGAAAATGTTCAAAAGTTTTATAGTATAGATAAATATAAGAAAGAGGTTTCTGCTATCAAGGAAGAACTTACTATTAAAAAAACTGATACCGTACTTTTAGCTAACCTTAAATTAAATGAGGAAAAATTAGTAAAAGCTTCGGTATTTTACGATCAAATAAAACCAGCAATTGCCGATTTTGATAAGCTAGGAGCTGATTCAATTGCATCTATTGCTTATTCAAATGGATGGTTAAAAACAGCTGCAGTTAGTAAATTAAAAGATGCTGTACGAAATGCAAATGATTTTTTAGTTATAGAAGCGAAAGCAACTGAAAATAAAGAAGCAAAAGCCGAATACACTATAGCTAAAGATAAAACGGAAGGTTACAAGGCCCCTTTAAAATTATATTTAGAAGGAACAATCAATTTAGATTCTGCTTTGGTTTTAATAAATGGTGTTTATCCTATTCAAACAAAAAATATTGATAAGGTAAAAGCTAAAATAACGAAATTTAATATCGAAAAATCCTTTGCTAGTGAAATTGACAAAGCGGATAATTCAATTATCGTTTATGGTATCATTGGCGCATCTATTTTATTTATGTTGGTTTACTTATATGTTGAAAAAATAAAAACACCAACAGCGCATAGTGTTGCATATATGTTTAAAAAATTACAGCTTTTTAGTTCTGCAGCATTTAGTATTGGACACGGAGGCAATGATGCACAAAAAGTAATGGGTATTATTGGAGCTGCATTAATTGCAAGTGGAAGTATTCAAGACTTTAGCCAACTTCCTAGTTGGGTTCCAGCTTCATGTTACTTAGCGATTGGCTTGGGTACCATGAGTGGTGGTTGGAAAATTGTAAAAACAATGGGTACAAGAATCACCAAAGTAACGCCACTAGAAGGGGTAGCAGCAGAAACAGCAGGTGCTTTCACACTCTTTTTTACGGGTCAAATGGGTATACCAGTTTCAACTACGCATACCATCACAGGCTCTATTATAGGTGTTGGTGCTACAAAAAGATTAAGCGCTGTAAGATGGGGTGTAACCACTAATTTACTTTGGGCATGGGTATTAACCATACCTGTAAGTGGTGTATTAGCTGCTATTACCTTTTATATCATTAATTATTTTCTTAAATAATATATTACCTTAATATTTGGTTTATTTATTCCAAATATTAAGGTAATTACTACTTCCCATTTATATTATTACGCCTAAATTTGCGCATGCAAGTTAAAGGGAGTTTATTATTAGTAGTAAGTTTATTACTACATCTTCTTACCCAAGGACAGGATACGAGTTTTACGAATCTAAAGTCCGTTATAATTAGCGCAAATAAATTAAAGGAAAAAAGAATTCAAGCACCCATTGCTATTTCTATTTTATCTTCTAAAGTAGTGGATGAAACAAAGGCCCAACGAATAGATGCACTTTTAAATAAAGTAAGTGGTGTATACATGCCCACTATTGGTAATGAGCAACATATGATGGCCATTAGGCAACCCATTTCATTAAAAGGATTGTATTTGTATTTAGAGGAGGGGATGCCCATTAGAACAAGCGGATTGTTTAGCGCCAATGCGCTCATTGAGATAAATTCAGATAATATTTATTCAATTGAAATTTTAAAGGGCCCCGCTTCGGCATTATATGGTGCTGAAGCCATTGGAGGTGTCATTAACATCATACCCAACCCTATTCCCATTAAAACTAATTTCTCCATTACGAATCAAATGAATGATGTTGGATTTAAAAAAATAGCCATTAATGCTGGCATGCCCAATAAGACTGGAGGTTGGCAAATAAATAGTTCTTGGTTAGATCAAAAAAATGGCGTGACAGAATACAGTGATTATCATAAAAAATCAATCAGTATCAGACATGATTTTGAAATTAATAAAAAATTAAAGGCATATCAAACCCTTAACTATATTGATTATTATACTCAAATGACAGGATCCTTAGATAGTATTAAATTTTTTCAGAAAAATTTTGGGACCCAGCAAACTTTTACTTTTCGACAAATTAATGCTTTTCGTTTTAGACAAAATTTACAATATTCTTGGAATGATCAATCAACCACCACGCTTAATGCCATGTATCGAAACAATATCATGGACCAGAATCCAACTTATTCTATTGCCTCTACCATCAATCCAACTAAATTTAAAGGACAAGTCAATAGCAATCAATTTGATTCCTATGTAGTAGACATTCAACATTATTGGAATTTAAAAGCATTAAAAAGTAAATTACTCTTAGGTGGCTATTGGGATTTGACCCGTCAAAATTTAATTGCACATTATATCGATATCTTCAAGGATACAACCATTGGCAAATACACCAAGTATACCTATCCGAGTATTGACTCTTTAATTACTTCCTATCATACACAGTTAAGTAATAAAGCCATTTACGCAAATTATATTTTTGACATCAATAAGTCAATAAGATTTAACGCTTCCATTCGTTATGATGATTTTGAATACTTGTTTTATAATGAATTAACAAGCGGTACTCCCTCGGCCAACAATCATTTTACAAACTGGACCCCAAAAATTGGTTTTACTTATAATAAAGGAAATTGGGGAAGTTACTTTAATTATAGTGAAGGGTTTGTGCCCCCTCAAATCACCGAAATTTATAATGCCATTCGGGTACCTTATTTATTACCACAACTGTTTAAAAATTTTGAGGTAGGATCCTGGTATCAAAATAAAAAGATATATTCCGAGATTTCTCTTTATCAGTTAAATGGCAACAATGAAATTATTTCGGTTCGCCAGACCGATGGTGTTAATTTGAATCAAAACTCGGGGGCAACCCAACATCTTGGTATTGAATATCAATTTAGATATCAAATAAGTCCTTCATTGGAATTTTTACTCAATGGGACCAATACCAAGCATACATATATAAGCACCAACATTAAAGGAACAGATGTAAGTGGAAATGAAATGAATGCCGCACCGCATTTTTTTAATAATATCACTGTTAGCTGGAAACCTACACTAGCATTACGTATTGCATTAGAAGCCCAACACCAATCTAAGTACTTTATGGACGAGACTAATAAAACTACTTATCCAGGATTTGATGTGATGAATATGCGCGTAGGATATAATTTTAAAAAATCGGAACTATGGTTGAATATCTTAAACATAACGAATGCTTATTATTCTACCATGGCGACTAGAAACTTTAGTGTGAAAGGAAGCAGTGCTTACTCCTATTACTTAGGTGACCCTAGGTCCATAACATTAGGATGGAAATGGTATATCATAAAATAAGCAGCCAAAAGGCTGCTTATTTATTATTCAAATAATTTGTAAATTTCTATTGATTAAAATTACCACCTGCTCTGATAGATATGCCGCCACCCCCATTTTGCATTCCTTTAAAAAGTTCTTGTAAAGTATCCATAAATTTAGCGCGACTCATTTTATCACCTTTAGTGGGTTGTTTTAATTCCTTAGCTGAATATTTAGCACTGTACTCCACTGCTGAAATAACTGCAGAGCCATTGTCAGTATCTACTTCTAAAATGGCTCCTGGTAAGCCTGCGTAAGTATCTGGACCCACAGAAACTGGAATAGATTCGGTATACCAAACCACAATTTCAATTTCTTTAGGTTTTTGCCCTGCTGTATCACCACCTGCACTAATATTAACGCCGCCGGTACTAAAACTAACGCCACCACGATTACCACCACCGCCTGGTCGGCCACCGCCACCTGGTCGGCCACCACCGCCGCCAAATCTTAGTTGTTGTGGCACTATACTAGTAGTTGCTTTTTTACAAACATATTTTGCAATTGTCTTTGTTTCCTCAGACAAAGTCCACTTCAAAGGTTTCAAAGTATCAGTGATTAAAAAGTCTTTCTCAAACATAGAGCGAGCTTCCAACTGCAACTGTGTATTTAAATCGGTATAAATATTAACCTCCGGCATTTTAAACATAAAGCGCGCTCCCCCACCACCACGATCTCCTCCACTATTCGCAAATGGATCCGGCGCTTCATCATCAGGAATGGTTTTAAACATACTTGCTTGTTCATTGAAAATGAGTTCAAATTTTTCAGTTCTCATTTCAGGAATTCGTGCTCTCATTTCGGGATCCGTAATCATTTTACGCATATTTGTTTTGCGTTCAAAAATTAATTTGCCCTCTTTTACCTGAGCAGAAACCGAGGTCATAGTTAATAAGGCTATTAAACCTAATAAAATCACTTTACGCATATAAATTGTTTTTTTTACTTGATAAATATAATTAATTCATTCGAATCATAACACCCTTAGTATTTCCCCCTAAGCCAGATTTTTGTAAACTATATACAAAACTTAACAAAAAGTATTGATTGATCACATTATAATTTTGGTCAACAATTTGATTTTGAGAAACATTTCGGCTAACGCCCGCATTCTTATTTAAAATATCAAAGGCGCTTGCTTTTATTTCGGCACGTTTATTTTTCATGAAAAATTTAGAAAAAGAAGCGTTCCAAATAGGGATAGCGGTATTAAACCCAGCCGCCCTACCCGAATTA
>JAPLEJ010000023.1 GCA_026391435.1 Bacteroidota bacterium
TTAAGAGCTGTAACCTCAGTTGATGGCATGACCGCTGATTGGGCACATTTGCCTTATGAATTCCTTGCACATATGAGCAACTCCATCATCAATGAAGTAAGGGGAATAAATCGCGTTGTTTATGACATCAGTAGCAAACCTCCAGCAACCATTGAGTGGGAATAAACCCCTAGTTCAACTTACGCTTCATATGAGTGATTTGATCCTGTAAATTATTGACAACTCCTGCCAATTGATCTACATTCCACATGGGTTGGGTTCCCGCTTTCTGTATAATATATACCGCCTTCCATATCTCTACTATATCTTGTGTATTTACTTGATATGGCTCGTATAATGGATTGTCACTCAGCAATGTAAGTCGTTCCGTTGCTTCATCATTGGTGATGACACGCTTGTAAACAACTCCGTCTGAATTAGACACGACAATATAGGTATTACTATTTTTTACTTCCTTCATATTATCCACTTTTTCACCTACGATAACGCTTCCACTTGGGGTAGGTAACATACTATCTCCAATAATTTCAAAAGCACGATAATCCCCAGGCGCTAACATGGGCAAAGTGAAGGTGTTTAACTCATCTATGAATTCAGGATCCGCATAACCAGCTAAATACCCTGCAGCGGCCTTTACAGGCACAAATGTCACGATAGAAGCAAGACTAATCGACTTATCTGATTTCATTGATCTACGGCGCTCTAAATAAGAATGATTAGCCCCCTTATTGGATGAAGTCAAGCCTCCTGTTTCGGATAGATCCTGAAATAAAAATTCCTCTAAACTTATATTAAAAAGAGCGCAGATGACCTCTTGTACTTCCAACCTTGGTTCGGCGCGTTCCTCCTCATAAGCCCCTACCAAGGATCGCTTAATTTGAAGTTGATTTGCCATTTCTTCTTGAGTCCATTCGCGCTGCTTTCTGATGTATTTTAAATTTTTTCCTGCGTATGACATAACTAATGATTTTAGTGCAATTTACTAATATATTTAGTATTTCCAAATTATTTTAGTATTTTTTTTAAAATAATCTCTAAATCACAAATCCCCGTTTTATCTAATCAGGACCCCCGTTTCTTTATTTTGTTTCAACCCCCTATCTTGGTAACTTGCATTATGGCAAAGAGCAAAGCAGAAAAACCTGTTATTTTAATTACCAATGACGATAGTATTTTAGCTCCTGGTATTAAGGCATTAGTGGAAGCAGTTAAGGACCTTGGTAAAGTGATTGTAGTGGCACCAGATAAACCACAAAGTGGTATGGGACATGCCATCACCCTTGGTCAACATCTAAGATTACAAAAAGCACATATCGTCGATGGCGTTGAAGCCTATACTTGTAGTGGCACTCCTGTTGACTGTGTTAAGTTAGCCGTTGATAAAGTACTTCATCGCAAACCCTCTATTTGCCTAAGTGGCATCAATCATGGCGCCAATCATTCTATTAATGTGATTTACTCAGGTACTATGTCGGCCGCTTTAGAAGCATCCATTGAAAGCATTCCTAGTATTGGTTTTAGTTTGTTGGACTTAAGCAATGAAGCGGATTTCACTGCAGCACAACATTTTGCTCGTATCATAGTGAAACAATTACTTGCAGATAAAAATTTAGATAAACATCTTTGCTTGAATGTAAATATTCCAAAAGTGGACATCCCCCTAATTAAAGGAATTAAAATTTGCAAACAGTCCTATGCTAAGTATGATGAAAAATTTATTGAAAGAACCGACCCACATGGCAAAAAATATTATTGGCTCACTGGCGAATTTGTGAACTTTGATAAATCTAAGGATACCGATGTGTGGGCTTTAAAAAATAATTATGTGAGTGTGGTGCCTGTGCAATTTGATTTAACCAATCATGCGTTAAAGGAAAAACTAAGTAAAAAGTGGAAATGGTAAAAGACAATTATGCGTTAGGTGTGGTGCTTGGATTAGCACTACCCTTTTTAGGATTTTTCTTTTTTTATGAATGGAAGTTCAGTGTTTTTTCATTCACTGAATTTGGTGATTTATTAATTCAACAAAAATCAGTTTTATCGGCCATGATTAGTGTTTCCTTATTACTAAATGGGGGTGCATTAACTTTATTTTTTCAAAAACGATTAGATAGAACTGCAAAAGGCATCTTTTTTACCACTTGTATTTACGCATTGCTTGCCATTGCGTGTAAATGGTTTTTATAAATGCGATATTATATTATAGCTGGAGAAGCCAGCGGTGATTTACATGGATCAAATTTGATCAAAGCAATTAAAGCAAAGGATAAAGACGCTGTTATCCAATGCTGGGGAGGCGACTTAATGCAAGCCGCAGGAGGCCATTTAGTAAAACATTATAGAGACTTAGCCTATATGGGTTTTGTGGAAGTTGCGTTAAACCTCTCCACTATTCTATATAATATTCATTTTTGTAAAAAAGATATTAAAGCCTTTACACCTGATGTGCTTATCTGTATCGATTATCCTGGATTTAATTTAAGAATTGCTAAATGGGCCAAACAAGAAAAAATAAAAGTGATTTATTTTATAGCTCCTCAGGTTTGGGCTTGGAAAGAAAATAGAGTGCCTGCCATGCGCGCAAGCATTGATCGTTTATTATGTATTTTACCGTTCGAGAAAAAATATTTCAAAGACCGTTGGAATTGGGACGTCGATTATATTGGACATCCTTTAATGCAAGTATTAGCAACCCAACAGTCTCTACCCCATCCGCTTCCTGCATTGAACCAACAAAAGATGATTGCATTACTCCCAGGTAGTAGAAAACAAGAAATTGAAAAGATGCTTCCCTTGATGTTATCGGTGGTGCAAGATTTCCCGAATGAACAATTTGCAGTAGCGCAAGCTCCAGGTTTAGCGGACGATTGGTTTGCTTCACAAATTAGTGATGCGCCCAATGTACACATAGTAAAAAACAATACCTACGCTTTATTAAATCATAGTAAGGCAGCAATGGTCACAAGTGGAACCGCTACACTCGAAACAGCCCTATTAAATGTGCCAGAAATTGTGTGTTATAAAGGCAACCCCGTCACACTTTTCCTAGCCAAATGGTTTATAAAAATAAAATTCATTGCTTTAGTGAATTTGATCATGGATAAGGAAGTAGTGAAGGAATTAATTCAAGAAAATTTAACACAAAAGAATTTAGTGACTGCATTACAAGATTTGTTATCCAATCAAAGCAAACAAATACAAATCAAAAATGACTACGCTACCTTAAAAGATATTTTAACATCAGGGAATAACGCGAGTGAAGTAGCAGCTGATATTATTATGGAGGAACTTAAAAAATAATATCTCTTTATTTAAGCATAGGCAAAATAAGCAGCTTAAAAAGCATCACCAATAATCCAATAATAAAAATAAGTAAGGAAAGACGATTCATGCCATGCATGTATTTCATCCACTTGGTTCTTTCTTGATTCTTATCGCGCTTTACTATAAATAAGTACTCCCCAATTTGTCTTAAAAATTTCATAGGTTTCTTTTATTGAAGTTAGTTAAAATATTTAATGTACATTAGATTACGAAGATTGTAAATAATAATAAAATGAATACAAAATATAAAGCAGCTACCCTTTTACTCATCGTATTTTCTAGTTTCTCTCAGAGTTTTTTCTATAAAACAATACCTTGGTATAATGTAAAAACTGGTATTATAATGTCAATATTGGCATTTATAGGAATGACTATTTTAGTATTGAAAATAGGGGGAAACAGAAAGTCAATTTATATAATAACAGGCTTAGCCTTATTATTCCTACTAGCTCAATTTATAATAAAATAGATTAGCCTAGCTGAGCCAGCCATGCTTTTAAATGAGAGGTAATTTGAACGGTTTCAATAATAAATCCATCATGACCATATAAAGAATCGATAGCAACTAAAGTAGCATTGGGCATATGTTGTTCCATAAATCTTTGCTCATCCAATGGACATAAAATATCGCTTTTAATCCCCATTATAAAAGTGGGTGTTTGTATTGTGCCTAATGTTTTTATTAAATCACCTCCTCTTTTACGCGCCAAATGATGACTATCCATTGACTTTGACAATAACCAATAACTATAAGCATTAAACCTGCTTACTAATTTATCGCCTTGGTAATTGATATAAGAAGAAGCTTTAAAATTATCTATTTTCTCGGGGTCCTCGTCGGTTTGTTTTTCTTGATAAATTCCATAATTGCGATAAGTTAACATACCAATGGCCCTGGCCGCTTTCAAACCTTTTGCTCCAGCATTGGGAGTAGGTTCTTTCCAAGTACAATCGGCCTCAATAGCCAAACGTTGTGCCGTATGCACTGCAACACCCCAAGCACTTTCAGAAGGTGATGTAGCAATTAAAAACATTTTTTTAATAACGGCGGGTTCCATGATGGCCCATTCTAATGCTTGATAGCCACCCATACTCCCCCCTAAAACAAGGTCTATAAAATCAATGCCTAAATGCGTTCTTAATAAAATATGTGCCTTCACCATATCGCGAATAGTCAAGGTTGGGAAATTATCAAAACTGATATCAGTCCCAATCGTCTCAGTACTTAATGGCCCTGTAGAACCGTAACAAGAACCAATGATATTTGCACAAACAATATAATAATCTGTTGGATTAATAATGGTCCCCTCACCTACTAGTCCTTTCCACCAATCGGCAGCATCTGAATTAGCGGTAAGCGCATGACATACCCAGGCCACTTTCTTGCCAGGGCTATAAGTACCATAGGTATGATAGGCAATGGTTAGCTTAGGCAGGCTCACCCCACATTCTAATGTAAAAGCCTGATTATATTGATATATTTGTGGACCCATTTTTTATGATTCTATTGCAAAGTAACTACCTATTTGAATTACATTTGCATAAAGTTAAGAATTTATATTTCGTTTAAAACTAACAATGATTATTTTATGGCAACAATGGTAGTGACCAGAATAAATGAAGGCTTTGCTTTTCATGCTGTGGATGAAGCCCATAATACGATGAGGTTGGATATTCCTGTTGACCAAGGAGGCCATGGCACAGGACTTAGGCCTATGCAAACTTTATTAAGTGCCTTAGGTGCTTGTAGTGGTGTAGACATTGTGATGATATTCAATAAGCAAAAAGAGAATATCGAAACATTTGAAATGGTAATAGATGGGGAACGCGAAGATGGAAAAGAACCTGCCTTATGGAAAACCATTCATATTCTTTTTAAATTTAAAGGTTCTATGACAAAGGAAAAAGCTGAAAAAGCTTGCGCTTTGTCGATAGAAAAATATTGTTCAGTGGCCGCCACCTTAAGAGCGGCAGGGGCAACTATTACATGGAGTGTAGACATTTTATAATTATTGGATTAAAAATATAGCGTCATGAAGCACAATCAATCAAAATTAATTAGAACACAAATTGAACAAACAAATGAAGGAGAACATTCAAGTCCTCTTTATTTAACAAGTAGTTTTTGCTTTGATAATGCCGAAGATATGCGCGCTGCATTTGCAGATGAGACAGCTGATAATATCTACAGTCGTTTTTCTAACCCCAATGTGAAAGAATTTGTGGATCGCTTATGCGTTTTAGAAAATGCAGAAGCAGGTTTTGCTACTGCTTCTGGCATGAGTTCCGTATTTGGATCCTTCATGGCATTGTTAAAAAAAGGAGATCATCTTTTATCATGTAATTCAATTTTTGGAAGTACCCATACCGTGATTTCAAAATACTTACCCAAATATGGTATTGAATATTCTTATGTAAGTGCTACCGCTACTGCTGCTGAATGGGAAGCCGCCATACTTCCGACTACAAAAATGATTTACATTGAAACACCTACTAATCCTGGATTAGAAGTGTTAGACATTGCTATGATCAGTGCGATTGCAAAAAAACATGGTATTATTTTAAATGTAGACAACTGCTTTGCTACCCCTATTGGTCAAACGCCTATTGATTTAGGTGCCGACATCGTAGTGCATTCTGCTACAAAATGGATAGATGGACAAGGGCGCGTTTTAGGAGGCGCTGTAGTAGGAAGAAAAGATTTAATACATGAAATTTATTTGTTTTGTAGAGCAACAGGCCCTTCCTTATCTCCTTTTAATGCATGGTTATTAAGTAAAAGTTTGGAGACACTTGAAGTGCGCATGGAACGACATTGTAGTAACGCTTTAGTGATTGCTGAAAAATTACAAGGTCACGCCAAAATTAATTTTGTTAAATATCCTTTTTTAAATAGTCATCCTCAAGTAGCGATTGCAAAAAAACAAATGAAAAATGGAGGTGGCATTTTTTGTTTTGAATTAAAAGGTGGACTTGAAGCAGGGAAACAATTTTTAAATAGTTTAAAAATGCTTTCGCTGACTGCAAATTTAGGCGATACCAGAAGTATTGCTTCTCACCCTGCAAGTACCACACATGCTAAATTATCCGAAGCGGAGCGTCAAGCGGTGGGCATTAATCCAGGGTTAATAAGGATATCAGTTGGGCTAGAACACCATGAAGATATCTTAGCGGATATTTTACAAGCACTTGAAGCCTAAGCCATTTTAATATTTTGTTCAATAAGCCCACTATACTGAAATAGTGGGCTTATTTATTTAAGCACATCTGCTTAATTTTAAGTGAATTCAATGGGCTATTTTGCTAATTATTTGTATATTGAATTCGCTTAAAAAGTATAAATATGAAGCCAAAAATTACGGTCTTATTATCTTCTATGATGTTTTTACAATATTACATTTGGGGTGCTTGGTATGTGACCATGGGCACCTATATGGGAGAAGTACTTAAGTCCTCTGGAATGAATATTGGCGCTGCTTATAGCGCAGGTGCCATTGCTACCATCATCAGTCCATTTTTTGTGGGCATGATTGCAGATCGTTTTTTTGCTGCGCAAAAAATAATGGGGGTATTGCATTTATTAGGCGCTGGTTTACTTTATTATGCAACACAAGTCAATAATGAAAGTTTTTATTGGGTGATTTTAGTATACTCTTTATTATACATGCCAACGATTGCCTTAAGCAATAGTGTTGCCTTTGCACAAATGACCGACTCGGGAAAACAATTCCCATTGATTCGCGTTTTTGGTACTTTAGGCTGGATTGCGGCTGGATTAATCATTAGCCAATTGGGTATCGAAAAAACAGCTGGTACATTTCAAGTTGCTGCATGCGTTTCCATTTTATTAGGGCTACTAAGTTTTGCATTACCTAATACTCCACCCAAAGCAAAAGGAGAAAAAGTAAATGCATTGTCCATTTTAGGAACCGACGCATTTGTTTTATTTAAAACCAGGTCCTTTTTTATATTTTTTATCTCGGCGATATTAATTTGTATTCCATTGTCGTTTTATTACGGCTTTGCGAATCCATTCTTAAATGAAATTGGATTGCAAAATGCTGCAGGAAAAATGACGCTAGGTCAAGTGTCTGAAGCCTTATTTATTTTAGCCATCCCTTTTATGTTTAACCGAGTGGGTGTAAAAAATATGTTGATATTAGGAATTAGCGCATGGTTATTGCGATATGTATTTTTTGCATACGGGAATACCAATGCCAGCTGGATGTTATATGCAGGTATTATTTTACATGGTATCTGTTATGATTTCTTTTTTGTAACAGGTTATATGTATACCGAGAAAAAAGCGGGTGAAAAAATCAAAAATGCAGCACAAGGTTTATTTACCTTTGCCACTTATGGCGTAGGTATGTTTATCGGAACCAAATACAGTGGTTATGTCGTGGATCAACATAAGATAACAGATGCGGTTTCTGGCGCTGTTCAACATGATTGGCAAGCAATATGGCTTATTCCAGCGGCCATTGCTGGCGCTGTGTTAATTGCATTTATTTTATTTTTCAAAGAAAAAAAGGAAGTAGCAACTATTTAAAAAACAATAATTATAAATTTAAAAACTATTTACAATGCGAATTGCGATGTTAGGGGCAGGTTTTATTGGCAGGTTTTATGCCGATGCTTTACAAGGATACCGAAGTAAAGATAAAGTAGTAAGTATTTATGCACGCCGTGAAGAATCGGCTACCAAATTTGCTGCCGATTATAATTGTGCACATTGGACAACCGATATGGAAGTAGCTATTTCAAATCCCGATGTGGATGTGGTTTGTATTGCGCTACCCAATAATATTCACGAGATCGCGGTCATGTTATGTTGTAAACACAAAAAAGCAGTGATGACCACAAAGCCATTAGGTCGTAACAGCGAAGAAGCCAAACGCATGTTGTTGGCGGTGGAAGCAGCTGGCATTTTTAATGGCTACTTAGAAGACTTAGTGTATACACCTAAATTTATTAAAGCACAACAAAGCGTAAAAGAAGGCGCTGTGGGTCGCATTTTATGGGCTAAGTCACGTGAAACACATCCTGGCCCACATAGTGATTGGTTTTGGGATATTGAACAAGCAGGCGGTGGTTGTATTTTAGATTTAGGTTGTCATTGTGTTGAAATTACACGCAGTTATATTGGAAAGGATATTAAACCTATCGAAGTGATGTGCTGGGCCGACACACAAGTGAAACCAATCGATGCCGAAGACCATGCTATTGGGTTGGTGAAATATGAGAATGGCGCTATTGGCCAATTTGAAGTAAGCTGGACATTTAGAGGCGGATTGGATTTAAGAGATGAGGTAATGGGTACCGAAGGAACCATATGGATTAATAGTTTTTTAAGAACTGGTTTCGAAATGTTTACGACAGGAAAAGGAGGTGATTATATTTCTGAGAAATCAGAAAGTAATAGTGGTTGGTTGTTCCCAGTTGGAGATGAGTTAAATGAACTTGGTTACAATCATATGTTCATGGACATGTTTAATTCGATGGAAAAGGGTGTCGCTCCCAAAGAAACTTTTTACGATGGCTATGTGGTGAATGCTATTTTAGATGCAGCTTATAAATCGGCGAAAACAAAATTATGGGAACCTGTTCAACTAGATATATGGAGAGGCCAATCAGGACTAACTAAGGAAAGTCATTTAGTAGAATATGATGCAGACCATTATTTAGTGAAGGAAGAAATGACCCACTATGGTGTTAAAAAATTAATCTTAAAAAATAAAGCGACGGGAAAAATTTCCGAGCAAATTATTGACTAATTAGGCTGAATAAAAAAGAAGCCCTCTGCTATGCGGAGGGCTTCTTTTTTAATTATTTATTTGCTTTTGGAATCTTAGGATCAATGAATTCCCAATCGATTACTTGTGGATGTAAATGTTGTTGCTTTGCAATTTGTTTCATTTGTTCAATGATTTTTATATTGCTGCTCGCTACATTGTTTTTTTCATTGGGATCTATTTCAATGTCAAATAATTCCCAATCCCCTAATGGATTTTTACGCAAATTCATTTTTACACCCTTCCACTTCCCTATTCGAACAGCCATTTGACCTCCATTTTCGGGATATTCGAAATACATAAATGGTCGTTTGGATTGAATACTTTTTTTGCTTAATAAAGTAGGAAGTAATGAAACCCCATCCAACTGTAATGGCTTCCCCGTTAATTCGGCTAAGGTAGGCATGATGTCATATTGAACAGATAAGATATCTGAAACCGCATTGGCTTTTATTTTCCCAGGCCATCTTGCAATGAAGGGTACTTTGATCCCACCTTCATATAAATCCATTTTTAATCCCCTAAGTCCGCTTACACTATTAAAAAATTTAACATCAACCCCGGCCGAAAATGTAGCACCATTATCACTTGAAAACATAATAAGGGTATTATTATCCAACCCCATTTTTTTTATTTTATCTATGATGATACCCACTTGATCATCTAAAAATGTAATCATAGCAGCATAAGTAGATCTTGGATATTTATTGGGCGCATATCCCTTTTCGCCATAATAAGGTTGCTCCTCAAATTCTCCAATATATTTTTTTACATACTCAACTGGTGCTTGTAGGGATAAATGCGGAATAGTATAAGGGAGGTATAGAAAAAAAGGATGACTTCCGTTTTTTTCTATAAAGCCTAATGCTTTTTGAGTCATTTTCGCAGGTGCATAATCCTTACCACGATACTTTTCAAAATCAGCATCCGTTGCTGTGATTGGATTGATGGAACTATGTACATTGATAAAAGGATTTTGTAAACTATCCCATTGATCATTTTCCCATAAATGCGTGGGGTAATAATTATGTGCTTGTTTTTGATCTAAATAGCCATAATAATAATCAAAGCCTTGCTTTAATGGACTTCCTGTGGTGCCGGTGACACCCATACCCCACTTTCCAATTAATGCGGTAGTATATCCACGTTCTTTAAGCATTTTTGCTATCGTATAGGCACCTTCATGTAATGGCATTTGTCCACCTTCCTCGTTATCAGCAAATCCACCTAATTCATAATTACCTCTTATATAAGAATGCCCCGGATTTTTTCCAGTCATCAACATACAACGAGATGGGGCGCATACAGGGGCGCTACTATAATGCTGTGTGAAACGCATACCCTCCTTAGCCATTTGATCTAAACGAGGCGTTCTAATTTTAGTTTGACCATAGGAACCTAATTCACCATAACCCAAGTCATCTGCATAAATATATATGATATTAGGCTTTGCTTGATTATGTTGCGCTTGTACATTTATAAATGTAAGCCCACAAAAAGAAGTAAAGAGAAAATAAAAAAAATGTTTTTTCAATTGAAAAATTTTAAATTATTGATCATAGAAGTAATTCTATAAAATAAACTACTTATTTAATGATTTACAAAATAACTTCCACATTATAGGGAATAGTATATAGAAAAAAATATATAAGTAAAATATATTATAGACTATTGTTTTTTAGCGACGCTACCGCATAATTAGCAGCTCGAGCTGTCAATGCCATAAAAGTAAGAGATGGATTCTGTGTTCCGGTGCTTGCCATACATGCTCCATCAGTTTCCGGTGCTTGCCATACATGCTCCATCAGTTACAAAAACATTTTTACAATGATGCATTTGATTCCACTCATTTAATAAGGAAGTACTAGGATCCTTACCCATTCGCACTCCACCCATCTCATGAATATCTAAACCAGGTGCTTGTTTGGTATCCCATGAATGAATATTTTTACAACCAGCTGCATCTAATAATTCACTTCCTGTTTGTAAAAAATCCTTTAATAATAATAAATCATTTTCATCATAATCAATAGAAGTGATAAGCTGAGGTATCCCCCATGCATCTGTTTGATCCTTACTTAATCTAACATGATTACTTTGTTTTGGTATAGTCTCCCCTTGCATCATCATGGAAACATGCCATCCACCCAATTCGGTTGATTGCTCCTTAAAATCAGCGCCTATTCCCTCTGCAGGGCCAGCACTTCTGCCTGCGCCAAAAAATACCATATAGCCTCTTTGAAAATCCATTTCTTGTTTGTGTACATTTCTAAAATTAGGCATCATGGGTTGCGTTGGACGACGACCATAATAATATTGATCCATAGGACCATCAATGGTGGCAGATAAGCCTCCACGATAATTATGAAATGCTACATACTTTCCTAATAAACCATTATCATTTCCTAATCCATTTGGAAATCTTTTTGAAGTTGAATTCAATAAAATCAAATTCGTGTTTAAAGTCGCTGCATTTAAAAATATTATTTTAGCAAAATATTCCGTTACTTTTTTTGTCATACTATCAATGACTCTTACACCCGTTGCTTTTTGTTTTGCCTCGTCATAAATAATACTATGCACAATCGAATTGGTTTGCAAAGTAAGGTTACCCGTTTTTTGAGCCCATGGAATAGTGGAAGCATTGGAGCTAAAATAACCGCCAAACGGACAACCTCTTTCACATAAGGAGCGCGCCTGACATTGTTGTCTTCCTTGTTCAATATGAATGGGATTCGGAACCGTTAAGTGTGCACAACGACCTTGAATGACATGGCGATCATTAAATTTTTTCATGATATTACCCTGCATTTCTTTTTCTACACAATTCATTTCCCAAGCGGGTAAAAAAGAACCATCAGGTAGGGTATCTAACTTATCATAATTGCCACTGATGCCTGCAAATAATTCAACATGGGTATACCAAGGCGCTAATTCATCATAAGTAATTGGCCAGTTTCCAAAACCATCACGCGCAGGACCTTCAAAATCATACTTACTCCAACGTTGTGTTTGCCTTGCCCATAATAAAGACTTACCCCCTACTTGATATCCTCTAATCCAATCATATGGTTTTTCTTGTATGTAAGGATGCTCATTATCTTTTACAAAAAAATGTGCAGATGTTTCATTGTATGCATAACATTTACTAACTATAGGATTATCTTTTGTTAAAGCATTTGTTTTTTTACCTCGATGCTCAAAATCCCAAGGATTTTTTGTTGCAGTGGGATAATCTTTAAGATGTACCACATCGCGACCTCTTTCAAGTACTAATGTTTTTAAACCTTTTTCACATAATTCTTTTGCTGCCCATCCACCACTAATTCCGGATCCTATCACAATGGCATCGTATGTATTTGTTTTAGTTGACATCGTATTTATATTTTATGATCTAATATAGAAGGTTGTACATTTAAAATGTGTTGAATAAATTCACCAAATAAAGTATTGGCCCAAGCAAACCATTTTCTTGTAAAATTATTGGCGTCGTCTTTATGAAATGATTCATGCATAAATCCAGTATTGGCATGTGTTGATTTAAGCATACTTAAACAATACAGCATTTCAGTTTTTGAATCGGTTGTTAATCCTCGCATAATAATACTCAAAGGCCAAATCATATTTACGCCTGCATGAGGACCTCCTATGCCTTCTGCTTTTGTCCCTTTGTAATAAAAAGGATTGCTTGGGCTAAGTACTAGGTTTCGAGTATTCATATAAAAAGGATCATTGTTTTTCACATATCCTAAATAAGGAAGGGATAATAAACTGGGCACATTGGCATCATCCATTAAATTAAAACTTCCAAATCCATTGACTTCATAAGCATATACTTGACCATGCTCCGGATGATTCACAATACCATATTTATGAATGGCTTTATCAACTTCGTTGGCTAATTCAATACACTGTGTTGCTAAGGCTGTATTGTTTTTAACCTTCAATAATAACTCGGCAGCTTGTCGCAGTGAAACCACCGCAAAACAATTAGAAGGTATTAAGAAAGGAAAGATAGTAGCATCATCACTTGGCCTAAACATAGAACATATTAAGCCTACTGGCTTGGTGGGATAGCCATAGCCCCCTAATGGAACACCATCGGTAGCCCATGCTGTAGTGCGTTGAAAAGTATAGGGACCATTCTCTTTTTTACGTTGTTGCTCACGTTGTTGCTCTTTAAAGGTTTTTAAAGTGAGTTCAATGGTTTTCACCCACTGGTCATCAAATACTTTTGTGTTGCTAGTAAGCTTCCAATATTTATATGCCAAGCGAATGGGATAACACAAAGAGTCTATTTCCCATTTGCGCTCATGAATACCTGGCTGCATCGTCGTTAAATCACTTTTCCATTCACTTACTTTTTTAACATCTTTATAAAATGCGTTTGCATAAGGATCTAATAAAATGCATTTTTTTTGTCTATTAATAACACCCTCCACTAACTGTGCTAATGCTTCATCTTCTTTAACAAAAGGCAAATAGGGCGTTATTTGTGCTGTACTATCTCTAAGCCACATAGCATCTATATCACCTGTAATTACATAAGTATCTGGTTGCTGATTGATCATTTCAAAATCAACTGTAGTATCCAATGTGTTGGGATAACAATTTTCAAATAACCAAGCCAACTCTGGATCCTTTATTTTGGCTTTTGCTTTTTCAATAAATTGATTCACCCCTACACTCGTAAAATTTCGTTTTGTAAGGGCGGGCCGATTTGTAATATACAATTGCTCCATATTTAATGGAATTAGTTTTTTGTAAAATAGGGCCGTACTGGCCAATACTGAATTTTGAATAAATCGGCGTCTACTGTTCATGTATGATAAAATAAAAAATGAATAAAAAATTGTTTTTAATGTGCTTTAAAGTTACTGCACTTATTTATTTATGCCATAAACAAGAGCTAAAATTTTTATACGCTTACCCACATTCCATAAACTAAAAAGCCTCCCCCCGATGAATCGGAAGGAGGCTTTTATATAAGTTATGTTAAACTTAGACTAGAAGTTTGAAGCAACGCCTGTATCAAACCATAAGCGTGTCGCAATATTATCTGGTCCACCCATCTTGCCAACGGCAGCAGCAACAGCAGCTGTGTTACCTGTTCTTTCAGCAGTAATGAATGGCATTCTTTTAATGTATTGCCCTACTTCAATAGATCCCCATGTAGCATCAGAATCATTTTTAGCAACACTAGGAATCTTAGGATATCCTGTTCTTCTATGATCTACCCAAGCCTCTAAAGCATTGGTAAATGTATTAAAATACTTTTGAGTAATTATTTTTTCTAATTTCAACTCATTATTGTCAGCATCGCTCCATGCTACAGTTATAGTTGATAAAGGTGTAAAGTTATTACGTGAATCTTTAGGATCTACATATGCAATTGGTTTACTAGTAGCGTCAGCTAAATAAGCATCGACTCCACCTGCTCCCCAATCAGCAAAAGATAATTTAACACCATTTTCATAGTTGGTTTTAGCATCACCTGCTCCTGCCCAACCTCTTAAAGCTGCTTCAGCTTTTAAGAAAGCAACTTCAGAAGCTGTAAATGCGCGTCTTGTTTGAGCATTATTAAAATCATTTGATGCTTTAGAATATGTTGTTCTTTCCTTTCCAGGTTTAAGATATGCACCATTACGAATTCCTTTGTAAGGATCTGAAGGATGATCAGCATATAATGTAGTATCAGATATTGGTGAATAAAACTTTGAAATACGATTGTCTTTCATACCAATAAAAAAGGATTCCATCACACCACCCATACGAGTATCATCCCATTGGAAACAAATTTGCGCAAGTGGCATTATATTACCATTTAATGAAACCCAGAAATTGTCAGAGTTAGCTGTGATTAAACCAGCTGGATCAGACATCGCTTTTTCACCTTGTGCTTTAGCAATAGATGGTGCCACTTTTGACAAACGAATAGCTAATCTCAATCTTAATGAGTTAACCACTTTCATCCAAGCAGGAATGCTTCCCTTATAACTAGGATCAAACTTAGCAAAACCTGTGTATGTTTTATTTGCAGCAAAATCAGATTGAATTGAATCTAATTGTAAAAAGAATGTATTATACAAACTAGGCTCCAAATCATAATCGATTTGAGATGTAGTAGCCCCATAATTTGAATAAATCACTGGACCATGAACTGCAGTTAATTTAGATACACCTAAAACCCTAATCAATTTAGCCCAAGTTGCGAATAATGGCAAATTGTTTTCAGAAGCTAATCTAATTACTTGCTTTGAAGGAGACATTACATTGTTATAAATACGACCCCAATAGTTATTCCATGTAATAAAATAAGTAGTGTTATTTCTGTTAACAACGAAGTCTGTAGGCGTATTCATATACCCCATCCAAGAATCATAACAAAGATCCTCTTCTACTTGACCTCCGAAAAGGTTATACAACATGCCTGAAAAAGGCGAACCTACTAGGTTAAAGTCTTGCTTAAGTAGCTGATCAGAAATTTGATTTGGATTCTGATTTGTACCTTCAAAATCCTTAGTACAAGATACAAAAGCAATCAAAATTAGTGATGCAATTAATATTTTTTTCATAATAAAATAATTTTGTTTTTTTTAGAAAGTTAACTTGATGTTAAATCCAAATGACCTTGTAGAAGGCATACCAAATACGTCATTGGATTGCATACCATTTCCTGTACTCATTGATTGTTCTGGATCAAATGGCGCATCTTTATATAAGAAGAATAAGTTTCTTCCCACTAAAGAAAAAGCAGCGGTTTTGATTGGCGAACTAGCATTTTTGATTTTTAATGTATAACCAAAAGCTAATTGAGCTAATCTAACGTTTGTTCTAGAAAAAACGTAAGGCTCCATGATACCATTTCTATCTCCAATAACTGAATAATAAATAGCAGGATCAATTGAAGTTACTGCAGTTCCTGTACTAGATACAGCATTGATTGGAATAGTAGCACTTGCTCTTGCATCCGCAGTTCTTTGGCTTGCACCATATGAATCAAGGAATGCTTCAGTTTTAGAGAATGCAACACCCCCAAATTTACCATTGATAAGTACGCTTGCAAAGAAGTCTTTGTATGTAAAGTTGTTATTCCATCCTGCGATTAAATCAGGATTCACATTACCTACTTTTACTTGCGCAGATGCTGCTATTGGAGCACCATTTGCATTTAATTTAATGCGACCACTTTCATCTCTTGAAAATTTAGTAATATACAAATCATTAAATGATCCGCCTGCCTTAATGATAGAAGCAAAACCTTCATCGTTACCACCAACTTGATAGGTAGGATTAGAAGCGATCAACTCAACAATTTCATTTTTATTTTGAGATAAGTTAATAGCGGTTTTCCATTTGAAATTAGCAGATCTAATTGGCTCAGCATCAATTGTAATTTCAATACCTTTGTTAACAATTTTACCAGCATTAACATAGTATGTAGAATAACCAGAACCAGAAGGAGCTGCTAATGATAAGAATTGATTTGTACTCACTGAGTTATAATAAGTCATGTCAAATCCTAATCTTCCTTTGAAGAATTTAATTTCAGCACCTAACTCATCACTTGTGATAATCTCTGGCTTTAAGTTAGTGAACGGAACTTGAGAATTACGGTTAATTCCACCAATACCACTAGGTCCGCCTGCGCCACCAATTGAGTTCCATGGATTTACTACGTTATATGGAACCTCATTTCCGGTTTCTGAATGAGAAGCTCTTAATTTCATGTAAGAAATAACCTCAGGTAATTCAACCATTTGGCTGATAATTGCAGACAAACCATAAGAAGGGTACAAATAAGATTGATTCCCTGTAAGTGCTAAAGTAGATGCCCAGTCATTACGAGCTGACACATCTAAAAACAACATTTCCTTATATCCAATATTTGCACTTGCAAATGCACCTTGCTTTATTGTATTACTTACCGTTGAGTTAAAAATTACATTATAAGGCAAATTCGAAAATGAGAAGAAGTTAGGATATTGTAATGAAATAGTACCATTACCCACATTCATACCATTATTAAAAGTATTTTTTGTATAACTAGCTCCTAATAGCCCTGTAACACTAAAATCTCCGTAATTATTATTGAATGTTAAAATTCCATCCGCATACAATGATTGATCTTTGTATTTTATATATGACCAAGTACCATTCGGACTAACACTTACTGAGTTTCCACCAGCAGCATATCTATTGTCAAACAAAACATCATTATAATCAATATTACCTCTTGTTTCAAACTTTAAGTGTTTAGCAATATCATATGACAATTTCACATTCGCAATTACACGACTGTTTGTTGCCAATTTTGAGTTGTTGTATACTTCAAAATAAGGGTTATTTTGAAATTCATAGGTTGAATACCAATTTTGTTTGTAAAGGTTTCTTGCTGCATCAAAAGTTTGATAATTTGCTTTATAAGAAGCAAACTCTCTTTCACGTGCAAAAGTATACAAACCAGTAAGTGGGTTATTGTAATAACCTGCACCTGGACGATTGTATGACTTTTCATTTGCAAATATTACATTTGAAGACAAAGTAACTTTATCATTAAACAATTTTGTTGATTGGTTTAATGTTATAGTATGTTTGTCATATGTATTTGTTGGCAAATTTCCTTTTGAATTAATATTAGAATAAGAAAAATAGGCTGTTGTTTGATTATTTCCACCACTTACTGAAACTGAATTTGTAGCAGTTATCCCTGTTTGAAAATAATCTCTAACATAATTTTTTTGATAATCCCCTTTCACTTTAGACCAGTTTTTATCACCACCCAAAGTACCATAATCGAACTGTAAGTCAGGTATTCCAGTTACCATATCAAACACAGTACTTGAGTTAAAATCAACAGCTACTTTTCCTGCTTTACCTTTTTTAGTAGTAATCAAGATAACGCCATTCGCACCTTGGCTACCATAAAGGATAGATGCGTTTGCTCCCCTTAATACACTAATTGATTCAATGTCCGCAGGGTTGATTGAAGATAGACCATCGCCGCGATCGTTTCCGCCATAAGAACCTGGTTGACCACCTTTGTTATTGACCATTGGAACCCCGTCAATTACATAAAGTGCTTCACTTGTACCAAGAAGTGATCTAGCACCTCTTAGGACAGCTTTAGTAGATCCGCCAGCTCCTGATGAACTTACTTTAATATCAATACCAGCAGCTTTACCGCTAATTGATTCCATAAAGTTTGTTCCCGCAGCTCTTGTAATCTCCTCTCCTGCGACTTGTTGTGACGCATAAGTTAAAGATTTCTTTTCGCGTTTAATACCTAAAGCGGTTACAACTACTTCAGATAAGTCAGTTGCTTGTGATGCTAAAGATACATTTACTGTAGCTTGAGATGCACCTACAGTAACTTCTTGTGTTGCAAATCCCAAAGAAGAGACTTGTAATACTACGCTACCAGCTGGTACTTTCAAGCTGAATGTTCCATCAGCTTTGGTTGTAGCAGCAGCGTTGCCACCCTTGACCTTGATTGTAGCAGAAGCTACAGCCTGATTGTCAGTGCCTGTTACCTTACCGGTAACTTGTCTTGTTTGCGCAAATGTTGCAGAGAACATGCACAGAACACTACAAAAAACTAAAAGCATACTTTTCATAAGATGTTGTTTGGTCTGTTTAAATGATGTTGAAACTGATTTTTAATTTCAATAATCAATTAAACTACCTTTTTAAGGTTAAATAATTTTGTTTAAATGACTCAATCGTTACATAATATTACGGCATTATGATTATTTTAACAAAAAATAAAACCCTTTTTTTCCACATTTTTTACCATGAATAGTAGTCTAAAAACTATATAAGTACATAATTTTGATCATATTAGATAATTTTTTAATGATACTTGTATTTAAAAAACGAGGTTATTTGACTTTAGTTTTAAAAGCAATAAGCACTCATCTACC
>JAPLEJ010000055.1 GCA_026391435.1 Bacteroidota bacterium
CCACAAAAACAGGAGTTAATCCTAATAAAGCAACCACTTCGGTAGTGGCAATATAAGTAAAGGAAGGTGTGATAACTTCATCACCTGGTTTTAAATCCAAAGCCATCATGGCAATTTGTAAAGCATCAGTTCCATTTGCGCAAGGAATCACATGTGACACATTTAAATAAGTGGCTAAATGTTGGCTAAATTCTTGTACTGCTTTACCATTAATATAGGAGGCGGAGTCCAATACAGACTGAATGGCTTCATCCACCTCTTTTTTTATCGCCAGATACTGATTTTTTGTATCTACCATTTGAATTTTTCGCATCAATTCCATTTTTGCAAAAATACTATAAAAAGGGTAAAAAGGCCTATCTAGACCAATAAGTAAATCCCATAGGCACTAATCCAAAATAAATGTCCTTTTATATGGTAAATTTTATTGATTTTTGCTTGATAGAAGTCAATTATGGGATTATACAATCTATTTTTACTGTGCTACCCTTTCCTTGCCAAATGCATAGCCCCTTTTAATGCAAAAGCGAAACAATGGACTATAGGGCAGGATAAGGTATGGCAAGAAATAGCCTTATGCACACAAAAAAAGCATAAACCTATTATTTGGGTGCATTGTGCCTCCTATGGTGAATTTGAACAAGGCTTACCCATTATTGAAAACATTAAGAAGCAATATCCTAACTATCAAATTTGGCTTACTTTTTTTTCACCCTCCGGATACTTACATCGTCAAAATGATCCGAGCGTTGATTTCATCACCTACCTACCTTTGGATGGCGCTCAAAATGCAAGCCGGTTTTTTGATTTACTCCAACCCGAGTTAGTGATTTTTGTTAAATATGAATTTTGGTATTATTATTTATCTGAAGCCAAGCACAGAAATATTCCTACCATTTTAGTAGCCGCTTTATTTAGACCTAATCAATTATTTTTTAAATGGTATGGTGGATTTTACAAAAAGATGATTGACTTATTTCATGCTATTTTAGTACAAGATGAAAATTCAAAAAAACTCATCGCACCCATTATTGCTGAAAATAAAATAGTAATTACTGGCGACACGCGTTTTGATCGTGTTTGGAGTACCGCGCAAATAGTAAAACCATTTGAGTGGTTACACAAATTGAATCATGACAAAATAATCATTGCAGGTAGTACTTGGGAAAAGGATCATATCTTATTGGCTAAATTAACCGAAAAATTTTCGCAATTTAATTGGATCATTGTACCGCATCATGTGGACGTACCTTCCATTCAAAAATGCTTGTCTCATTTTAACAATGCAACTACTCTAACTTCCTTTATTCAATCCAATCAAAAATTTAATAACTCAAAAGTGATCATTGTAGATCAAATGGGTTTGTTGCGTAGTCTTTATCAATATGCTTACGTAAGCTATATTGGTGGCGGATTTGATACTGAAGGAATACATAATGTGTTAGAACCTGCCGCATTTGGTAAGCCTGTTCTTTGGGGGCCCAATGATGAAAAATACAGAGAAGCTATTGGGCTGATTGACTTTGGTGGTGGATTTAAAATTCATGATGAAAATTCATTTACACGAATTTTAAATATATTAATCGAGCAAGAAGATAAATATAATAAGGCTAGTGCTGCATCGGCAAACTTTATTCAACAAAATGCAGGAGCTACTCAAAAGACAATGCAGTTTATTCAAGAAAAACGTCTTTTAACCAATTGATCAAAACTTTTTACAATTGGGGAATCTTCATCCCAATTATTTTTTTCTCTTAATTCTCTTTTTATATAAAACTGGGCCTCTGGAAATATCTTAAATGAATTTATCGTTTTAATACCTGCTTCAAAGGATTTTTCATCTCCCCCAAATAACGCTTGTATAAATTGAAATTTGTCATTGATGCCAATGGCCGATCTTAAATCCTTGATGGGTTCTAATACGATATGATCAATCACTTCCTTAACAGGGGTTGGTAAGCTGGCTGCGATTTCGTAGGGTGCTGGTATGACTTCAGGTGGACTAGCCGGCTCCGCTGGGGCTTCCATATAGATTTGTTCTGGCAAGGGTTTTATAATGGCTCTTTCCTCTAGCGCAGCTAATAACTGCTGAGCCGTTAATTTTAATGCTGAGATATCTGCATTTTGGTGCAAATCTTCCCTTAATTTATCCACCAAAGACCTTACTCTATCCATAGGAATGTTTACTTTTGAGGCAATAACTTTACCCTTGTTATTAAAACGAAGAAACCAATTTAAATATTGTCTATGTTTATTGAACAGAATTTAACAGGTGAGCGCAGAGGTTGGATTGAAGTGATTTGCGGTAGCATGTTTAGTGGCAAAACCGAAGAACTCATTCGTCGTCTCAAAAGAGCTAAAATTGCTAATTTAAAAATTGAAATATACAAGCCAGCGACTGATACCCGTTATGATGTAACTAAAATTGTAAGTCATGATACCAATTCAATTGCTTCTACCCAAGTAGACCACTCATCGGCTATTATTGCATTGGCTAAGGATGCAGATGTCATTGGTATCGATGAAGCACAATTTTTTGACGAAGGTATAGTTGATGTTTGTGAAACTTTAGTAATGCAAGGTAAAAGAGTCATTGTTGCAGGATTAGATATGGACTATTTAGGCAAACCTTTTGGGCCCATGCCACATCTTTTATCAGTAGGTGACTTTATTACTAAGCTACATGCTATTTGTGTTCAATGTGGTCACTTAGCCAATATCTCCTATCGAACGAGTGATGAAGAAGGTACTGTGGTGTTAGGTGAGAAAAATAATTACGAACCAAGATGTAGAGTATGCGCCTCGAAATAGTATATACCTTATTAAAAAAAGATGCTTTGCTCGAGTTTAGGCAGCAGCATACTTTTTTTGGCATTCTATTATACATCGCTTCTACCACTTTTGTTATTTATTTAACCATGGGCCAGCCCGATGACCATGTATGGAATGGTTTATTTTGGGTGACTCTTTTATTTATTTGCATCAACACCGTTGCTCGAAGTTTTTTACAAGAAGGCAGGGGCAGAATGCTTTATTTTTATACGATTGCAAGCCCTGTTCATTTTATTTTTTCAAAATTAATTTATAATAGTTTACTCATGATCATCATGAGTGGGCTTAGCTTGCTTTTATTTACTTTACTATTAGGCAACCCATTACAACATGGTTTGTTGTTTTTTGGTATCAGCTGCTTGGGTGGGATTAGCTTAAGTTTGGTGTTTAGTTTTTTAGCAGCCATTGCTTCTAAGGCGCAACAGCCATCCGCTATTATGGCGATACTTGGCTTCCCATTAATTATACCTCAATTAATGATTTTGATGAAAATAGCAAACATTGCATTTTCAGATGTGGTTCAAAATAGTTTGCCAGAATTAGTATTGATATTAATTGGATTTGATGCAATGATTATTGCATTGTCCTATATTCTTTTCCCATTCCTTTGGAAGGAATAAGTTTAAAAAGCTTAATTTATTAAAGCTTTTAGGTGCTGACCTATTAAAATTCCTAAATTTTAATAGGATGGTGAAAGTAAAAAAAATCAAAAAGAGAAAGTTTTAAAAAGCATTCCTAAATTTTAATAGGATGGTGAAAGTAAAAAAAATCAAAAAGAGAAAGTTTTAAAAAGCTTAATTTATTAAAGCTTTTAGGTGCTGACCTATTAAAATTCCTAAATTTTAATAGGATGGTGAAAGTAAAAAAAATCGAAAAGAGAAAGTTTTAAAAAGCTTAATTTATTAAAGCTTTTTAAAACTGCAAATGTCTGACTGTTTGACCATTATTGATGAGCTGCTTCAATGAATCAATGCCAATATTCAAATGTCTTTCGACAAACTCGGCAGTTACCATTGTATCGCTGGCTTCGGTTTTAACACCTTCAGGAATCATAGGAGAATCACTTACTAATAATAAGGCTCCAGTTGGAATTTTATTATAAAAACCAACAGTGAAGATAGTAGCGGTTTCCATATCAATGGCGTATGCACGAATATCAGTGAGGTATTGTTTGAAGATTTCATCATGTTCCCATACACGACGATTGGTAGTGTAAACAGTCCCCGTCCAATAATCTACACCGCTATCTCGTATTGTAGTTGAAATGGCTTTTTGTAATGCGAAGGCAGGCATCGCTGGCACTTCGGGAGGAAAATAATCATTAGAAGTTCCCTCTCCTCTTATGGCTGCAATAGGTAAAATTAAATCTCCTATTTTATTTCTCTTTTTTAAGCCGCCGCATTTCCCTAAAAATAAAACTGCTTCGGGTTGAATTGCAGTTAATAAATCCATAATGGTCGCAGCGCCAGGACTTCCCATTCCAAAATTAATAATAGTTATTCCTTCCGCGGTTGCACATTGCATAGGTCGATCTTTACCAATGACTTCCACCTTATGCATTTGGGCAAACATGTTTACATAATGGCTAAAATTGGTTAATAAAATGTACTTGCCAAATTGTTCTAAGCCAGCACCGGTGTACCTTGGCAACCAATTGTCTACTATTTCTTGTTTCGATTTCATATTAAATATTTTTATCGATGTTCAATACTTCCCTAGGTTTCTGTCCTTATCTTTGAAGTATTACTATTTAAAATTACAAATTTTATCGCACATCTTCATGCAAGCTTTGATTTACCCATCCTATCCTTTTAAAATTCAGCAGCAATCAGGCAAGGACCAAATATTTGATCCCTTCCGTAAGTTATGGGTATTCTTGACTCCTGAGGAATGGGTAAGGCAAAATATACTTCAATATTTAGTGCAGGTTTGTCATTATCCTAACGCATTAATTGCAGTAGAAAAAACAATTCAATTAGGAGAATTAAAAAAACGATTTGATGTGGTGGTGTATAAAAATGAAAAGCCTTGGATGATTATTGAATGTAAAGAAGCCAAAGTTGAAATTGGCGAAAAAACACTACTACAAATATTGCAATACCAACAAGTACTTGAAGCAAATTATTTAATTATTTCAAATGGCCATCAAACCCATGGTGCTGAAATTGTTTGGGGACAATTGCATCCATTACAAAATTTCCCAAGCTATCTCTAAATTGTTTTTTTTAACAACTATGGAAAAATACCTAATTCAGCATAGGAAGTTCCTACTTTATTAATGGCACAAACATAAGCAGCCGTTCTCATATCCGGAATGGAAGGATTGGCTTTCCAAATATCCATGATTTCACGAGTAGCATTAATCATGGTTTCTTCTAAGCCACTATGGACTAAATCAATTTCGTCCGGTCCGTGTGCAATAATTTCCTTTTCAGATTCAGTAACTTTTTTACCTGTTAATTCTTCGATTTGATTTAGGATATTAATATTTGCATTTTCGGTAAATCTTTTTTCTAATCGACCATACCTTACATGGCTTAAATTTTTCAACCACTCAAAATAAGATACGGTTACACCGCCTGCATTTAAATACATATCAGGAATAACCAAAATACCTTTTTTAGATAATATTTCATCTGCCTCAGGTGTTAAAGGCCCATTGGCTGCTTCTCCAATAATTTTTGCCTTAATTTTTGGAGCGTTGTTTTTATCAATCACATTTTCTAATGCTGCTGGAATTAAAATATCACATTCCATTTCAAGGGCAGATGCGCTATTTTCTATATTAGTAGCGCCAGGAAAATTTAATATGCTTCCTGTTTTTTTACGATGCTGAAATACTTCTTCTTCATTCAAACCTGCTGCGTTATGAATAGCTCCTTCAAATTCAGCAATGGCAATAACTTTAGCACCATGTTCTCTGAAAAATTTAGCCGAATAATAACCCACATTACCAAGTCCTTGTACAATCACTTTTTTATTTTCTATACCAATTGTTAATCCCAATTTTATCATCTGATCCTCCATTAAACAAACTTCTCTAACGCCAAAAAATACGCCTAATCCAGTGGCTTCTTTACGACCTCGGACACCCCCTAAAGAAATGGGCTTACCAGTTACACAACCGGCTGCATCTATCTCTCCTGGCTTTAATGATTGGTAAGTATCAACAATCCATGCCATTTCTCTTTCACCTGTTCCGTAATCGGGCGCGGGAACATCAATACCTGGACCAATAAAGTTTTTCTTTACTAATTCGGAAGTATATCTTCTGGTTATCTTTTCTAATTCATACGCACTTAAATTACGAGGGCTAATTTTAATTCCGCCTTTAGCTCCGCCAAAGGGCACATTCACAATGGCACATTTATAAGTCATCAGTGCAGCCAATGCCATTACTTCATCTTGATTCACCGCCATGCTAAAACGAATACCCCCTTTACATGGTGATTTATGTTGTGAATGTTGAACACGATACGCTTCAATTACTTCAATATGTCCGTCGTCCATTTTCACAGGAAAACGCATACTATAAATACTATTACATGCTTTTATTTGATCTAAAATTCCTTGCTCCCATGAAGTAAATTTAGATGCTTTATCAAAACTTTTTTCTACGCTTTCAAAGAAACTATATTCCTGATGGTTACTCATAATTTTGAAGTTTTAATCATCCGTTTATTTTTGAAACAAGAAATAAAAAAATTAATCTTTTGAGCTGTTTTCTAGTTGACTTATCTTTTTGTCAATAGATGCAACGTAAATAAATAAGCCAGTAAGAATAATACTCACGATGGTCATTACTAAATAAATCTTACCGTCTCTTATCATTAAGTTGTCGGTATTATTTGCTGTCATAGCTTGTAAAATAGATATCATATCCTTAAAATTTATTTTTTATTATTTATAAAAGTTCCTCTTTTTTTAATTTAAATAGTTGCACACGAATATGTATCGTGCTGATCCAAACGCCAAGCAAAGTCCATCCAATGACTGCTGGATAAAAAACAGTGCGCATATCCATCGTCATATCTTTTCCATTAATACCAGGATTACCTTCACTACCCTGTCCGCCAGGATGTAAAGATTCTGTCAACCTTGGTAAAATCCATAATGTGGGGAACAACATAAAAAAGGAGAAAATATTATACACAGCAGATAATCTAGCGCGTTTTTCCATATCCAACAAACTGCCTCTTAAAACAAAATAAGCAAAGTAAATTAACAAGGCGATAGCCGCTCCATTTTGCTTAGGATCACCTACCCATGGACTCCCCCATTGATAGTTTGCCCAAAATGCACCAGTTATAATTCCTAAAGTGCCGAACAATAATCCGATAGATGCATAACTTGATGAATACACATCATGCACTGGATTTGCAGATCGTAAATATTTAATAGCATACACTAAGGAAACAAAAAATAAAATCATCATCCCAAACCACATGGGTACATGAAAAAACATATTGCGGATAGATTCACGCATACGATCATCTAACTTAGGTACTTTCACAATAAAACCATAGGTACAGGTGTACAACAAAAGAACAAAGGATAATACTTTCCACCATTTAGCTTTCAACATAGATTAATTTGTTTTTACCCAACATCATCCAAAAACTAACAATTGTTTGCAAAGCTAGCACTTTCGTTCAAATTGCCCAATTTTAGATACAAATGTTGTTGGGGCAAAATTACTGCTAAAGTTGTACATTTGCGTCCATAATTTTCATGCCGTAACATGAAGCGAACTGCCCCGTAAGGCTGTAGTAAACTTAATGTGGCTATCACCAAAAATAGACACAAATGAAACTTTCTCAATTTAGGTACGACCTACCTTTAAATCTCATTGCTCAATATCCTACCAAGCGTAGAGAAGACAGCAGACTTCTAGTGGTTAACCGTCAAAACGGCCACATGGAAAACAGAACTTTTTCTGATTTATTAGAGTACTACGATGACAAAGATGTTTTTGTAGTAAACAACACAAAAGTATTCCCAGCTCGTATGTATGGGCGTAAGGAAAAAACAGGCGCTAAGATTGAAGTTTTCTTATTAAGAGAATTAAATAAGCCCAATCGTTTATGGGATGTCATTGTTGATCCCGCAAGAAAAATTCGCGTAGGAAACAAATTGTATTTTGGCGAAAACGAAGAATTAGTAGCCGAAGTTATTGATAACACAACAAGCCGTGGTCGTACCATTCGTTTTTTATGGGAAGGAGACGACGAAGGTTTTAGAAAAATGTTGGAATTTTTAGGAGAGACGCCTTTGCCTAAATACATTAAACGCAAGCCAGACGAAGAAGATAAAGAAAGATACCAAACCGTATATGCCAAATACGAAGGTGCTGTTGCTGCTCCTACTGCTGGATTGCACTTTAGTAAAGAATTAATTAAGCGTTCTGAAATTTTAGGAATTCGTTTTGCTGAAGTAACCTTACACACAGGATTAAGTACATTCAGACCCATTGAAGTGGAAGATTTAAGCAAACATAAAATGGATGCTGAATATTTCCGTATTGATGAGGAAGCTTGTAAAATTATTAATACCGCTAAACAAAATGGGCGTCGTGTTTGTTCTATTGGAACAACAGGTATGCGCGCCATGGAAAGCAGTGTAACTGCACAAAGGTTATTAAAGCCTGCAGAAGGTTGGACAAATCATTTTATTCATCCTCCTTACAATTTTAATATTGCAGACAGTTTAGTGACCAATTTCCACTTACCTAAAACAAGTTTGTTAATTATGTCTTGTGCTTTTGCTGGATATGAATTAGCAATGGAAGCTTATAAAAAAGCAATAAAAGATAAATACCGTTTCTTTAGTTACGGAGATGCCCTCCTTTTCATTTAAGAAATGATTTGACTGAACATAAAAAAGGGTCTCGATATTTCGAGACCCTTTTTTATGTTCAGTAGCACCCTATTTATAATTCAAACAGGCCCTTGTTGATTAATTGTAATGTTTTGGTTTTGTATTCACTTGGAATAAGCAATGAAATATTATGATGACTTCCTCCGTAGCTCACCATGGTTACAGGTATTTCATTGATACAAGCAAATAACTTTTGCAATACCGAATCCGTTTGTGCAATTTCATTTCCTACTATAGAAACGATGGTTTGATTTTTTTGCAATTCGATAGACGCAATATTATTTAATTCGGAAATAATTTCATCTAAATGTACATCAGTATCAATGGTCACAGATACGGCTACTTCTGAAGTAGTGACCATATCGATGGGTGTTTTATATTTTTCAAAAACTTCAAATATTTTTCTTAAAAATCCATATGCCAATAACATACGGCTACTCTTAATCTTGATTGCAATGATACCATCTTTAGCAGCGACTGCTTTTACACCCACACTTCCTGCCTCTTTTTTAATAACAGTACCCGGTGCGCTTGGCTCCATGGTGTTTAACAATTTCACAGGAATATTTTCCTGTTGTGCTGGCCAAATACAAGTAGGATGTAAAATTTTTGCACCGAAATAAGCCAACTCTGCCGCTTCATCAAAACTTAATTGCTCAATGGCAACTGTTTTATCAACCACCCTTGGATCATTATTATGCATGCCATCAATGTCAGTCCAAATTTCACAAACACTTGCTTTTACAGCAGCCGCTATCAATGATGCTGTATAATCACTGCCTCCTCTTTTTAAATTATCTACTTCTCCTTTTGCATTTCGACAAATATACCCTTGTGTAATAAACAAGGTCTTGGGTGCGTGTTGCGCTAATACCCCTTTTATTTTTGATTGAATATTAATTAAATCAGGTTCATCGTTGCTGTCCAAGCACATAAAATCCAATGCAGGCAATAAAGCATGTTCTATTTTTTCTTGTTCTAGGTAAATTGAAAAAAGTTTGGTGCTCATTAATTCACCTTGCGCTAAAATATCCTTATTCAAAGCATCACTTAATGAAATACGTTGCGTGATTTTCAAAAATTCAAAATGCTCCTTTATAATATCTGAGGCTTTATTTTTAAGGTTTTCATCCTTATATAAATCTGTAATAAATTGAGCATAGTATTTTTCGAGTGTTTCAATTTTTTCACCTGCTGCTTTCTTATTTTGTACCGCCAAACTTTGACTAATTTCAACCAATGCATTTGTAGTTCCACTTAACGCACTTAATACTACGATGGTAGGTTCGGCATTACTTGTAATTAATTGCGATACCTGATGCATTCGATCAGGCTTACCCACACTTGTTCCTCCAAATTTCATTACCCTCATGACTCGATAGTTTTATTTAAAACATTTTAGTATCGGCAAAGGTAAATAGGTGAATTGAATTTCAATTGAATTAAGGTGACTTATTTAATGAAAGTCAAAAGAATCATCTATTGTTACCAAACATATGTTAGCTAGCTTGCGACAAAAAAAAGGCATACAATCTGTATACCTTTTTTGATGTCTATGACCATTGAATTTGTTTCATTAGAATGGCAAATCGTCCATTGAAGTTGAATCTGAAGTGCTCGCATTTTGATCACCTGTAGACTGCGATTCACCTGATTGTTCTGAGCCTCCACCTTGATTAGATCCAGAAGGTTTAGCCCCCAATAATTGTACAGATGCTATACGAAGTGTTAATGACGCTCCATTACGACCATCTGTGGTCGTGTAAGATCTTACATCTGGAGTTCCTTCAACATATACTTGTGTTCCCTTTTTCAAATAAGGTGCTACAGCAGTTCGATCTGTCCAATAAGAACAATCTACCCATGTAGTACGATCCTTTTGATTTCCTTGCGCATCTTTATAACGCTCTGTATGTGCTACATTAAAATTGATGACCGTTTTGCCATTCACATTGTTGACTAAGGCGTCCTTGCCTAAATTTCCGATGACTTGTAGTTTTATCATTTTATTATTATTTTATCGTTGTAGGAGGTGAAGATAGCAATTTTTCGTTTTTCGACATTAAAATTAGCTCCCACTTTCATATCAAAAAGTTAAAGTATCGTAGGAAAAGTTACTTTTGTGCTAAGCCAACATTTAACTGGCCAAACAACATGAGTAAAAAAGGAAAAGTATTAGTCGCCATGAGTGGTGGCATTGACAGCACAGTAGCAGCACTTTTACTACACAACGAGGGTTATGAAGTCATCGGCATTACGATGAAAACCTGGGATTATTCAACAAGTAACACCAATGGGAAGGAAACAGGATGTTGTAATATTGACTCCTTTAACGATGCGCGCATGGCCGCTGTGAACAATGGCTTTCCCCATTATATTTTAGACATTAGAGATGAATTTGGCGATTTTGTAATTGAAGATTTTGTTTCAGAATATTTAGCAGAGCGTACTCCCAATCCTTGTGTCATGTGCAACACGCATATCAAATGGAGGGCATTATTAAAACGCGCTGACGCATTGGATTGTGAATTTATAGCAACAGGTCATTACGCCAAAGTGAGGCAACACACCAATGGCAGGTATGTGATTTCTAAAGGTTTAGATGAAACCAAGGACCAGAGTTATGTTTTATGGGGCGTGGATCAAGACTTATTAAAAAGAACCATTTTGCCATTAGGAGGTATGCACAAAAAAGACATCAAACAAATGGCCATTGACATGGGTTATCCTGAATTGGCTAAAAAAAGTGAGAGTTACGAAATTTGCTTTGTTCCAGATAATGACTACCGAGGATTTTTAAAAAGACGCGTAGATGGTTTAGAAGAAAGAGTGAATGGTGGATGGTTTATGGACTCCAAAGGAAAAAAATTAGGAAAGCATAAGGGCTACCCCTTTTATACAATAGGACAAAGAAAGGGATTGGAAATTGCTTTAGGTAAACCCACTTATGTTATCTCCATTGATCCTGCAAAAAATATTGTCGTACTCGGTGACGAATCTGAATTAGATCAAAACGACATGTTGGTTTCTAAACTCAATTGGATAAAATACGACCATTTAGAAACATCAATGGACTTGATGGCTAAAATAAGATACCACGATGCTGGTGCATTATGTACTTTATCCAATACAGATATGGGAGTGCAAGCCAAATTTTATGAAAATGTAAAGAGTATCGCCCCTGGGCAAAGTGCTGTATTTTATGAAGGGGATGATGTGGTTGCGGGCGGTATTATTCAAAGCGGACAATTGAATACTCCCTTTTCAATGCAAGGATGATCGAACTGTTAATCAGCAATTTTTTGAAGCAATGCGCCAAATAAAGTGTCAGCATGCTTATCATATCCTATAAAATATTGCTGCTGTATTAATTTAAATTTTCCTGTCGCTAATAAGTAAGCTATATTTTTTTCATTTTCATTTTCATACACCGAGCAAGTAGCAAACAATAAATAGCCTTGTAATTTTACTGCTGGAATTAAATTTTCAATAATTTTTTCTTGTAGTTGCGTATACGTTTCAAGTTGTTCGGGCTTAAAATACCTTAATTGTTCGGGTGTTCTACCCCAGGTACCACTGCCTGAACAAGGCACATCCGCGAATATAAAATCAAATTGTTTTTTTATTTCAAATGGATAAATCAAATCTACCAATTGAACTGAGGCGGGCCTGATACCTGCTTCGGCTAATCGTTTTTCACAATTATGTAAAATGGATTCTCTGATATCTGAAACATGAATTTTAATATTATCTAAGTAATCAAACATTAAAATGGATTTGCCTCCACTTGCCGCACAGGCATCCCAAACATTTAAAACATGATCTATACTTGTGGGCACAAGTGCCAATAAGGAAGACAATGCTTGTGAATTAAGATCCTGAATGACGGCTTCTTTATTTAATTCTAAAATATTTTGCAATGAAGTGGTATTAGCAAAAGCCAAAGTGGTGGGTCCTATTTCTTGAAATGAAATTTGTGCCGTTTGTAATTTTTGAATTACTTTATCTCTTTGCCAAGGACGTATCCGAATAAATAATAAAGGTTGCTCCGTGTGAGATGCCAAAAACAAAGCTAGATTAAGTTCCTTGGAGATATATTGTACCAATGGAAATTCAATAGCTGCTTGTCTAAAATGAGCGTAACAAAAAGCAGAGATACTTTTTCGATCCCTACTTCCATGTTTTTTATTGGCTGAAAAATACTTTTTTAAATAATTGGCCAACGGCTCCTGGCCTTGGTAATTGTCCAATAATGTATCCGCTATTTGTTGGTGAATCTGTTGGTGCATAAATAAGCCATGCTAATGCAGGACCCCAAAAGTAGAGGATAAATGAATACCTCCTCCACATGTATTTAAGGGAGGTATTTTTACCTTGTTTTACCTGATTTTTTACACTCCTTTACGATAGGAAAATATCCTCCTTAAAAAAGGAAAAGATGCCGCAGTTGATACATATATAACTAATTGATTATCATTGAATTATATTCATTTTTATTTTTTTTCTATTTTAATTTTAATTATTTGTTTAAGTACCTTACCTTTGCCCTCCTGAAAATTAATATAGTACATGGCAAATCATTCGGCTACCAAAAAAGATGTAAGACAAGCAACAAAACGTCGCGATAGAAACCGTTATTACGGTAAAACAACTCGTAACGCTATTCGTGAGTTAAAAACAGTTGAAGAGCAAAAAACTTACGATGAGCAGCTTCCTAATATCATCTCTCAAATTGACAAATTAGCAAAGCGTGGAATTATCCACAAAAATAAAGCGGCTAATTTAAAGAGCAAGTTAGCAAGACACACTGCAGTGAAGGCTGTAGCTGTTAAGAAAAAGTAATTATCTCCGCTCAGCGGGACAAACTTATACACTTCAAATCCTCTCGAGTTTTCGGGGGGATTTTTTTTACTTAACTTCGTCGCATGATTGAAAAAATCCTGATCCTCGACTTTGGAAGCCAATACACACAGCTTATTGCTAGAGCAGTGCGAGAAGCCAATGTATATTGTGAAATCACCCCCTTCCATCATGCCATTCAATTTGACCCTAGTTTAAAGGGTGTTATATTAAGCGGCTCCCCAGCCAGTGTGAATGAGGAGGAAGCCCCTAATGTTGATATCAAAGCCATATTAGAAAAAGTCCCATTATTAACCGTTTGTTATGGAGCCCAATTAAGTGCTAAAAATTATGGAGGCAAGGTGGAGAAATCAAATAAACGAGAATACGGAAGAGCCCAATTAAGAATCGCAAAACAGGATATATTATTTAAGGATATTGCTGATCTTAGCCAGGTTTGGATGAGCCATAGTGACTCTATTACACAACTACCTGAAAGCTTTGAGCTTTTAGCCGATACAGACAGCATTCCGGTAGCCGCCTTCCGTAAAAAAGAGGACAATGGACATAGTTTGCATGGCTTACAATTTCACCCTGAAGTATACCATTCGACCGAGGGTAAAAAAATGATCAAGAACTTTTTAGTTGAAATATGTGGTTGCCATCAAAATTGGACACCGGCTTCCTTTGTCACCGAAACCGTGCAAAAGCTAAAGGATCAAATTGGAGATGGACATGTGATCATGGCTCTAAGTGGAGGGGTAGATAGTACGGTTGCAGCCACCCTAATTCACAAGGCCATTGGGAATCGTCTACATGGCATATTTGTAGATAATGGCGTGTTACGTAAGGACGAGTTTCAACAAGTGCTAGACACTTATAATGCCATTGGATTGAATGTAAAAGGCATTGATGCCAAGCAGCTCTTTTATGATGGCTTAGCAGGCAAGTCAGAGCCCGAAGAAAAGCGAAAAGTGATCGGAAAACTATTTATAGATATATTTCAAATAGAGGCTTCTAAAATGCTGGAAGCCAAATTTTTAGGTCAAGGAACAATTTATCCTGACGTCATTGAAAGCGTGAGTGTACACGGCCCCTCTCAAACCATCAAATCACACCATAATGTAGGTGGTTTACCAGCCTCTTTACATCTTAGTTTGGTAGAACCTTTAAGGAGTTTGTTTAAAGATGAGGTTAGAAAAGTGGGTCTTGAATTAGGAATACCTGCTCCAATGATCGCGAGGCATCCTTTCCCAGGACCTGGTTTAGCAATTCGCATATTAGGCGAAGTCACTGCTGAAAAAGTTGACCTTCTTCAGAGAGCAGACGCTATCTATATGAATGGATTAAAAGAATTTGGTTTGTACGATAAGGTATGGCAAGCAGGCACCATTCTTTTGCCTGTGAAAAGTGTTGGCGTGATGGGTGACGAAAGGACTTATGAATTCACCGTTGCCTTAAGAGCTGTAACCTCAGTTGATGGCATGACCGCTGATTGGGCACATTTGCCTTATGAATTCCTTGCACATATGAGCAACTCCATCATCAATGAAGTAAGGGGAAT
>JAPLEJ010000050.1 GCA_026391435.1 Bacteroidota bacterium
CATTTAGCACCAACTAAAAAATAATTTTATGAAAAAACTGATATACTTTACTTTAATGATGTTGCCATTATTTGGAATGGCACAATCTATTGATCGAACAAAAGCACCTGTGCCGGGTAAAGCGCCCCTGATTCAAGTGGGGAACCCTATTAAATTTACCTTGGCAAATGGCTTACAAATTTTTGTTGTAAAAAATACAAAACTACCTCAGGTGAGTGCCACCCTTGCATTTGATTATGATGGTTTTGAAGAAGGGGAGAAGGCAGGCGTAGCTGAAATAGCAGGCCAGTTATTGAAAAGAGGTACTGTTTCTAAAACAAAGGCAGAACTAGATGAAGCCATCGAATTTTTAGGGGGCGGTATGTCTACTAGTAGTGCATCTGCTTCGATAAGTTCACTTAAGACCAATTTCCCTGCATTGATGTCCTTATTGGCCGAAGTCGTTTTACATCCCGCACTTGCTACCAATGAATTGGAAAAAATTCGTAAACAAACTTTGTCTGGTATTGAGTCAAATAAAGACGATGCAAATGCAATATCCGGAAGTGTTGTAAAAAAATTAGTGTATGGCGCCACACACGCTTATGGTGAAATGATGACCACTAAAACAGTGAATAATATTAGTATTAACGATGTTAAATCCTTTTTAAGTACTTATTGGAAACCCAATGCGGCTTATTTAGTATTTGTAGGTGATATTGAACCTGCTTATGCAAAAAGTTTGGCTGAAAAAAGTTTTGGCGCTTGGGCAAAAGGAACGCTTGTTAAGCAGAATTTTGCAAAACCCAATTTACCTAATAGTACCTATGTGGCTATTGTGGACCGCCCATCTAGTGTTCAAAGTGTCGTAACCATTGCTTCCACTGTGGATCTTTATCCTGGTTCTGAGAATGCAATTTCAGGTTCTGTTATGAATAATATTTTAGGGGGTGGATTTTCAGGACGCTTATTTTCCAACCTTCGTGAAAAGCATGCTTTCACTTATGGCGCTTATTCATCCTTAAATCCAAGTAGACAAGTTGGGTTTTTTCAAGCAGATGCTTCAGTAAGAAATGACAAAACCGATAGTTCTGTGCAAGAATTATTGCGTGAAATCAATATCATACGTAATGAGAAAGTGGGGGATACCGAATTGAGTCGAATGAAAAATTATTTATCAGGCAGTTTTGCTCGTGCATTAGAAAATCCAGCTACCATTGCCAATTTTGCTTTGACAGTGGCTCGTTTTCATTTACCTGCAGACTACTACCAAAAATATTTAACCAATTTAGCTTCAGTAGATGCAGCAAAGGTGCAAACAGCGGCTAAGTCGTTTTTGAATCCTTCCAAAATGCATATTATAATTGTAGGAAATGCAAAGCAAATTGCAAAAGGCTTGGAAAAATATGGCCCAGTTAGTTACTATGATATAGAAGGAAATAAAGTAGCAGCGCCTACTGAAGTAAAAACAGATGCAAGTTTAACTCCTGAGGTGTTGATGCAAAAGGTAATAAATGCAGTAGGTGGCAAGGAAGCTTTGTCTAAAGTAACAGATGTTCAAATGAAAGGAACAGCAAGCATCCAAGGACAATCCTTAACAATGAGTAAAACTTTAATTTTACCTGGAAATGTTTCGGCTAGTATGTCTATGGGTACTATGGCTTTAATGAAACAAATGGTAGTGGATGGTAAATATTCTGTAAGTCAACAAGGACAGCAAATGCCGATCACTGATGATGTGAAGGAAGGATTAGATGAAGATGCAACAATCGCACCTGAACAATTATTTTTATCTAAGTCATATGGCCTAAAAATAGTGGGTATCGAAAAAGTGGATGGCAAGGATGCTATTGATGTCGAAGTGACCACGCCCTCTAAAAAAGTATCCCACCGTTTCTATGATGCAAGTACCTATTTATTAGTTAAAACATCTAAATCAGAGGAAGTGCCAGGTCGTGGAACAGTTACCCAACAAGAATTCTACAATGGATATCAAGTGGTGAACGGAGTTCAATTAGCATCAGAAATGATTATTGATTTAGGACCTATGAAAATTAATATAAAATACAGCGATATAAAAATAAATCAAGGTTTAAAAACGAGTGATTTGAAATAGTATTTAAATATAGTTTAGTATTCACAAAAAAAGAGATCCATCAATTTGATGGATCTCTTTTTTTATATTAAGTATTATTTGTAGAGTGAATAGGAGGTATTAAAATCGAATTCCGTATCCAATATTAAACATTAACTGATTCCCTTTAAAGGCTGCGTAGTAGCTATTTTTTTCAGATAAACGATAAGGGAAAATAGCATCTTTCATCATGGTATTCATGATGGTTAAATCAATAAAGCGTTTTTCGGTTCGGTATCCTATTCCACCACTTAATACCCAATAGGACGCTTTTAAACTCTCATCCTGATAAGGTGAGCCATAAAAGGCAGTTCCTGCTCTAGCCATCCAATTACCATTCAATTTTATTTCAGAACCAATTTTAAAATTAAAATTATTTTTATAAATATTTTTAACGACCGCATTAAGGTTATTGTAATAAGCAACTACATCTTGATCATTGTCATTTGAATAAAAATGGGTACCTGCATAATTAATCCACTCTATGTCGGCACTTACAAAACCAAGAGGTTGTGTTGGCTTCGTAGGATTGGCGAAAAAATAACTTGAACTAACAATAACTTTAGAAGGGGTAGCCATTGAGTAATCATAACTCAGTGGGTAATTAATATTTTTATAATTACTCATTAAGTCATACGAGCTTAAGCCATTCGGAAATTGATTACTGACCATTTCGGAATTGATTGCATCCCTGAAATTTATAAATTGAGGGGTATGATAGGTAAAGCCAAAACGTAAATAAGGTTCTGCTTTATATATAACACCCAATTTTGCACCTAACCCAAATCCTTTTGAACTCGTATTCTCATAAAAATCAAAATAGCCTTGTTCTCCAAAATAATTATTTTTACTAAAATTAATCATCGGCATTGTTAAGCTGGCTCCTAAGTATAGCTTGTCTTCCATGTTTCCGGCCCATCCAAATGCTAATTCATTATAGCTACCGCTAGTGACAACATCACTATTTTGATTTAATGCACCAATTGGGAGGGTGGTTCTATAATCAGTGATACTGCCATTGGCATCATAAATGGGGTTAACTAATTTGGAATGAATGGCTAGAGAACTACCATAAATAAAATTTTGTTGTGCATCCGTAAAGCTTGATCTGCTATCGTATAATTGATCTGCAAATTTTTCGGTATAACTACTGTAAGTATTTTTGCCACCAAAACTATAATGATTGTTATAGTCTGCAAGCTGGGTATAAGAAATCGAAAAGGCAGTGCTGGTCCATTTATTTCTTTTCTGCCCGTCGGCTAATACTATTCCTATATTTCCAAAATTAAATTTATTACTTGAAACAGTTTTGTTTGAATTGAAATAATCAATACTGTTTGATTTGTTTGAAAATTTTGTAGTGAATAAAAATTCACTTGATTTATAAAATCCCAAACCTGCTGGATTAATATGATTAGATGACATATCGCCTCCTAAGGATCCCATGGCACCACCTAGGGCATTGCTTCGGGGTGTTCCGTTAGGCGCAAACCATGACAATCTTAATATATCTTCAGGGTCTTGAGCAAATGCACTTATGCTAGATCCTAATAAAACAACAAATAATAATTTTTTCATAATAATAATTTTATTCCACTTGCCTGTTTTAAAATAATTTATTTCATTACTTTAAAAAAAGGAGGCCTCTATTTTTTAATGATTACTGTCCACCAGATTTAGTTCTTGCACCACCAATAAAGCCGCCACCGCCTGAGGAGCCTCCACTTGAACTATTTCCAGAACTTGCAGGGGCTGAATATGTAGGGCTACTGGAAGGAGCAGTTCGGAAAGGGGTGTTGTTTTGATTCGTATTTGAGTTATTCCTATTTGAATAATCATTGCTATTACTACTTCTAGCACTATTATTATTACTAATAACCGCTCTTTTTACTAAACTTCCAAAGCTACTTGATGGCGCAGCAGTATTGCTATTCGCATTGCCTCTTGCAAAAGGGCTACCTGAATTATTATTAGCGCTATTACTATTGCTATTCGTATTACCTCTTGCAAAAGGGCTACCCGCATTATTATTAACACTATTATTAGCATTATTGCTATTTACATTACGATAGCCTGATAATGAATTTGGACGAACACTAGGGCTGCTATTTGAATTATTAAAACTTGTATTTGAATTTTCTCTTACATCGCCCACTCTTTTAAACTGACCCGTATTTTTCATGTAAGGGTTTAAGTTGGTTCGGTTGGGTTGAACTGGAACGCGTTTCTCATAATTATTATAACTCATACCTCCACCATAACCACCTCCACCTCCGTAGATACCTCCATATTGATAATAGCTACCATAAGGGTTCCAATAACCAGCGTAGTAAGGATTCCATCCGCCATAGCCAAAACCTCCGTAGCCAAAACTGCCATAGCCACCAAATCCACCATAACCAAAATCATTATAACCAAAGCCATATCCAAATGAACTATAAGGAGAATAGCCACCCCAGCCCATGGTGAATGAAGGCCCAAAAGGGCTATACCAAGATGATCCATAGTATCCAGTATACCAACTATTCCATCCCATATAGGAAGGATAAAACGAATTATTATAGCGTGGATCATTCCAATATCCCCAATCATCAATACCACTCCATCTATTTCTATTGGCTACTTTTAATCTTAGATATCGGTCGTCCTGATAATTTTGATAATCTTGATAATCATCTTGATTTTCTTGTACTACTATTTCTTCGCTAGGTTTATTAGGTGTATAATATAAATCATCGCTTGCGATCGCTGTCGTTTGTTGTAAACTAGTACAACCTGTTACAAAAAAACTAATCATCACCATGCCAATGGCAAGCAGACGGAATAGAGGGTGGGTATTTTTTGTATTCATTTTGAGTCGTTTTTGGTTTTTATATGCCCTTGATTTAGCATACATTTGCTAGTATAAAGGTAGTGAAGTTTGATATATAGAGCGTTTTTCGTACTTCATTTGTTTTTATTTAAATTGTTAATATTTTTTTAAGAAATGGCAAAGGAATTAAGCACAAGAGCACAGGATTATTCGCAGTGGTATAATGACCTCGTTTTAAAGGGGGAGTTAGCGGACTATAGCGCCGTAAGGGGTTGTATGGTCATCAAGCCATATGGGTACGCCTTATGGGAAAACATGCAAGCGTCTTTAGACAAAATGTTTAAGGATACAGGGCACCAAAATGCCTATTTCCCATTATTTGTTCCAAAGTCCTTGTTTGAAGCTGAAGAAAAAAATGCAGAAGGATTTGCAAAAGAATGCGCTATTGTAACACATTACCGATTAAAGACGGATCCCAATAATAAAGGAAAATTGATGGTCGATCCTGATGCTAAATTAGAGGAAGAATTAATTGTGCGTCCTACCAGCGAAGCCATTATTTGGAATACTTATAAAACATGGATTCAATCTTATCGTGATTTACCAATTTTAGTGAATCAATGGGCGAATGTAGTCAGATGGGAAATGCGCACAAGGTTGTTTTTACGTACTGCTGAATTTTTATGGCAGGAAGGACATACGGCACATGCCACTAAGCAGGAAGCTATTGCAGAAACAGTTCAAATGTTAGATGTGTATGCTGACTTTGCTGAAAATTGGATGGCCATGCCGGTAATTAAAGGCGTAAAAACTGCAAGTGAGCGTTTTGCTGGTGCCGAAGACACTTATTGTATTGAGGCTTTGATGCAAGATGGGAAAGCATTGCAAGCAGGTACTTCTCATTTTTTAGGACAAAATTTTGCAAAAGCATTTGAAGTAAAGTTTAGTGATAAGAATAATACCATGGATTATGTTTGGGCCACAAGTTGGGGGGTGAGTACCCGCTTAATTGGTGGATTGGTGATGACGCATAGTGATGATGAAGGATTGGTAATGCCTCCTCGTTTAGCTCCTATTCAAGTAGTGATTGTTCCTATTTTTAAAGGCGATGAACAAAAAGCAATTTTGGATGAAAAAGTTAGTGGGATTGTAGCATCATTTAAAGCAGCAGGCATTCGAGTGAAATATGATAATACAGATCACAATAGACCAGGATGGAAATTTGCAGAGTATGAATTAAAAGGGGTGCCCATTCGTATTGCAGTTGGGCCAAGGGATTTGGAAAACAATCAAGTTGAATTGGCACGTCGCGATACGAAGGAAAAATCTGCTGTATCTATGGATGGCTTAACCGAAACGGTGAGCGCCTTGTTATTAGAAATTCAATCTAATTTATTGAATCGTGCAAAAAAATACAGAGATGAACACATTACTAAAGTAGATACTTGGGATGAATTTGTAAATGTATTAGATGCTAAAACAGGATTTATTTTAGCACATTGGGATGGAACACCGGAGACAGAAGAAAAAATAAAAGAATTAACCAAGGCCACTATACGTTGTATCCCTTTAGATAATCCTTTAGAAGATGGGAAATGTATTTTAACAGGCAATGCTTCCATTCAACGCGTTTTGTTCGCAAGGGCTTACTAAGTTTTAAGTGATCATCTTATGCGACAAAAACCCATCCCCGCTGTTTTATCCGCTTACCTTGATGGGAAAGTATTATTGATTGATAAGCCATTACAATGGACTTCATTTGATATCGTCAATAAAATACGATACATGATAAGGGTAAAGAAAGTGGGGCATGCTGGCACTTTAGATCCTTTAGCAACAGGATTATTAATTGTATGTACTGGAAAATTTACCAAGCAAATCAACGAGTACCAGGGTTTGGATAAGGAATACATTGGAACTTTGGTTTTAGGAGCTACTACTGCCTCCTATGATTTAGAAACCGAACCTGAAAATTTTAAATCGGTTGATCATTTGACACAGGATCAAATGATAGGCGCCACTCATTCCTTTGTCGGTGAAATATTACAAATGCCACCACAGCATTCTGCTATTAAAAAAGAAGGGATGCGCTTATATGAGTCTGCGCGAAAAGGAATTGAAGTGAAAGTAGATCCCCGAAAAGTAAACATTCAAAGTTTTGAAATCACTCGTATCAATTTACCTCATATCGAATTTAAAGTAGTGTGTTCCACTGGTACTTATATTAGAAGCTTAGTAAAAGATTTTGGAGAAGCTTTAGGGGTGGGGGCATACATGAGTCATTTGCGACGCACTAAAATTGGTGATTTTAAAATAGAAGATGCCATTCAGTGGGAGGATCTAAAAATGGAAATTGATGCCCTTTTGGCAAATGATGATTCCAATGAGATGTATCTAAGTTAAGGAAGTATTAAAAAGGAAGTCCAATTCCAAATTGCCATGCATAGTTATTTACTCTGCTGCCATTTTGTTTTATTTCAGACCATTTTAAATCATTAAAATCTAACCAGCCTTGATTGTATAATCGAGTAGGGTCTTTTAACTTCATAGCATAGTCAATGCGCACTATAAAATAATTAAAATCAAAACGCAATCCGGTTCCAATTCCAATGGCTAAGTCCTGGTATAATCTATCAAGCCTAAATCCTGAATTAGGGTCCTGCTTTGTATCTCTAGCATTCCAAATATTCCCGATATCCATAAATAATGCAGAACCCACTTTGTAACTGCCCCACTGAAATAAAGGAAATCGGTACTCCACATTGGCTTCTAATTGCAAATCACCAAATCGATCAAAGCTTTGACTTTTAGCGCTAGTATCATAAAAATTAGAACTACCTAAACCTAATTGACGAAGTCCCCAAGCGCGCATGCTATAAGGGCCACCCGCTGTAAATTGTTTGAAAAAAGGCAGCCTTCCGTTGGATGAGGTGTTATCACTATAATTATTTCCCCAGCCTCCCATGATCCTCCAAGCCAATTCGGTATAATCATATTTGTACAATTCCCTATACTCTGCTTCTAATTTAAAATAACGATAGATATTATTGTTTAAAGAAGCTAAGCCCAATAAACCACCCGCTTCTTCAATACCAATTCGGAAATAGGTATTTTGATGAGGACGACTAAAGGAACTCCCTGTATTAATAAAATTTAAAGATTGACTGATGACATTCCCTTCATTGAATGAGGATCTTAAAAAAGGATTCAAGATCAAAAGGCTATCTAACTTCGAAAATTTATTAATTTGATAAAATTCAACATTCAATGGTTTGTATAACCATGTAATTTCTCTGCCTCCTTTATTTTTCTTCCATTCATAGCCCCAGCTGGTTGTAAACGATTTTAATTGATAGTAGTTGATTCGATCTATGTAGGCACTATTTAACGAAAAATTAGTGCGTGCATTATTGGTAGACTTACTTTTGGCGGAAGAAAATGGAATGATTAAGGAAGGGAAGCTATAAGTATGTCCCACATTCCATAATAAAGTTTGTGCTAGATTATCATTTGTATTTCCCACATTTAATTCTACACCCACTTTTAAATTGGTAATGGAGGGGATTGATTTTTTAGCAACGTTTTTATCTCTAAAAGTAAAATTGGTAGAAAGACCCAACAGATTGCCATCACTTAATTGTGATGTGTTTTTACTACCCTCAATATCAAAACTAAAACTATGACGCAATGCAGGGACTAAAAAGTAATGCAAATAAATACTATCATTTTTAATCGTGGTGCGACCATCTATTTGCTGCCAAGCGCCAAGACTACTATAATTATTTAATGTTTTGTAATATAAATTTTCATTAAACAAGTCGCCTTTTTTAATAAAGGTTTGATGTTCAAACAAACTTGATTTAAATTTAGACTGTGTAAAGGAATGCACAAATTCCCCCTTGACTTCTTGAAAAGGCGGAGGGTTGACTAAAATGCTATCTGGATTATCAGATAACTTTAAATCACTGTAAAATAATTGTTGACCAATAGGGTATTGTTGGGTGATGGGCCCCGAACTATTTCTGAGCTGAATGCTTACTTTCCAACTTGGATTTTGGCCATTCGTCAATGTTGCCGAAGTTACCTGATTAATTTGAGCAAGGGGGTCTAAATTTAATTGCATTAATTTTTGATCAATCGTATCCACTTCGGCAAATATTTTTTCCTTGGTAAAATAATAGAAACCTTCCGATCTAAATAAGGCTACTAATCTGTCAAGTTCATTATTGATGTTGTCATTAGAAAAGGGCTGCCCTTTTTTTAAATAAGATTGGCTAATATTTTTTATTGCAATTTCTTGAAGCTTTCTATTATTGAGTTGATAGGTAATGGTATCAAATAAGGTTTTCTTATTCAATTGCACTAGCATTGTAATTCTTGCTCTCCATTCATCTCGCACCGTATCAATTTTCACTTGAGGGCTCAAAGCTGTTTGATGATATCCTTTACTGGCTAAAAAGGATTGCATGTATTGGATGGTTCGAGGCAGTCGGTCTGGTTGATAGGCGATGGGTTGTATAATCGTATTAAAAACGCCAAACTGCCTAATTCGTTTTACCTTTAGGCTGTCGTCCCAATAGTTATTAAGTTCATTGTTTAAAGATTGTTGAAAGGCCTTGTTGTCGGCTCCCCTTATGATGATTTTATTGTCATAAACAAAAGTCGATTGCTTTGGGTAGTCATGTACCAATGCTTTTTTTACATCTGTACAGGCATTTAATAAAAATAAAAGGGGAACAAGATAAAATCTTGAAAAGAAACTAATATTTTTAATCCTCAGAAAAAACATAATACAGATGAATAATAATGAGCTCAAATATATTCAATCTTTTGCCCATAAAAAACATTGGGACCAAGAATCTGTATTTATCGTGGAAGGTCCCAAATTGATGAAGGAAGTGTTAGAAAGCGACTGGACCATTGAAAAAATTTATGCCACTGAGGATTGGCTTCAATCACAGAAAACCATCATGTTGCCAGTGGAGCAAGTGGATGAAATAGTACTAGCAAGAATCAGTCAATTTAAAACTGCCAATCAAGTCCTCGCTTTAGTGAAGAAGAAGGAACATCAAAAGTCAATTCAGTTTGATAAGGAATTGACCCTAGTTTTAGATGGGATTCAGGATCCAGGAAATTTAGGAACCATCATAAGAACGGCAGATTGGTTTGGTGTGCATCAAATCATCGTTTCAGATGATACGGCTGGTTTGTACAATCCAAAGGTGATTCAAAGCAGTATGGGTAGTTTTTTAAGAGTTCAAGTGGCATCCTATCATCTTGAATCAGTATTAGCCTCAAGTAAATTACCAGTTTATGGAGCTGTGCTCAACGGGGAACCCTATGCTACTAATAAAATTCAAGCCCCTTCTTTTTTAATCATTGGGAATGAATCAAAGGGAATAAGAGCTCCTTTGTTGCCTTATATTACAAAGCCCATTACGATCCCGCATTTTGGTGAAGCCGAATCATTAAATGCTGCAGTAGCAGCTGGTATTTTATTATCAAGTTGGAAATCCTAATCAAATCGAATTGCAGCCGCTGGAGAAATTCTTTTTATCCATAAAGTAGGAAGTAAAAAGGAAATATAACTAATTACAACAGTTCCTAATAGGATACTTATAATTTGAATGGGCACCATTTTTATAGGAAGTGTTTTTACAAAATAAGCAGTTTCATCTAATTGTATCCAGCCAAAATGTTGTTGTAGTAAGGATAATCCTATTCCTATAATACTTCCAAGTACAACGCCAGACCAGCAAATAATACTGGCTTGGTAAATAAACACTTGTCTGATAAAACCATTGCTAGCGCCTATTGCTGTTAGGGTACCAATCATGGGAATTCTTTCCAGCATTAAAATAAATAAACAGGTGATTAAGTTAACAATAGCAATAAGTAACATGATGGTAATGGCTACATTTCGATTGGTGGTTTGAACTCCAATCCAGTCAAATATTTGCGGGTAGTAATTGGGTATAGTGGTTGAAACCCAGTTATGAGGTAATTGAGCTTGTATTTTATTTTTTTGCTCATCAATATGTAAGGCATCATGTAATGTGACTGTATAGCCATCTATATTTGAAAAATTATTTTGTAATTGTTGCAATGACTTAATATCTATCATTACAAATTGTTGATCATAATCTTGTATTCCAGTATGGTATAAGCCCACCACTTTAAATTTTCGCTGCTGTACACTTGTTTTATTTAAGAAATATAATTTCACATATTCATTAAGTTGAATATTCAATTTTTTTGCAATGGCATCGGACAAAACAATTTCCATCATCAAGCTATCTTTCGAATTGTTTAATTGACGGCCTTTTACTAAAAAAGGAATTGGAACGCTTGCGGATAATCCTTTTGCAACAACACCCTCAATTTCTTGTTGAAATGAAATTACAGTTGATTGAGAAATAAAAGGAGTGATGGATTTAATTTGATTTTGGCTCGATTGGAGAAGTTGATTAACAATCGTATCATTTTGAACCAGCGGCTCCCCGCTCACGGATTCGATTTTAATATGCCCCCAAAATGAAAATACTTTATTTGAAATATGTTCTTGAAAACCATTCACCATGGACAAAGTTAAAATGATGGCAGCCACACTGATAGCTGTCGCAATGATAGAAAGCTTTACAATAATACTTGTGTAGCTTTTTTTTTGCTGAAAACTAATTTTCTTTGCAATTTGGAAGGCCGTTGACAATGGTGTAATTTTTATCAAATCTAGTTTTTTCTGCTTAAAAATAATGAATAAAGGGCTAGATTCGTGTTGGATAAAATATATAATGGTATGTACAAGCATTGGCTCGTTTTATTAGGATTGACAATAAGCATAGGGGCAAAGGCCGGAACTAAAATAAATCCTGATAAAATTTATGATAGCAATATAAAGACTGTACTTATTCATCCACTAGGTAATTCACAGGGTTTGCCAGTGATTTCCTTGGATCAAATGAATGCATTAGAAATAAGCTTTGACGATTTAAAAGCCCAACAAAAAAACTACTATTATTCGGTAGAGCTCATGAATGAGGATTGGACCTCTGCCAACTTAAGTCCCTTTGATTATTTGCAAGGGTTTAACCAAAACCGAATTACCAATTTCTCCATCTCATCTATTGCAATTCAATCCTACTATCACTATAAATTTACTTTTCCTAACAGTAATTGTCGACCCACCCAATCAGGGAATTACATCATGAAAGTTTATAAGGATGCAAATCCAAATCAACTTATTTTTACACAACGCTTTTATGTGACTGAGAATCAAGTGTCCATTATGTCATTTATACAAGAACCTTTTGATGGTAATCTCTCAAAAACACATCAAAAAGTTCAGTTAAGTATTGACGCTAAAAAACTTTCCTATTTTCTGCCCGATCAATTAAAAGTACAGGTGATACAAAACTATAGGTACAATGACGGGCTGAGTGCCGCTGTACCAAGCTTTATCAGAGGAACCATTTTGGAATACAATAGTGAGCAGAATTTAATTTTTCCCTCTGGAAAGGAAGTAAGGTGGCTTGATTTGCAAAGTTTACGATTAAGATCGGATCGCGTATCCAAATTTGAATCTACTTCAACTGGTACCATTGTGTATGTGAAACCCGATGTGCCTAGGGTGGCGACGCCTTATTTTAGATTCAAAGATTTAAATGGAAATTTTTTAATTGCAAATTCTGAATCATTAGAAAGCGATGATCAAAATGATTATGCAACGGTCGTCTTCACTTATATTCCGCCTAATCAAGTACCTTTAATAGGGCAACATTTATATTTAAATGGGACACTCACTAATAATAAATTAGATGCGTCATCTGAAATGAGTTTTAATCCCAAATTAGGGATGTACCAAAAATCATTACTTTTAAAACAAGGTTATTATTCTTATTCTTATATTTTAAGAGATAATATAGACCCCGACCCATTACAGGATTTTAATGAAACGGAAGGAGATCATTGGGAAACCGAAAATGCCTATTCCATTTTTGTTTACTACAGGCCACCCGGTGCTAGACATGATCATTTAATCGGGTTTAGTACGGTACATTCTAATCAATTTTAACCTAATCTAAGCCTACTTTTTTAATCAATTCAATTGTGCTACATTTGCACCGGCAGGTCTTACACGACCAGCTCCTGCTGAACTTCCCCAGGGTAGGAATACAGCAAGGATAGGCGGTTGAGCGGTGTGATGTGAGTAGCCTGCCACTTTTTAACATTGGATAAAACCATTAATAAACAAGCGTATGAAATTTTTTATTGACACAGGTAATTTAGCTCAAATTAAGGAAGCCAATGATTTAGGTATACTTGATGGGGTGACTACAAATCCATCTTTGATGGCACAAGTGGGTGTTAAAGGGGAAGCCGCTATTGCTGCTCATTATAAAGCTATTTGTGAATTAGTGGAAGGCGATATTAGCGCCGAAGTATTATCTACCGATTTTGCTACGATGGTCGAAGAAGGTAAAAAATTAGCTGCTATTCATCCAAATATTGTGGTGAAAGTGCCAATGATAAAAGATGGTATCAAAGCGATTAAATGGTTTACAGATAATGGTATTCGTACCAATTGTACTTTAATTTTTTCTGCTGGTCAAGCGATACTAGCTGCTAAAGCGGGTGCTACTTATGTTTCGCCCTTCATTGGAAGAATTGATGACAGCAGTTGGGATGGGATGGAATTGATTTCGCAAATAAGACATATCTATGATATTCAAGGATTCAATACACAAATTTTAGCAGCCTCTATTCGCAATGCTTTACATATTGTAAAAGCAGCTGAAGCTGGAGCTGATGTTTGTACTTGTCCATTGGATTCTATCTTGGGATTATTAAAACATCCTTTAACAGATATTGGTTTAGCGAAATTTTTAGAAGACGCTAAAAAGATGTAATACAATATTTAAATTGAGTATAAAAAAGTCCCGAGCCATCGGGACTTTTTTATTGGAGCCTAATACTATAATTCAACAATAGACTTTTGATTGTTGCTTTTACGTGCAGCTTCTAATACTTTAATAATATCAGCCCCATGTTTTGCTGAAGTAGGAACAGGAGCATTGTTCTGAATAGCATCCGCCATCAAGGTGTAAAATTGACCATAATTTCCAGCTAAACTTGGAATGACTTGTGTGCTAATGGTACCTGCTATTTCTGTGCTAAGTGTACCCCATTTATGTTCGGGCTCGATTCCCCACTCTGGACCAACAGGTAGTTTTTCTGCAATTAATTCTTCCTCTTGAATGTCGGCCCTATATTTTATAAAACATCCTTTTGAGCCATATATTTTATAAGCAGGCAATTGTTGCATAAACACCATACCGCTGGTTAATAAGATACGGTGGGTAGGGTAGTACAAAATCAATGTAAAATAATCATCTACTAAAGATGCATTTCTTATGACCCTTAGATCTGCAAATAGATGAGTGGGCATACCCGATAATAACAATGCTTGATCTACTAAATGAGGGCCTAGGTCAAACAAAAGCCCTGCCCCCGGAGTTGGGTTTTCCTTATGCGCTTTAGGACTTATGGTGGTTCGATATCGTTCAAATGAAATTTGAATATCTAAAAAATGGCCAATACTATCTTCCTTAATTAATTTTTGGATGGTTAAAAAATCAGCATCGTATCGACGGTTTTGATATACCGCTAATTTTAAATTTAATTTTTGTGCTAATGCATCTAGTTCCTCTGCTTCTTTCACTGTTGTCGTAAATGCTTTTTCGGTTACAACATGTTTACCTGCTAATAAAGCAAGTCGGGTATATTCATAATGAGAATCATTAGGACTATTCACCACAATTAAATCAATGGTGGGGTCATTCAAAATTTCCTCATAAGTGTTAAATGATTTTGCATGTGGATACCTTGCTTGAATATTTTTTTGACTTCGCTCCCAGCTTCCAGCCAAATTAAAATTTGGATTAGTTTCAATAAAGGGGGCATGAAACAATCTGCCACTCATGCCATAAGATACCAATGCGGTGTTTATCATATTCTAAAGATAAATAAAAAACCCTTCCCGTTGGAGCGAGAAGGGTTTTAAGTATTTTGGAAAGCTTTTATTATTTACCTACTTGCTTTCTAATGATGTTAAGGGCTCCGCCTGCTTTAAACCATTCAATTTGTTGTTGGTTATAAGTATGGTTGGCTTGGATAGAATCGGTACTGCCATCCTTATGTGTTAATACCAATGTCAATGACTGATCTGGTGCAAAATGGGTTAATCCTATTACATCAATGGCGTCATCTTCTAATATTTTATCGTAATCATTTTTATCTGCAAAAGTCAAGGCCAACATACCTTGTTTTTTAAGATTGGTTTCGTGAATTCGAGCAAATGATTTAGTCAATACAACACGAACGCCTAAATGTCTAGGTTCCATTGCCGCATGCTCTCTTGAACTTCCTTCACCATAATTTTCATCTCCAACAACAATCGTACCCACCCCTGCAGCTTTATATGCTCTTTGTGTATTTGGAACAGTATCGTATTGGCCATTCAATTGACTTTTTATATTATCGGTTTTCTCATTGAAAAAGTTCACTGCCCCAATTAATAAATTATTGGAAATATTATCTAAATGCCCACGGAATTTTAACCAAGGACCTGCCATTGAAATATGATCAGTGGTACATTTACCTTTTGCTTTAATTAAAAGTTTTAATGATTTTAAATCGGTTCCTTCCCATGCAGTAAATGGATCTAATAGTTGTAATCTTTTTGAAATAGGATCCACCACAACACTCACATGAGATCCATCTTCAGCAGGCGCTTGGTATCCAGCATCTTCCACGCTAAATCCTAGTGGAGGTAATTCATGACCAGTAGGGGCATCTAATTTAACTTGCTCTCCTTTGTTATTCGTAAGGGTATCCGTTAATGGATTAAAATTTAAATCACCCGCAATCGCTAATGCCGTTATTAATTCTGGAGAACCTACAAACGCAAAAGTATTGGGATTGCCATCGGCACGTTTTGCAAAGTTTCTATTAAATGAATGTACAATTGTATTTTTTTCTTTTTTCTCTGCGCCCACTCTTTCCCACATTCCAATACAAGGTCCACAAGCATTTGCAAATACTTTCGCACCGATTTGACTAAACACTTCTAGGAAACCATCTCTTTCAATAGTGTATCTTACTTGTTCAGAACCTGGTGTGATTAAGTATTCTGATTGCATGGTCAATCCTTTTTCAGAAACTTGTTTTGCTAAACTTACAGCTCGGCTAATATCTTCATAAGAAGAATTGGTACAACTTCCAATCAAGCCTACTTCAATTTTGGTTGGCCAGCCATTCGCAGCAGCCACTTCTTTCATTTTTGAAATAGGGGTTGCTAAATCGGGTGTGAATGGACCGTTTAAATGCGGCTCTAATGTATTCAGATCGATATGAATGACTTCATCAAAATATTTTTCGGGTGTTGCGTATACTTCTGGGTCAGCAGTTAAGTAGGACGCTACTGTATCAGCTAAACTAGCCACATCTGCACGACCAGTGGATTGTAAATAGCGACTCATACTTGCATCATAACCAAAAGTAGATGTAGTAGCACCAATTTCGGCACCCATATTACAAATGGTTCCTTTACCTGTGCAACTCATATTGGTAGCGCCTTCTCCAAAATATTCAACAATTGCACCGGTCCCCCCTTTTACAGTTAGGATACCAGCCACTTTTAAAATCACATCTTTAGGAGCAGTCCAGCCATTTAACTTTCCAGTTAATTTAATACCAATCAATTTAGGCCATTTTAATTCCCATGGCAAACCTGCCATCACATCACAAGCATCTGCACCACCCACTCCAATTGCTATCATACCTAATCCACCTGCATTCACGGTATGAGAATCGGTTCCAATCATAAGCCCACCTGGGAAAGCGTAATTTTCCAATACTACTTGGTGAATAATACCAGCCCCAGGCTTCCAAAAACCCAACCCGTATTTATTGGAAACGGAAGCTAAGAAATCATATACTTCCTTGCTGTCTGCAGTGGCTACTTGTAAATCTTGTTTGGCTTCTACTTTTGCAGAAATCAAATGGTCGCAATGAACAGTACTTGGAACGGCCACTTTGGGACGACCTGCTTGCATAAATTGTAACAATGCCATTTGAGCAGTAGCATCTTGCATGGCTACTCTATCTGGTCCAAAATCGACATAAGATCCTCCTCTTTCAAAGTTGGCTATTTTTTGATCGCTATGCAAATGAGAAAACAAAATCTTCTCTGATAAGGTTAAGGGACGAGCTAATAATTTTCGAGCCGCATCCACTTTTGCAGGCATTTCAGCATACAGTTTTTTAATCATTTCAATATCAAAAGCCATAGTACTTGTTTTTGGAGTTAAAATTTGTGGCAAAGGTAAGCCAAAATCCAGTTTTTTATCTAGATTGCAGGTAGAATTATCCACCGACATGATCCATAAAATGAGAGATTTTTTAGAATTGCAAGCTTTTGGAGTTTGTACCGCAATAGGAGAGCGATTAGGCATTGCTTCCTCTAAAATAAGAATGTGGTTTATTTATATTTCCTTTCTCACTTTTGGGTCGCCTGTCATCCTATATATGATATTGGCTTTTTGGAGAAGTATCAAAAAATACATTCATCTTGGGAAAAGAAACCCAATGAAATATTATTAATCTAAAGGACTAGATAACTGCTTTTCTTAGCTTCACTAATTTTTCAAGTAAGGGTGCTATTTTATCTAATGGTAACATGTTGGCGCCATCACTTTTTGCTTGAGATGGGTAGGGGTGTGTTTCAATAAATAAACCATCCGCTCCAGTGGCAATAGCTGCTTTTGCAATTGTTTCAATTAAAAGTGGATTCCCTCCTGTAATGCCAGTGGTTTGATTAGGCTGTTGTAAAGAATGGGTACAATCCATAATGACAGGAAATCCATTTTCTGCCATCGCTGGAATATTTCGATAATCCACTACTAAATCTTGATATCCAAAAGTATTACCTCTTTCGGTCAACATGATTTTATCATTGCCTGCCAATTTAATTTTATCAACTGCAAATTTCATGGAAGCACCACTTAAAAATTGTCCTTTTTTTACATTCACAATTTTACCAGTTTCGGCAGCTGCGATTAATAAATCGGTTTGACGACAAAGAAATGCGGGAATTTGTAATATGTCAATATACTTTGAAGCAATGGCTGCTTCTTCATGTGCGTGAATATCAGAGGTGGTGGGTACCTTAAAAGTCACACCTACTTTTTGAATGAGTTCCATTCCAGTATCGTCTCCAATACCAGTAAAAGAATTGGCACTTGTTCTATTTGCTTTTCTATAGCTTGCTTTAAATACATAAGGGATACCTAAATTCTTGCAAAGGGTAGAAAGCTTTTCGCCAATCTCCATAACAATTTCTTCATTTTCAACTACGCAAGGGCCTGCAATTAAGAAAAAATTATTGGGGTCGTAACTTTGCGCTTTAAATAAATCTTGTAAAAATTTTGGCATCATAGGAGTGCTATTTAAAAGACCAAAGGTAAGTGATTTACACAATCTAGTAATCGCTAATCAGCCGCTTTTAAAATCGTAGTCCAACCGTGACTCCTAAGCCTCGAATTCCTGCCCAAGGGCCTTCTGTATCTACAATAATACCATTTGCAGTGGCAGTAGTGGTTAATTTAAAAGGGTTGGCATTGGTTTGGTCAATTGTCTTTTTTAAAGCATCAATGGCTTGAGAAGGGGTCCCATTGGGAGCCCCAAAAATTAATTTACCATTGGAGCTTCCATAATGACCACCTATGATCCAAAGATCTAAGACAAGTTTTGTTAATAATTGAAATTGCATACCTGTGTATAAACCATAACTAGTGGATCTAATGGATCCGTCTAATTGAGCATGCATAGGGATGGAAGGCATGATGATATTAGGCAGGGGTGAAGCAGGTGTGTAATTATAATCTATTGGAATGGTTAAGTCGAAAGTAGCGGATCTTATATAAGGGGATATATAAAAACCAGACATTTTTGAAAAGCCTAAATAAAATCTTGCTTCTGCTGTAATGGCAGAATTGCCCAATTGCGCTTTATCAAAATCAATGGCAGGATTATCAATAAATTTTTTCACTAATGATTTTAATGGAACTTGTTGTTTTTCCATTTTTCGATAACTCAATGAGACGGACATGAAATGGTTAAGGCTGCGTTCGTAAGTAATATTATAATTATTTAATGCGTCGCTGGATAAGTTGGTTTTGATAATATTTTTTCCTCCAATCAAGCTTTGCGCATGAATGATGGAGCTTGTCCCAATAAGGATAATGAAAAGTATTTTTTTCATGTTTTTTATTTACCCTTTTTATAATCTAAATTAGCCACTGTTCTTTTGTCGAGTATCGCTAAGGTATTATCTCGAACTTCGATCATCACTTTATTGAGCCCACATTTTTTTTCATTACAGTCCGAACATTTTTCATAAAAATTCAAACTCACGCAGGGTAACAAGGCAATGGGACCTTCAATGATTCTAAAAATACTTGAGAGTTTTATTTTAGAAGGGGGGATGGCGAAAAAATAACCCCCATTTTTTCCTTTTTTACTTTCTAAAAATCCTGCTTTACGAAGGTCTAGTAAAATACGCTCTAAAAATTTGAGTGGAATATTTTTTTGAACTGCTATCTCTGCAATAAGAATAGGACTTTCGGATTTTTTTTCCACCATATAGGAAAGTGCCTGTAATGCGTATTGAGTTTTTTTAGATAACATTATATTGAATACTGTTTATGTTTACAATGAATTTTAAAATTCATTGGCTAAAGACCTAAAACATCCTTCATCGTAAAGGTACCCTTTTTTTGATACGCAAATTCAGCAGCTAAAACTGCGCCACTTGCAAAACCAATTCGGGTATGAGCCGTATGGGTAATTTCAATATCATCAATGGGAGAGCTGTATCTAACACTATGTGTTCCAGGGGCTGGATCTATTCTTTCTGATTGAATCACTAAATCGGAAACGCTGCTTGAAGCCGCATTTACCCATTTATTTTTCCTTCCCATATTCGCAAGTATTTGTTCGGCTAAGGAGATGGCGGTTCCGCTAGGGGCATCTTTTTTTTCAGTATGGTGAATTTCAGTCATCGAAACATCATAATCATGATAGGGGTCCATTAATTTTGCAAGTTGTTTATTCAATTCAAAAAACAAATTAACACCAATGCTATAATTACTTGAATAAATAAGGGTGCCGTTATTTGTATCACATAATTTTTTTATTTCATCCCACTTATCAAGCCAACCAGTGGATCCACTAACAACGGGTATACCCCAATCCATACATTTTTTTATATTATCAAAAGCGCTATGGGGTCCTGTGAATTCTATGGCAACATCAGCCAGTTTTAATGCCTGTTGTGTCAATTCATGGTTATTTTGAATATCTATTTTTAAAACTATTTCATGCCCTTTGCTTAATGCAATGGCTTCAATAGCTTTACCCATCTTTCCGTATCCAATTAATGCGATTTTCATAAAATATTTTTTATCTTGACTGCGAATTTTTTAGATGAAACTGTAAGGATAAGCCTGCTTGATTAAATTGCGGCAAATAAGTGGGTTGAATTTTAAGACTCAAATCATTTGTAATATCAAATTCCTTTAAGTGACCCGAAACAGTGGCATCAATTACATTAATGCCCCAAGTTAAAATAAACCACATGATGGAGTAATCCCTATCCTTACGAAACAAATTCCGATAACTTTGAAGAGAAGACGCACTTAAGTTTTTCAATTCTGGATCAATTTTTTCAACATCCGATGCGTCACCCAAAGCTTCCTTGAATTTAGCTTCATAGGCAAATTTGGTTTTGTTATACATACTATTATTGTAAATATAAGTGACAGTAGGTATCGCGATTATTCCGTATACTAATGGAATTTTCCAATATTGCTTATTATAGGCTTGCCCCCAACCTGGGATGAGCGCTGATCTTTTGGTAGCAGTGCTGGGTATATGTTTACGTATGGAAAATAGGCTGTCTTTTTTCACCATACGAGTACTGTCCTGGCCCCAAGCGTTTTGCTGTAGGATTAAAAGCAGTGTGAAAAATAAGAGTAGCCGCATCCTAAATAAATTCCTTGTTAAAAAAAAGTGAGTCTAGCTAATGCTTAATTGCATTGCTTCTAATATTTTGTTTAAGCCGTTCAAATCAGCATATTCGATTGTGATTTTACCGCTGCCATTTTTTTGATGTTGTAATTGTACTTTGCTCGATAAATGACTACTTAATTTGTCTTCTAATTTTTTATAAACAGGAGAGAGATTGCTCTTCGATCCTGTACTTTGAACAGTGGTCATTTTCCCCGCTTGATTCATCTTTTTAATTAGCTCTTCGGTTTGACGAACGGTTAAACCTTTTTCTATTATTTCCTTCAATAAAAAAAGTTGTTGATCCACTTCCTTACCAATTAAAAGTTTAGCCAAACTGATACTTAAACTTCCATTTCTAAGAGCGGCTTGAATATTGGGAGGTAATTCTAATAAACGAATATAATTGGACACGGTAGATCTGTCTTTTCCCATTCGCTCCGCCACTTGCTCCTGTGTGTAATTTAATTCATGCATCATGCGTTGATAGCTTAATGCAATTTCAATTTCATTTAAGTCAACCCTTTGTAAATTCTCAAGCAAGGCGAGTTCTAATAATTCCTTGTCATTACCGTGTCTGATATAAGCAGGTAAATCTAAAATACCAGCCATCTTTGCAGCGCGAAAGCGACGCTCGCCTGCAATTAATTGATATTTCCCATTTGCTAGTTGCGCAACCGTGATGGGTTGAATAAGATCATGTATTTGTATGGACTTTGCTAGTTCCTGTAAAGCAGTCATGTCAAAATCCTTTCTAGGATTTTTGGGGTTGGCTTGAATATTAGTAAGTAAAATACGATTACTTGCTACTGCCTTTTCCATGGCGGCTGCAGGCACTTGGCCAGTAGTATTTTTATAATCCGCATCCATGTTTTGCAATAAAGAGCGTAGCCCTTTTCCAATTAAATCTTTATTGTTGATACTCTTACTCATAATTAATCAATTATACGCTCGGCATTACTCATATTGGTCATGCCGTTTTTTTGTAATATTTCCTTAGCTAAGTTTAAATAGTTTACAGTCCCTTTACTTTCTGCATCATATAAAATAACAGGCTTGCCAACACTTGGCGCTTCACTTAAGCGGGTGTTACGATGAATGATGGTGGAGAAAACCATTTCGTCAAAATGTTTTCTTACTTCACTCACCACTTGATTGCTTAATCTTAAACGGCCATCATACATGGTCATTAAGATACCTTCGATTTGCAATTCGGGATTTAATCTGCTTTGTACAATTTTGATGGTGTTTAATAATTTACCTAAGCCTTCCAATGCAAAAAATTCACATTGAACTGGGACAATGACACTATCAGCAGCTACTAGAGCATTGACAGTAATTAATCCTAAAGAAGGTAAGCAGTCAATAATAATAAAGTCATATTGGTCACGAATATTATTGATCAATCCTTTTAATACATTTTCTCGATTGGGCAAATTCACTAATTCAATTTCAGCGCCTACTAAATCAATATGGGAAGGAATCAAATCAAGGTGTGGGATTTCAGTTTTTAACACTACGTCTTTTAATGGCACATTGTTAATCATGCTGTCGTATAAACTAGTCGTGATATTATGCAAATCAAAGCCTACCCCAGTAGTACTATTTGCCTGTGGATCAGCATCAATTAGCAGCGTTTTATATTCTAAAACGGCTAAGCTAGCTGCAATATTAATGGCCGAGGTCGTTTTACCCACCCCTCCTTTTTGATTCGCAATTCCAATGATTCGAGCCATAAAATAGGTATCCTTATTTTCATTCAAAAATAAGGGATAAATGGTAACAATTTGGGATTAAATATGTTATAAATGAATGGTTTGGCCCTAATTTTACCCACTAATTAACACTATGAGGAACCCTATATTTATTTTCGTCCTTCTATCGGTATTACTTCTTGTCGATTTTTACATTTACCATGTACTACGCACCCTAACGCAGGGCTATTCAGGGACCACGAAAAATGTATTTAGTATCCTTTATTGGGCTTTGTGTATCATTAGCTTAGGAGGTTTTTTATTATTTCCTTATGTTTCTAATCCTTATTTTAGACAATATATTTTTTCAGTAGGCATTGGATGGGTTTTAGCCCTTATTACAATGGCGATTTTTTTCTTAGTAGACGATCTACGTCGAGGTACTTTTTGGACAGTGGGTCAAATTGTTTCAGCGACAGGTGCTCAATTTTTGAAAACTGAAAAAGGGATTCCTCGTTCAACTTTTTTAAGTTGGTTGGGAGTGGGCTTGTCTTCAACTTTGTTTTTATCCCTGCTTTATGGATTTGGTAATAAATACAATTATAAACTGATCCGAAAAAAAATTGCCTTGTCAGGGCTGCCTCCTGTTTTTAAGGGGTTTAAAATAATTCACATTAGTGATATACATAGTGGAAGTTTAAGAGATAAAGAAGCAGTACTGAAAGGTGTAAAATTAATTCAAGCGCAAAAGGCGGATCTTGTTTTATTCACTGGAGATTTAGTGAACGATAAAGCAACTGAAATGACTGACTGGATGGATGTATTTGGACAAATTACTGCGCCTCATGGGGTATATAGTACTCTAGGCAATCACGATTATGGAGATTATGTTCAATGGCCTTCTACTGATGCTAAACAACAAAACTTGCAGGATTTGAAGCAAGTTCATGCCAACTTAGGATGGAAATTGATGATGAATGAAAATACAAAAATTGAAAAACAAGGAGCACATATACAATTAGTGGGTATTGAAAACTGGGGCGCCAAAGCAAGGTTTCCTAAATATGGCAAATTAGATAAAGCCATGATTGGAGTAAAGGAAGAAGAAATCATCATTTTAATGAGTCATGATCCAAGCCATTGGGAGGCAGAAGTGCAAGTCAAATACCCACATATCAATTTAACTTTATCTGGTCATACCCATGGCATGCAATTTGGTCTCGAAAATCCTTATTTTAAATGGAGCCCTGTGCAATGGGTATACAAGCAGTGGGCGGGCATCTACCAAAATGCAGAACAACAATTATATGTCAATAGAGGGTTTGGCTTTTTAGGCTATCCTGGCAGAGTAGGCATTATGCCCGAAATTACTTTGATAGAATTGGTGTAATTTTGAATTCTACATCATATCTAACAAACACAATATTTTAATTACATCTCTCATGAAAAAAATACTATTCATTTTATTTATCCTTATGAGTGTTCATGTTATTGGACAAAAAAAATTTGGGATAGGTATTAAAGTGGGGCAAAATTTTTCTAAGGTAGATAATGTGATCGTGGACCATAATTCTGCATCCTATCATGCAGGTGTCACTACTTCTATTGGTATTAATAGCAAATTTAGTATTGCAGTTGATGCGATGCTATCGCAAACCAAATTGGAATCTAGCCCATCCTTAACTGAGTTGATAGGTCATCCCAGTTTTAAGCCTGAAACTTATCACTTAAATTATTTAAGTATACCATTGCTATTGCAGTTTCATCCTGTGAAAAATTTTACAATACAAGCAGGGCCGCAATATTCTATTTTATTGGATCAGAGTAAAGATGGTATTGAAAACGCCAGGGTTGCTTTTTCTTCTGGTGAATTTTCAATGGTAGGAGGTGCTAAGTTAGATTTAGGTGGATTTTTCATATATGGCAGGTATGCTATAGGCCTTAATAATATTGGATCTACGCAACAACTACTTGATGATTTAAAAAATCAAGATACCTGGAAGACAAGACAATGGCAATTAGGCGTAGGCTTGAATATATTTAATTTTTAGTCGACTTATTATTCCCTCACTTAAATTTATTAGGGTGTGCTTCATCCCATGGAGTGGCCTTTTGAAAGGCATCTGCAATATTTAATAGGGTGGCTTCGTCAAATAGCTTTCCTACAAAACTAATCCCAGTCGGTAAATTTAATTTTTTATCAAAACCAGTAGGAACACATACCACAGGATGTCCTGTTAAGTTGGTAATGGCGGATTGATTTCCATCTCCTCTTGAAGGACAAATAATAGCATCGTATTGTTGAATCACTTCATTCACTTTTTGCATAAGTAAGAATCGATGGCGTTGTGCATTCACGTATTCAACAGCAGGTATAAATCGAGCAGTTCTAAATTGGTTAGGCCAATCGTTTTTGGTTTGTCTTGTTAATTCATCATCTATATTATTTCTTGTCATTTCATCAAATTGTGCTGCACATTCAACTCCAATCACCACATCCATGATATTGAATTGATATACGCCGCTGTCTGGGAAATTAACAGGGATCAATTGAACACCCATTTTTTTAAAAGCCTCCAAAGCCTTCCATTCATTTCTTGATGTATCTTTTATTTTATCAAAGTAATTTTTCGCGTATGCAATTTTTAATTGCTTGATTGATTTTTGTGGTGTATAGTTAAAAGGCAAGTCGACTGCAGATAAATCCTTGCCATCGGTGCCATGTATATAACTAAAAACAATAGCGGCATCAGCTACAGATCTACAAATGGGTCCTACTTTATCTAAACTATAACTTAAAGCCATCGCGCCACTTCGGCTAACACTTCCAAAAGTGGGTCTTAATCCAGTTGCACCACAAGTAGTAGATGGAGATACAATACTTCCCCATGTTTCTGTTCCAATTGCAAAAGGGACCAATCCCGCTACGGTTGCAGATGCTGAACCAGCAGAGGATCCAGAGGATCCATAGTTTAAATTCCAAGGATTTTTGGTGCGCCCCCCATACCAATAGTCGCCCATCGCTAAAGCACCTAGCGTAAATTTAGCGACCAATACAGCACCTGCTTTTTTTAATTGCAAATAAACAAAAGCGTCTTCGTCAATTACTTGATTTTTATAGGGGGCTGCGCCCCAAGTTGTTTTGGTGCCTTTGATGGCAAATAAATCTTTTAATCCATAGGGAATACCATGTAGTAATCCACGATATTTTCCTGCTGCCATTTCTTCATCTGCTTTTTTTGCTTGTTGATAAGCGATGTCTTCTTGCAAACTGATCACACATTGCAAAGTATCACCCCATTTTTTTAATCGTTCAATAAAAAATTGAGTCAGTTTTAAGGAGCTTATCTTTTTATGTTGAATCAGGTAAGCTAATTGTTCAATACTATAAAAAGCTAAGTCATTGTTGTTAGTGGGTAATTCAGTTACGGTGGTTTTCCATTGAATAGGATTTTGTTTTTTATTCAATGTCATGTTGGGTAAAATAGCCGTTTGCCACAAACTCAATGGAACATTATTATTTAAGGACAATTGGTGCATGGCCTTATAGTTTAATAAATTATCCTTCACATCGCTATATAAAGTGTCTATTTCCTTTGGTGAAAATTGAAGATCAAATATTTTTGAAGTGCTAATTAAATCTGTTTTTTGAATCGATATATCCTGCGCTAACAAACGTGGCGTAATGATCACAAACAGCAGTGCTAAAATGACTTTCATAATTTAATTTTAAGATTAAATATAAGTCAATTATCGAATAAACATATTTACAAAGTAGGGAAATCTAATACCTCGGCTTTGATCTGCTGAATCGGTTTTTTTGAGGGGCATTACCGCGTGAATTGGAGCGAGCATGACCCGAGTTGCCTCGTCCTTGTTGTTGCACCGTCTTCACCGGATTATGGTTCATTAAAGGGTAGGGATGATTGTCTATCACAGGAATAGGCTTAGCGATTAACTTTTCAATGTCTTTCAAGAATGCTTTTTCTTCTGCATCGCAAAATGAAATGGCAGTTCCATTGGCACCAGCACGGCCTGTTCGACCAATTCGGTGTACATAGGTTTCTGCAATATTTGGAATTTCAAAATTGATAACGAATGCTAAATTGTCCACATCGATTCCTCTAGCCGCAATATCAGTAGCTACTAATATTCTAGTACTTTGTTCTTTAAAATTACTCAGTGCTCTTTGTCTTGCATTTTGAGATTTATTGCCATGGATGGCTTCTGCTTTTATATTATATTTTAAAAGAAGGTTGACCACTTTGTCTGCACCATGTTTGGTTCGAGTAAAAACCAATGCGGTTTTAATTGCTGGATTTTTAAGTACATCAATTAATAAAGCGTTTTTATTATTCTTATCTACAAAGTAAACCGATTGCTCAATAATTTCAACAGTAGAAGAAACCGGAGTGACCGTCACTTTTTGTGGATGAAATAAAATAGTGCTCGCTAAAGTGACAATTTCGGGTGGCATGGTCGCTGAAAAAAACAAGGACTGTCTTTTTTTAGGCAGTACTGCTAATAATTTTTTTACATCATTGACGAATCCCATATCCAACATTCGATCTGCTTCATCTAGTACAAAAATTTCTACCTCTCTTAAACTAATATGCCCTTGATTCATTAAATCTAATAATCTACCTGGAGTCGCAATCACTACATCCACTCCGTTGCGAAGTGCAGTCACTTGAGGTCCTTGTGCAACACCTCCAAAGATGACGGTGCAATTTAATGGAGTGTGTCTTCCATAGGCATTAAAACTTTCGGCTATTTGAATGGCTAATTCTCGAGTGGGTGTTACAATTAAAGACCTTATTTTTTTTCGTTTCTCGTTGCCTGCATTTTGAAGTAATAATTGTAAGATAGGTAAAGTAAAAGCGGCTGTTTTTCCTGTACCGGTTTGGGCACAGCCTAATAGATCCTTGCCTTCTAAAACGATGGGAATAGATTGGGCTTGAATAGGGGTTGGTGTCGTGTATCCTTCCTCAAAAAGTGCTAATAATAGAGGCTCAATAAGATGTAAGGACTTAAAATTTGTACTCGTCATGGGCTGCAAGGTACACTATTTAATTTTGAAGCCCTACCAACTGCCATAAAGTGACTATGAAAATAAATCCATCTCTGCTTTACCAAGACCATCGGGTGTGGTATAAAAAGGTCTTTTTTCAATCACATAATGGGTATCCTGTGGTATGCCTAATGCATGGTAAATGGTTTGATGAATCTGTTCAATTCTGATCGGCTTGTCTACCGTTTTGCAAGGGCGCTCATCTGCTGTTTTTCCATACACATTTCCTTTTTTAATACCACCTCCAAACATCAACATAGAACAACCATCTGTGAAATGGCGATGCATTCCATAATTTTTTAATTCCTGAATAATATCGGGTTGATTGACTTGTTCTTGCACTTTAAGTTCTGGACGGCCTTCCACCATCATATCTCTACTAAACTCACTTGCTAATATCACTAGGGTTCGATCTAAATGGCCAGAACGATCTAAGTCTTTAATTAATTGTGCAATAGGGCCATCAATTTGTTTTTTCATATCCACTAATCTCGTATGTCCGTTGTCGTGGGTATCCCAATTTTTAAATGGTTCGTATTCGGTAGTTACACTAATGAATCTAGCTCCTTTTTCAGTTAATCGGCGCGCCATTAAACAGCCTAGTCCAAATTTGCCAGTATTATAAATGTCATAGCTTTCTTTTGGTTCTTTAGTTAAATCAAATGCAGCTGCTTCGGGCGACTTTAATAATATATAAGCTTGTTCCATAGATCTTCTCATGGATTCTTTTTGATAATCACTTCCCATTTCACCAATTGGACTTTTACTCATTAATTCATTGTACAATTGATTCCTTTTTTCGAATCTATTAATGTTCATGCCAACTGGGGGCTTTACACTTTCGAGTCCAGCACTTGGATCAGGAATTAAAAAAGGACCAAATTCATTTCCTAAAAATCCAGCGGTATGAAATGCTTTTAATTCTTCTCCCTCGCCTAATGAAAATCTTTGGCCAATATCTATAAAGGCAGGAATCACAGAATTCACTGGACCTAATTGATTAGATATCCAAGAACCAATATGTGGGGCTGCAACTGATTGAGGTGGTTTATAACAAGTATGCCAATGGTACTGATGGCGTGAATGCAAAATATGACCCATATCTCCCGCTACATAGGATCTGATGACAGTTCCTTTATCCATGACTTTGCCTATAGATTCAAGTCCTTCTGAAAAATAGACATCGTCTAATATAGTAGGAACAGATTTAAAAGTACTTAATACATCATTGGCCATCATTCCTTTCGTAAAGGGTGTATACTTTTTAGGATCAAAAGTGTCGGTATGCGCCATGCCGCCTCCCATCCAAAGTAAAATGACCGTATCGGCAGTGGCTTTAATTTTAGATGTGTTACATGAAGCTAAAAAGCCTGCTAAGGGCGCCCCCGCTGCAAGTGCTGCGATGGCTGCCGTACTGCTGCCTTTTAAAAATTCTCTACGATTCCAATGATGATTCATATTTATATATTTAGGATCAAATGAATTAATAAATGATTTGAAATTCGGGTAACAATAATATAATCCAAAATAAATCTTCAATTGCATCGGTCGAAGGTTCTGTTCCTAATATTTTTTTAGCGATGGTATATTCGGATGGTTGTGCCTCTCTACCTAATGCTCTTGAATAAATTTCTTTAATTATTTTATCGCTGCTCACATATTGTTTTTTCCAAGCGATGGCTCCTTTTTTTATCATGGCGTTAAAACGATCGCCATTGGTCAATTCAAGTGCTTGTAAAAGATTAGATTGAGATTCTCTACTTGTGGAAACAGTTTCACGAGTGGGTCTTCCTAATGAAATCAAAAATGGATTATTTGCGACCAAGGAAGCGCGTGACCAAATTGGACGAAGGGGTCCTTTGGTGTATTCGGGTCGATACATTAACATGGAATCAACAAAAATAGGAGCAATGATCGTGCTGGCTACATCAGAAAATTGTTCTGCAGACATTCTTTTACGTAACATACCGTTAAATTGAAATTGCTGTGAAACAATTTTGCTGGCATCTTTTAATCCAACTGAAGGGAGTTGATATGTATTAGAAGTAGTCAATAAATAAATAAGCTCTTTGATATCTGAATTATTTTTTTGAAAATTTGAAGCGGTCCAGTCCAAAAGATCCTGACTCCAAGGCTCATTGTCCATTACATCAACTGGTTCAATTAATCCACGACCCATTAACTGTGCCCAGATGCGGTTTACGATAGTACGGTAAAATCTTCCATTATTGGGTTGTACCATATTCGTAGCTAGTTGTGCTAGCTTCACATTTCGTTTAGCACTACTATCAATGGCGCCTAATTCCTTCCAAAGCATTCTTGCCCCTGTGAATTTACCTGTGGGCTTATCACAACGATTTATTTCAAGTGAAGTATCTGAAAAAATATTAGCAAAGGCATAAGCGTCTGTCAATTTCCAGTCACTTATAAAACTATTATGACAGGAAGTACATTTTAAATTCAATCCTAAAAATATTTGAGAAACATTTTGGGCGGCCTGCATCTCGGTACGTTGACTTGCATTCACTACGCCACGCCATTTAATACCTTCTATAAATCCTTTGGAAGCATCTGTAGGGTTGATTAATTCTTTTACAAATTGATCGTAATGTTTATTGGACCTTAATGATTTATAGAGCCAATCTGTGATATTAAAACGACCTCCAGTAATATAGCCAGTGCCGGTATAATCATTTCTTAATGCATCATTCCAAATGCTAAGCCAATGACTACTGTAATCATCTTGTCGATTTAATAGTTGACGAATCAAAATGGCTCTTTTATTGGTGCGCTTATCTGCGGTGAATTTTTCAAGTTCTTCAGGACTAGGAAGGAGTCCAATAAGATCCAAGCTCACCCTTCTTAAAAAAGTTTTATCATCAATGACAGCTGGCCAATTTATTTTATTTTTTACAAAATATTGATTGGTCCATAAGTCAATGGGGTTGGATAATTTATCTGTAGCTACAGGAAGTGCAGGATCTCTTGGGGCTAAAGGAGCAAGTCTAAAAATACTTTTTTCGGAACTATCTGGCCAAGGGGCGCCTTTTTGTATCCAAAATTGGATGATTGCTATATCACCGTCTGATAATTTTTTTCCTTTAGAAGGCATGGCATCCTTATGAGAAGAAGGAAGACTGATACGGCGAAATAAATCACTACCAGTTGGATTGCCAGGAATGACAACGGCTCCGTTTTCGCCCCCTTTAAAAATCATATCGCGTCGGTCCAAACGAAGGTCTCCTTTAATTTTTTCGGGACCATGACACTTATAACAATTGTGTGCTAAGATGGCTCTAACTTGCACATTTAATTCTATGGCTTGTTGCTTCGTTAATTTTGCAGTATCATTTTTGAAAGTACTGATATCAAAATTTCCTTTTGTACTTGCATCATAATCTTTACTCCATGGAAGGGTAGCAGATATATAATCTTTCCCATGAGTAAGCGAAGCTCCAAAATGTCCGGCAGCGGCTACACCAATGGCACTAATAAATAATAAGCTGCGATAAAATGAAATTAGATTTTTTTTATCCTGCTTCAAAATGTAGTGTAATAAAATAAACGCAATGCTTCCAATGGCAGCAGTAGCGATGCCTGTCCATTGATGTAAATTGGCTAATTCTTTTTCGTATCCCCCTTCTTTTGAAAGTAGTAAACCCATGATCGTAGAAAGGAGCGCAGCGATGGCACCCGCTGCTAAAATGATTTTAATGCCAGGTCTTAGGTTGGAATTAAAATTTTTGAAAGTGAACATTTCGAGTATCGCGGCAAACAAAAGTAAAGCAACTGGGAAATGAACTGCAACAGGGTGTAGCCGGCCCAAAAAACGCCAAAGCCAAAATAAACCGTTTGCAGTGCCAGGTTCATTGGAAGCTGCATATCCATTCAATGAAATTTGTAATAAACAAATCAATATCATTGAACTAATGACAAGGACTAATTTTTTTCTAGGGAATGAATTTTTTAGGGTCTGTTTCATAAGCGATGCTGATTTAAAGATAAAGAAAAATGTGCTCTGTCCATAAATAGGGACCGCTTTTGATAAAATGCCAACTTAGTTGGACTTTTTGCTTGATGTAGGTGATTCTTTCTTTGTTTTCTTGCTTACTAAAAAGTGGGATGTTTTAATAAAGTCTTTAACTATTGGGGCAGGAATCTGCTTATTGATGATCAGGGTATTCCAATGTATTTTATTCATATGGTATCCTGGTAAAATAAATTGGGGGTAGTCTTCTCTATGTGTAATAATCTGCTCTGGGTCTGCTTTATAGTTGACTGAAATGGGTTCGGATCTTAAATTAAGGACAATAAAAATTTTTCCTTTGGTTTTTACCACAATCGTATCAGGCCCAAAGGGAGTACTTTCTTCTGAATCAGGAAGTTGTAATGCGTAGTCTAGTATTTCATCAATTTCCATAACCTTTTATTATTTAAACGATATTTTAAACGAATTTAGCATTTATAATCAAGTGAATGAGTGCATTAAAAAATTTTGAATTTACGAAGGACACTATTTTAGAAAATGAACGTGTATTGTTGAGGCCTTTAGTGCTTGCAGATATAACCTTTTTAGAAAAATATGTGCTAGAGGAGCCAGCATTATGGAAATTCTCATTGGTGGCAATTCAAAACAAAACAGATTTAGAAAAGTACATTCAGGATGCCCTCCATGCTAAAAGTCAGCAAACAGCCTATCCATTTATTGTATTTGATAAATTAACACAAACCTATGTGGGGTCCACCCGATTTTATGACATGCAATTGGTAAACGGGACAACACTGTTGGGCTATACTTGGTATAGTCAAAAAGTATGGGGATCTGGATTAAATCAACATTGTAAATTTTTGCTTTTGCAATTTGCTTTTGATCAAATTGGATTAAAGAGGGTGGAGTTGAGAGCAGACAATAATAATAAAAGAAGTATTACTGCTATGAAAAAAATAGGATGTACTGTTGAAGGGGTATTAAGAAATCACTTACCGATGCCCAATGGAACAAGGCGTGATAGTATTGTTCTAAGTATTTTAAAAGAAGAATGGGAAGTTGAACTGAAGCAAAAGTTAGAGGCGCAATTAAAGTAAAGTTCCTTGTAAGAATAAATAGGCTAAACTAAAATAAATAAGTATTGCGGTTACATCCACTAAAGTTGCAACAAATGGTGCTGAAGAAACAGCAGGGTCAGCGCCTAATCTTTTTAATACAATGGGTAACATAGAACCTGTAATGGTTCCCCAAATAACAACTCCTAAAATAGTAAAACCAATAGTAGTAGCGATCAATAGCCAATGCACCCCATAAAATCCAGGAACAATCATATGCCATGCAGTTACTCTAAAAAAACCAAGTACGCCAAGTAATGCTCCTAATAAAGTTCCGCTTATAATTTCTCTTCTTAATATTTTCCACCAATCTGCAATCGTAATTTCACCCACGGACATGGCTTGTATGATCAAAGTAGATGATTGGGAGCCAGAATTACCACCAGTAGATAATATTAATGGAATAAAACTAGCTAGCACTAATACTTTGGCTAATTCATCTTCAAAATAACCCATGGCGGTTGCTGTAAATAATTCACCAATAAATAAAACCACCAACCATGTAATTCTTTTTTTAAATAATTTAAAAATAGAAATATCTAAATAAGGTTCGTTTAACGCTTCTGTACCTCCCATTTTTTGCATATCCTCACTGAACTCTTCATTGGTTACCCATAATATATCATCAATGGTTACAATGCCTAATAATACATCATTGTCATCTACAACAGGAATCGCTGTGCGATTATTCATTTTAAAAACCTGATTAGCGTGCTCCTGATCATCATACACATTGAGCGCTACAAAACGGCCATCAATAATATCAGACACAATATCCTCAGGCTTGGCTAATAATAAATCTCTAATTCTTATATCATCAATGAGCCCCCCTTTTTCATCTATAATATATATGACATCAATCGTTTCCGAATTTTTACCATACTTACGAATGGTTTCAATAACCTGTGCTACGGTATAATGAGGATAGATGTAAACATAATCTGGCGTCATCAAACGACCCACACTGTCCTCAGGATAACCTAATAAGGATAAAGTGATTTTTCTTTCTTCTGGGTCTAGTAATTTAATTAAATCACGAATGGCCGCTTTAGGTAATTCTTCCAAAAAGTCGGTACGGTCATCTGGAGGAAGTTCATTTAAAATTTTAGCTGTTTTACGAGCCGGCAATTCCTTAATGATGTCTTTTTGTTGATTGATATCGAGAATCTTAAAAACACTTACCGCACGATGCACGGTCATATTATCGATAATAGTAGCCTCCTGTTGGGGAAATTCATTCACCAATTCAACAACATCACTGATGTTTTGCTCATCTAAAAATTCTTTTAATAGATGCGTGTCCTCTTTGGAAATTATTTCCAAGAAAAGATCCGATAAATTGATTTCTTCTTTTAATTCATCCAACATGCGTGCAAGTTACGAAAAATTATAAAGGATATATTATATTTATGTCATGATTCTACCTATTCTAACCATTGCACCCTCTCCTAAACGAGGTCGAGGTGTATTTGCAACTGAACGTATTTTAATGAATACGACTATTGAAATAGCACCCGTCATTGTATTAAGTAAAGAAGAGCGGCATATTGTGGAACAGACCCTTTTGTATGATTATATATTTGAATGGGGAGAGGATCAAAAATTAGCAGCAGTCGCATTGGGATATGTATCCATCTATAATCATGCAGTACATCCAAATTGTTCGTATGATATGAATGAGGAGGATCAAACTATTTCTATTATTACACTAAAAGATATCGAAATAGGAGATGAATTATTTATCAATTATAATGCAGAGACAGAGGAGGCTTCCCCCGTTTGGTTTGAACAACATTAATTATTGATATACGCGCACATAATCAATGACCATTTGTGCAGGGAGCGCTTTTTTGTCAATAGTAAATCCTGAGTAATTTCCTCCGACAGCAATATTTAAAAGTAAATAGATGGGATCATCAAAGGGCCAACTATTTTTTCCTTTGCCATCATTATGGTAGGTTAACAATTTTTTTCCATCAATGGAAATGGTCATTTTATTTTTATCCCAATCTAGTTGGTAGTCATGAAAAGCATCTCCATAGTCAGCGATATAGATGGAATCAGTTTTTTGAGTACCTAAGATCCAATTATTACTTTTCGTATGAATAGATGCTTGAATGTTCCCGGGCTTAGTTCCGGTATGTTCCATCATATCTATTTCACCACATAGGGGCCAGCCAATCGCTTTGTTGTCAATATTATCTCCTAGCATCCAAATAGCAGGCCATATACCTACTCCTTTTGGAATTTTTGCACTTACTATTATACGGCCATGAGTCCAACTCGCTTTACCTCGAGTCACTAATCTTGCCGAAGTGTATTCGCGGCCACCTAATTTTTGTTGGAGTGCTGTTAGTATTAAATAGCCACCACTTACTTTGGCATTGGACAAAGAATCATTGGTATAATATTCAAGTTCATTATTTCCCCAGCCGTTATTTCCAGTTCCAATATCATAAGCCCAATTGGATTTATTGGGTAATCCTGGTATGTCAAACTCATCTGACCAAACTAATTTTTTAACTGTGTCTTTAAGTAAAGGCATAGGATTAGTAGAAACGGAGTGGCCATTTGCATTTTGCGAAAAGAAGAAAGGAGTTATTGCAATCAGGATCAAAGTAATGGGGCTAAGGCGCATTCTATGTGTATATTAGGAGGTTTTTACTAGTGCTAAACAGCTAATTTACTGACAATTAAGCATTTTAATTTACTTTTTTGTTGGGTATTATACAAAAGGGTTGTAATTTCGCCCTATGAACTTAAATAACCATACACATCATCATTTTCTAACCAATAGGTAAGCTAAGGGTGTAGGTATGTTTTAATATTTATACAAAGGGCTTACTTACGAGTAGGCCCTTTTTTAATGACTATAATTCAAATTTATGATGCGATTAAAATTAGCGATTCAAAAATCGGGACGATTACATGAGGATTCCATTAGAATGTTAAAGGAATGCGGTATTGACATTGAAAATGGGGTAAATAAATTAAAAGCAGAAGCGACCAATTTCCCTTTGGAGTTATTTTTTTTAAGGGATGACGATATTCCTCAATATGTTGAAGATGGGGTAGCCGATATTGGATTTGTGGGTGAAAATGTAGTGTATGAAAAAGCCAAAAAGGTAGAAGTATCCTATAAATTAGGTTTCGGCAAATGCAGATTAAGTTTTGCTGTCAACAAAAACGAAACGTTCACAGGGCCTAGTTATTTGTCTGGAAAAAAAATAGCAACAAGTTATCCTGTTTTGGTGCAACAATATTTAAATGAACACAAAATTCAAGCTGAGATTCATGAAATTAGTGGAAGCGTGGAAATTGCGCCTGGTATCGGTTTGGCTGATGTCATTTGTGATTTAGTCAGTAGTGGGTCTACTTTATTTATGAATGGACTTAAGGAAGCGGATACCATTTTAAATTCTCAAGCTGTTTTAATAAAACGCATGGGTTTAAATGAGGAAGCGACTGCCATTTTAAATAAATTGTTGTTTAGGATGGAGTCGGTTAAAAAAGCCAAGAAAAATAAATATGTTTTATTAAATGCCCCTAATGAAAATTTAGAAAAAATTGTTTCTTTATTGCCAGGCATGAAAAGTCCAACAGTAGTTGCATTAGCAACACCAGGATGGAGCAGCGTTCATAGTGTTATTGCAGAATCTGATTTTTGGGACATTATCGAAAAATTAAAACAAGCAGGAGCGGAAGGCATATTAGTTGTACCTATCGAAAAAATGATTTTATAATGATGAAAGTAATAAAGGAGCCAATTCAAAAAGAATGGGCCGCGCTATTAGAGCGACCCGTAATTGATGCATCGCACTTGCAGCAAAAGGTGAAAGCGATTATGGAGCAAATAGCTTTAAAAGGCGATGAGGCGATCAAGTCGTATACTTTAGAATTCGACAAAGTAGCCATCAGTCAAACTAAAGTAAGTGCCAAAAAAATTGCGGCTGCAGAAAAGGAGTTAACTGCGAGTTTAAAAACCGCCATTCAGTTGGCGAAGGTGAACATTGAAGTTTTTCATGAAAATCAAATTCAAAAAGTAGAACGCATCGAAACCATGCCTGGTGTTTGGTGTTGGAGAAAATCCATTGGTATCGAAAAAGTAGGTATCTATATTCCTGGCGGTACTGCTCCTTTATTTTCGACTGTATTAATGTTGGGTATCCCAGCAAAAATGGCGGGCTGCAAGGAAATTATTTTGTGTACGCCTCCTAATGAGCAGGGTGAAATTCATCCGGCTATATTGTATGCCGCTTCCTTGGTGGGTGTTACATCCATTTATTCCATTGGAGGGGTGCAAGCCATTGCTGCCATGGCTTTGGGTACAGCAACGGTTCCTAAAGTCAATAAAATATTTGGTCCAGGTAATCAATATGTTACGGCTGCTAAACAAATGGTACAACAAATGGGAGTTGCCATCGATATGCCAGCAGGTCCAAGCGAGGTTTGCGTTTTGGCTGATGAAAATGCAGTGCCTTCCTTTGTTGCTGCTGATTTATTATCACAAGCCGAACATGGTGCAGATAGTCAAGTATTATTAGTTGCTAATTCTTCAGCAATGGTGAGCGAGATTCAAAAAGAATTGGATACGCAATTAATTGGTTTGCCAAGAAAAGATTTAGCGATACAAGCACTCCTGAATTCAAAAGCCATCGTATTATCTCAGCAAGAAGATGCCATTACATTGATTAATGAATATGCACCTGAGCATTTAATTTTAGCTGTAGAAAATGCAGCACAAGTTGCAGAAAAAGTCATCAACGCAGGTTCTGTCTTTATTGGCAATTATTCGCCTGAATCGGTGGGTGATTATGCAAGTGGCACCAATCATACTTTACCCACCAATGGTTTTGCCAAAGCATATAGTGGTGTAAGTATGGATAGTTTTGTAAAAAAAATTACCTTTCAGCAATTAACAGAAAGGGGATTGATGAATATTGCACCTACCGTCATTGAAATGGCAGATGCAGAAGGGTTACAGGCGCATAGCCATGCTGTTAGCGTTCGATTAAATTGGATAAAATCTAAAATCTAGACCATGCAGTTTGACATTAAAAAAATAGTTCGTCCCAATATTGAAACTTTAAAAGCATATTCATCGGCTAAGGATGAATATACAGGCGAAGCCAATGTTTTATTAGATGCAAATGAAAACAGTTTAGGATCTCCTTTGACGAAATGGTATAATCGTTATCCCGATCCTTATCAAAAAGAAGTAAAAGAAAAAATCGCTTACATAAAACAAATTCCGGCGTCTAAAATATTTTTAGGAAATGGGAGTGATGAATGTATCGATATATTATTTAGGACATTTTGTGTGCCAGGTCAGGATAATATCATCATCTGCCCTCCCACTTATCCCATGTATGAGGTGAATGCGAATATCAATAATATCGAAATTAAATCAGCACCCTTACTTTCCGATTACCAGTTAAATGTGGCACATATTGAGCAATTGGTTGATGATCACACAAAAATCATTTGGATTTGTTCTCCTAATAATCCTACTGGAAATTCATTGGATCGAATTGATATTGAAACTATTTTAAATCATTTCAATGGATTGGTGGTAGTCGATGAAGCCTACATTAATTTTTCAAAACAAAAATCTTTTACCTCCTCATTAATTGACTATCCCAATTTAATTGTTTTGCAAACTTTGAGTAAAGCATGGGGATTAGCTGGTTTGCGTTTGGGCATGTGTTTTGCTAGTGAAGCTATTGTGGCATATATGAATAAAGTGAAAGCTCCTTATAATATAAACATCGTAACGCAGGAATTGGCATTGTTGGCGCTAGAGGAAGTAGGGCAGGTGAATGATATGATCCAACATTTAGTGGACATGCGCATTGCGTTAGCCGAAGTGATACAAGGGATGCCGCATGTTGAAAAAGTATATCCTTCGGATACTAATTTTTTATTGGTTAAAATCCCCAAAGCCAGTCAATTGTATCAATATTTATTGACACAAGGGATTGTAGTTCGAGATAGGTCCAGTCTTGAAAATTGCTCAGATAGTTTAAGAATAACGGTGGGAACGGAACAAGAAAATACACAATTAGTGGATGCTATGGCGAAATGGATCGAATTGACATTCTCAAATGACTAGATATTCTATTAATTTATTAAATTACATATTCAATCAATTTTAATTATAACAAACAATAACACATGAAGAAAATAATTTATTTCTTATTTCTATTTTTGTTTTGCATTGGAATATTTGCAAATGCACAAGACAATGCTGGATTAACTTTACCTGCCGGTTTTAAGGCCAATTTATTTGCTGAAAATATCGGTGGCGCAAGGCATATCGCTATCACAAAAAACGGAATTGTTTTTGCAAAATTAAATCGTGCTAATAAACAAGGTCAATCTATTGTTCGATTAGAAGATGCCAATAAGGATGGCGTAGCAGATAAGATAACTGGATTAGCTAATTATGGAGGTACGGGTATTTATTTAAATGGTAATAGTTTATATGCTAGTTCGAACGAGGCCATCTTTAAATACGAATTAGATAATAAGGACGAAGTATTGAATCCACTAAGTCCCGTTACAATAGTGAGTGGCCTTATTAATCGTCGTCAACATGAATCAAAGTCAATTACTTTTGATAAAGCGAATCATATATATGTAAACATTGGGGCTTATTCTAATGCATGTCAAGAACAAGACAGAACACCTGGTTCAAAAGGTAAAATACCATGTCCAATTTTAGATTCAGCAGGCGGTATTTGGAAATTTGATGGTAACAAAGAGAATCAGACTTATGGAGATGGTATGCGATATGCAACTGGATTAAGAAATGTAGTAGGATTAGATTGGAATACGCAAACGAATAAATTATATGTTTCACAACATGGTCGCGACCAGTTAAATACTTTTTTCCCAAGTTTATATAATGATGCTCAAAATGCAGAATTACCTGCAGAAACATTTTATGAAATCAATGAAGGAGACAATGCAGGCTGGCCTTATATATATTATGATCCAAGTCAACATAAAAAAATAGTATCACCAGAATATGGTGGAGATGGACAAAAAGAGGGTGCTAGTAATTTTATCAATCCTGCAGTTGCCTTCCCAGCACATATGGCACCCATGGCTGTATTATTTTATACAGGAGATCAATTCCCTGCAAAATATAAAAATGGAGCATTTATTACTTTTCATGGCTCATGGAATAGAGCTCCTTTGCCACAGGAAGGATTTTTTGTTGCATTTGTCCCTTTTAAAAATGGAAAAGCAACAGGCGAATGGGAAATTTTTGCAAATGGATTTGCAGGAACCATTGATGGCGCAAAAGTGACTAGTACCAATAAGGCAAAAGCAAGACCATGTGGTTTGGCCCAAGGTCCTGATGGATCTATCTATGTAAGTGATGATACGAAAGGTGCTATTTTTAAAATTAGTTATAATAAATAAAGTATTTTAAAATGGTGCAATATAAATGGAAGGGCATTTTTTTGGCAGGTATGTTGTTATTTGGTTTAACACAAAGCATTCAAGCACAAAATGTCATCAATGGAAAAAAGATTTATGAAACTAGATGCTTAGTTTGTCACCAAGCAGATGGGGGTGGGGTGCCCAATATGAATGCACCATTGGATGGATCTACCAATGTGGTTGGAAATGATATCAGTAGGCTAGTTAAGATTATAAAAAATGGATTTAAAGATAAGGTGGAACTAGATGGAAATTATTATAGTAATGACATGACACCCAATCCTGATTTAACGGACGCGGCAATAGCTGATGTTTTAAGTTATATCAGAACTAGTTGGAGTAACAAATCTTCTATAGTGACATTGGCGCAAGTTAAAAATGCCAATAAGGGCAATCAAAAAAAGAATTCGAAATAAACACAATAATCATGCGACCTATTTTATTCATTGATCGAGATGGCGTTATTTTAGAAGAACCAAAGACAGATTTTCAAATTGATCATATTGAAAAAACGAGTTTTGTTCCTGGGGTCATTACGAATTTGCATAAGATTGCAACTGAACTAGGTTACTATAAAGTGATGGTCACCAACCAAGACGGTTTAGGTACGGCATCTTATCCAACTGAACAATTTGAGCCCTTACAACAATTAATGTTGAGAACCTTAGCAGCAGAAGGGTTTGTATTTGATGAAATTAAAATTGATACTACTTTCGCTAAAGACAATGCGCCTAATAGGAAGCCAGGTACGGGACTTGTCCAACACTTATTAAATAACGAGTCATTTGATATCGCCAACTCTTTTGTCATTGGAGACAGGTGGAGTGATATTGCGCTTGCAAAAAACATAGGTTGTAAAGCTATTTATCTAAAATCAGATCTTCATACATTAACAGAGGATCAAGAAAAGGAACTTAGAAGTACCATTGTTTTTGAAACCAATAGTTGGTCTGGTATTTATTCATTTCTTAAATTAGGATTACGACTGGTAAAACACGAACGCAATACCAAAGAGACAAAAATTAAAATCGCCCTCAATATGGATGGAAGGGGGCATGCTAATATTCATACAGGACTTGGATTTTTTGATCATATGTTAGAACAAATTGCTAGACATGGATCAATTGATTTAGACATTCAGTGCGATGGTGATTTACATATTGACGAACACCACACCATTGAAGATGTGGGTATTGCTTTAGGGGAGGCTTTTGCAAAAGGGTTATCAGATAAAAGAGGAATGGAACGATATGGCTATGCTTTACCAATGGATGAGGCCGAGGCCAAAGTATTGATTGATTTTGGGGGTCGTAATTGGTTGGTTTGGGACGCCAATTTTACAAGAGAGAAGGTAGGGGAAATGCCTACTGAAATGTTTTTCCATTTTTTCAAATCCTTCAGTGATGCAGCCAAAGCCAATCTAAATATTAGCTGTAAGGGAGAAAATGAACACCATAAAATAGAGGCCATTTTTAAAGCTTTCGCTAAGGCCATCAAAATGGCGGTGCATCGCAATCCCACTAATGACCAATTGCCTAGTACCAAGGGGGTTTTATAGGTTTTGGACTAACAACTGATAGGTTATCTGGCCTTTATTTGGATTTATAATTTCATTGTCTTAAATTTGCGATACGATGATAAAAACAAACAATATTTGGTGGTGGCATACAAACTCCGTTGGGGTACTGTAGTGACATATCTATATTGTCAAATGATACATGAACCCTAACAGCAATGTTGGGGTTTATTTTTTTTAATAAATGAAAGGGGGAATATGAAAAAGGTTATGATACAAACGGAGGTCACTAAAATGTTGGCCGATACTTTTACACCTGTAGGTATTTACTTACGGTTAAGAGATCGTTTTCGTGACACTATATTACTAGAAAGCACCGATTCGCATGCTGCCGAAAATAGCTATTCCTTTATTGGAGTGAATGCGATTGGAGGTATCGAAATTTCATCTTTGAATCAAATTGAATTTAAGTATCCCAATCAGGAGCCAGAAAAAGAGACCATCAAAAATGTACACGATGCACCTGATCGTATTTGGTCCTATATGCAACAATATGAAATGCAAAGTACCAATATTAAAGAGGCTTCCTTTGGGCAAGGTTTGTATGGGTATACGACTTATGACGCCATTCCTTTTTTTGATACTATTGAATTTAAAAAAGAAGAAAACATTATTCCATTAATGCGATATAGATTATATCAATATGTTATTGCATTTAATCACTTTAAAGATGAAATATTTATTTGTGAAAATAAATTAGCTGGAGTGGATTCTGAATATGAAGCACTATTGTCTTATATCAAAAGTAAAGATGTACCCCAATATCCTTTTTTTATAAAAGGAACCGAAACGGTGAATCAGACTGACGAGGAGTTTAAAAAAGTAGTAGAACAAGGTATCAAGCATTGTATGAGAGGGGACGTGTTTCAAATTGTATTGAGCAGGCGTTTTCAGCAATCTTTTCAAGGCGATGAATTCAATGTATATCGCACTTTAAGAAATATTAATCCTTCTCCTTATTTATTCTTTTTTGATTATGGTGATTATAAATTAATGGGGTCATCTCCTGAGGCACAAATTATTATTAAAAAGGGTAAAGCAGTAGTGCACCCAATAGCGGGTACATTTAAAAGAAGTGGGGATGAGGCAGTTGATGCAATAATGACACAAAAATTACTGGATGATCCTAAAGAAAACGCCGAACATGTGATGTTGGTTGATTTAGCTCGAAATGATTTAAGTAGGGTTTGTAGCGAAGTCCGTGTTAAGCAATATCGCCAAGTACACTATTATAGTCATGTGATACATTTAGTGAGTGAAGTGGAAGGTACGGTTGCAGAGAATGCCAATCCTTTTCAGTTGGTTTCAAAAACTTTTCCAGCAGGAACCTTAAGCGGTGCTCCTAAATTTAAAGCCATGCAATTGATTGATGCCATGGAACCTACTAAACGCTCTTATTATGGAGGTTGTATTGGATTTGTTGGTTTTGATGGTAGTTGTAATCAGGCCATTATGATTCGTACTTTTTTAAGTCAACAAAATACCCTTACATATCAAGCAGGTGCTGGAGTGGTCGCAGCGAGCGTTCCAGAAAATGAATTACAGGAAGTAAATAATAAATTAAATGCATTAAAAACTGCCATATTGATGGCTGAAAAAATTCATGCATAAAATGTTACTTTACTACAAAAAATAAAAAATGAAAATATTAGTTTTTGATAATTACGATTCCTTTACTTATAACTTAGTTCAGTTGATTAAGGAAATAGCACCTAGCTCAATGGTCGAAGTGTATCGTAATGATGAAATTGCTTTAGAGCAAGTGAAGGGATATGATAAAATATTGCTTTCTCCTGGCCCAGGTTTGCCATCGGAGTCGGGTTTGTTATTAGACTTGATTAAAGAATATGCGGCTAGTAAATCCATTTTGGGTGTTTGTTTAGGGCAGCAAGCTATAGGTGAATCATTTGGCGGGAAATTGACAAATTTAGCAAAAGTGTATCATGGTATCGCAACGCCAGTCACCTTAACAAATCCATCTTCTTTGTTTGAAGGATTGCCATCTACGTTTAATGTAGGGCGTTATCATAGCTGGGTAGTGGATGAAATTAATTTTCCATCTGATTTAACGATTACTTCAATAGATGAAAATGGATACATCATGTCTTTGGAGCATAAACAATATGATGTAAAGGGAGTTCAGTATCATCCCGAAAGTGTACTCACTCCTGAGGGCGGAAAAATAATCAGTAATTGGTTAAAACTATAATTCAAGTGGAATTGCTAAAATGATTTAAAATCGAATATCAAACCAAGATGAAAAAAGTATTACAATATTTATTTGAACACAAAACCTTAACAAGGACTCAGGCGATGGAAGTATTGCTTAATATTTCAAATGAAAAATACAATGAGCACGAGATCACCTCTTTTATTACGGTGTATTTAATGCGTAGTATTACCATTGATGAATTATTGGGATTTAGAGATGCTTTATTATCCTTAGCTGTAAAAGTGAACTTAGGTGTTGATAATGCGATAGACATTGTAGGAACAGGAGGAGATGGTAAGGATACTTTTAATATTTCAACATTAGCTTGTTTTATAGTAGCTGGTGCAGGACAGCCTGTAGTGAAACATGGAAATTATGGTGCTTCGAGTGTGAGTGGGGCTTCCAATGTGATGGAACAATTAGGATATACATTTAAAAACAAAGAAGCCGCATTAGCCAAGGAAGTGAAGGAGGCAGGGATTTGTTTTTTACATGCACCTTTATTCCACCCAGCTTTGAAAGCAGTAGGTCCCATGAGAAGAAACATAGGAGTGCGCACTTTCTTTAATATGTTAGGGCCCATTGTGAATCCAGCACAACCTAAATTTCAATTGATTGGGGTATATAATTTAGAAATGGCAAGAATTTATAATTATGTATTACAATTATTAGATAAGGAATTTACTTTAATTCATAGTTTGGATGGATATGATGAAATTTCATTGACAACGGATACCAAAATAATAACGAATAAAGGAGAGTCCATTAAAACACCTTATGAACTTGGAAAGAAAAAAGTGTTTGCTTCCGAATTGCATGGAGGTGCTACAGTGCAGGAAGCAGCTGCTATTTTTAAAACTATAATAGCAGGCAAAGGCAGCTGGTCTCAAAATGCGGTGGTACTAGCCAACGCCGCAATGGCATTACATGTGACTGGAAAATATCAAAATTATGATGCTGCTTTTCAGGCAGCGGTGACTAGTTTGGAAACGGGCGCGGCGAATCAATGTTTACAAAAATTAATAAGTCTACAATGAGCCAAAATATTTTAGCAAATATAGTAGCGCAAAAATTAGGGGAAGTGGCCCATCGCAAACAAGAAGTGAGTATTGCGCAACTTGAGGCCATGCCATTGTTTGGAAAAAAGGCCTATTCTTTAAAATCGAATATTCTAGATAAAAATAAAACGGGCATCATTGCCGAATTTAAACGACAATCTCCTTCCAAAGGCATTATTAATAATACAGCACAAGTGCATGAAGTCACTAAAGCGTATTCCGATTTTGGCGCATCAGGTATTTCCGTATTAACTGATCAGTCTTTTTTTGGAGGCACATTAGCCGATTTGGCAATCGCAGTTCAACATACTACACCCGTGTTAAGAAAGGAATTTATTATTGATGAATTTCAAGTGATTGAAGCCAAAGCTTATGGCGCATCGGTCATATTATTAATAGCCTCATGTTTAACACCTGCTGAAACACAATTATTAGCCGGCACCGCTAAGGAATTAGGTATGGAAGTGTTATTAGAATTACATGATGCATCTGAATTAGAATATATCTGTGATGAGGTTGATTTTGTGGGTATTAACAATCGAAGTTTAAAATCTTTCGAAGTAAATATTGAACATTCATTACAATTAAGGAGTCAATTGCCAAAAAATAAATTAAGTATTGCCGAAAGCGGTATTTATGATCTAGCCACTTTTGAATTATTGAAAAAAGAAGGGTTTGACGGATTTTTAATGGGTGAATATTTTATGAAACAAGATAATCCTGCAGCAGCTTTTGAATTATTTGTATCACAAATTAAAACAAATAGCAATGCAGTATAAAGTGTGTGGCATTACCCAAGTAGAACAAGCTAATGCTTTAGACAGTATGGGCGTGGACTATATTGGATTTATATTTTACCCTTTATCAAAAAGGTATGTATTGAATTCATTAAGCATAGATGATCTTGCCAAGTTGAAGCCCACTCATGCCAAAAAAGTGGGCGTATTTGTTAATGAAACAGCTGCAAAAGTGTTGGAGATAGTAGAAAAAGCAAAATTGGATTTGGTTCAGTTGCATGGGGAGGAAGATGTAGATTATTGTAAACTCATTGAAAAAGTAGTTCCAGTTATTAAAGTTTTTAGAGTAGGAAATGCCGTACCTGATTTTAATGCCTTTGAACAAGCAGCTTCCTATTATTTGTTTGATACAGATACTGCTTTATATGGAGGCACTGGACAACATTTTAATTGGGAGTTAATAAAAAATACTACTATTCAAAAGCCTTATTTTTTAAGTGGAGGAATTGGCCCCCATGATGTTCAAGGAATTGAAGTAATGCAAAAAACAAAAGCAGGAAAGGATTTGATGGCAATAGATATCAATAGCCAATTTGAAACAATACCTGGGATTAAAAATTTAGAAATGATTAAAACTTTTATAGATGTCCATATTTAACACACAAAATGATTACCAAACACCAAGTGCAGAAGGTTACTATGGTGAATTTGGAGGCGCCTTTATTCCTGAGATGCTTTATGAGAATGTAGCAACTTTACAATCTCAGTATTTAAAAATAATGCAGGATCCTTCTTTCAAAGCAGAAGTAGATGCTTTATTAAAAGATTATGTAGGTCGACCCACTCCACTTTTTTTAGCTGAAAGGTTGAGCAAGGAAATAGGAGCTACCATTTATTTAAAGAGAGAGGATTTATGCCATACGGGTGCGCATAAAATTAATAACACCATTGGTCAAATTATATTAGCACAAAGATTAGGGAAAACTAAAATAATTGCAGAAACAGGGGCAGGACAACACGGCGTTGCAACTGCAACAGTCTGTGCTTTAAAAGGGATGGAGTGTGTCGTGTACATGGGTGAAAAAGATATTGAAAGACAAGCCCCTAATGTAGCTAGAATGAAAATGTTAGGCGCAAAAGTAGTGCCAGCAAAAAGCGGAAGTAAAACTTTAAAAGATGCCACAAATGAAGCCATTCGCGCATGGATCAACGAACCTAATGAAACACATTATATTATTGGTAGTGTAGTTGGACCGCATCCTTATCCGGATATGGTAGCTCGTTTCCAAAGTGTGATTAGTGAAGAAATTAGAACTCAATTAAAACAAATAACAGGTAATGAACTTCCAACGCATGTGGTGGCTTGTGTGGGTGGCGGTAGTAATGCAGCGGGCGCTTTTTATCATTTTTTAAATGAAGCCTCTGTTGCATTAATTGCTGTAGAAGCAGCAGGGCATGGAGTTAATTCAGGATTAAGTGCGGCAACAACACAATTAGGTACGCATGGTATTTTACATGGCAGTAAAAGTATAGTGATGCAAACAAAGGATGGTCAAGTAGTAGAGCCACATAGTATTTCTGCTGGTTTAGATTATCCTGGAATTGGACCCTTGCATGCTTATTTATATGAAAGTAAAAGAGGTACTTTTTTAAGTGCTACCGATGAAGAAGCTTTGGCTTCTGCTTTTCATATTTCTGAAACGGAAGGAATTATTCCTGCATTAGAAACAGCACATGCTTTTTCGGTTTTACCAAAGTTGAATTTAAAACCAACAGATGTCGTGGTGATATGTTTAAGTGGAAGAGGCGATAAGGATTTAGATACCTATATGAAATACATTAAAGATTAAAGCATTACAATTATGTCAAGGTTAGAAATATTATTCCAAAAGCAATCAAAGCGAGTGCTAAATGTGTATTGCACTGCGGGCTATCCAAATTTAAATAGCACACTGCCTATTATGGAAAGCTTACAAAGCAATGGGGCCAATATTATAGAATTAGGCATGCCTTATAGTGATCCTTTGGCAGATGGCGAAGTTATTCAGTCTAGCAGCCAAATGGCATTAAATAATGGGATGACGATAGAAGTTTTGTTTGAACAACTAAGCAGCATGCGCAATACCATTCACTTACCTGTGGTATTGATGGGGTATATGAATCCGATTTTACAATATGGGTTTGAGGCATTTTGTAAAAAAGCAAAACAAGTTGGTATTGATGGACTCATTTTACCTGATTTGCCTTTGTATGAATTTGAAAATGGGTATGGAAAAATAATTTCGGAGAATGGGTTGGATTTTATTTTTTTAGTAACACCCGAAACGCCCGAAACAAGACTTAGAAAACTAGATAGTTTAAGTACAGGATTTTTATATGCAGTAAGTTCTTCTGCTACTACTGGTAAGGACAAAGATTTTTCTAAAGTAGCACAATATTTACAACGTATCACCTCGATGGGTTTAAAGAACCCCATTTTGGTAGGATTTGGAATCAAAGACAAAGAAAGCTTTGACGCTGTTAATGTATATACCAATGGTGCCATTATTGGGTCGGCTTATATTAGTGCATTATCAAAAGGGGGTGACATTGAGCAATGCACAAAGCAATTTTTAAATGAAGTATTAGGTAATTAAAATAGAATGAAAATAGTTATCATACAATACAACGCGGGCAATATTCAATCTGTACTATATGCATTGGAGCGAATAGGAGTGTCGGCCATTGTTACAGATCGTGCCGACTTGATTCAAACTGCCGATAAAGTGATATTTCCAGGAGTAGGGGAAGCAAGTACAGCGATGCAATATTTAAAGGAGCGAAACTTAGATACACTCATTAGTGAATTAAAGCAACCCGTTTTAGGTATTTGTTTGGGTATGCAATTAATGTGTAAGCATTCCACCGAAAATAATACCCCCTGCATGGGTATTTTTGATGAACAAGTGCAACTATTTTCAAGTTCGGATTCAAAAATAAAAGTGCCTCAGATGGGATGGAATAATATACATCATTTAAAAACGAATTTATTCACTGGGGTGCCAGAAGATAGTTATGCATATTTTGTACATGGCTATTATGCAACAATGGGTAATCATACCATTGCAACTACTGATTATATTCAGCCCTATAGCGCTGCATTACAAAAGGATAATTTTTATGGAGTGCAATTTCATCCTGAAAAATCGGCTATCATCGGCGAACAAATTTTAAAAAACTTTATCACACTTTAATATTATAACCCAACAATGCAAATTATTCCAGCCATAGATATTATTGATGGTAAATGTGTCCGATTAACAGAAGGAGACTATACGCAAAAAAAAATTTACAATGAAGATCCTTTGGAAGTGGCAAAAGCTTTTGAGGGAATTGGATTAATGCGCTTGCATTTAGTGGATTTAGATGGAGCGAAAGCTGGACAGGTAGTCAATTGGAAAGTGTTAGAAAAAATCGCTAATGGAACAAAGTTAAAAATTGATTTCGGAGGAGGGATTAAAACCGAAGCAACTTTAAAAACAGTGATGGATACAGGGGCTACTTTTGCAACAATTGGAAGTTTAGCTGTGAAAAGTCCCGATTTATTTCAAGAATGGATCGCTCGATTTGGCGCAGCCGTTTTTATGTTGGGGGCGGATGTATATGAGGAGAAAATTGCTATTGGTGGCTGGCTTGAAAAAACAGAAATTACAGTCTTTGATTTTGTGACCTTGTATATGAATAAGGGAGTAACACAAATATTTTGTACCGATATACAAAAGGATGGCAAGCTACAAGGGCCTTCTATTGCACTTTATCAAAAGATATTAGAACAATTCCCTTCATTGCAATTAATAGCAAGTGGAGGTGTGAGCTGCTTAGATGATTTAATTGAGCTTGAAGAGATAGGCTGTACTGCCGCTATTGTAGGGAAAGCTATTTATGAAAATAAAATAACCATTTCGGAATTAGCTAATTTTAATTAGCGATAAAATAAATATGTTAACCAAACGAATTATACCTTGTTTAGATATTAAAGACGGCCGAACGGTGAAGGGGGTCAACTTTGAGCAATTGCGTGATGCGGGCGACCCCATTGAATTAGGGGCATTATATGCAAGTCAGGGTGCGGACGAATTGGTTTTCTTAGACATTACGGCTACTGTTGAAAAGCGCAAAACCCTAAGTGAGTTGGTCAATAAAATTGCACATCGTATCAATATTCCATTTACGGTAGGCGGAGGTATAAAAACAGAAGAGGATGTGAGTATATTATTACAAAATGGGGCAGATAAAATTTCAATTAATACCGCAGCCTTTTTAAATCCTAACATCATACAAAGTTTTGCCAAAAATTTTGGTAGTCAATGTGTGGTATTGGCCATTGATACCAAATGCGAGTCAGATGGCCAATGGTATGTTTATTTAAATGGAGGCCGTCAAAAAACAGATACTTTAACAACAGAATGGGCAAAAAAAGCAGTAGATCTAGGCGTGGGTGAAATTTTATTAACTTCGATGAATCATGATGGCACCAAACAAGGGTTTGCTTTAGATATTACAGCCACCTTATCAGAAACCTTGTCAGTGCCCATTATTGCATCAGGAGGGGGTGGAAATGAATCTCATTTTTATGATGTATTTACCAATGGTAAGGCAGATGCTGCCTTAGCTGCAAGTATATTTCACTATAAGGAATTAGCGATACCTACTTTAAAAAATTATTTACACGAAAAAGGAATACCCATTAGATTATAAACTTTATTTAATTTTAATTATGAATATCAATTTTACAAAATATGCAGATGGACTGGTGCCTGCGATCATTCAGGATGCTCAAACCAAAACAGTGTTAATGTTGGGTTTTATGAATCAAGCGGCCATAGATCTTACTGTGTCCGAAAAAAAAGTAACCTTTTTTAGTCGAACCAAAAATAGATTATGGACCAAGGGAGAAGAGAGCGGCCATTACCTTCATTATATAAGTATGGAAGTAGATTGTGATCAAGATACTTTGCTAATACAAGCGAACCCATCTGGTCCTGTTTGTCATAATGGGACCGCTACTTGTTGGGGCGATGATCATGCTAGCTCCTTTTTGCCTCAGCTTGAATCCATTATTGCGGAACGAAAAAATGCAGATCCAGCCTCATCCTACGTGGCAAGTTTGTTTGAAAAGGGAATCAATAAAATTGCACAAAAAGTAGGGGAGGAAGCGGTTGAATTAGTTATAGAAGCAAAGGATAGTAATCATGATTTGTTTTTAAATGAATCAGCAGATTTATTATTTCATTACCTTATACTACTTCAAGTAAAAGGTTACCAGCTTAGTGATGTTAGTGAAATTTTAAAACAAAGGCATAAAAACTAAATCACCTATCTTTATTCCCTGAAATTTAAAAAATATGAAGAAATTAATTTTTGTTGTAATTGTTCTTTTTGCATGTAACCATTTAATGGCACAAAAAAGTATCTTAATCAAAGGAGATTTAAAAAATGTTCCTGATAGTACGGTTGTTACTTTGCTAGATGGTATGGCAAATAAGGAGGTCTCTACAGATATAGTGATCAAAGGGAAGTTTACTTTAAAAGGAAAAACACCTATTACATCTTTTTTTATCATTGGATTTAGCAAAATGACTGTAAAGCTACCTTTGTTTATAAGTAATGATCCGCTCAAGATTACAGGAGATATCATGTTGCCTAATAATATTGTTTATGAAGGTTCTGCTAGCCATGCTATTTATATGTCCTATATGAAAGTGTTAAATCCTAAAATGGAAGGATATTTTAAAACTTTGACAGCTATACAATCTGAAAAAAATACAAAAGCAAAAGATTCACTTACGTTAATATCAGAAGTTCAGTCAAAAGAATTAATATTAACTTATGTGGTAATGAGTAAAAAGTATGCTCAGTCCCCAGTTACTACTTTTTTCTTATTTCAATTTGCGAACATTTTCCCAACCGTAAAAGAGAAATTGGGAACTTATTTTGATCAACTTCAAGGAGCAGCTAAAACAGGTCCTTTTGCTGAAATTTTAGGTAAAACTATACAATCAATTGGTATTGGTTCCATTGGATCTTTTATGCCTGAATTCAAACAAAATGATGTGAATGGAAATGCTGTAAGCCTTTCTTCTTTTAAAGGAAAATATGTATTAGTTGATTTTTGGGCAAGTTGGTGTGGCCCATGTCGAGCCGAAAATCCAAATGTAGTAAAAGCTTATAATGAGTTTAAAAATAAAAACTTTACCATTTTAAGTGTCAGCTTAGATCAGGATAAAGCTAAGTGGCTGGATGCCATCCAAAAAGATGGTTTAACATGGACACATGTGAGTGATTTGAAATATTGGAATAATGCTGTTGCCCAACAATTTGGCATTCAGAGTATTCCTGCTAGTTTCATTATAGATCCAGCTGGTAAAATAATTGGAAAGGATTTAAGAGGCGAGGATTTAAGAAATTTTCTAATTCAGAATTTAAAATAATAATTTTAGCTTTCTTTCTAAAAAGCCTTGAATCACTTCAAGGCTTTTTTTATATGAATACAAATGCCCCTCATCTTATATGAATTAATACTTAATTTATATATTTTATATAAAAATATATTTGATACATAAAATTAAATATATGAAAAAAATAAAATTGGGTTCCGAAGTCTATTTTTTGTTGAGTTTATCCATCTTTTCAATTTTCTTCTTTTGTAGTTGTAAAAAATCAGAATCATTACCTATAAATACAAAGGTAGAATCTGAAGTTTCGATTTTTAAATCTGTACCCACTATTGAAAAGACGGTCTATATTAATAAAAATGATTCATTGTTTCAACAATTTAAATCAGTTGAAAAAGTATTTTTAACTGGTATTGACTTTTCTAATATATCCATTAAAAAGGTTGTATTTAAAGGGTTACTTGATATAATAGGCTTACAAATTAATTTTTTAAATGACACTAGTTCAGTAATGGATTTATTTTTTGTTTATGAATCAAAATCAAAGACGCATTTGTCACTATTTCGAGAATTAAGTAAAGTAAGTAAATCAAATCTTGGAACCGGAAGCATAATTTTCAAAGATTTGTCTGGCAATGAGTTATTCAATGACCAATATTTTAATAATAAAATTGTTGTTAAGCAAGATGTTCATAATTTAGATATTTTGAAATTTGGTATAGAAAAAATTCGAAGTACAGCGATTTGGAATTGTACGAAAGCTCAATTTGATAATTTTTATAAAGAGGCAAAAAAAACATGTGAAGAAGATACTTTCTGCGATTTTGCTTGTAGCTTTAATCCATGTGCTATTTCGTATTTAGCTTTTGCTGTTGGGAAATGCACCGGACTTATTCAATAACTTATAAAAATATATAAAATGAAAAAAACGTTAATTTATATTACGGTAGGTATTATTTTAGTATTGATTGGTGTATTTATAACTATAGAATCAAATGATAATACAATACAATATGCTTTTATTTTAGCAGGGATTGGAATTGAAACTTTCGCAATGATCCAAATTGTCAGAAATAGTTTCACAAAAAAATAGCCACCTATTTATTTAAATAAAAATATAAAAAAGCCTTGAATCACTTCAAAGCTTTTTTATATTCAGCTTCATCGAAACCTAGAGCAATCACTTTATCATTGCGTTCAATTAAAGGTCTTTTTATGATGGAGGTTTTTTCGATCATTAAAGCGATGGCGGCTTTTTGGTTGGTGATTTTAGATTGTAGTTCAGGAGATAATTGTCGCCAAGTAGCCCCTTTTTTATTGAGTAAGGCTTCCCAACCAACTTGTTTACTCCAATTGGTTAAAGTGCCGGCCGTGACGCCTAATTTTTTATAGTCGTGAAATGTATATCCCACTTTATTTGCTTTTAACCAGTCTAATGCTTTTTTAACTGTGTTGCAATTAGGAATGGCATATACTTTTATTGTACTCATTCGTTTTATTTTATGTATTTTTTGCCTAACCAGCTTTGTGATATAGGTTGAAGCCAATCTGCTTCCATATCTGCCTTGGTTGCTACTAAATTATTAAAATACAAGCTGTCTTTTTCTAATAATCCATTTTCAATGGCATAAGCCACTTGTGCAAGCGGGATGGTTTGAACTTTATCTTTCACCCAAAATGCTAATAGCTCACGATTAAACATTTGTAAATTAAATCTTTTTTCAACTTCTTTAATGATATGTACTGAGCTGTCTGTGCTACAACCACCCACGCCAGTTTGTGATTCATCCGCCATGAGTATGATAAACTGACCATATAAAATAGTGGCAAATCCTTTTACTTGAGCCCCATGACTTTTCCATATATTAGTGAAATCTTCTAAAATGGTTTCGATTTCAAAAATTTCCACCATAGAAAATAATCTGTTGGATTGGTATATCCATATTTTTGATTGTGGATGAAAATTTGCGGGTAGTATATTAGGTAAGTGAACTGTCATTATGATTAATTTATTGAATGGCTTTTTCTATGATTTCGGCAATGTCTAAAACCGAAGTATTCATATCCTCATCTCTATTTTTAATGCCATCGGTTAACATCGTATTACAAAATGGACAGGCACTTGCAACAAAATCTGATTTTGTTTCAATGGCTTCGTCTGCTCTTTCTGTATTAACCCTTTTGTCTCCTTTTTCTTCTTCCTTAAACATTTGTGCCCCACCAGCACCACAGCATAAACCTTTGGATTTACATCTTTTCATTTCGCGTAATTCCATATCTAAGCTTTCTAACACTTTTCGAGGAGCTTCGTATATTTCATTGGCCCTACCTAAATAACAACTATCATGGTAAGTAATTGATTTTCCTTTCCATTCATTACTATCTAGTATTTTTATTTTTCCAGAGGCGATCAATTCTTCTAAAAATTGGGTATGATGTATGACATCGTAATTTCCTCCCAATGCAGGATATTCATTTTTCAAGGTATTAAAACAATGAGGGCAAGTAGTGACAATTTTCTTTATTTGATAGCCATTCAAAATTTGGATATTCTGATAAGCCATCATTTGAAACATAAATTCATTTCCAGCACGCCTTGCAGGATCACCTGTACAGGATTCTTCCTTTCCTAATATAGCGTAACGAATTCCAGCTTTATCTAATATGGTGGCAAATGCTTTAGTTATTTTTTGAGCGCGTTGATCAAAACTACCTGCGCAGCCCACCCAAAATAATATTTCAGGTTGTTCGCCATTTGCAGCCATCTCGGCCATTGTCAATACCTTCATATATTTATTTTTATACCTGTTTTGTCCATGCATCCCGATCATCGGGCGCAAATTTCCAGGGTGCAAAATTATTTTCTATATTACTAAACATGCCATTCCATTCTTGAGGGGCATTGCTTTGTTCCATGACCAAGGATCTTCTTAATTCCATAATGATATCCAAAGGAGAAATACTGATAGGGCATTCTTCCACACATGCATTACAAGTAGTGCATGCTCTTAATTCTTCTACACTAATATAATCATGTAATAATGTTTTGCCATCTGGAATGAACTGTTTGTTTTGTTGGATATTTTTTGAAATAGATTCAATCCGATCGCGCGTGGCCATCATTATTTTACGAGGACTTAATAATTTACCTGTACTTGTTGCTGGGCAAGCCGTTGAACATCTTCCACATTCAGAGCAACTGTAGGCATCCATTAAATTTTTCCAACTTAATTCAGTAGCTTCCTTGGCTCCAAAACTTTCAGGAGCTGTTGCGTTAGTAGGCGCTAATTCGGGTTGCATTGCATACAATACCTCATTTTGTATAGCGGGCATATTGTGCATGACTCCTTTTGGAGTGAGTGGGGCATAATAAGCATTAGGGAAAGCTAATATAATATGTAAGTGCTTTGAATAAGGCAGATAGTTCATGAAAGCATAGATACCTAAAATATGCAGCCACCATGCGGTTTTTTCGATCAGATGTAAAGTGTCTTCAGTACTACCATGAAGCCAAGGGCTCATTTTACTTGAAATAATAAATTGATAATTAGTGTCCGTCGCATTCATGAGTAAAAATAAACTCATTAATATTATTTCTGCTATGAGAATATAATTAGCATCCGTTCTTGGCCATCCATTTAAGTCCTTACTAATAAACCTTTTTATATTTAAAACATTTCGTCGAACTAAAAATACAACACAAACAATGGTTACTAAGAATGCTAAAATTTCAAAACAGTTAATGAATAGTGGATAGTAATTTCCTAAGGGTTGCGCTAAAATACGATGAGTACCCATTAGGCCATCTAGGATGATTTCAATTAACTCTATATTGATAATAATAAATCCAATATAAATAATAAGGTGAAGTAGTGCCACAATCGGATTTCGAAACATTTTCTTTTGCCCTAATGCTAAAAGAAATACATTTTTCCATCTTTGAAGGGGTGCGTCATTTAAGAAAGCAACTTTTCCTAATAAAATAGAACGACGAATCCTATTTATATTTTTTATAAATATGCCAAATGCCAATAAGGTCAGCAAGCTAAAAATAATTTCAGAGAATAAACCCATCATGCGTTTTATCTTTAAGAGATAAGCAAATTTAAACCATTTTATAAAGTAATCGTACGAATCTGAACTAAATAGCTCCTAAATTAGAAGTATAACCATTGGCCACTCCATTTTCCATTCGCTAAAACGAGGGTGGGGGCAGGAAATTTTATCGAGTTTAATACAAAAAACAAAGATTTAACCCATTTTTTATGCGTGGGTATTTTTTCAAAATCAACATCAAGCGATAAATACCATTGTCGATACCTTTTTAAGTCATCTCTAATAATATCACCTTGAGGGCTTGGCCAATTATTTCCGTATCCTCCAAACATATTTTCTCCACCCATTCCTACCGCGATGCTTAACCATTTAGGTACCGGAAGGTTTTCATTAAAGTCATGAAGGTTGGCGCTTAGCCAATAAGTTTGTGCGTTATAGTCCTTGACTAACCTTTCGCTCCATAATTTGCCAAATAGCTGTTTATTTCTTTCTTGTAATTGTGCGTCAGCATAGCTGTTATAATGAGTACTAAATTTTAGCTTAACTTTTTGTTTCTTCCATAGTAACTCTTGTCCCATCCATAATCCAATTCCAGCAGTATTACTTCCGATATCTGACCAACTCCAACCCCATTGGCTTGCAAATCCATCCAAGGTTTCTATGATGGTTTGATATCCCATTCCTGTGAGGCCGGCTAATAAAATAGCCTTTTTGTCCTTTACGCCAGCCCATTGCCATGAGGCATAACTGAGCCTACTTAATGTGTAGGCAGTAAAGGCATGACCTGCTTTATCCATATCTAACCATTCCCCTGCATCATTGTAAAAATGAAAGGAGCTTCGAGGGTAACCATCATACCAAATTTTATTTAATCCAACCATCGAACCTCCATAGGTTAGGGTTTGAAGCGAGGAAACAATGCGTAGTCTTTTTTTAAAATTTGTCTCCTGATTGGCATATTTTGTAATAGGGGTGAAAGTAGAGTCTTGAATTTGTCCCCAACATGAAATGGAGATCAAAATGGCAGTAAAAAAAAGTAGCGTAGTAAGTTTCATACTTGGAAAAATCAAATTTATACATTAATATTAATAATCAGTCATTGCGAATTGGTGGATTTGCAATTATTGCTTAAAATTGCTATTAAACGAGGATTTATGAGTCAAACTATTGAAATGAATGTGCAACGCTGGTTAACAGGCAATTATGATGATGCCACCAAGCAAGCAATTCTTGCATTACAAACTCATAATAAAGAGGAATTACAAGATTCGTTTTATAGAAATTTGGAATTTGGAACTGGTGGATTAAGAGGGATTATGGGAGTAGGAACCAATCGTATTAATAAATATACCATTGGAATGGCAACGCAAGGTTTCTCGAATTATTTACTTAAAACTTATCCTGGCGAAAATATTTCAGTTGCCATAGGGCATGATAGCAGAAATAATGCTCGTTTTTTTGCTGAGACCACTGCGCAAGTTTTTGCTGCCAACGGTATTCAAGTGTATTTGTTTGAATCATTGAGACCTACGCCGGAATTAAGTTTTGCAATTAGACAATTAAAATGCAAAGCTGGAGTGGTATGTACTGCCTCTCATAATCCAAAGGAATACAATGGCTATAAAGCTTATTGGAATGATGGAGGGCAATTGGTACCTCCACATGATAGCAATGTGATCACCGAAGTGGAAGCCATTCAAAGTGTTGACGATGTCAAATGGTCGGGGGAATCGGATCGTATACAGTTATTAGGTTCCGACATGGATAATGCCTATACCAAAATGCTGAGCTCATTAAGTGTGTATCCAGAAATGATTGCAAAACAACATGATTTAAAAATTGTATATACGCCTATTCATGGAACTGGAATTACTTTAGTTCCAAAAGTATTGGCCGAATTTGGATTTACAAATGTGCATGTAGTAGAAGAGCAGTCTAATCCAGATGGTAATTTCCCCACCGTTATATATCCTAATCCGGAAGAAAGTGAAACCATGAGTATCGGATTGGCAAAAGCGAAAGCTTTAGATGCCGACATTTTATTAGGAACGGATCCCGATGCAGATAGAGTAGGCGTAGGCGTTAAGAATCATAAAGGAGAGTGGGTTTTAATGAATGGAAATCAAACAGCAGTTTTAGCCTTTGCCTATATGATGGAAGCGCGTAGGTCAAAGGGAATCGCCAAACCCAATGATATGGTGGTTACTACCATCGTTACCACTGAAATGATCAACCAAGTGGCTAAAATCAATGAAGTGAATTGTTATAATGTATTGACAGGCTTTAAATGGATTGCTGAATTAGTGAAAGAAAAAGAAGGTAAAGAAAACTATATCATTGGAGGAGAGGAGAGTTTTGGATTGATGATTGGAGATCAGATTAGAGACAAGGATGCTGTCAGTGCAGTGGCTTTATTGTGTGAGATGGCAGCTTATGAAAAGAGTAAAGGCAAAACCTTATTTGATAAAATGATTGAATTATATATTCAATACGGTTTTTATTATGAAAATTTAATAAGCATTACCAAAAAAGGAATGAATGGTCAGCAAGAAATCAAAGCAATGATGGAAGGGTATAGGCAAAGCCCGCCTGCTACTATCAATGGCGCTTTGGTAGTGACCATTTTAGATTACGAATTACAACTAGGAAAAAATATACAAACAGGAAGTACTTGGAAATTAGATTTGCCTAAGAGTAATGTGTTGCAATTTATAACTGCAGACGGAAGTAAAATATCCGCTCGACCTTCTGGTACCGAACCAAAAATCAAATTTTATTTTAGTGTCAACACTGTTTTAAAGGACAAAGCCTCCTTTGATGCTCAATATCTGCTATTACAAGATAAGATAAGTGATATCATAAAAGATATGCAGTTAAATTAATCAATACGAATGAAAAAATTAGAGACATTAGTTGACGCCTATCTACATAAAGGATTGAGAGAAAAGCTAGTGCTACTTTTGAGAGAGAAAGGCATTACCGATGAAAATGTCTTAGCAGCGATAGGCAAAATTCCTCGACATTTTTTTTTAGATTCTGCTTTTGATAAAATCGCATACGAGGACCGTGCATTCCCCATAGCGGCAGATCAAACTATTTCGCAGCCCTATACCGTGGCGTATCAAACTCAATTATTACAAATTAAAAAAGGGGAAAAGGTACTCGAAATTGGAACAGGGAGTATGTATCAAACAACCGTATTAGCTGAAATGGGCGCCCAGGTTTTTACAATTGAGAGACAAAAGCAATTATTTGAAAAAACGGCTAAGTATATTTTTAAAGACACCTATCCACAAGTGCAGTTTTTTTTTGGAGATGGTTTTGAGGGCTTGCCTAGTTTGGCACCTTTTGATAAAATTTTAATCACAGCAGCTGCTCCGAAGATTCCTGAAAAGTTATGGGCGCAATTAAAAACAAGTGGAAAAATGGTCATCCCCTTGGACGAATCTGCTTCCACTCAGCGAATGCTTAGGCTAACTAAAAAACGAGATGGTTCTGTCAAAAAGGAGGCCTTTGATGCTTTTTCATTTGTACCTATGCTGCAAGGAAAAACCCAAAAATAAATTCGAATTTATTTTTTATTGTTGCATTTGATCCATCGCGCCTCCATCTTCCGTTTTATTATTTTTTCGTTTAAGTAAGTTCAAATCAAACTTTCCAAATCGGTATGAAAAATTAAGTCTGAAAAATTGTTGGTCTCTAATACGAGTTACATTTTGAATAAAGAATTGACTTTCAGAATAAGTTTTATTCACCCTTGTTTTAAACACATCGCTCACACTTAAGGATAAACTAGCAGTACGGCCACCTGATAAGGTCCAATCTTTTTTAATAGCCATATCAAAATCATAGTAAGCAAAGTTGTAACCTTGTGCTGTAGATTGTGGGCCGCCAAATCCGCCACCACCCATACCGCCACCCATACCACCTCTACCGCCACCTGATGAGCTTCCGCCCCCTGGAGGTAAGATAGTCTTAGCTTGATACTGACCACTAAATTGGAAAGAATAGCCTTTCGGAAATTTGAATGTATTATTCATTTTACTGAACCAACTGGTTAGGTTGTTATTGACATTTTGGCCAGGTATTGTTGCTTGAATAGAAGAGTTAAATAAGTTAAAGCTCAAATTCATATCCCACCATTTAGTGATGGTTGTTTTATTACTTAATTCTAATCCATAAGTAACAGCGGTGTTGGCATTAATATAGGAGCTATAATAAGCACTATCGTTTGTTGTTGGATTGATGGCTCTATAAATATAATTAGTAATTAAATCAGTACTGTATTTATAATAGACACTTGCTAACAAGTTGGATCCTTTTTTATATGCGTTATTATAATTCAATTCAATGGAGTGTGTGAATTGTGGTTTCAAGCCAGGGTTTCCTACTGTAATATTTAAAGGATCGCTGTAATCAGGAAAGGGTTGTAATTGAAAAAAGTTAGGTGCGTTGATTCGTTTCGAATAATTGATTTGTAAATCATTTTTATCATTCAATTTATAAGTTACGAATGCACTAGGGAATAAGGAAATGGGTAAAGAAGTTTTAAAATGCAAAGAATCCATTCCTGCATGGTTTTGAACATCAACTGTGAATGTTCTGCTTTCGGCTCTTAAACCTAATTGGTAACTAAGTTGACCTTTTTTACCACTTAAATTAACATATTCAGCCATAATACTTTCACCGTATTTATATTTATTACTAATACTACCTAAAAAAACATCATTCCTAAATTGATCACGACTATTGTACTCGTCTCTAAAATTATAACGCATTCCAGCTTCAAATTTTATATCATCTGTAATTTCGCGTGCATAATCAAGATTGGTCGTGTAATTTTTACTATTCCCAACGCCGTTGCTTTTTTGATTTAAAAAAGACGAATTAATATTAGACCAACTATTACTATTACTTTCATTATAATTAAAATCAGAGGTTATTTCGTGCCCCTTTTCGGCAAATAAATGTTTGAAACTTAATTGCGCACCCTTATTTAAGAAATCAAAATAATTACTATTTGTTAATTGGTATGGAGCTTGAGTATGTACCCCTGCTTTGACACTATCAATGGATTGGCTTCCAGAAGAGCCCATATTTCCTTGCATTAAATTACCATATAGTGAAAATGTATTTCGATTGTCTGGTAAATAGTCCAACCCTGCACGATAAAAATTAAAAGACCCATTTCCAGTACTATTATTGATGGTGGTGACTTGGGTAGGCATAGTAGCTCCTAATATATCACGAACAGTGGTATTGGTATTCACTGATTTTCGACCATTGATATTAGCACTTACTGAAAAATTTAATTTATTATCTCTGACATTCAAATCTCCACCGCCATTAAACTTGCCGCGCATATCTACCCCTGCTCTAATGCCTCCATTATAACCATTCTTTTTATTTTTCTTTAATACGATATTTAAAATACCGGCATTACCACCTGATGCATCATATTTTGCAGACGGGTTCGTAATGATTTCAACTCTGTCTATAATATCAGCAGGAATTTGATCCATTGTCAAAGTAGTGGGTCGATTGTCAATCAGTAAAGTGGGTGTTGCATTTCTTAATGTTACATTGCCATCAATATCCACATTTAAATTAGGAATGCTTTTCATTACTTCCACAGCAGTTTGTCCAGTGCTCATTATATTTTTGTCAACATTGAAAATTTTACGATCAATGCCCATTTCAAATTGAGGGCGTGCGGTGCTCGTCACAGTTACACTTTGTAAATCATTAGCAGATTCTTCTAATTTAATATTGCCTAAATCCTTGTCCACTGCAGCCAATAATTCTTGCATATTTTGACCAGGAGTCATTTTGATATTAAAGTTGAGGGTCTTTTCCAATTTTGTAAAGCCGATATTAGTAATGGTTAATTTTAAACTTCCCATCACCGGTAAGTTTTCAAAACTAAAGTCTCCATTTGCTGCACTTAGTTGCGTTCCTAAAATGCGCTCTATCATTTTTTTGCTTACTGTATCAAATTTGTTTCCTTTAATTTGAAGCGTGGCTCCGTCGATGCCTTTTTTATTAGCATCTACTAATTTTCCATAATATCTACCCATGTTCATATTGCCAGCACCTGCTTTTGGTAAAACACCAGTAGGTCTTTGCGAAAAGCTTTGTACTTGAATAAATAGGGAAAGGAAAGAAATGATAATTATATTTTTCATATGTATTGGACGAATAATGGGTATATAAGTTTACTGTGGGGTGCAAATATCAAACTAATAATCTAAGGATGGTATCAAGTTGGTATGAGCGGTAATTTCAATAGATAAGTGTTGGAGTTTTGTGGCTAAATATGGCGTAATAAATAGACAATAATGAAGCCCCAAATGGAACCGATTGCAAATGCCATCCATTGCAGTGGTTTAATAGATTTCATGATGATGGGCTTTAAAACCAAGATCAATTTTGAGGAAAGGGTTTGAGTCATTTCCTTTTTTGCGTTTTCTGAAAATTGTTGGATAATTTGCGGAAATAGGCCCGCTAGTTCTTCTAAAAAAACTGTTTTAAGTTGTACCACCGTTTTATCCCCAATAAACATAGAAATCATAGGTAATTTCTCCTTGATGGTTTTATCAAAGAATTGGTCCAATTTCTCATCAATTAAGGGCAAGATGGCATTGTATGCGTCTTTATTTGGAGTCGGAGCCAAGGCCTCAAATGGGAAATGGCGGAGGAAGGAATGGATAGCGGGCTCCCATCTAAATCCAAGAAAGGAAATGGGCTTGGTAGGATAAAAAAGACTTTTTGCCAATAACCAGATCAAAATCCAGCCCAAGAGGCCCGACATAAGGGTGATCAAAATTGTTTGCATAATGACTTTTTTTAATCAAAAATCCTATCCAGATCACGCATTTACGTAAAGGATAGGATTTAAAGGGGGAGAACGATGGGTCTCGAACCCACGACCTACACTGCCACAAAGTGTCGCTCTAACCTACTGAGCTACGCCCTCCATTTAGGGGAGCAAAAATAAGGTAATTTTAAGGACGAATAAAATTAGTTTTAGTGTTTTTATAATTTTATCATAAAAACAAGGTGTTTGTCCTATTTAAGCACATTCAAACTCATTTTGCGCTATTTTTGAAAATATACATGCGAAACATTATGACATATTTACGACAAAATAAGTGGAAGGTATTCACTACTGTAGTTTTATTGGGCGTTGTTTTATTTGCGTTTAAAACATTCGATAAGCAAAATGGCGAATTGCCCGAAGTGAGGCATAGAAAATTATTATCCACCATCGGACATTTATTAGAAACAGAACATTATAGTCCTCGAAAAATTGATGATGAATTTTCACGTGATGTTTTCAATGGCTTTTTAAAAACGTTAGATCCTGAAAAAAATATTTTTTTAAATACAGATATTCAAGCACTTCAAATTTATCAGAATAAGATAGATGAAGAAATTCACGGAGCAGATATTTTATTTGAACCTGCGGTGAGTATTATTTATGAAAAAAGATTAGTAGAAGCGCGTAAGATTTTTGAAACCATCATTCAGACTCCTTTTGATTATAATATGGATGATTCGATTTCGTTGGATTTAGAAAATAAAAAAGCGCCCATCAATGAAGCGGATAGGTATAAAAATTGGTACCAGATTTTGAAATATAAATCATTAGATCGATATGCCAATTTAGTGGAAGAAAGAGAGAAAAATAAAACAAAGGAGAAGTTCGTTGTAAAAGCAGATTCCACTTTAGAGAGGGAAGCGCGAGGTACTGTAAAAAAAGAGTATGCAAAGAGATTTGAGCGATTAGAAAAAACTTTTGATAAGGAAAAAAGGTTCGAAACATTTTTGAATACCATCACTGGATTAATGGATCCGCATACTGATTATTTTGCACCAGTGGAGAAGCGATCTTTTACCGAACAAATGAGCGGCACTTTTTATGGTATTGGAGCACAATTGACACAGGATGACAATGGCATTAAAATTGCCAGTATTCAGCCAGGGGGCGCGGCTTGGAAGTCAGGTCAGTTGGTTGTTAATGATGTGATAACCAAAGTGGGTCAGGGTTCTGAAGAGCCTGTTGATGTGACTGGATATGAAACAACAGATGCTGTAAAATTGATAAGGGGAAATTTAGGCACAGAAGTTAGATTAACCATTCGCAAACCGGATGGTTCTACTAAAGTGGTTTCATTAAAGCGAGAAAAAATCATTTTAGATGAAGGTTTTGCACGTAGCGCCATTATTCAAAAAGGCAATGATAAATATGGATACATATTACTTCCTGATTTTTATGCCGACTTTGATAGGGAAGAAGGTGCAAGATGTGCAAGAGATGTAGCCAAAGAAATTGAAAAATTAAAAGCCGAAAAAGTAAAGGGTATTGCTATAGATATTAGGTATAATGGCGGGGGTTCTTTGTATGAAGTGGTTCAAATGGCAGGTCTTTTTATTGACCAAGGTCCTATTGTTCAAATCAGAAATAAAGAAGGGCGTTCGCAAATTTTAGCTGATGAAGTACCAGGCACTATTTATAATGGTCCATTGGTGGTGATGGTCAATGAATTTAGCGCATCGGCAAGTGAAATTTTTGCAGGTGCTATTCAGGATTATAAAAGAGGAATCATTATGGGTAGCACTTCGACATATGGTAAAGGAACGGTGCAACGCAATGTTGCTTTTGGAAAGCCATTGGATGATATGGGAATTCAAACTGAGTATGGTGCTGTGAAATTAACATTCCAAAAATTTTATAGGGTCACTGGAAGTTCTACACAAAAAAAAGGAGTTGTGCCAGATGTAATCTTTCCTGATGAATATGAATTTTTAAAGTACAGAGAAAAGGACAATGAAGCTGCGCTTCCATGGGATGAAATGGAAAGGGCTAAATTCCAAGTATGGCCAAATAATGCAGCCATCGCAGCTATTGCAGCAAAAGCAAATGAAAAAATTGCAAAGGATACGGCGATCGCTGAATTCAAAAAGACACTTCAATGGGTGTCCACGCAAATGGACCGACCTGTGAATTTAAAATTAGATAAGTATGTCACTTATAGAAAACAACTCATGGTTAACATGCGCATCAACGATAACAGGATTAAATTAAAGGATTCTATGCAAGTGACTTCACTCAAAGCAGATTACGATAAATTTTATAACAATCCTGATAAAACAAAACAAGATCGTTATCAAGCTTGGCTTAAAATGGTAGCAAAGGATGCTCAAGTGAATGAAGCAAGTAAATTATTAGCTGAATTTTTACCACAAAATTGGGTTGCTAAAAAAGGGAACTAATTAAATTTGAACTATGAAAGTGGATGAATCTGCAAGTATTAAAAAGTGGCATGTTATTTATACAAAGTCGAAGTGGGAGAAAAAAGTAGATGGGTTATTATTAAAAAATGGCATTGAAAGCTGGTGCCCTGTTCAAAAAAAGGAAAGACAATGGTCGGATAGAAAAAAAATTATCGAAGAGCCTTTATTCAGATCTTATGTCTTTGTTAAAATAAATAAATCAGAACATTCTAAAGTACTGGGTATTATAGGGGTGGTTAATTTTTTATATTTTGAAAAAAAACCAGCCATTATTAGAGACAACGAAATTGAAGTCATTCGAAAATATTTGGGACTAGCCAATACGGCAATTCAAGTAGTGAATTTAACCAACCTACCTGCGCAAACCAAAGTATCCATTAACCAAGGTTTATTTATGGGCCAAAAAGGAGAAGTGATCCGATCCAGCAAAAAAACTGTTTTTGTTCAATTGCAAAGCATCAACATGATGATGATTGTAGAATTCAAGGTAGAGGAAGTATCGCTGCACTAATTTACGCCACAGTCCAATCAATTAACTGATTACTCCATTCTGGTCGATAAGGGGTTTCTACTCGAATATAATTATCTGTATATCCTTCTAACATGAGTAGTTCATTGTTATCTTTTGCCGCCTTGGGAGATTCAAATAAAACTTTCCGAGTGGAGCCTGCATGTTGTGCAGTAAAATATTGTAGTTTTTGATACGATAAATTTCTTAATATTTTATTACGCTCCTGTCTAACAGAAATAGGTACTACTGGTTTAATGGTTAATGCTTTTGTAGCCGCTCGTTCAGAGTAAGTGAATACATGTAAATAGGAAATATCAAGTGCATGTATGAAGTCCATACTTTCTTTAAAATAATCTTCTGTTTCACCAGGAGAACCCACAATCACATCTACTCCAATACAAGCATGCGGCATTATTTTTTTAATCAAGTTCACTCTATCTAGATAAACATCTCTTGTATACCTTCGCTGCATTAATTTTAAAACAGCATCTGATCCGCTTTGCAATGGGATATGAAAATGGGGCATGAATTGATCGCTCTTAGCAACCCATTCAATAATTTCGTTGGTCAATAAATTGGGTTCGATAGAAGAAATACGATATCTAGGTATCGTGGTTTGTTCATCCAATGCTTTTACTAAATCAAAAAAGGATTCATCGTGTTTTTTCCCTCCTGTTTGTCCTTTTCCAAAATCACCTAAATTAATTCCAGTTAAAACAATTTCTTTCACTCCCTTTTCTGCTAATCCTTGTGCTTGGGCAACCACATTTTCAATCCGATCGCTACGGCTTTTGCCGCGCGCTAATGGAATGGTACAAAAAGTACAACTATAATCACATCCATCCTGTACTTTTAAAAATGTACGGGTACGGTCATTGACCGAAAAAGAGGAATGAAAGTCAGATACAGTATCTATATCACAACTACATATTTTGGTAGCATCACCCTTGGTTAAATTGGAAAGGTGTTGAATTAAATTAAATTTTTCTGCAGCACCTAATACTAGATCTACTCCTGGAATAATTGCAATCTCATTAGGCTTTAATTGAGCATAGCAACCTGTTATCACTACAAAGCTTTCAGGGGAGCGTCTTTGTATACGACGCACTAATTGACGACATTCTTTATCTGCATTTTCAGTGACAGAACAGGTATTGATCACATAAACATCCGCTTTGTCTGTAAATTCCTTCTTTTCAAATCCGCCCTGCTCCAATTGTCTTGAAAGGGTAGATGTTTCTGAAAAGTTGAGTTTGCAGCCTAGGGTATGAAAGGCGACACTGGTGGGTTGGCTCATGGACAACAAAGATAAAAAACCTTGAGGGAACCTTAAAATCTTAAAATATACTTAAAGCGGCTATTAATTTCCCATTTTGGCTAGATTCAATTAAGTTTGCAACTACTAAAATGGTCAAAAATGGACTTCAAAAAAATTAATAATTGGACGGGTTGGGTGGTTACTTTAATCGCTTGTACCGTCTATGTGATGACAGCAGAAGCCGCCGGCAGTTTTTGGGATTGCGGTGAATTTATCAGCAGTGCTTATAAATTACAAATACCACATCCTCCAGGAGCACCTATGTTTGTTTTATTAGGTAGGGTATTTATTATTTTATTTGGAGACAATCCACTCACAGCTGCCAAGGCAGTGAATACCATGAGTGCTTTAGCAAGTGGTTTTACCATTTTATTTTTATTTTGGACCATCACCCATTTTGCGAAACGAATTGTAACCAAGCAAACTGGCGCTGAACCAGTAGGATATCAAATTATGGCCATTATGGGTGCCGGTATTGTAGGTGCCTTAGCCTATACTTTTAGTGATTCATTTTGGTACAGTGCAGTTGAAGGGGAAGTGTATGCATTGAGTTCTTTTTTCACTGCATTGGTTTTTTGGGCCATTTTGAAATGGGAGCATAAGGCCGATCAGCCAGGCGCTGATAAGTGGATTATTTTTATTTTTTACATGATGGGCTTATCGATAGGAGTTCACTTATTAAATATTTTAACCATTCCTGCTATAGTCATGGTCTATTATTTTAGACAATACAAGCCTACTTTAATGGGAGGGTTTATTGCTTTTTTAATAGGCGTGGTCATCACTGGATTTATTCAAGTGGTCCTTATTCAGTATACTGTTAAATGGGCGGGGGCTTTTGATGTTAGTTTTGTGAATTCATTAGGCTTGCCCTTTTTTAGTGGATTCATTTTCTTTTTTGTATTATTAGCTGCCATTTTAGGTTTCGGTATTTATTATGCCAATAAAAAAGGACTTTATTTTTTAAAGTTGGGGGTATGGTCCATGATATTTATGTTATTAGGGTATACCACTTATGTCACTACCATGATTCGCTCCAATGCAGATCCTTCGGTGGATATGTATAATGTTGACAATCCTGTTACCTTGGTCGGATATTTAGGTAGAGAGCAATATGGTGATTGGCCTATTTTATTTGGTCCAGATTATGTAGACAAAGTGGAGAATGTTGAAAATGGAGATCAATATGTGAAAGCACCTAAGCAATATGACTTATCAGGTAAAAACTATAAGAGAGATTGGACTTCGGCACCCTCTTCGCATTTATTTCCAAGAATGTGGGATGGCGAGAATGATAGAGGTCAAATGGATAGTTATAGAGCATTCGCTGGAGTAGTGGATGGCGAAGCGCCCACATTGCGTGACAATATCAAATACTTTACCAATTATCAATTCGGGTTTATGTATTTGCGATATTTCTTATGGAATTTTGCAGGTAAGCAAAATGATTTACAAGGATTTGGAAATGTAAGAGATGGTAATTTTAGTACTGGAATTTCGGTGGTAGATAATTTATTTTTTGGTGATCAGTCTAAATTACCAGACACCATAAAAAATAACAATAAAGCACACAACAATTTATTCTTCTTACCATTTCTTTTAGGATTAATTGGTTTAATATTCCAATACCAACAAAATAAAAAAGATTTTATCGTAACAGGTTTACTTTTCTTTTTTACAGGGGTGGCCATCGTGCTTTATCTTAATCAAGTGAGTTTGCAACCTCGTGAGCGTGATTATGCTTATGTGGGGTCCTTTTATGTATTTGCTATTTGGATAGGATTAGGCGTATTGCAAGTGATTACTTGGCTATCTAGAGTAGTGAATCAAAGAACGGCGAGTATTATAGCTACCGTTATTTGTTTTTTTGCAGTACCTGCATTAATGGCACAACAAGAATGGGATGACCATGATCGTAGTCAAAAAACGTTGCCTCGTGATTTGGCCCGTAACTATTTAGAAAGCTGCCCTCCTAATGCAATACTATTTTCATTTGGAGACAATGACACTTACCCATTATGGTATGCACAAGAAGTGGAAGGCATCCGTCCAGATGTGCGTGTGGTGGTGAATAGTCTATTGGGTTCCGATTGGTATATGAAGGAGTTGAGGTATAAGGTGAATCAAAGCGATAAATTCGATGTCATATTTACTGAAGAACAAGTATCGGGTAATAAGTTAAATGTCGCCTATTATAATGCATTGCCAGAATTTGGTGAAACAAGGTACCATAACTTAGATTCCGTATTTAGATATGTCATTGGTGATCCTACAGGGAAATATATGGCTTCAACGCAAGATGGACCTGTCAATATTTTCCCAACACATAAATTTAAAGTGCCTGTCAATAAAGCCAATGCATTGGCATCAGGAATTGCTAAGGCAACAGATACCATTGTAGACAATTTGCTTATCGACTTTAATCCTAACAGACAATATCTATTAAAAAATGAATTGGCGATGTATTCCATTATAGCGACCTCTCAATTCAAAAGACCTATATGCTTTACTTCTACACAAGAATTAAAGGAGTTAGGTTTAGATAAATATGTTCGTCAGACAGGGTTGTCTTATCAATTGGTTCCTGTTTTGAATCAAAATATGGATGCTGATTTAGCTTATAAAAATATGATGACTAAATTTGCTTTTGGGAATGCTAAAAATCCGAATGTCTATTTTGATGAAGAAAATAGACGTCATTTAAATTCATTAAGATTGGCATTTGCTCAAGTAGCGCAAGCATTAGTAGCAGAAGGAAAAAGAGAGAAAGCGCAGCAATTACTAAGAAAATTTGATTCCGAAACCAATGAAAAAAGTTTCCCTTATGGAATGACTTCTAATAGAGGTAATCAACATAATTATTTCTCTTACTTATTCTTACAAGCATGTTACGCTTCTGGCGAATTAAATTTGGCTAAAAAAGTAACTACTTCATTATTAAAGGATTTAAAGCAGGAGGTAACTTATTATAAGGGGTTGGGTGATTCTATGAGTAATGATCAATTTTTGCAAAATGCCGAAAATGCATATCAAGGAAAACCGAATACTTTAGCAAGTAAGCAAATAGCATTTGTGCAGGATATTTTAACCTGCTCACAACTAGTAGATGCAGTCAGTAAAATGGAGAAGGATTTTTCAGCTATAAAGAAATAAACGAACAGGTATAAAATAAAAGCCCTCTTTTTTCTATTGGAAGAAAGAGGGCTTTTTAATATCCTATATTTTACAGCTTTATAATAAAGAAGTTAATGCTTGAACTACAGTATCAATTTCTTGTTTTGTATTGTATTTTGAAAAAGAAAAACGAACGGTCACGATATCTGAACCCTTATTTAAAGCGGCTATAACATGAGAGCCTTGTTGTGCGCCACTAGAACATGCACTTCCACCGCTAGCACAAATATTTTGAATATCTAAATTAAACAAGAGCATCTCTGTCTTTTGATTTTTAGGGAAATTAACACTTAGTAAAGTGTACAAACTTTCACCAAAGGGATCACCATTAAAGCTAACACTAGGAATATGTGTATTCAAAGCGTCATACATATATTTTTTTAGTTCTTGAATATAGGTTTTATCTGCTTCGTGGTTTTCATGTGCCAATGTTAAAGCTTTTGCAAGTCCCACGATGCCATATACATTTTCAGTACCTGCGCGCATATTTCTTTCCTGAGCACCCCCGTGCAAAAAGGGATGTATTTTAATATTTTCATTAATGTAAAGTATGCCCACTCCCTTAGGGCCATGAAATTTATGACCTGCTCCTGTGATAAAATCGACATTAGTGTTTTTTAAATCAAAAGGGAAATGCCCCACTGTTTGAACTGTATCGCTATGGAAATAGGCATTATACTTTTTACATATTGCCCCCACTGTATCAAGATGGATACAATTACCAATTTCATTATTAGCATGCATAATACTGACAATGGTTTTGCCTGTATCTTCTTTTAATAATGCTTCAAGATGTGAAGTGTCGATATGCCCATTGGGTAAAATAGAAACATAAGACAATTTAATCTGATGGGCTTTGGCTAAATATTCGACAGTATGCAAAGTGGCATGATGTTCGATAGGGGAGCTGATGATATGAGTACAACCAAGATCGGTTACTGCCGCATGTAAAATAGTATTACTGCTTTCAGTACCGCCACTGGTAAAAAATATTTCAGCAGGTTTTGCTCCCAAGATGGAGGCTACCGTTTTTCGGGCTTGTTCAATGGCCATTCGCGTTTCACGACCGTAACTATAAATAGACGATGGGTTGCCAAATTGCTCTTTAAAAAAGGGCAACATGCTTTCTAGTACCAATGGGTCAATGGGCGTGGTAGCCGCATTATCAAAATAGATTCTTTCCATACAAATCGAAGTTACTGAATGGCTTGAATAATTGAAATAATTTTATCTGCTAATTGATCTGCCTCTATTTGCGTGGGAGCTTCGGTATAAATACGAATAATTGGCTCGGTATTACTTGACCTTAAGTGTACCCATTCACTTTTGAAGTCAATTTTCATCCCATCTTCTCTATTCATTGGGTAGTTTGAAAATTGCTTTTCTAAATGTGCAAAAATATTTTCTAATGAGATGCTATCGTTCAATTCCATTTTCTTTTTGCTCATGAAATAGACAGGGTAACTTGCTTTTAAAGTGGAAGCGGTTATTTTCGACTTTGCTAAATGAGTTAAAAATAAAGCAATACCAATTAAGGCATCTCTGCCATAGTGTAAATCTGGAACTATAATACCGCCATTGCCTTCACCCCCAATTACTGCATGTTCTTGCTTCATTTTATTTACCACATTCACTTCACCGACGGCGCTAGCAAAATAAGTACCTCCTCTTTTTTCAGTGACATCTTTTAATGCCCTTGTGGAAGAAAGATTGCTGACCGTCGCTCCTTTTTTGTGTTGTAAAATATAATCTGCAATCGCAACTAAAGTGTATTCTTCTCCAAATAATTCCCCATCCTCACTCACGAAACACAAGCGGTCTACATCAGGATCAACAGCGATACCTAAGTGTGCTTTATTATTGATGACAGTGGTGCAAAGTTGGGTTAAATTTTCTTTTAAAGGTTCTGGGTTATGTTCAAAATTCCCATGCATCTCTGCATTTAAAACTTTAATGTTGGTTACGCCTATTGCATTTAACAAGGCGGGTACCGTAAATGCGCCCGAACTATTGATCGCATCTACTACCACAGAAAATTGCGCATCTTCTATGGCTTGGATATCCACTAATGGGTAATTAATAATGGCTTTAATGTGATTTTCTAAACTAGCATTATCGGAAATGAGATGACCCATATGGTCAATATCTGCATAATTAAAATCTTCCTTGGCGGCAATTGCTAATATAGTTTTACCTTCTTCTGCACTCACAAATTCACCTTTATTATTTAATAGTTTTAAAGCATTCCACTCTTTGGGATTATGACTTGCTGTGATGATAATACCGCCATTGGCTTTTTCAAAAACAACCGCCATCTCTACAGTAGGTGTGGTGCTCAATCCCAAATGAACCACATCGATTCCTAGAGACAAAAGACTTTGTTCAACAAGTGTTTCAACCATGGCGCCACTCATTCTGCCATCTCTACCTAAAACCACTTTGATGCGTCCTGTTGATTGGCTCATAAGCCAAGTGCCATAAGCAGAGGCAAATTTAACGATATCAATAGGAGTGAGGTTCTCATTCGGTTTTCCACCAATGGTGCCTCTAAAACCAGAAATGCTTTTAATCAGTGCCATTTATATGAAGTTGCTTGTTAAATTAAGTTATGCAAATTTACTTTATTTTTTTGCATTCTTGTATCTTTATGCCATGATGCAACATTTATTAGAATGGCTATTAGATAAGGATCAATCTCTCTTTTTTCGTATCAATGGTCACTGGACCAATGGGGTCCTTGATAAGTGCCTTCTTTGGTTTAGGACTTCTGATCATTGGATTCCATTTTATGTTATTTTATTGTTCTTTTTATTTAAAAAAATAGGAACTCGGACCTGGAAATGGCTTTTATTAGCTATTGTGAATGTTGCATTGACCGATCAAGTAAGTAGTAATTTTTTTAAACCCTTCTTTCATCGATTAAGGCCATGCGCTGATCCATTAGTTATGAATAAGGTAAATATGTTGGTCGATCATTGTTTGACTTCATTTAGTTTTACTTCCTCTCATGCGGCCAATCATTTTGGAATAGCGATGTTTATTTTTATAACCTTGCAACCTTTATTTAAAAAATTTCGTTTTTTATTTTTAGTATGGGCTGGAATTATCTCCTATGCTCAGGTTTATGTAGGGGTGCATTATCCAGTTGATGTAATAGCGGGGGCTGTCATTGGAATGTTATTTGGTTGGGCCTCTGCAAAAATTTATAAAAAGTGGGAGCCTACACTTCCTATTTTGCAATCAAACTAAAAATTAAACTGAGCAACATTTTTTGGATAAATGAGCTCGTAACTTTTTCGAACTCCTTTTTCTTTTACATGTAAAATATTAATTTGCTGATTGTTGACACCAAACAAAACTTCGCAAAAAATATTTAATTGATTTATTTGTTTGCAATTTTTTACTTCAAAATAAGTCCAAGTACTTTCTTTTTGAATTTCAAATCCAACATATTCTAAATTGCATTTAATGCCATTGGCAGTTAATCCAAGTCGCTTGCTCAAATAGGCGGATATTAAAGCGTCTGCTTTATTTTTTTGGCTTGCTTGTGATAAATCGATCGTGGTTTTAGCATCAGCCGAAATCATTTTTTCAAGGTCGTTGGTGAAAGTGCGTACACTAATTTCAAGGGTGGCTTCTTTCTCATTGTGATTAATGTCAATGACAGACACAAAAAAGGGGTGAACCAAAGCAACCATTGCAGTAAAAAAGGTATTCCATCCAATCCAGGCCATAGTGATTATTTGTATATTGCAAAGGTCTTGATTAATTTAACAATTCAAAATTTTGATTTTATGAATGATATGCTCATTTATGCGCATTTGGGATTTAGGCATATCATTGATATTAATGGCTCTGATCATATATTGTTCATTGTAGCATTGGTCATTAGATATATGGTATTAGACTGGAAAAAAGTGCTCATTTTGGTGACCTCTTTTACGATTGGGCATTCTATTACGCTGGCTTTGAGTACTTTAGAATGGGTAAATTTCCCCGTTCAGCTCATTGAATTGCTTATTCCAATGACCATCCTTTTTACAGCGGTCTCTAATTTTTTTGTTAAGGGCTTCACTTTTCAATCTAAATACCCCATTATTTACTATTTAGCCTTGTTTTTTGGCTTAATTCATGGTTTAGGATTTAGCAATTACCTTAAAAGTTTACTTGGAAAGGAAGAAAGCCTTATTGCGCCTCTTTTCTCCTTTAATTTGGGCTTAGAGCTAGGTCAGCTATTGATTGTTAGTATTATTTTACTTTTTTCATTTATATTCGTATCCCATTTTAAGGTTGACCGAAAATTATATCTCCGAATAGGATCTATATTAACAATTGGGTTCGCTTTAAATATGGTACTTGATAGAATCATTCCTTTTTTAAAATCAAATTGATTATATGCAAATCAAAAAATTAGTTTTATTTACTCTTGTTTTATTAACAAGTTTAAGTTTTGTCATGGCACAAGACATTCGTAACAATCCTACTTCCAATCATGGAAATAAGTTTGAGCAACTTGGGACTATTTTAGCAACTCCCAACGAGTATCGTACAGCGAGTGGTGCCCCAGGAACAAAATATTGGCAACAAAGAGCTGATTATGACATCAAAGCCAACTTGGATGAAAAAAAATTATTATTAACAGGTTCCGAAACGGTTACCTATTTCAATAACTCACCTGATGTGCTTACTTATTTATGGTTGCAATTGGACGAAAATGAGCACAGCACCATCAATAACGGAGGCTTCCCTGAAGAATCTAGATTAAGTCGTGCAGTAAGTCCTGCAACGATTGATAAATTAATTGAAGCGAAATCTGATAATGGTTTAGGTCATATCATTTCTTCTTTAACTGATGCACTAGGAGCAAAATTAAAATATACAATTAATGGAACGATGATGCGTATTGAAGTACCCACTCCATTAAAACCTGGTCAAAAATTTACTTTTAAATTAAGTTGGACTTATAAAATTACAGACCGCATGACCGTTGCAGGTCGTGGAGGTTTTGAATATTTCCCTGAGGACGGTAACTACCTATTTACCATGGCACAATGGTATCCTCGTTTATGTGTTTATTCTGATTTCCAAGGATGGCAAAATCATCAGTTCACAGGTCGTGGTGAATTTGCTTTAGTTTTTGGAAATTATAATGTTGCCATAACCGTTCCAGGTGATCATGTCGTGATGGCAACAGGTCAAGGACAAAATTATCCAGCTGTACTTTCTGCTGCGCAGTTAGCAAGATGGACAAAGGCACAAACATCAACAGAGCCAGTAGAAGTGGTGACATTAGATGAAGCAAAAGCTGCTGAAAAAAATAAAGCAACCACAAGCAAAACATGGGTATTTGCTGCAAATAATGTGCGTGATTTTGCATTTGGAAGTAGCCGTAAATTTATATGGGATGCGATGGCTGCCAATGTAGAAGGAAAAAAAGTAATGTGCATGAGTGCTTATGGAAAAGAAGCTTATGGTTTGTATCGTAAGTTTTCAACGAAAGCGGTAGCACATACGATTAAGAGTTATTCTAAATTTAGTGTTGCCTATCCTTATCCTGTAGCACAAAGTATTGAAGCATCTAATGGAATGGAATATCCTATGATTTGCTTTAACTATGGCCGTACTGAGAAAGATGGTAGCTATACTGAGTCTGCTAAACATGGTATGTTAGGTGTGATTATTCATGAGGTAGGACATAACTTTTTCCCAATGATCATCAATAGTGATGAGCGTCAATGGTCTTGGATGGATGAGGGACTTAATTCTTTTGTTGAATATTTAACTGAAGAATTGTATGATAATAAATTTCCTACAAGAGGTGGTCCAGCCTGGACTATTTCAGATTATATGCGTCTACCAAAGGATCAATTAGAGCCTATTATGACTAATAGTGAAAATATTATTCAATTTGGACCTAATGCTTATACAAAACCCGCAACCGCTTTAAATATTTTAAGAGAGACGGTGATGGGTCGTGAATTATTTGATTATTCGTTTAAAGAATATGCACGTCGATGGGCGTTTAAACATCCAACACCTGCTGATTTATTTAGAACAATGGAAGATGCAAGTGCAATCGATTTAGATTGGTATTGGAGAGGTTGGTTTTACGGCATTGATCCAGTAGATATTGCCATTGATACGGTGAAGCATGCTGTCTATGATGCAACTGCTGCGGCACCTGCTGCTGGTGGTGGCATGATGATGATGCGTGGTGGTCGTGGTGGTGGAATGGTAGGTGGCCCAAGAGGTTTAGATAAACCAGCTATTCCTGAGTTTGATGATATTTCAAAAGTTAGAAACAGAGCCGATAAGTCTATTGTTTTTTTAACAGATGCGGATACCACACTTCGTGATTTTTATTGGAGATACGATAGAGGGATTGAGCCTTATGATTCAGTCACCAAACAACCTGCAATGAGCTTTCCAGCTCCAGATGCTTTAACAGATGCAGAGAAAGCGAAGTACGCTGATGTTAACTTATATGAAATCACATTCTTAAATAAAGGCGGATTGGTGATGCCGATCATTGTAGAGTTTACATTTGCAGATGGCACCAAAGAAATGCAAAAATTATCAGCTCAGATTTGGAGAAAAAATGAGAATAAAGTAACAAGAGTATTTTTGACAAATAAAAAAGCAGTATCTATTCAATTGGATCCAATGCGTGAAACAGCGGATATTGATGAAACTAATAATAGATGGCCTAATGTGTCAGCTCCTTCTAAATTCACCTTATTCAAATCAAGAGGATTTGGTCGTGGACAATCGATGGGATTATCGCCTATGCAAAGTGCACAGAATAAGAAAAACTAGTTGATTGGTTTTATAGACCTATCAAAATGTCCTCCCTATTGCTAGGGGGGACATTTTTTTTAATCTCATCACAATTCCTACTTTACTCATGGTTTTTTAATTAAATTGTTTATTCAAACTTTATCTATGAAAATGTTACGAGCCCTTTTTATTGTTTTTTTATTCCTTATGAATACACAATTTTTATTGGCACAAACCACTGCACCCCAATCAAAGTATGATTATCATGATGCTTTTGCTCCTTTCTTTTATACTAAAAATGGTAATGAATATAGAGCAGCCACTGGTGAGCCAGGGCCAAAGTATTGGCAAAACAGAGCCGACTATCAATTAGCGGTAAAGCTGAATGATGTAACCAATGAAATTTCAGGAACTGAAATATTGACTTATACCAATAATAGTCCTTCGAAATTAAATTTCATATGGATGCAATTGGATCAAAATTTATTTAAACAAGATTCTCGAGGATCAGCAATCATGCCTTATGTGGGTAGTCGCAATGGAGGAAGAGGACAAAATTTTGACGCAGGCTATAAAATCAAATCGGTTAAAATAGTAAGCAGCACATCTGCAACAGTAACTACCGATGTGCCCTTTTTGATTGAGGATACGCGTATGCAGGTGTTGCTTCCAAAGGAAGTGGCTGCTAATGGAGGGCAATTAAAATTAAAAATCGAATACGCTTTTATATCACCTGAATATGGTTCCGATAGAATGGGGATTATGCAAACCAAGAACGGAAAAATATTTACAGTGGCACAATGGTATCCTAGGGTTTGTGTTTTGGATGATATTGTGGGTTGGAACACGCTTCCTTATACAGGGCCTGGTGAATTTTATTTAGAGTATGGTGATTTTGATATATCGATTACCGCGGGTGCTAAAATTATGGTAGTGAGTTCGGGAGAATTATTAAATGCAAATGAAGTATATACGCCTGAACAAATAAAGAGATGGGCATTGGCTAGTGCTTCAGATAAAACAGTCGTTATTCGAACAGCAGAAGAGGTGACCGATATTCATTCAAGGCCTGCTGGAAAAAATGAATTAACCTGGCATTTTAAAATTAAAAATGCGCGTGATGCTGCATGGGCTGCTTCTGCTTCCTTTATTATTGATGCAGCAAAAATGAATCTTCCTTCTGGAAAAAAATCGATTGCCATTTCCGCTTATCCTATTGAAAGTAATGGAGACAGCGCTTGGGGCCGATCTACAGAATATGTAAAAAAATCAATTGAATTTAATTCTGCCAAATGGTATGAATTTCCTTATCCAGGAGCTACTTGTGTTGCAGGGACGCCCGGCGGAATGGAATATCCAGGCATTGTATTTTGTGGTGCACGTGCCAAGCGTGGTGGTTTGATGGGAGTGAATGACCATGAATTTGGACATACTTGGTTTCCTATGATTGTAGGTTCTAATGAAAGACAATATGGTTGGATGGATGAGGGTTTTAATACTTTTATAAATACCTTATCCACTCAGGATTTTAATCATGGCGAGTATCGTTCTGGTCAGCCACAGGATATGCATCGCATTGGTGCTTTATTTACAAGAGATGGATTAGAGCCCATGCTTAGTTATGTTGATAATTATAAGGAAATGAATAATGGAACACTTTCTTATAGTAAGCCTTCTGCAGGATTAGTATTACTTCGTGAGCAAATACTAGGGAAGGATCGATTTGATCGTGCTTTTAAAACTTATATCAACAGATGGGCATTTAAACATCCCACACCCGATGATTTTTTCCATACGATTGAAAATGTGGCAGGTGAAAGTTTGCAATGGTTTTGGAGAGGATGGTTTGTAAATAATTGGAAATTAGATGTGGCTGTTCGTAAAGTAACTTATATCGACAGTGCCGATTATTCTAAAGGGGCGTTGATTACTTTAGATAATTTAGAAAAGATGGCGATGCCTGTTATTTTAGAAATTAAAACAGTGTCTGGAAATGTGAGCCGTATTAAATTACCTGTTGAAGTATGGGAGCGCAATATTTCATGGACATTTAAAATTCCAAGTACAGAGGCCATTGAATCAGTCACCTACGACCCTGATAAAGTGTTACCTGATTTTAATCCTACAAATAATGTTTGGATAAAAAAATAAGGACTATTGGTGAGCGGAAGCTTTATAGTTGCGCCATTTCTCGATCACTCCCTGCATATCATTAGGAAGGTTGCTTTCGAATACCATTTTTTCATTGGTGAAGGGGTGAACGAATCCTAGTGTCGCTGCATGCAAGGCACATCTTGGACATATTTCAAAACAGTTCTCAACAAACTGTTTGTACTTTGTATAAATGGTGCCTTTTAAAATTTTATCTCCACCATACTCCCAATCATTAAACAAAGTATGGCCAATATGTTTCATGTGAACTCTAATTTGATGGGTCCTGCCTGTTTCTAAAATACAAGAAACCAAGCTTACATAGTTTAATCTTTCCATGACCTTATAATGAGTAATGGCATGTTTACCAATTTCTCCTTCTGGGTAGGCGTCAAACATTTTTCTATTTTGTTTATGACGTGCGATATGTGCTTCAACGGTTCCTGTTTCTTGCTCCATATCTCCCCAAACCAAAGCCACATATTTTCGTTCAACGGTATGATTAAAAAATTGTTTAGCTAAATGAGAAGCCGCTTCGGGTGTTTTAGCAAGTACAATAAGTCCAGTAGTATTTTTATCAATGCGGTGCACTAATCCAAAGCGAGGCAATACATCCTCGCTCAGTGTTGGATTCAAAGACAGTAAGTGGTGGGCGACGCCATTAAGTAAAGTGCCCGTATAATTTCCAATTCCTGGATGCACCACCATATTGGATGGTTTGTTGATGACCATGACATAATCATCCTCATACACAATATCTAAATCCATCGCCTCAGGTTTCAATTCGGTGTAATCCGGATTGATAAAACTCATGTAGACCACTTCGTCTCCTGGGCGGGTTTTATAATTACTTTTAACTACTTTGCCATTGACGGTTAAAAAGCCACCATCAATACCGTTTTGTATTTTATTTCTTGTGATGCCTTCGATACGACTTTGAAGCCATTTGTCAATGCGAGTGGGTTCCTGACCTTTATCAATTGTAAAGACCGATTTTTCGTAAAGCGATTCGTTTTGTTCCTCTCCTGATAATTCAATTTCTTCTGACATGATGCAAAAGTAGGATATTGCGGCTTAGTTTGTAACTTTGTATTATGCGACAAAAAGTGTTTTTTGAAGATTTAGGGCTAAAATCCTATAAACCTACCTGGGATTATCAGGAGGCTTTATTATTAAAAAACACTCAAATTAAATCCATCCATAGGACCCAAAACCTACCTGCAGATCAATCACAGACCGAACATCGTTTTATTTTAGTAGAGCATCCTCCAGTGTTTACATTAGGTAAAAGTGGTAAACCTGAGCATATTTTGGTGTCAGAGCAACAATTAGAAAATTTAGGTATTGAATTTTATCATATTAATAGAGGAGGTGATATTACTTATCATGGACTACAGCAAGTGGTGGGCTATCCTATTTTAGATTTGGATAAATTTAAAACTGATTTAGGTTGGTACCTCCGTAGTTTGGAGGAGGTCATCATTCAAGTGTTGGCTGAGTATGGTATTCATGGGGAACGAAGTGCAGGGGAGACCGGTGTTTGGATATCACCCGATGATCCCTTCATGGCTCGAAAAATTTGTGCCATGGGTATTAAATGTAGTAGGTGGATTACGATGCATGGATTTGCATTAAATGTAAATACCGATTTATCTCATTTCGAATATATCGTTCCATGTGGTATTCAAGGAAAAGCAGTGACATCCTTGGAAAAAGAATTAGGAAAAAAAGTAGACTACGAGGAAGTCAAACAGAAAATAAAATTTCATTTTGAAAAAGTATTTGACTGCGAGTTGTTGTCCTAATTCTATATAATATTAAAAGACCAAAGTGCCCAAAGGCAAGGACCTATTGCCTTGCAAGCCACCACTGTGAATGACAAGAATTTTGGTATTTTGTTCAAAATAATTTTGATCAATCAGTTGTTCCACTGCCATTAATAATTTGCTTGTATAAACGATATCGGTTGGAATATGATCCGTCTTCCAAAGTTGGTTCATAAAATCAAATTGTGTTTGATTTGTTTTAGCATAACCACCTAAATGAAATCCAAGTAGTATGGTAAATGATTTTTCTTCACAAAGCAATAATGCTTTAATCTCCTCTTGAATGCTGTTTTCGTTTTTTAAAATCGGGATTCCAATGATCTGTTGATGAGCATGGCTGGCATTGATTAATCCTGCGATCATAGTTCCAGTGCCCACCGCGCAAATAATATGGCTATAGGCATTCGTTTTTTCGTTCGCTAATATAGTGGCTGCACCTTGCGCTCCTAATCTGCCATATCCACCTTCGTCAATATAATAAACACCATTTGATGCATTGCTTTGCGATTGAAGTAATTTATTTTTTAATAATGAAAAGTCGTTCCTACCTAAAAAAAATAATTCCATTCCATATCCAATCGCTTCTTGAAGGGTTGGTGTAATGGCTTCGTTGGCATTGGATCTAACATAACCTATACTTTTAAAACCATTTTGTTTGGCTGCAAAGGCAAGTGCGACTAGGTGATTGGAATAGGGGCCACCAAAGCTTGCGATGGTATGGGCTTTTTGTTGTTCGGCCTGTTGTATATAAAACCTAAGCTTAAACCATTTATTGCCACTCACCACTGGATGTAATTCATCTAATCTTAATATATCGACTTGAATGAAGTCTCTTTTAAAACTTGGAATGGATTGTATTGTAATGTTTTCGTTCAAACTTTCTCATTTAATTAAAATCAGTTATTTTTGCCCGTACTTTTCCCCTAGTAGGTAAAATTACAACTAAAAATTATTAAACATGAGTGCACCCACATTGGTGATTTTGGCGGCGGGAATGGCAAGTAGGTATGGAAGTATGAAACAAATTGAAGGTTTTGGTCCTCATGGCGAAACCATTATTGAATATTCTATTTATGATGCCATTCGGGCTGGTTTTGGGAAAGTCGTGTTTATCATTAGAGAAGAGTTTGCAGAGCCCTTTAAAAATATTTTTGAGCCAAAGTTAAAAGGGAAAATTCAAACTGAATATGTGTATCAATCCTTGGATAAATTCACAGATCATTATGCTGTTCCAGCTGAAAGGACAAAGCCTTGGGGTACTGCGCATGCAGTGTTATGCACAAAGGGCATTGTCAATGAACCATTTGCCGTAATCAATGCTGATGATTATTATGGAGCAGCTGCCTTTCAGCAGGCTTATGATTTTTTAACGACAATTTGTAACGAAGAAACCTATTGTATTTTAGGATATGAATTATCTAACACCTTAAGTGATAATGGCACAGTGAGTAGGGGCGTTTGTACTTTAGACAATGAAAATTATTTGACTAAAATTAATGAGTGTACTAAAATTTATAGGGCCGCGAATGGTCAAATTGTATTTGAGGAAAATGGAATTGAGACACCATTAAAAGAAGATACAAGAGTGAGTATGAATTTTATGTGCTTTGCTCCCGGATTTATTAATTTGTGTGAGCGAGAATTTGCATTATTCTTACAAAAGCAAGGACAGGAACTTAAGTCTGAGTTTTTTATACCAGTGGTTGCAGGCCGATTTACCGAATTAAATTTAGGAAAAGTAAAAGTGATCCCTACTAATGCAAAATGGTTTGGCGTTACTTATAAGGAAGATGCACCAGGTGTAAAAGCTTGTATTGATCAACTCGTATCCGAAAAGGTATATCCAACCCAGCTCTGGTAATTAGTCAAAAGAGCGAATACTGAACATATAATTTTTCAACTGCTCAAGTTGTGCTTTACGACCAGCGCTGCTTAAACTTGTATATTTTGCCAATTTAAGATTAAGGCCTTTAGTTTTTTTATCTTTCTTTAGTTCATTGAGGACTTCAAATATTTTAGTTGATTTAACTGCAAAAGCCACTCCTTCGATTAATTTTTGTCTTGTGCTAATGACGCCAATTAATTCTCCATTATTATTAAAAATAGGAGCGCCAGAGTAGCCTGGATTAGCACTAATTTGAATCTGGTAAGAATTACTATCTCCTTCGTATCCTGTTTGGGCACTTAAATAACCTTTGCCATAAACAATATCATAATCGTTCCTTGGGAAACCCAAAGTAAAAATCTCTTCGCCTAAATCTGAGATTTTGTGTCGAATAGTATAGGGAATACTTTTAGGTTGTATATAATCCTTGTCTTCGATTTTTAATAAAGCTAAATCATTATTGATGTCACTATAAATAATAGTAGCATTGAGTTCGCGGCCTTTATTATCAATGACAATAGCACCATCTCCTTTTAATACATGTGCGTTAGTAATGATAAAACCTTTTGTGTCAATTAAAAAACCAGAACCGCCACTAATTAATTTAGCGTTCTCTGGCACTTTTGATTTTACTTCATTTAATAAATGGCCTTGCACTTGTTGATTTTTCTTAATTACTTCTACCGCCTTACTTAATTGCAATAATTGAGTGCCATTTAAGCTAGGAGAAAGATACATGACTAATAAGAAAGTGAATATGGCAATAAATCCACCAAAAGAAGCAGCAATGGCGATGGTCTTTTTGTATTTCGTCCAAAGCTGGATTACTTTATATTTAGGTAATTCAAGTTCCAATGGGCTCCATTCTCCTTCTGCTAATAAATGATTAAAAGTTTGTTGTGAAGTTTGTTGTACATTTTTGCGTTGCGCATAAGCTTCCATTTGGTGTAAGAACAGTTTATGCTCTACCACCATTTGATCAATTTCGGAAGTATTTTTCCTAGTTAATTCAAATTGGATGATCTCCTCTGAGGACATTTCTCCTGAAAGGTATCTTTCTATTGTTTCTAATAATTGTATGTCTTCCATAATTAATCTCCTATATTATATTGCGCGAAAAAAAGTTTTTTAAGCCGCATCAAACATTTATATTTTTGGTTCTTGGTATTATCAGCATTGGTATATCCAAACTGATTCGCTAGTTCCTGCATTCCTTTTTTATTGATATAGTACCCTTCTAATAAACTTTTACATGGCTCGCCTAAACTATTTAAGGCCCGATTCATAATTGCAAAAGCCGCCTCTTTTTTTTCAAACATCCCCATGTCTGTTTCTACCGAAATACTTTCCTCATGGGCATTTAAAGGACTACTATATTTCCCCATTTGATGTAAGCGTTTTAACCATAAGTGCTTACATATGGAAAAGAGGTAGGTTTTAATTTGACAAGTAAGTACAAATGAATCCAATTGTACTTTTTCATATAAGGCAATCATGGCCTCTTGAAAAACATCCCTTGCGTCGTCAAAACTTCCGTTGTTATTTTCCACGAAATGCTGAATCATGGTAAAATGACTTTTGTACAGGGTTTCCACTGCTTTGGAGTCATTTTGGGCTAACCCCTTTAAAAGGGCCTGTTCATTTAATTCAGCTTTCAATGTATTTATACTTATTTGGGTCAAAAGTAACCCAAATTGAGATCTTTTATTAATTTTTAAGGGTAGCAGGTTACCTTTTACTGCATTTTGTATTAAGGGTATTAATTAATTAATTTAAACAAAATTTTATGAAAAAAGTATTCGCAATCGTAGCTATCGCTGCATTAACTGCTTGTGGTGGCGCTTCAACTGAAGCAAAAACTGATACTGCTGCTGCAACTGTAGATACAGCTAAAGCTGTAACTGTTGACACTGCTGCTGTAACTGTTGACACTGCTGCAAAAGCTAAAAAATAATTGAACTGTTGGTGGGTTCATTAGAACCCTTTATTGCCAATTGACAGTTATCAGAAGAATTTCATAGGCAAGCAATCGTAAGAGCCGCCTCGTTTCTACGGGGTGGCTCATTTTTTTAGATCTTCTACATGCTTAAATTGCTGGGTCACTCTATTCAATAATGTTCAGGTAAATTAAGCTAGCCAATTGCTAATGAAAGAGTTATAAAACAAATATTTGTTAGTTTTGGACGAATTTAAAGCAAACTATTTTGTCAATTAGGCTATTTAGATTAACTTTGACCCGATGAAAGCAAATATTAACAATTGGTTTTACTTTTTCTTTTATTTCTACTTTAACCAAAGTAGCCGGGTAGTATTTGTAAAAGCTTAAACGAAATAACTAAATATACAATCCCGGCCCACCAGTCGGGATTTTTTTTATCCCTAACGTAAAGCAGGAAAAACATAAAAACGAATAGGATTTATCAAGAATGAATAAAAAGGTGACGATACAAGGATACGAAGGGAGCTTCCACCAAGTGGCAGCCATGCATTTTTTCGGAAAAAATGTAGAAGTAATTACTTGTGATACTTTTAGAGAAGTGGTAAAAATAGGCGCTGATCTCAAATTGTCAGATGGCGCAGTGATGGCCATCGAAAATTCAATCGCTGGAAGTATTTTACCCAACTATAATTTACTGCAAAAAAGTAATCTACAAGTGATAGGGGAAGTGTATTTATCCATCAGTCAAAATTTATTAACCTATCCAGGTGTCAAGCTAGAAGATATCAAGGAAGTGCATAGCCATCCTATGGCAATTTTACAATGTTTGGATTATTTAGAAAAATACAATTGGAAATTAGTTGAATCAGAGGATACGGCATTAAGTGCAAAATTGGTACACCAACATAAATACAAACATGTTGCAGCCATCGCTAGTAAATTAGCTGCACAGTTGTATGATTTGAATATAGTATCTCCTGACATACATACTTTAAAAAATAATATTACTCGTTTTTTAGTGATGGCGCCCACGGCGGCTAAAATTAAAGTAGCAGATGCAAATAAAGGGTCTATCTATTTCCAAACGGATCATTCTAGAGGTATCCTTTCCAAAGTGTTGGCTAAAATCGCGCAAGGAAAAGTAAACTTGAGCAAGTTGCAAAGTATGCCTATTCCTGGAAGCACATTTAAATATGGGTTTTATGCAGATTTGGAATTTGAGAACAACAAACAAATGGGAAAAGTATTGGAGGAAATAAAATCCCTTACGAATAGTTTGAAAATATTTGGTATGTATAAAAAAGGTAAAGTAGTTAAAGGTTAATATGGAATTTAAAGTATCACATAGATTAGAGGGAATTGGAGAATATTATTTTTCATCCAAACTACGCGAAATTGATGAACTCAATAAAGCGGGTAAGGGTATTATTAATTTAGGCATCGGAAGCCCCGATTTGCCACCACATCCTGAAGTGATCAAAGTATTACAAGAAGAGGCTAGTAAGGACAATGTCCATGCCTATCAATCTTATAAAGGTTCTCCCATTTTAAGGGAAGCCGTAGCAGAGTGGTATAAGAAGTATTTTAAAGTAGGAGATATAAATCCTGCTACTGAAGTACTTCCCTTACTAGGAAGCAAGGAAGGGATCATGCATATATGTATGACCTATTTAAACGAAGGCGATCAGGCGTTAATCCCTAATCCTGGTTATCCGACGTATACAAGTGCAGTTAAGTTAGCGGGCGGCACTCCGCTTTATTATGCATTAACTGCCGAAAACAGTTGGGCACCTGACTTTGAAAATTTAGAAAAATCAGATTTATCAAAAGTCAAGTTGATGTGGGTGAATTATCCGCATATGCCAACAGGTCAAAGTCCTACTAAGCTAAGGAATTGTTTGAAAAATTAGTAGCCTTTGGAAGGAAGCATCAAATATTGATTTGTCATGACAATCCTTATTCCTTTATTTTAAATGATAAACCCGAAAGTTTATTGTCTATTGAAGGGGCGAAAGAGGTAGTGATCGAATTAAACTCTCTGAGTAAAAGTCAAAATATGGCAGGATGGAGAGTGGGCATGCTCATAGCAGCCGAGGACCGAATCAATGAAATACTTAGGTTTAAATCCAACATGGACAGTGGCATGTTTTTGCCTGTTCAATTAGCAGCGGCCAAGGCATTAAGCTTGGATCAAAGTTGGTATGACTCCGTGAATAAAATATATACAGCACGACGTGAAAAAGTATTCGAATTATTAGATGTTTTAAAATGTGTTTATTCAAAACAACAAGTGGGAATGTTTGTATGGGCAAAAATTCCAACTACTTACAAAGATGGGTATGCGTTAAGTGATAAGGTATTGTATGAAGCGAATGTTTTTATCACACCTGGAGACATATTTGGTTCTGCGGGTAACAATTACATCCGAGTAAGTTTGTGTGGTTCATTAGAAAAATTTACTGAAGCAATTAAAAAAATAAAAGCATGCGTTTAGCAGTGATTGGTATTGGTTTAATGGGTGGTTCGCTTGCATTGTCTTTGAAAAAGAAAGGCATTGTTTCCAAAGTCATTGGAGTGGATCAAAACATAGATCACCAAAAGCAAGCCTTGCAATTGGGTATCGTAGATGAAGTGATGTCTTTAGAAGACGCTATCGCCGCATCGGATATCATTGCACTTGCAACACCAGTGAACGTAGCTGAAAAATTATTGCCGACTATTTTAAATTTAGTGAACAAGCAAGTTGTGTTTGATTTAGGGTCTACTAAGGAAAGTATTGTCAATGTCGCGAATACGCATTCCAATAAAGGAAGGTTTGTTCCAACGCACCCAATGTGGGGTACGGAATTTAGTGGTCCAGCAGCTGCGCAATCAGATGCATTTATAGATAAAGCAACCGTCATTTGTAATAAAACACAAATTGATCCAGACGCTTTACTACGTATAGAGCAATTGTATGAGCAGTTAGGGATGCATATATTATACATGGATGCCATAAAGCACGATATCCATGTGGCTTACGTGAGCCATATATCGCATATTACTTCATTTGCACTGGCCAATACCGTGTTAGAGAAGGAAAAAGAATCGAATGCGATTTTTGAGTTAGCAAGTGGTGGGTTTGAAAGCACAGTGCGTTTGGCAAAGTCCAATGCTGAAATGTGGGTTCCCATCTTTATGCAAAACAAGGAAAATGTATTAGATGTGCTTAATGAGCATATTAGTCAACTTAGAAAATTTAAAGCAAGTTTGGAAAAAGAAAATCCAGATTACTTATTGGAGTTGATTCAAAATGCGAATAAGATAAAAAGGATTTTAAAATAATTAAAAAAAAGGAAGGCTCTTAAAGGAGACTTTACAAAAAATATATAAAATGAAGAAGAAAGAAGAGATGAATGATACAAATGAATTGATAGAAGCGTCAAAGTCAAAAAAGACTTTTATAGAAATCGGCATCAATGATCAATTAGTAAAAGCGGTAACAGAATTGGGTTATACCCATGCTACTGAAATTCAGGAGCGTTCTATTCCAGTTTTGATTAGTGGAACAAAGGATTTTATTGGATTAGCACAAACGGGAACTGGTAAAACGGCCGCCTTTGGTTTGCCCTTATTACAATTAATTAAAACAGCAGATAAATTTCCGCAAGCCTTAGTAGTTTGCCCTACAAGAGAATTGTGTATGCAAATTGTAAGCGAATTAAATTTATTTAAAAAGCATCTTCCAGGTGTACAAGTATTAGCTGTATACGGAGGTACTTCAATAGGTTTACAAATTAAAGATTTAAAAAGAGGGGTGCAAATTATTGTAGCTACTCCAGGTCGTTTGATTGACTTAATCGAGCGCAAGGCGATTAACCTAGAAAAAATTGAATATGTGGTATTGGATGAGGCCGATGAAATGTTAAACATGGGTTTCCAAGACGACATTGAATTTATCTTAAAAAATACACCCAATAGAGAAAGTATTTGGTTGTTTAGTGCGACCATGCCTGCTGAAATTAGAAAAGTAAGCAAGCGTTACATGAAAGAACCAGTAGAAGTAACGATTGGTAAAGTAAATGCGACAAACAAAAGTATTGATCACCAATACTATTTAACTTCTGCACAGCATCGTTATGAGACTTTAAAAAGAATCATCGATTTTAATCCAGGTATTTATGGTATCATCTTTACTCGTACCAAGGCAGATGCGCAAGATGTAGCACAAAGATTAACAAGAGAGGGTTATGATATTGATGCCATACATGGTGATTTAACACAACAACAAAGAGATAGGGTAATGGGTCAATTCAGAGATAAAAGTTTGCAATTGTTAATTGCGACCGATGTGGCTGCTCGAGGAATTGATGTAAAAGGAATAACGCATGTGATCAACTTTGAATTACCGGATGATGTGGAAGTATATACCCATCGTAGTGGTCGTACAGGCCGAGCTGGAAGTCAGGGTATATGTATTTCTATCGTTCATGCTCGTGAATCTTATCGTTTGCGTCAGATTGAAAATATGAATAAGTGTACTTTTCATAAGTTAGATATCCCTAGTGGAAAGGATGTTTGTAGAAAACAATTTTTTCATGTGATGGACAAGTTAATGTCTACAGATGTAAGTCATGGTGATTATGAAACTTATGTACCTATGTTGGCCGAAAAATTTGCCGATATGACAAAGGAAGAAATTTTAAAGCGCGTCGCAGCTTTGGAATTTAATCGCTTTTTAAGTTATTATGAAAATGCGCAGGACTTAAATATAAGAGCTGCTGATAAAGGCCGTCGTGAACCCATGCAACAACAGGATCGCAATCGCGACAGAGGTCGTCAAGAATTTGGCGGTGCAGATCGTGGTCGCGCTAGAACCAATGATCGTGGTATGGAGCGCAGTAGTAGCTCGGATCGCGGAAGTCGTGGTGCTGAAAGAGGCGCATCTGGCTATACTCGTTTGTTTGTGAACTTAGGTACTAAAGATGGTTTTTACAAAGCAAGCTTTTTGCAATTTATTTTAGATATGAGCGACTTAAGAAAAGAAGCTTTAGGAAAAATAGATATGCGTGATATGAACAGCTGGGTAGAAATTGAATCAGGTGCTGCAAAACAAATGATTAATGCAGTAGATGGTAAAAACTATAAAGGGCGTCGTATTAGAATGAATGATGCAGATAGTGGTGGTCCAAAAGGATTCAGCAAAAATGCAGGATAATTTTTTAAAATAATTTTATAAACAATAGTATTTAAATTTTAAAATTCAATAATAATGGGAGACTTAACAGAACAACAAAAAAAAGTAAACATTTTATTAAAAAAATCACCTTTGATTATTTCAGGACCTTGTAGTGCTGAAACAGAGGAGCAAGTGATGCAAACAGCTATTCGTTTAGCGGCCACAGGTAAAGTAGACATTATGCGTGCAGGTATCTGGAAACCAAGAACCCGTCCTGGAAGTTTTGAAGGGATTGGTACGAAGGGGTTGCCTTGGTTACAACAAGCTAAAAAAGAAACGGGTTTGCCTGTAGCTATTGAAGTAGCCACTGCAAAACAAGTGGAAGATGCTTTGCATTTTGATGTAGATGTTTTATGGGTTGGAGCGAGAACAACAGTGAATCCTTTTAGTGTGCAAGAAATTGCAGACGCTTTAAAAGGAGTTAAAGTACCTGTGTTAATTAAAAACCCAATCAATCCTGATTTAGAATTATGGATTGGCGGGATGGAGCGTATTGCAAAAGCAGGTATCGAAGAATTAGGTTTAATTCACCGTGGATTTAGTTCTTATGGAAATACGGAATTTAGAAATGCCCCTATGTGGCACTTAGCTATTGAAATGAAGCGCCGTTATCCAGGTATCCCAATGATTAATGATCCTTCCCATATTTGTGGTCGTCGTGATATTTTACAAGAAGTAGCACAACAAGCCATGGACTTAGATTTTGATGGGTTGATCATTGAATCGCATATTGATCCTGATAATGCTTGGAGTGATGCAAAACAACAAATTACACCTGAAGTTTTAAAGGAAATGTTGAATGCCATTCGTTGGAGAAAGGAAGATGTCGCATCAGCTGAATACCATGCGGCATTGGAAAAATTACGTCAACAAATCAATCAATTGGATGACGAGTTATTACAAGTTTTATCTACTCGTATGAAAGTGGCTGAAAAAATTGGAGAATATAAAAAGAACAATGACATCACCATCTTGCAAACCAATCGTTGGAATGAAATTTTAGAACGCGCAGTAGGTAAAGGAAATAAAATAGGATTAAGCGAGGATTTTATTACAAAGTACATGGATGCTGTCCATATGGAAAGTATACAGCATCAAAATAAAGTAATGAATAACTAAGTTTTTTTCCGACTTGACTAAAAATAAATAAGATGAAAAACTGGAAAGTTAAATTGTCTACAAGTACAGTGTCATTTATATTAGATGGCAGGTTTAGTGCTATTGATAAATTAGTCAATAAAGCCAATGCCTTTTATATTACCGATGAAAATGTATATGCATTACATCAAAATAAATTCAAAGGTAAAAAAACCATTGTATTCCCTTCGGGCGAAGAGCATAAACAACAAGCCACGGTCGACTTTATAGTGGAGGCGCTACTTAATTTAGGGGCTACCCGTGAAGCCCTATTAATTGGTGTAGGCGGTGGCGTTGTGACCGACATGGTTGGCTATGTAGCTGGCATTTATATGCGTGGGGTGCAAGTGGGTTTTGTGCCTACCACTATTTTAGCCATGGTGGATGCAAGTATTGGAGGTAAAAATGGTATTGACGTGGGGGTATATAAAAATATGGTGGGATTAATTAGACAACCTTCTTTTTTATTATACGATCTTGATTTTTTACAAACCCTTCCTTCTCATCAATGGGAAAATGGGTTTGCTGAAATCATCAAACACGCTGCGATCAAAGATGCTAAAATGATGAAGGCATTAGCCAGTCACGATTTAGCGTTTTACCAAAAAAATAAAAAAGAATTAGCTGCACTGATCCAAAAAAATGTGCAAATAAAAATGAAAGTGGTACAAAAAGATGAGTTTGAAAAAGGCGATCGAAAGTTGCTGAATTTTGGACACACTATTGGACATGCGATCGAAAATCAGCATGCTTTATTACATGGTCATGCCATTAGTATTGGAATGGTGTATGCGGCTAAAATATCACAAGTGTTACAAGGTTTTAATGATACAGGATTATTGGTTGCAACCTTAAAGCAATATGGATTGCCTACGAATATGCATTTTAATATTGAGCAAGCCATGCAAATAATGCAAAAGGATAAGAAGAAGGCAACGGCAGGTATGCAATATGTAGTATTAAAAAAAATAGGGCAAGCTATGTATGAAACCATACCCATGAAATCATTAGAAAAATTAATCAAGTTATATTCTTAAGATGCGCGTGACTGTATATCCATCACATTTAAAAGGAGTCCAATTAGCTCCTGCAAGTAAAAGCAGTATGCAAAGGGCTTGTGCAGCTGCACTATTGCATGTGGGTGAAACAGTGATTCATAATCCGGGTCATTCGAATGATGATATTGCAGCAATCGATGTAATACAAAAACTAGGTGCTGTTATTGAAAAAAATAAAGAGGGTATACATGTCCAATCATCTGGGGTAAAACCAATAGGTCCTGAAATGAATTGTGGGGAAAGTGGACTAGGTATTAGAATGTTTACTCCAATTGCAGCTTTATCCAATCAACCTATCCTAATTAATGGCAAAGGAAGTTTGGTCAAAAGACCGATGCATTTTTTTGATGACATTTTTCCAGCATTAGGCATACAAATCAATTCAAACCAAGGATTTTTACCCATTCAAATTCAAGGACCATTACAAGCTGCCACTATCACAGTAGATGGGTCATTAAGTTCTCAGTTTTTAACTGGGTTATTAATGGCCTATGCTGCCAGTGATGCACATGAGTTTGAAATTAATGTATTGGATTTAAAAAGCAAACCCTATATCGATTTAACATTAGCAGTACTAAATGCTTTTGGATGGAATGTGGCACATAGAGATTATAAAAGTTTTCAATTTTTACCCCACGCGCCATTAAAAGCAAAAATCGAATATACAGTTGAAGGGGATTGGAGTGGTGCTGCATTTTTATTAGTAGCAGGTGCCATTGCAGGCCCCATTATTGTAAAGGGGTTGCAGTTGAATTCAACACAAGCAGATAAAAAAGTATTAGAGGCATTAAAAAATGCAAACGCAAATATTGAAATAAATGAGGATGAAATTAAAATAGGACCGAGTACATCATTAGCGGCTTTTCAGTTTGATGCAACAGATTGCCCTGATTTATTTCCTCCCTTGGTCGCTTTAGCTTCGGTGTGTAAAGGGATTACGGAAATTAAAGGAGTAAATCGTTTGGCGCATAAAGAAAGTGATCGTGGGATAACCTTACAAATAGAGTTTGCTAAAATGGGTATTCGAATTGATTTAGAAGGGGACTTGATGAAAATACACGGTGGAACTGTAATTCAAGCATGTACCGTATTCTCACAACACGATCATAGAATTGCAATGGCTTGCGCAGTAGCCGCACTTTGTGCCAATGGCCCTATTGAAATAACAGAGGCAGAAGCGATTAATAAGTCCTATACCGATTTCTTTGAGCATCTTGAACAATTAGGTGCAAAAGTAGATATACAATAAATTTCTTACCTTGTAATATTGAATTAAAGACATGAACAAATTTGGAACTTTATTTACGGTGCAAATATTTGGAGAATCACATGGTGCATGTGTGGGTATTACCATTGATGGTTGTCCTGCAGGTTTGCCATTAAGTGCATCTGATTTTACAGAAGATATGGAGCGTCGAAAAGGCGGAAAACAAAAAGGAACCACTCCAAGACAGGAGGATGATATTCCTATTTTCAAGGCAGGACTATTTAATGACATCACAACAGGTGCGCCCATTATGATGTTATTTGAAAATAACAATACTAGGAGTGGAGACTATGAAAAACAAAGAGCAGTGCCACGTCCAGGACATGCGGATTTTACAGCCCATCATAAGTTTGGCGGGTTTGAGGATTACAGAGGAGGCGGGCATTTTAGTGGAAGACTAACAGCAGCTTTAGTTGGTGCAGGTGTTGTTGCAAAAAAATTATTAAATGGAGTTCAAGTAGCTTCTCATATTGTAAGTATTGGAGGAGAAGCAGATTTGGAAAAAGGCCTTCAAAGAGCCATTGACAATAAAGACAGTGTAGGAGGTATCGTAGAATGTATTGTGAAAGGACTTCCGATTGGATTGGGCGAACATTTTTTTAATTCAGTCGAATCTTTATTGAGTCATGCAGTGTTTTCCATACCTGCTATCAGGGGTATTGAATTTGGAACGGGTTTTGCTGCTGCCAACATGTTTGGAGTGGAGCACAATGACGCCATTTTAGATGCTAGTGGAAAAACTAAAACCAACCATGCAGGTGGCGTAGTTGGCGGATATACTAATGGTAATGATCTTGTGTTTAGAATAGCTGTAAAACCTACCTCTTCTACACCAAAGGAGCAAATAACACTCAATTGGGAAACCAATGAGCAAGAAAATTTTTCCGTAAAAGGAAGACACGATTTATGCATTGCACTTAGAGTACCGGTTGTCTTGGAAGCGGTGACTGCTATTGTCCTTGCTGATTTAATGTTAATCGATCAAAAAATTCCAAGAGTCATTAAAAATTAAATTTATGGAAAGCGAATACATATATCATGTTACTACTCTGAAAGAGTGGGAGCAAGCAAAATTAAACAATGAATACCTCCCTCTGAATTATGAGCAGGATGGTTTTATTCATTGCTCTATAGAAAGACAAATCTCAGGAGTATTAGATCGATTTTATGAAGGTCAAAAAGGATTGGTAAAACTTAAGATTGAAAAATCTAAAGTGCAAAGGCCTGTATTATTTGAATTAGCGCACGATATGAATGAGTTATTCCCGCATATTTACGGCTCACTTAATATCGATTCAGTGGTGGAAGTAATCACATTGTCATAATCTAATGCGATCTTTATCCATTTTGGGATTTTTATTTTATTTAGCATTGCCTATCCATTTAAGGGCGCAAGAAATTTATCCCAATACTTTAACCAATGCCAATTTTTTGGACAGCGTTAATATAAAACGCTATAAATATTTTATTGGTCGTTCTCGCATCAAGATTGAAATAAATCGAATTACAGGGATTGCTAGTTTTTACAGTACCAATTTGACAGGCACTTTGACTGCTACAGGTGAAATTTTCAAGAATATAAAATTGACGGCCGCTTGTAATCTATTCAAGTTAAATACTTTAGTAAGGGTCACCAATCTACGAAATGGGGCTTATGTCGTTGTGCGGATTAATGACCGAATGCACCCAAATATGCTAAAAAAAGGGAGAGTGATAGATTTAAGTCAGGCAGCAGCTAAAAAATTGATTCTCAATACAAAAGGGATCGTAAAAGTGACCGTAGAAGCCATTGGGTATTCAAAAATTACGCCCAAAGCCTAAGAAAAGGGCTATCTATAAATTATTTCAATATTTCGGCTTTTAGAACTAAATTTGTATAAATATTAACTATTTAATACCATGAAAAAAATACTATTTTCTCTAGTCGTCTTAACATTTGCAAGTTCACTTTTTGCACAAACAGAGGACAATGTGAAAAAACCATCTCTTGCTTTAAGAGTTTCTGCTTTTGATTTTACAACAGCAAAAAACATTCAAGTTAATACACTTGGAGGTGTATATAATAATAGGTCTTGGGCAAGTTCCGATAAATTACACAAAAGTATTGGTGTTCAATATTTTAAAGGAATTACAAGTAAAGTGGATTTGATGATCAACCTTGATTTTGCTGTATTGGCATATCCATATGATTCAACATTAGGACTTAAAACAGCATGGCCTTCACCCCAAGGTCTAGAAACGGAGAAATTATATACTGCAATAGATGCTAATTTAAACTTTAAGTTATTACCAGACGACTATAGTGTTGTTCCTTATCTTACTGCTGGTCTTGGTGTAGGTAATTTTGTGAGCAATTATATGGCTTATGCTCCGATAGGATTGGGCTTACAAATTAAAGCGAAACATGGTTCATTTATCAATATCAATAGTACTTTTAGAATGGAGATGTCTCATATTTCAACACCACATTTGAATCATGGCATCAGTTATTCATTCCCATTGAAAGCAAAGGATAAAAAACCTGTGGTTTTACCTCCTCCACCTCCGCCAGCTGATACGGATAATGATGGAGTGATTGATGAAAATGACAAATGTCCTACAGTAGCAGGTTTAGCAAAATATGGTGGTTGCCCAATTCCAGATACCGATAAAGATGGTATCAATGATGAGCAAGATAAATGTCCTACAGTAGCAGGTTTAGCAAAATATGGTGGTTGCCCAATTCCAGATACAGATAAAGATGGTATCAATGATGAGCAAGACAAATGTCCAACTGTGGCAGGCTTAGCTCGTTATAATGGATGTCCAATACCTGACACAGATAAAGATGGTATCAATGATGAAGTTGATGCTTGTCCTACAGAAGCAGGTATTAGCGCAAATCATGGCTGTCCAGATGTTCAACCTATTTTAAATCAGGCAGCTTCAGATTTAAAATTTGTAACGGGTAAATCTAATTTAACTAAAAAGCAATTAGCAGGCATAAGCAATGTCATTATGATGTTAAATAAATATACAAATGTGAACATAGCGATTGGTGGTCATACAGATAATACTGGTGCTGAAAGAATAAATACTAAATTATCTATCAATAGAGCATCTACAGTAGCTAAATTCCTGACTAAAAATGGTGTTAAGGCAAATCGTTTCACTACTAGTGGATACGCTTTTTCTAAACCTGTTGCTGACAATAAAACAAAAGCAGGTAGGGCACAAAATAGAAGAGTTGAATTAACTGCAGTATACAACTAAGTATATACTTAGTTAAATATAAAAAAGATCCCCTCGAGAAATCGAGGGGATCTTTTTTATAGGCAGTATATAAACCCAATAGGAGGTTGTTTTTAGTTAGGGTCGATATCAATAACAATTTGAACCGATTTGTATCTCGGGTGAACTTGTATTAATCGAATAAAGTGAAGTAGCTGTTGCTTTGCTAATTTTAGTTGCTGTGGTTGTCTTGAAATTTTTACTGACAACTCCCAGATGTATTTATTTCGCACACGATTCACATTAGGTTGCGCGGGACCAAGTACTGTTTTTTGAATCGCAGGGCCTAAGGATTGATAAAAATGAAGGGAGGCTTCCTCTGCAATATTATTTTCGGGATGCTTAAAAAGAATACTCATTAATCTGCTAAACGGAGGGTAAGCAAAATGTTTTCTATTTTGAATTTCAAATTGATAAAAAGCAAAGTAGTCATGTGCTTTTACAAACTGAACAATAGGATGTTGTGTTTGACTCACTTGCATGATTACTTTTCCATTGTCATTTTTTCGACCAGCTCTACCACTTACTTGTTCCATCATTTGGAATGCCCTTTCATTGACTCTGTAATGATTAAAGTTGAGTAAACTGTCTGCATCTACAATACCTACTAAATCTACATTTTCAAAGTCTAATCCTTTTACTACCATTTGAGTCCCTACTAGAATATCAATTTGTTTTTGTTCAAATTGTTGAATTAAAGAATCGTGTTCATTTTTCCCTTTTACATTGTCAAAATCCATTCGGGCGATATGCACTCCAGGAAGTGATTGAGTCAATTTTTCTTCAATTTGCTCAGTCCCAAAACTTTTTTGCTTAAAGCTTGTTTTGCCACAGGCTTCACAAGTATTCACAATAGGGTAGCCAGTACCGCAGTAATGGCAGGATAGTATATTTTTTGCTTTGTGATAGGTGAGGGTAACATCACAATGTTTACAATGCGGTATCCAACCACAGGTGTCACATATAAAGTAGGGGGCGTAGCCTCTTCTATTTTGAAATAAAATCACCTGTTTTTTATTTTCAATCGTTTTTCTAATTTCTGCTAATAAAGTGGGCGTTAAAATAGTTTGTTGTGCTGTTTGTTTTTTAGTGTCCACTAATTCAATCTTGGGAAGGCCAGCTTGACTAAAACGCTCATTTAAATAAGTGTATCCAAATTTTTTATGTTCTGCATTATAAAAAGTCTCTACCGAAGGGGTCGCAGAGCCTAAAATTACTTTTGCATTAATTTGGTTTGCATAATAGATCGCAGTATCTCGTGCCTGGTACCTAGGCGCAGGCTCTTGTTGCTTATAAGAGGCATCATGCTCTTCGTCAATTACGATTAAGGATAAGTTTTTATAAGGTAAAAACAAAGCAGATCTGGCGCCTAAGACAATTTTAATTTCTCCTGACTTTACTTTGTTCCAAATTTCAACGCGTTCATTTGGATTAAATTTTGAATGATAGATAGCCACAGCACCACCAAAATATTGCTTTAATCGACGAATCATTTGTGCTGTTAAAGCAATCTCAGGCAGCATGTATAAAGCCTGTTTGTTTTGCTTTATTATATCTTGAATAAGGTTAACATATATTTGTGTTTTACCACTTCCAGTCACACCATGTAAAAGACATACATTTTGTTTTTCTAATTGTGATTGTATGTCTTGGAGCGTTATTTTTTGTTGCTCAGTTAGGGTATGTAATTGGCTATTACCCTTTGTTAAATCAACAGCCAATCGGTCTGTTTTCCTTTTTTCTGCTATTAATACGCCTTTATCTATGAGGGCCTTTAATTGAGCATGCGAGCTATTGGCTTTGTCTAGAATTGACTTTTGTTTTACATCCCCTTCTGTTTTTTGATAATGTAAAAATGCCAATAATAAATCAAGTTGCTTAGGGGCTCTAGTCCATTCATTTAATAGTTTTTCTAGTGCCAATTCATTTTGGTAGTTAGGGTGTAATAAAAGGAAGGTTTCCATCTTGGAACTGAATTTATCCTTCATCGTTTCTTGCACCATACAAATTCCCTTTTGAATCAATTTATTGATTACTGGGTATACCGATTTTTTATTCAAAAGTTTTTGAATCTCTATTAAACTTAGTTGTTTTTTAATTTCTAAGGCTTCAGAAATAATATATTCCGAATCTGATAAATTTTTTATATCAATGGAGGCGTCATCTAGTAATATGAAAATACTTTCACTTGAATTTTTTAAATGGCTAGGAATAGCAGCTTGCATGACTTCACCTTCGGAACACATATAATATTCGGCCATCCATTCCCACAATTTTAATTGATGTTCGAATACAATAGGTGCTTCATCTAAAATGGCCACTATAGGTTTTGGATTAAAACCATCTGGTTTTTGATCGCTTAATTTTTTTATAATCCCAGCATATCTTTTATTAGCGCCTAGCATTACTTCCACACGCATACCAATGAGCACCTCGGACTTCATTTCTTCGGGGATACTCCAAGTGTAGTTTTTTGGAAGGGATAAGGGTATGATGATTTCTGCGTACATAATGGCGATTACAAAAATACGCTAAGCGGGTGGATAGTTTCTATATCTTCTTAGGCCTTTGTCCATTGCATCGTACACTCTTTGTTTTAATTCCTCAACTTGATCCATGTCATACTGGTCCACTTGGATTGTTTCTAAATAAACAACCCTGCTTATGCCGGGTGTTAAAGTGAAAATACTATCAAAGTGCATTCTTTCCACTGCATCTACAAATAAAACAGGTTGAATTGGAATTTTCATTTCAATGGCTAATTTAAATGCCCCATTATAAAAAGATTTAAGAGGCTTTTGATCGGTCATACTAAAAGTCCCTTCTGGAAAAATAAAAATAGAGGTTTTATTTAATAAGGCGGCCTTTAAGTTACGCAGACTTTGTGCTCTATTCTCTTGACTAGTTCTGTCCACCATGATGACCGCTTCTCGATAAATCCAGCCAAATATGGGTATTTTGGAAGACTCGAATTTGGCTAATGGTTTTATGGGTTGATGTTTTAATCTTACAATTGGGGGGATGTCCATATAAGAATTATGGTTCCCTACAAAAATATGTGGTTCATTAAAATCATGAACAGATTCATAAATTTCACGGTGACGAATGCCTAAGAATAGATACAATAATTGTGACCAGTACCTGCATATTTTATAAATGCGGTCACTTAATTTTTCTCTACCAAAAGGCAAAATGAAAGCCATCGCAATGACCGATAAAATGGTTAAAAGGGCAAAAATAAGAATGGCATAAACGCAGTAAATTAGTTGAATCCCTCTTTTGGCTTTTTTCATATATGCCACTAATATAATAAAAAAGGCCCGAATAGAAATTCAGGCCGTACGATTGCTTGCTTAAAACCAATAAAAACTAAAATTTGTATAAAGCGGCTAATATAAAGCTGGTATTTTGGCCAGTAGCTATATTATCACTATTGAAGAATATATTATTTTTTGCATTATCCATTCTGATTTCAGGGATAAGTGTTAATTTTTTAATCTTATAATTAATAGATAGGGTATTTGAAAAAATAGAAGTCCCAAATTGCCCTGCGGATAAAGCGCTATTGTCATCAAAAATTTCTGATCTAAAGCTGAGGCCGAAGTTGAGCAAAGGGTCGTAGTTAATATAAATGGCATTGCTTTTCCAATTGGTTGTTTGTACATTTTTTGAACTGAAAATAGTGCCGTCGTAATTTAGTGCCCATTGACTAGATAATGTATTGTTTATAACTATATCCAATTGTGAAAAGCTACTACTTCCTCCTGTATTACCTCCTTGGTAGTTTGCGTAAATAGTTGTTTTATCGTCAAATAATTTTGTACTCAATTGTGCTAATATCACTTTTGAACCTGATTGAGCATCAATATAATCAGTAGGATTAGCGATGCCAATCATTAAGCTTGTTTTGCCAGTAATTGCATATTCTGCTTTAATGCCAGTATGAAAAAAGGGACCATATGAAAAACCATAAGACATACTATAGTTTCTATTTAAAGGGGCGTCTAACAATTCATAACCCACATGTGTAGCCCATTTACCCGCACTAATTTTTAATTGATTAGAAAGATTGTATGAGATAAATGCTTGTTTAATATTAGCCAACAATCCATTGTCATTATAGGAGAATTCTTCTGCGCGTTTACCATAACCTAGATCAATTGATGCCGCCCATTTTCCAAAACTTTGATCCACTTTAAAAGAAGCCATACCTAGGGCTAATTTTTGTTGTGTATTTGTAAAGCTGGTAAAATTATTGGTGATCCCAGAGGGAGTGGTGAAGCTGTTTCGGAAATAAGCATCAATAAATCCAGAGGTAGTTACAGTGTATTTAGAAGCGGTCGAATCTGATTGTGCATAATTAGAGATATAAATGGCAAACAAAATGGCCATTAACGATATTTTTTTTATCATTGTAGTAGTGTTTTATAGATAGGTACAGCAGATGCGCTTTTCTCAGAAGCTTATCACCGCTGTACCTGTTTTTTGTTTATGATTTAAGTGGGTTTCTTCCGTATTTTTCATCATGTTGTGAAGCGTCCAATCCTAATTCTTCATCTTCTTCTGTTACACGCAAAGGCATGATGATATTGATGAATTTGAATATGATAAATGAAACGGTGAAGCTATAGGCTACCACAATCAGCATTGCTTTTAGTTGAACAAGGAAAAATGCGGGGTTGCCATAAAATAAGCCATCATTCCCAGCTGCATTGACACCTTTTGATGCAAAGATGCCCGTCATTAACATACCTACCATACCTCCAATACCATGACAAGGAAAAACATCTAATGTATCATCCACTCTAGATAATTTAAATGCATGACTAGCCACATTCGAAATAATAGCAGCTACCATTCCAATAAAAATACTTTGAGGGATACCGACAAAACCAGCAGCTGGAGTAATGGCTACTAATCCCACTACTGCACCAATACAAAATCCAAGTACGGATGGTTTTTTCCCTTTTAACACATCAAAAAACATCCAAGCCAAACCTGCTGCGGCTGCTGCGGTATTAGTTGTTGCGAATGCATTGATTGCAAGCGCGTTGGCACCTAATGCAGATCCTGCATTAAATCCAAACCAACCAAACCAAAGTAAACCTGTTCCAATTAGAACATAAGGAATATTAGCAGGTGGAATTTCTTGTTGTTCTAATTTTGAGCGACGAGATTTTAAAACAATAGCACCTGCTAATGCAGCACAACCCGCGCTTATATGAACCACTGTACCTCCTGCAAAATCCAATGCGCCCATTTTGAATAAGAACCCTTGTGGATGCCAAGACCAATGCGCTAAAGGAGCGTATACGAGTATAATAAATAAGACTATAAATAAAATGTAAGCAGTGAATTTAATTCTTTCTGCAACTGCTCCTACTACTAATCCTGGAGTGATAATGGCAAACATTAATTGAAACAAGGCGAATAATAAAAGAGGAATGGTCATTGCTGATCCACCTTGTAATGAGGGTGCGCCATTAACGACTCCTTTAAAAAATAAATGAGTCATCGGATTGCCAATGATACCATTAATACTTTCACCAAAACTTAAACTATAACCAAAGCTTACCCAAATCACAGATACAATACCTGCAGATACGATACTTTTGATCATTGTAGAAATGATGTTTTTAC
>JAPLEJ010000038.1 GCA_026391435.1 Bacteroidota bacterium
CCCAATTTTCTTGTGAAGTGCCCATGAAAAAGGAATAATTCGCTAAAGAATGTTGTGCACCCAATCTGTATTTATCTTCCAATAAGGCTTGTGTAAATACGGGTGGGACTGTATTGGGCATTTCCATGAAACTAGTTACACCGCCTGCTATAGCTGCTTTTGCTTCAGTATAAATAGTTGCTTTATGGGTTAATCCTGGTTCTCTAAAGTGTACTTGATCATCAATAGCACCCGGTATTAGATATTTCCCTTCCCCATTAATTTCAGTGACACCAACAGGCGTTTCAATTTGTATAGCTATTTTTTCAATTCGACCATTTTTAATAAGGACCTCGCCATTAAAACTTTTTCCTTCATTGACAATAATCGTATTTTTTATGATATAATTACGCATCAATATTAATTTTCAAGATGTATAGTAAAATAAATAAAGTTTGCATCTATTTTATTTACATTATTAAATAACGCTTCAGTAGAATGATTGTCTTTTAAATTATTTAAGCCGTATGAAAATTTCATTTCTGGTGAAATGGTAACGTATTTTAAATAAAAACTTAATCCAAATCCCAATTCGTATCCTAAGTCATTACCAGTTAATAAGGCCTTGTAAGGTAATCCTTTATAGCTATTTACTTGCTTTGAGCTTGATAAATCAAAGTCTACTTTACCGCCTCCAAAAATATAGTGACGCATCATTCGCCTATATCCAAACATATTGTAACGATTGGATTGCATTTTGAGTGCTAGTGGTAACGAAAGGATAGTTGAAGGGATGTCGATTTGATCGGCAACCGAATTAACCGAAAATCTAAAACTTTTTATGCCACCAATTAATAACATAGGGTTGGTTCTTAATAAAAAATGATCTGTTAATTTTAAAGTACCTGTTAATCCTAAATTAATATTACGACCATAGGCCGAAGTTAACTGATTTGCAAAATTGGCGGAAGTATTATTAAAAAATACATTTCTTTCAATATTTAGTTTATTCATTCCTACTCCGATACTAATACCTAAATAATAGGGTAATTCGTCATGATCGGGTTGGAACATTTCGTTTTTTTGGGCATTTAATGATAAGCTACTTATCATTAAAATACTGATAATTTTTATTTGCTTCCGCAGTAAATGCTGCATATTCCTAAACTTAATTTTTGTTGACTAATATTTTTGAATCCTGCTTTTTCTAAGATACTTAAAAAATCTTTCCCTTCCGGAAAAGCGGCCACACTTTCGTTCAAATAAGCATAAGCTGCCTTATTGCCTGAAAATATTTTCCCTATGGTGGGGGTAACCCAATTCATATAAAATGCATAAATGGGCTTAAACCAAAATAGAGTAGGCTGTGAAAACTCTAGTATAATAATTTTACCACCCACTGTCAATACCCTATACATTTCGGCCAGTCCTTTTTCAAGGTCTGCAAAATTACGCACACCAAAAGCAACCATGGCGCCATCAAAGTTTTGGTCGTCAAAAGGAATGTTTTTACTATCTCCTAAAATTAATTGAATGGATTTGCTGAGCCCTTTTTGTTCAACTTTTATTCGGCCATATTGCATCATGCCTTCCGAAATATCTATTCCCGTAATTTGTTGCGGCTTTATTTGTTGATAGGCCATTAATGACATATCAGCAGTTCCAGTGGCCACATCTAATAAATGACTTAAAGGCTTCCCTTTAAAATGGGCAATGGCTTTTTTTCGCCAGATTTGATCAATCCCTAAGCTTAAAAATCGATTCAAAAAATCGTATCTTTTAGCTATTGAATCAAACATGGTGGCTACCTGCTCCTTTTTACCAGCATTACTTTCTCTGTAGGGAACAATAGGGTCGTGGGCGAATTGGCTCATAGGGCAAAGATACCAAATTTGTAGATGCTTTTTTGATGAAGGGCTAGTTCTTAACAATTACTTTTATCTTCGTAGTTCATGAAGGCAAGGATATATAAATCGACAGGTAGCTGGTACTCCGTTAAATCGGAGGAGGGTTTGTTTTATCAAGCCCGAATTAAGGGGGTAATCAAGCTCGATGCCATTTCCTCTACTAACCCTATTGCAGTTGGAGATTGGGTGCAATATGATATGGAAGATGCCGATAAAAAGTCGGTGATGATTACCGATATTTTAGATAGGGATAATTATGTTGCAAGGCAATCGCCCCATAATAAAAGACAGCAACATATTATTGCTTCCAATTTAGATCAGTCCATTTTATTAGCGACTTTAAAATCGCCCAAAACATCCCAAGGTTTTATAGATCGATTTTTAGTTTCCTGCGAAGCCTTTCATATTCCAGCCATGATTGTTTTTAATAAATCTGATATTTATGGTCCTACAGAAATGGCAATTTACGATATGCTTAAATCCATGTATGAAGCCGTAGGGTATCAAGTATTTTTAATCAGCATCAATCAAAAGGAAGGACTAGAGGCGATAGAAAAAGTATTATTAGGAAAAACAACTTTAATTAGTGGTCATAGTGGTGTAGGGAAATCTTCATTTATTAATTATTTATTTCCCAATTTAGATTTGTCCACGCAGGAAGTAAGTGGATGGAGTGGTAAAGGAATGCATACCACCACTTTTGCACAAATGTATGACCTCCCAAATGGAGGCGCCGTGATTGACACACCCGGTATGCGTGAATTAGGTTTGGTTAATTTAGAGAAAGAAGAATTGGCTCAATATTTTCCAGAGATGCGTGAAAAAATGCAAGGATGTCAATTTCATAATTGCCAACACATTAATGAGCCTGGTTGTTCTGTTAAAGCCGCTGTGGAAAAAGGCATCATAACGGAAGCCCGCTTTTTTAGCTATGTAGATTTATGGCATGGCATTGAGCCTAAAAAATATTAGTGTTCTTATTTCTTTGGCGCCTCATTATACTGTTCAAACCAACTCGCGTACTTTACATAATTAGTAGAGATTCGATTTATTTCACCTTGAATTAAATCTTCGTTCACCATTTTTACTTTTTTTGCAGGGACCCCTGCATAAATACTTCCAGCTTCAACAATCGTTCCTTCCAAGACCACAGCACCGGCTGCGATAATGGCATTGGAATGTACCACACAACCATCCATAACAATACTTCCCATTCCAATGAGTACATTATCGTGAATGGTGCAACCATGCACTAATGCATTATGCCCAATGGATACATTATTGCCAATATTAGTTGGATGTTTTAAATAAGTACAATGAATCACAGCGCCATCCTGGACATTCACTTTGTTTCCCATCTTGATATAATGCACATCTCCTCTAATCACAGCATTAAACCATACGGAACATTCATTTCCCATTTCAACCTCACCGACAATAGTGGCGTTGGGGGCTATAAAACAATTTTCACCAAATTGAGGATCTTTTCCTTGAAGGGATAGTATGATTGCCATAAATATGCGACTTTTGTAATGCAATTTACAAGTAATGTACAGCATCACCAACAGACAACTTTTTTTTCAGCATTTAGCTCAAACCTCAGACAAACCCATTGGGATTGAAGTGGCGTCGGCTAAAGGCGTGATGATTCAGGATGTACAAGGAAAATCTTTTATGGATTTGATTGCTGGATTTAGTGTTTGTAATATAGGGCACAGTCATCCCGATGTGATCAAAGCCATTCAGGATCAGTTAGCGCAATACATGCATGTCATTGTATATGGTGAATTTATTCAGTCACCACAAGTGCAATATGCGAAAGCGTTAACTCATCTTTTGCCTTCAAGTTTACAATCTGTTTATTTTACAAATAGTGGTGCCGAAGCAACCGAAGGAGCAATGAAATTAGCTAAGCGCGTTACCAAACGATCTAAAATAATAGCTTTTGAGGGGGCTTATCATGGAAGTACACAAGGAGCTTTGAGTGTCATGGGCGATGAATATTTTAGAAATGCTTTTAGACCCTTATTGCCCGATGTATTGCATTTAAGATATAATCATTTTGAGGATATTGATTTGATTGATGACACAGTTGCTTGTGTTTTGGTTGAATTGGTGCAAGCTGAAACAGGAATTAAACCAGCGCAATTGGAATGGGTCATAGCATTACAAAAAAAATGTGCTTCCTTATGTGTTTTATTGATTGTCGATGAAATTCAATCTGGATTTGGAAGAACTGGAAGCTTATTTACATTTGAACAATATGGTATCGTTCCTGATATCTTATTATTGGGAAAAGCATTAGGAGGGGGACTTCCACTAGGTGCTTTTATTTCGGATACAAAAATGATGGGTACGTTAACGTATAGTCCTGTATTGGGTCATATTACTACTTTCGGTGGAAATCCAGTTTGTTGTGCTGCAGGTAATGCTGCATTACAAGTTTTACAAACATCAAATTGGATTCAAGAAGTTACTGAAAAAGAAGCCTACTTATTATCGCATATGGTGCATCCTAGCATTCAACACCGGTCTCATAAAGGATTATGGATGTCATTACAATTTGCATCGCCCGAATTAGCTAAAAAAATTGCTGCACAATGTGTGCTCAATGGTATCATTACTGATTGGTTTTTATTTGCAGAAGATCGTATTCGAATTGCACCTCCTTTATGTATTACTATGGAAGAATTAGAAATCGCCGTTGATAAAATAAAATCAAGTATCGATCAGGTGTTGGCGTAAAATTAATTTCAAACTATTGGTGGCTAACAATCGCCGGTTCGGCAATACCTTCTGTAGAGGGTTTCGTATTGAGGTATGATATGATGAATGTCAAATGCTTTTGCCTGTTTTAAAGCATTATGTTTTAAAGTTTTTAGTTTGGCTTCGTCTTGCAATAATGTAATTGATTTTTGACTCATGGTAGCAACATCACCTACCGGAGCAGTATATCCTGTAACCCCATCTATATTTATTTCAGATAATCCGCCGGCGTCGGAACTAATCACTACGACACTTGCCGCCATTGCTTCTAAAGCAGCTAAACCAAAACTTTCATATTCGGAAGGGAGTAAAAATAAATCACTGACTGCTAAGATATCTTCCATTTGTTCTTGCTTTCCTAAAAAACGAATATCAGATTCAATTCCAAATTGTCTAGCCATGTCTTCTGCAATAGGACGCTCAGGGCCGTCGCCTACCATTAATAATTTCGAAGGCACCGCACTATGAATGTTTTTGAAAATTTCCATCACATGATCGATCCGCTTTAACTTTCTAAAATTAGAAGCATGCACTATTATTTTTTCATTGTCCGGAGCAATCACTTGTCTAAAGGCAGCTAGTGGCTTTTTATTATATCTATGAACATCTACAAAATTATGAATGACCTGAATTTCTTTTCTAATTTCAAAATGCTTTAAAGTTTCTTGTTTTAAATTTTCAGAAACGGCAGTGATCGCATCACTTTCGTTGATTGAAAAAGTAACCACAGGCTCGTATGTTTTATCTCTTCCCACTAATGTAATATCAGTGCCGTGTAAAGTAGTAATGACTGGAACAGATCGGCCTGTTTTTTGTAATACAATTTGTTTTGCTGTATAAGCCGCAGAGGCATGCGGTATAGCATAATGCGCATGAATTAAATCTAAATCATGATTTAAAATCACATCTACCATCGTACTTGCCAATGCCAATTCATAGGGAGGATAATCAAACAATGGATAACTAGGTACCCTTACTTCGTGGTAAAAAATATTAGTATGAAATCCATTTAATCGGACGGGTTGTTGGTAAGTGATAAAATGAATCTCATGGCCCTTTTCGGCTAAAGCTTTTCCAAGCTCTGTTGCCAGAACGCCACTGCCGCCAAAAGTAGGATAACAAACAATTCCAATCTTCATTTTATTACTATTGTATATGCAAATAACAACTAATAATGCAATAAAGTTTATTTATATTTAACTATTATTTAAATGAAAAAAAATGGCTATGCGTAAATTATTCTTTTTGTTGTTTTGTATCCCTTGGACGCTGCAAGCGCAAGTAAATCAAGACAGTATTTTTATCAAAAAAATGGCCGATGAAATCTTGACCAATGGGAAAGCCTATGATTTATTAAGGCAATTGACAAAGCAAATTGGAGGTCGCTTGGCGGGTTCGCCTCAGCAACAAAATGCAGCCATTTGGGGTAAGCGAAATATGGAAGCTTTTGGACCTGATAAAGTATATATGCAAGCATGTAAAACACCTAGTTGGCAAAGAGGGGGAAACGACTTTGCAAGCATAGTGAGCATGAATGGTAAAGCAGTGAATCAACCTTTAGCCGCTTTGGCTTTAGGGAATTCCTTAGGCAGCAAAGGATTGATCGAAGGTGAACTTTTAGCAGTAGCCAATTTTGATGAACTAGAAAAAAGAAAGAACGAGGTAAAAGGTAAAATCGTGTATTTCAATAGTGAATTTGATCCTACTTTAATTCCAACTTTTGTCGCATATGGACAGTCAGCAGTGTATCGCGGTTCGGGTGCAAGTAGGGCTGCGAAGTATGGTGCGATTGGGATGATGATGCATTCACTAAGTACCGCTCCAGATAATGCACCTCATACAGGGGGCATGTTTTATGATGAGCAGTATCCTAAAATTCCAGCTGTAGCATTAGGTCCTAATGATGCAAAGGAATTATATGCCAATTCTAAAAAGGGGACGATCCGTGTTCAAATGCAAACCTATGGATACTTTTTACCAGATGCAGATGAAAACAATGTGGTGGCTGAAATAAAAGGATCTAGTTTTCCTGATCAAATTATTACGATTGGCGGACATTTAGATAGTTGGGATGTAAATGAAGGAGCGCATGATGATGGCGCTGGTATTGTACAAACCATGGAGCTTTTAAGAATGATGAGGGCCATTCATTATACGCCTAAACATACCATTCGTTTTGTATTGTTTGCGAATGAAGAAAATGGAAGTCGCGGCGGTCAAAAGTATGCAGAGCTCGCTAAATTAAATAATGAAAAACATTTATTTGCTATAGAAAGTGATGCAGGTGGTTTTACACCAAGGTCCATTGGCATTACTTGTACTCCAGCACAATTAAAAATATTTCAAACTTGGACCCCCTTATTAAAACCTTACGGTACCGAAATTATTGCAGGTGGCGGTGGTGCGGATATTGGCCCTATTAAGACGGCTGACGATAATGTTATTTTATCAGGATTGATTCCAGATAGTCAAAGGTATTTTGATTATCATCACGCTAAAACAGATGTTTTTGAAAATGTAAATAAAAGAGAATTATTATTAGGGGCTGTGAATATGGCAGCCATTATTTATTTAGTAGACCAATATGGTGTTCCTAAAAAATAGAAGAAATTAAATCTTTCACATAATAAAAAAAGCCCCTTTCATAAAATGAAAGGGGCTTTTTTTATTTCTTTTAGCGACTTAGGTTCATTGAGCGCTCTTTGTATAAATTTCGGAAGTAAGGGTCGCGTAAATCTTTGATAAATCGAATGGCTTCACCTGTACTTTTCATCTCTGGCCCTAATTCCTTATTCACGCCAGGGAATTTATCAAAACTAAATACAGGTTCCTTTATGGCGTAACCATCTAGTTTTTTCTCCATTACGAAATCGGTTAATTTAGCGGCACCCAACATTATTTTTGTAGCAATATTCAAGTAAGGAATTTGATATGCTTTTGCAATAAAAGGAGTTGTTCTGGAAGCCCTTGGATTGGCTTCAATCACAAATACTTTTCCATCTTTTATCGCAAACTGAATATTAATAAGGCCTCTTATATTTAATGCTCTTGCAATCTTCTCACTTATAAATTCCATGGTCTCTACTACCAATGGGGTTAGGTTAAATGCCGGTAGTACTGCATTACTATCTCCGCTATGAATACCTGCTGGCTCAATGTGCTCCATCACACCCATGATATGAAAAGTTTCACCATCAAAAATCGCATCTACTTCTGCCTCCTGACAACGATCTAAAAAATGATCAATTAATATTTTATTATCAGGGATATGTTTTAAAATACTCACTACTGCAGTTTCTACTTCCGCGTCATTAATCACTATACGCATTCTTTGTCCACCAATCACATAACTAGGGCGTACTAAAACAGGGTAGCCTACTTTGTTCGCTACTTCAATGGCTTCTTCTGCGGTATAAGCGGTTCCGTAATCGGGATAAGGAATTTTTAATTCTTTTAATAAATCACTAAAGCGACCTCTGTCCTCGGCGATATCTAAACTATCGAATGAAGTGCCTATAATTTTAATACCTCTTTCTGTTAATCTTTTTGCTAATTTCAAAGCAGTTTGACCTCCTAATTGTACAATGACACCTTCGGGTTGTTCTAGTTCAATAATTTCCCATAAGTGTTCCCAAAATACAGGCTCAAAATATAATTTATCTGCCATGTCAAAATCGGTAGAAACAGTTTCAGGGTTACAATTAACCATGATGGCTTCGTATCCTGATTCCTTTACCGCCAATAAACCATGAACACAACAGTAATCAAATTCAATGCCTTGTCCAATACGATTGGGGCCACTGCCTAAAACAATAATTTTTTTTCGGGAGGAGCGTATAGACTCGTTAGATTGCAGGGTGTTGCTCATATGTATGAAATTGGGCAAAAATACAGAAGCAGAACCATTTTTACGAATTTTTAGCCAATGGTTTTCCACTATTCTTATTTATCTTACTAAACAGAGTTCATCCCAGCGGGTGGTATAGCGTTTGCTTCGGCGTTCGCTACGCATTTTCCAGTTTTTTTGGGTGCCGCTGGTTCCAAATTTGAGGATATCATCTCTAAAGGCGGCGTTCATATTATCTATCATATTCATTAGCTTTTTTCGTTTTTGGTCGGCAGGGGCAACGAATAAGTTGGTCTGTAATGCATTGTCAGGTACAAAATCGCTTAAAATAACACCTGCTTTTTTATATATTTCACCCTGTTCAAACAAGCTTTTTCCTAGGGCGACCACGGCTTTAATAATGTCAGGGGTGAGGTTACTAGGGTTGTCTAGTTTTACATATCCGCTTACTTGTCGTCCGTGATGATAATAAGTACTCTCCCCCTGAGCGGCCATTTTTTTTAATAAAAAAACGGATACCCCATAAGCGGCACTATGCTGTCGTCTTAATTTTTCAGCGGTGCGCGTAGCGTAGGTTGCTAAGGCTTCTTCTATTTCCTGCCATTTTGAAACAGGGCGTCCAAACATACGCGTGGTAGCAATCATTTTTTTATGGGTGCGGGGCACTTGCATTTCATGACTATGCATTCCTTTTAATTCTCGAATTAATTTCATTCCAACGACGCCTCCTAAAAATCGTTTTCCCCAACTTAAGTCTTTAATACTAAGAGCGTAAGCGGTACCAATGCCGTATGTTTTTAATTTTTCACTGTAGCTGTATCCAATGCCCCAAATATCTTCCACGGGTGTTTTTTGTAAAGCGGCTTGTATGGTTTTGGTATCATTTAATATCACCACGCCACTCGTGAGTAATTTATTTTTTTTAGCCAATCGGTTGGCGACTTTGCTTAATACTTTATTAGGGGCTACGCCAATAGATACGGATATACCTGTCCAAGTTTCTATTTTCTTTTTTAGTGAAATACAATAGTCTTGTAAGCTGTCGGAAGGGATATGATCTAAATTTAAAAAAGCTTCGTCTACCGAATATACTTCGACACAACCCGGTGGTACTAATTGTCGCATGGTTTCCATGACACGCCAACTTAGGTCGCCGTATAAATGATAGTTAGATGAAAAGGCGTGTACTTTATATTTTTCAATTAATTCTTTTGCTTGAAAATAGGGGATCGCCATAGAGATGCCTAATTGTTTTGCTTCATCGGAACGCGACACAATACAACCATCATTGTTACTTAATACGACCACAGGTGCCCGTTGTAGTTGAGGTTGAAATAACCTTTCACAAGAACAATAAAAACTATTACAATCTACAATCGCTTGCACAGGAGAATATTTTTTTAATCACTAGGAGCTGATTTATTTTATAAACTATGTATCACAAAACTTACTACACCCCAGGTATGGTACTGCTCAAGTTGTGCTACTTGAATGGTACCGTATCTTTTATTTTCGGGAACTAAGCTGATACTGTGTTCTTGTATTTGTAAACGGCGCACTAAAAATTCACCATTTAAAACGGCGACCACTACTTTACCTGAACTAGCAGGAAGGCTTCGGTCTACAATTAAAATATCGCCAATATGAATACCGGCACCCAACATAGCATCGCTGTTGACCCGAAAGAAAAAAGTAGCCGGTTTATTGCGCACCAACTGTTCATTTAGGTCAATGCCTCTTTCCATAAAGTCGTCGGAAGCGGCTCCAAATCCAGTGGCATTCGCCTGAATAATTTGACCAGATTGGTAATTTTTATTAATCTGCTGGGTAGCCATTCCCTCATCGGGATCTGTATCTATAAATGACATAAAACTAAAATTATTAGCAATATTAACTAAATAATTTAGTATTTAGTACATTAATTTGTACCCTTTTTTTAAAGTATTTATACGCTGTTTTGGGCCGCTTTTATAGGCCATTTGAAATCAGGGCTTTATATATGGGGAAGCTTGCTTAAGTATTTATAGCCTTATCTTTTATTTTGCCCAATCTATGGCAAGGGTCCAACTGCTACCTGCGAACACATGGTACTTCTCTGAAAAACTTCCTTGATTCAACGCAAAAGATAAATTCATTAAGCTGTTTAAATAAGCAAGCGGCTTGCCCACCGCTACGCCTCCAAAAGTATTTTCAAAAGGCATATTGCCACTATAGATTAATTTTTGGTTGTGAAAAATTTGTACCTGAATTTGATTTTTTGCATGTGATAGGGCTGTAAATTTTTTCCAAATTTCTTGATCAATATTGGTCCAAATATTTCCATATTGTATATCCAAGATATCAATGGTACCTTTTAATTGACTACCCACTAATTGTGCTTTTTGAAAAGCGATAGCGACCACGGGCCTATTCACGATGGGACCTACTTGATCATAACTAATTTTATGTGCCGCTAATCTTGCTGCAGTATAAGCATATACATCTCGGCCGTGAAAAGTATAAGAGGCACCTGATTTTTTTCGTCTATTATTGACTTCATCAATTTCTCGAATCGAATCAATACCCAATGATTGTGCAATTAAAGTAAGTGTACCATTATCAGGCGTCACAATATAATGTCCTGTTTTTGTTTTGACCACCACCGATTTTCGTTGGGTGCCTACACCAGGATCCACTACCGAGACAAATACGGTGCCGGCTGGCCAATAAGGAACGGTTTGATCTAATCGGTAAGCGGCTTCCCAAATATGGTAGGCTGGAATATCATGTGTCAGATCGTATAATTTTAAAAGCGGATCTATTGAACTGGCAACACCCTTCATCGCAGATACGGCACCATCTTTCGTTCCAAAGTCCGTTTGAAATACAACGATGCCATTTTGCGCTACAGCGCTTAGGGTAGTGCATACTAGAATTGCACAACTAGTTATTATTTTTTTCATGTTATTAGTTTTATCGAATACAAAATATCTTTTTCTGTGCTCTCAGATCGCTTCGCTCACAATGTTCGCCCCGAAAAAATATTTTTGTATTCTAATCATAAAATTTAAACCTATTTATTTCGGCGTTCATTAAAAAGCCTTCCCGAATGAACGAGAAGGCTTTAAAGTTATTTATTTTATTTAGTATTAAAATTTAAAAACCAGCTTGCTGAATAATCTTAAGCCGTTGTAGCCCATTTGAACACCATCCCATGGCCCACCAGTTTCATTATCACCTGCCCACCATTTTGATTGTGGATTCACTGCAAAGTCGGGGTGTACATTGAAAATATTATCAGCGCCTACAATCCAAGATATTTTTTTATTTACTTGTAGATTAGCGTAAATATCTGTGGTGAATTTGCCTTTATAGTTAAATACTTCTGGACTAAACTTAGTATCATCAACATCCAATGGTACTTGAGGATCAATACCATCACCGTTGTATCCAAATCCAGTTAAGGCTAGGTCGCCAAAGTAAGTAACTCTAGCACCAATGCTTACTTTGTTTTTAGTATAGTCAAAATTGATGGAGGCCTTAGATTTAGGAGCAGATGCTTTTAAGAAATATTTTTCACGATCATTGAAAAAGGTATTCGCATTATATTCGGTTGTACTTAATGCTTTAGGCACATGAATTTCGTCAATGTTGATACTTTGTACATTCGCTACAAATAAAATTTTAAATCTCTCGGTACTTGAAATTTTCTTTTGATAATCAATCACCACATCAACACCAGTATTGGTGGTATTTACTGCATTCGCAAAAAATTGTGCAGTAGCAACTCCTAATGTGTTCAGTTTAGCTGTTAATGCAGTTGGTAATGATTGATCGCTTGCGCTAAACAGACCAGATAATACGACGCGATCTTTCATTTTAATAGAATACCCGTCTACGGTAACTGTTAATCCTTTAGCAGGTTTCCATGAAAAACCGATACTACTATTTATAGAAGTTTCTTGTTTCAAAGATGGGATTCCTGCTAATTTAGTAATGGGATCATCATTATTAGCTACTCTTGATTGTACCAATTGTCCTTGAGAAAAAGAAGTAAGTGTATTACTGAAATACTTTTGTTGTAAGGAAGGAGCGCGATAGCCGGTGCTGAATGATCCTCTTAAGTTAAAGTTATCCGTTACTTTTAATCTAGCCGAAGTTTTAAAAGTAGCAACCGATCCAAAGTCAGAATAATTTTCGGCGCGTACAGCACCAGTTAACAAAAACGCTTCAGTAGGAGTGTATTCCAGGTCGGTATATAATCCAGTTACGATTCTATTTGCGGTGACTTTGTCATCTGGACTAAAGCCAGGGAATCCTTGTGATCCAGGTGCCTGTTCCAATCCAAAATTATTGGGATAAGCTTTATAAGAAGCAATCTCTCCTCTGAAAATACTGTATTGTTCAAATCTCATTTCAGCACCATAAGATACTTTCACGCCACCATGATTCACTTTCCCAAATTGTTTAGATAAATCAAGGTTGGTGGTATTTTGTAAAAAATTAAATCCACCATCATCAAAATGAGTTTGACTTACATTGCCAATATTGGAAGCGTTAAAAGTACCCTCTCCAAAATAATGAAAGTTGTTATTTCCAATAGCGTTGCTAAAATCCCAGTCCCATCCATTTTTGCTTGTTTTGGAAAAGCCGGTTACTAATGAAAGGTCCTGAATTTGGGTTTGTATATGTGGGTTATAGCTTGTATCTCCCGAGCCTGATGCAAACATGATACTTGGCACGTAAATAAGTTGGCCATTACTATTTACTGGGAAGCGAGTAGGTTTCGCTGACCAATTACGCGTATAGGCATAGGCGTCTGAGTTTTTATTATTAATACTTCCAAAAGCATAAAATTTAATATCATCGCCCAAAGGAACTTCCATATTAAACATTGCTCCAATCGATTTCATTGAACCATCTCCAAAACCTTGTCTCCAAGTATTAGTAGGTAGTCCATCAGCATTTGCAATATCAGATGATGCAGCTTGACGGAAAGTTTTTCCTTGATCTAATAAATCAAATGATACATTAATAAATCCTCCTTTCTTGCCTACATTAAAACCTCTGTTAGCAGATAAGGATTTGGTGATGCCATCTATCGGTGCATCTGTTAAATAGTCTTGATTTTTTCTAAATTGATAAGTATTAAATTTTTTATCATAATAGCCTGCTAATCCTGTAGAGATATTCCATTCTCCTGTATTTTTTCTTAATACAATATTCATTACCCCTGCAATGGCATCAGAACCATATTGTGCAGAAGCACCATCTCTTAAAATTTCAATTCTATCCACTGCGGACATGGGGAATCCATTTAAATCCACACCTGAACCTGCGCGACCTCTTGTTCCAAATAATCCTACCAAAGCTGTGCTGTGTCTTCGTTTGCCATTAATTAATACTAAGGTTTGATCAGGTCCAAGTCCTCTTAAAGTTCCAATATCAACATGGTCTGCGCCATCTGCTCCTGATTGTTTATTATAGTTAAAAGAGGGTGCTACATAATTTAAGGTTGAAGTCAAATCCATCCTTGCAGTATTGATACCTACTTCGGTTAATTTAATAACATCTACTGGAACAGGGGATTCGGTTTTTACTCGACCAACTCCTCTGCTGCCTACTAAAATAACATCTTGCAAATCCGTAGTAGTGGGTGTTAAAGTAATATTTAAATCGCCACTCGTATATTTTACAGACTTTGATTCAAATCCAACATAACTAAATGATATTAAATCATTCGCGTTTGCTGTAATAGTGAAGCTTCCGTTTTTGCTAGTGGTGGTCATTGCATTGTTGGGTATTACTTTTACAGAAACACCTTCTAATGCATTGCCTTTGTTATCAGTTACTAATCCTTTAATACTTTGTTTTTGTGCTATAGCAGGTAAGCAGATTAAGGTGAAAATAAAAGAGAATAAGAGGAGTGCTTTGTTAATCATAGGGGTTGTATTTTAAATAAATTTAGTACTTTTTTATAGTGGATGAATTATATAGCCGAATTAATTGTATTTAATTCGTGCATTAGCGCTAATTTTAATCATATGGAATTGGTCATAAAACATATTAAAAATCTTTACCATACTATTCATAGTATCGATTGGGATGATATTCAAAAGATACCCCAAAGTGGGGGGGATCGAGTTTATTTTAGAATTATCCAAGATACACATACCTGGATAGCCACCTATAGTTTGAATATTAGAGAAAGTGAAACCTTTATCTATTTTGCGGATCATTTTTATAAAAAGGGAATGCCTGTTCCAAAAGTATTGGCGACAAGTGAGGATAAGACCATTTATATTCAACAGGATTTAGGGAGGGTTTCTTTATTAGATGTTTTAGAAAAAGAAGGTAAAACAGATTATGTTTTTTCTTTGTTTCAAAAAAGTTTATCCGCTTTAGCAAAACTACAAGTCATTGGAGGCGAAGGTTTAAATTATGACAAATGCCTCACTTCAAAAGAATTTGGTAAGCATTCTATTTTAACCGATTTGCTTTATTATAAGTATTACTTTTTAGATACCCTTCAATATCCTTATGATAAACAAGCATTGATTGATGAGTTTGAATTAATTAGTGATCAGTTGTCTGAAGGGCATTATAAAAATTTCATGTTCCGAGATTTTCAAAGTAGAAATATCATCGTTCAAAACGATGAAGTATTTTTTATAGATTTTCAGGGAGGTATGCAGGGTGGACTTCCATACGATGTGGCGTCTTTATTATGGCAAGCAAAAGCAGAACTATCACAAGAATGGAAGGATAAATTATTAGATTATTATATCAATGAAGTACAGCAGCTATTGGTGGACAAGTTGGACGCCGCGGCGTTTAAAAAACAATTCAATGGTTTTGTGCTTTTAAGATTATTACAAGTGATGGGGGCTTATGGGTTCAGAGGTTTATTTGAAAGGAAAGCACACTTTTTAACAAGCATCCCATTGGGGTTATTAAATATTAAAAGCTTTTTAACATACAACATTATTGCCAATGATACGCCTGTATTTGCTGGTATTTTAAAGTGGATGGTAGGGGACGAAGTGATACAACGTTTTACCCCACCTAAGGCCAATGACCAAACACCATTGGTGGTTACTATAAACAGTTTTAGTTATAAAAAAGGAATACCCGAAGATGATTCAGAAAATGGGGGAGGATTTATTTTTGATATGAGGGGAATTTTAAATCCAGGTAGATTTGATGATTATAAAAAATTATCAGGCTTAGATAAATCTGTGCAAGATTTTTTAGAACAAAGAACAAAAATGAATGTGTTTTTAAATAGTGTTTGGGATTTAATAGACATTACAACTGAAAATTATTTGGAACGCGGTTTTGCTTCCTTACATATCAATTTTGGATGTACAGGTGGTCAGCATCGTAGTGTGTTTGCTGCTGAGCAAACAGCAAGACATTTAAAAAATAAGTATAAAGTAAAAACCATTTTACAACATACCAACCAACAAAACTGGGTTAAATAATTTCATTATGCGCGCCATGATTTTAGCAGCAGGCTTAGGTACTAGGTTAAAGCCTTTTACCAATCATCATCCAAAGGCCTTGGCAGTGGTGAATGGCAAAACTTTATTGCAACGAAATATTGAATACTTGCAACAGTTTGGTATTAACGAAGTGGTCGTGAATGTGCATCATTTTGCAGATCAAATCATACAAGCAGTCAATGAAAATAAGGGATGGGGATCTTCCGTAATTATTTCAGATGAGACAAAGGAAGTTTTAGAAACCGGAGGAGGTGTCTTACATGCGGCTCCCTATTTTGAAAATGAAACAGCTTGGTTGGTGATGAATGCTGATATATTAACCAATCTATCATTGGATAAATTAATAGCTGCCGATCAGTTATTATCTAAGGACAATGATAATTATATAGCGACTTTGGCTGTTACCAATCGAACTACCAGCCGTCATTTATTATTTAATCCATCTGGAAGTTTAACTGGTTGGAAAAATAATACTACCCAAGAAGAAAAATGGGCCAACCCAATACCCGCCAACGAAATAGTTGCAAAGGCTTTTAGCGGCATTCAAATGATACACGCTTCCTTTTTTAAAGCACTTCGTTTACAAGGCAAGTTCTCATTAATTGATGCGTATTTGCAAATCGCAGTGAATGACACTATTGGTTTTTACGACCATAGTGATTCTTTTTTATTAGATGTGGGCAAACCTGAAAATATTGAAAAGGCAGCTACTTTATTTAAGTAAGCTTACACCTTTATATAAATTTTCTTTTTATCTAAGAAGTAAGCAAGCAATCCCATAAAAGCAATCATACACAAGGCGTATAATAAAGATCCAATGCGTAAGTCGGTTGCGACATCTTTACAAACATGTTGGTAAAACCAAGGAAGTGCATTGGTGTATACAGGCGCTCCTTTTTCGTCCACATGATCTACCCATCTTAATAAAGCTAATACCCTAGGCAAGAATCCGCTGAGCACGAAAATGAACAATGGATTTTTTCCAAACACATCAAAAAACTGACTCCATCTTCCTTTTGCATTATTAAATTCTAATAAATAAATAAGCATGCCTAAAGTAATAATGGCTAAACCTGAAGTATAAAATACATAACTACTTGTCCATATTTTTTTATTGATAGGAAAACTAAAATCCCAAATATAACCTACTAAAACCAATACAACACCCGTCAATAGTAGCTTTGCCAACATTTCAAAATTCTTACCTTTTAGTTGAATGTATTCACCTACTAGGTAACCAAAAATAACTTGTACGACTGCAGGAAGGGTACTGCCTAATCCCTCTGGATCAAATGGCACACCTTCTCCTTTATAAATATGTGTTAGTCCTAAAATTTGAAAATCGATGGCATTCCCAAAGTAACCTGATAAACTATACGGATGACCTGGTACTCCTAATGAAAAGCTGACTACCCAGTAAATAACTAAAATCATCATGCCTATAAAAAGTGCAATGCGTGACTTTCCATAATAAATGATTATGGAGGCGAAAAAATAACATAATGCAATTCGCTGTAGTACACCTAAAATGCGCACATTTTCCCACACTTTAAAAATTAAATCATTGTCATTCCACTTTACAAAAGGACTCCAATTTAAAAATAAGCCTATCAAAAAAATCAGCACTGTTCGTTTCACTACTTTACCCCAAAATTGACTACTCGTTCCTTGTTGTAATTTTGGCATGACAAAGGACATGGCATTTCCCACTGCAAACAAGAAAAAAGGGAATACTAAATCGGTAGGGGTACATCCATGCCAACTGGCGTGGGCTAGTGGACTAAAGGTATTTGACCATGATCCTGGGTTATTTACTAATATCATGAGGGCGACAGTAGCCCCTCTAAATACATCTAATGAATAATATCTCTGCTGGCTCATGCGGTAAAGTTTATTAAATTACTTAGTAATATATATCCTTGTTTTAATATCTTTGTAAGATACAAAATTAAGATGCAAAAAAACATATTAATCACAGGGGGAGCAGGATTTATTGGGTCGCATGTGGTGCGATTAATGGTGAACAAATACCCTGATTATCAAATCTTTAATTTAGATGCGCTTACCTATGCTGGGAATTTAGAAAATTTAAAAGACATTGAAAAAGCGCCCAATTATCATTTCATCAAAGCGAATATTTTAGAGCCTCAAAGCTTGACTGATATTTTTACAAAACATCATATCACCGATGTGATACACCTAGCTGCTGAATCTCATGTGGATAGATCTATTGTATCCCCTTTGGATTTTGTATATACGAATGTGATAGGCACCGTTAATTTATTAAATACCGCGAAGGAATTTTGGAAAGGGGATTTGAGTTATGAAAAAGCACATGACGGAACTTGGGATAAAAAAAGAGATCATTTATTTTATCATGTTTCGACCGATGAAGTATATGGTAGTTTAGGTAAGGAAGGATTATTTACCGAGACCACTTCTTATGACCCCAACTCGCCTTATTCAGCAAGTAAAGCAGCGTCGGATCATTTTGTAAGGGCTTATGGCGAAACCTATCATTTACCCATGGTCATTTCAAACTGTTCAAATAATTATGGCCCCAATCATTTTCCTGAAAAATTAATTCCATTATTTATACATAATATTATTAATAAAAAACCTTTACCAGTGTATGGGGATGGTTTATATACTCGTGATTGGTTATTCGTAAAAGACCATGCACGCGCCATTGATATTATTTTTCATGAAGGTAAAAAAGGAGATACTTATAATATTGGTGGTTTTAATGAATGGACCAATATTGATTTAGTAAAATTGATGTGTGCGCAAATGGATGCAAAATTGGGACGTGCGCAAGGAGAAAGCGAAGCTTTAATTACTTATGTGAAAGATAGGCCAGGTCACGATAGACGCTATGCTATTGACGCTACCAAATTAAATAAGGAACTCCATTGGAGCCCCTCCGTTACTTTTGAACAAGGATTAGCTGAAACCATTGATTGGTATTTAAGTAATAGTGCTTGGTTGGAAAATGTAACTAGTGGCGCCTATCAAGATTATTATACTGATATGTATACGAATCGTTAATACCAATGTATATTACATCTAAGGACAATAACAACAACTCATTTTAAAGATAGATATCCCTAATGAAAATTGAAAAAACACCATTAAAAGATTGCTTTGTCATACACGATACGGTGCATGGTGATTCGAGAGGTTATTTTATAGAAACATTTAATCAAAAAGATTTCCAGGAAGCCACTGGTTTAAATATCTCATTTGTGCAGGACAATCAATCCAAATCACAAAAAGGAGTACTAAGGGGTTTGCATATGCAAAAAGGAACTGCTGCACAAGCTAAATTGGTGAGGGTTTTGGAAGGAGCTGTCCTAGATATTGCAGTAGATTTAAGAAAAGGTTCTCCCACTTTTGGACAGCATTATGCCATTGAATTAACAGCAGATAATTTTAAACAATTTTTTGTGCCCTCTGGATTTGCGCATGGATTTGTGGTATTAAGTGAAACAGCGACCTTCTTTTACAAAGTGGATCAATTTTATCAGCCTGGTAATGAAGTAGGTATCATGTATAATGACAAGGATTTGAATATTGATTGGAAATTACCTACAAACGAATTAATATTTTCAGAGAAGGACACGAAACTTGGTAGCTTTGCTGATTATGTAGCTAGCTTATAAAATCTTTTTAAAAATCAAAAGCGGTATCACATGAAGGGAATTATATTAGCAGGAGGTTCAGGTACAAGATTGTATCCGATTACCAAGGGTATCAGTAAGCAACTCATGCCTATCTATGATAAGCCCATGATTTATTATCCACTGTCGGTATTATTATTAGCAGGTATCAACGAAATATTAATTATTACTACGCCCGAAGACAATGATCAATTTAAACGATTGTTAGGGGATGGTTCTGAAATTGGTTGTGTTTTTAAATATGCAGTACAAGCGGTACCTAATGGATTAGCGCAGGCTTTTGTGATTGGTGCTGATTTTATTGGAAAAGATAAAGTGGCCTTAATATTAGGAGACAATATTTTTTATGGAGCAGGTTTTAGTAAGTTGGTTCAGTCATTTAATGATGTTGATGGAGCAGCTGTATTTGCATATGAAGTAAATGATCCAGAGCGATATGGCGTCGTTGAATTTGATGCGCATAACCAAGCCATTTCCTTAGATGAAAAACCTAAGCAGCCTAAGTCAAATTACGCGGTGCCAGGTTTGTATTTTTATGATAATCAAGTAGTTCAAATTGCGGCTACTATTCCTGCATCGCCAAGGGGAGAATATGAAATTACGGACGTCAATAAGGTATACTTACAAAAGAAACAATTGCAAGTGGGTATCATGAATAGAGGTACTGCCTGGTTGGATACAGGAACTTTTGATTCCTATGCAGATGCTTGTGAATTTGTAAGAGTGATTGAGAAAAGGCAAAGTCAAAAGATAGGATGTATTGAGGAGGTGGCTTTTAGAATGGGATTCATAGATAAAAACCAGCTTATGGTTTTGGCTGATAAGTATGCTAAAAGTGGTTATGGTGAATACCTAAGGAATCTAAAAAAGTAGATTTTCTGCTCTGTGCTATCAATTATTATATTTTTTATTTAAAGAGTGAACAATTTCGCGAATCCATTGTTTTATGGATATGTCAACTTATTCCATAAAGGATTTAGAACAATTATCAGGTATAAAAGCCCATACAATTCGTATTTGGGAGCAGCGTTATCATTTTTTACAACCTACAAGAACGCTCACCAATATTCGTACTTATTCTTCCGATGAATTAAGGACAATTTTGAACGTCTCCTTATTAAATAAACATGGGTTTAAAATCTCACATATCGATAAAATGTCGACGGGGGAAATGGAGGAAAAAATTCTTTCTTTAACTCAATTAGATGCACAAAAGGAAAGGGTGATTAATACCTTAATTAAAGAGATGATTTCTTTGAATATGCATTCGTTCGAAAAACAATTAGATATTTATATTGAACAAAGAGGAGTAGAGAAAACCATTACTGAAATTATTTTTTCATTCTTATCAAGAGTAGGAATTTTATGGATGACCAATCATATCAATCCCTCGCATGAACATTTAGTTATTAATGTTATCAGACAAAAAATCATTTTAGGTATCGAGCGATTGCCTAGAATTGCCACAAATAGTAAGAAGGTAGTCCTGTTTATGCCGGAAGGTGAATTTCATGAAATTGGTTTATTATTTGTACATTTTTTATTAAAGCAATTGGGTGTTCAGGTGGATTATCTAGGGACTAATATGCCTATTGCCAATTTAAACTACTATGTAAGTATTAAAAATCCTGACTATATCTTTTCGCATATAACAGCACCCTCCAAAGTATTTAAACTAGAAAAATTCTTGGAACATTTAGGGCAAATGAAGGGAAAAATCCCAATTGTCTTATCTGGACAATTACTTCATGCCTATAAGGGCCCAGTTGCGTCCAATATTCATATCAAGAAAAGTTTGGCGGACACCCTGCTATTTTTAGAATCTATCTAAATTTTAGTGTCACCTGTTTCCATTTATCGTCGCGCTTCCATTTATTTTACTATTTACTGATTATCAGTTATTTGTATCAAAATTGAGCTATTTTTCTTGTTTATGCTAGCCTCAATAATGCCTTATAAAGCCAGGCGGATTTCAAATTGTTTAATATTTTTTTAAAATAATTAAACAAAAATGATGATAAAACTCATGTTTTGTTTAGCTTTACTATCTAAAAAGTTAAACATAATTTTATGTCAACCGCTGAATTTACCCTGTTACTTACCGAAAATGCTGATTTTTTAAAGCCCTTTGCTATCAATTTAACGAAGGACCATGAATCGGCTAAAGATTTATTTCAAGACACCTTGTTTAGGGCCTTGACCAATAAGGACAAATATAATGTGGGCACCAATATTAAAGCATGGTTGTACACTATTATGCGTAATATTTTCATTAACGATTATCGCCGTAAAGCAAAACAAGCGACTGTTTTAGACAATAGTCCTAATGATTTTTTAATTGATCAAACTAGATCCAAAGTTTTGAATGATGGAATTACAAATTTAAATTTGCAGGAGGTGAATAAAATGATTTATGATTTGCCAGATTTATTTAGAACGCCCTTTACTTTGTATTTTGAGGGCTATAAATACAACGAAATTTCAGAGGCTTTACAAGAGCCTTTAGGCACCATAAAAAGTAGAATTCATTTTGCGCGTAAAATTTTAAAACAAAAAATTCAACGATATTAATCAATGAGTAACCATTCCCCAAAGGCTTTGGTGATAGGCGCTGGTTTTGCTGGCTTATCCGCTGCTTCTTTTTTAGCTAAAAAAGGTTGGAAGGTTACTATTGTTGAAAAAAATGATTTACCAGGAGGACGTGCTCGCAAATTTGAGGCACAAGGTTTTACTTTTGATATGGGCCCTAGTTGGTATTGGATGCCAGACGTATTTGAGAAATATTTTGGCTCCTTTGGAAAACAAGTATCTGATTTTTACCAATTACAAAGATTAGACCCATCTTATCGAGTTTATTTTAAAAAAGCAACCTGGGATTTGCCTGCACATTATGAGTCCCTTCAAAATTTATTTGAGTCCGTGGAGCCAGGTGCTGCTAAAGCTTTAGATTTATTTTTAGCAGAAGCTAAATATAAATATGAAGTAGGCGTAGGTAAATTAGTGTATCAGCCAAGCGTATCTATCACTGAATTTATTGATTATGATTTAATTAAAGGGGTATTTAAATTGGATGTATTCCAGTCCATGAAAAAACATATTGCCCGTTATTTTAAACATCCTTATATCCAGTTTTTAATGGAATTCCCAGTATTATTTTTAGGGGCCCTCCCCGAAAATACACCTGCTTTATATAGTTTAATGAATTATGCTGATATTAAAGGAGGCACATGGTATCCCTCATCAGGTATGTACAGTATTGTAGAAGGGATGGTGAAAGTAGCGACTTCATTAGGAGTAGAATTTAAAATGGGAGAGGAAGTAACCAAAGTAATCCTGGAAAAAGGCATAGCAAAAAAGATATTAACCAAAGTAGTTTCAACTGGAGTGCAAGGAGATTATGAATTTGATGTTTTAATTGGTGCAGGCGATTATCATCATATTGAAACAGAATTACTAGATAAGGAGCATCAATCCTATTCGAAAAAATATTGGGATACACGTGTAATGGCCCCTAGTTCATTGATATATTATGTGGGACTTAATAAAAAATTAAAAGGGGTTACGCATCATTCTTTATTTTTTGATACAGATTTTGCAGTTCATGGAAGTGAAATTTACACGGATCCTACCTGGCCTTCAGATCCTCTATTTTATGCAAGCGTTCCTTCGGTAACAGATACAACAGTAGCGCCTGCAGGTTGCGAAAACTTATTTTTATTAATTCCTATTGCGGCTGGTTTGGAAGGGGATACGGAGGAAGTAAGAGAAAAATATTTCAAAATCGTGATCGGTAGATTGGAAGAAAAATGGGGTCAAACCATTTCGGACGCTATTGTTTACAAAAGGTCCTATGCGGTATCCGATTTTAAAAATGATTACCATTCCTTTAAAGGAAATGCCTACGGATTGGCGAATACTTTACTTCAAACAGCAATTTTAAAGCCAAGTTGTAAAAGTAAAAAGATAAAAAATTTATATTACACTGGCCAATTGACCATACCTGGGCCGGGAGTGCCTCCTAGCTTAATAAGTGGGGAAGTAGTGGCGAATTTAATTTGTAAACAATTTAATAAATACTAATATTTATGTCAACTATAAAATTGTATGATGAAGCGACTGCATTCAGCAGTAAGTACACCACCCTCATGTATAGTTCTAGCTTTTCGTCTGCTATCAAATTATTACATAAGGATTTGCGCCAACCTATTTTTGATATTTATGGGTTTGTGCGATTTGCAGATGAAATTGTAGATACTTTTCATGATTATGATAAAGCAGCCTTGTTACAGCAATTCAAAATTGATACTTATCAAGCATTGGCTCAAGGGATCAGTATGAATCCAATTTTGCACCGTTTTCAATTAACTTATAATAAATATAAAATTGATCCAGCCCTATTAGATGCCTTTTTAGTAAGTATGGAAATGGATTTATCAAAACAAGAATATGATGATCATACTTATCAAACTTATATCTATGGTAGTGCTGAAGTAGTAGGATTAATGTGTTTGTATATTTTTTGCGAAGGGAATGTGGAGCAGTTTGAATTATTAAAACCATCCGCACGTAGCTTGGGCGCAGCATTTCAAAAAGTTAATTTTTTGAGAGATATTAAAGCGGATTTTGAAGGATTGGACAGAATGTATTTTCCTAATTGTGACTTTTCTAAGTTTACACAAGCAGATAAGCTTCAAATTGAAGAAGATATTCAAAATGATTTCTCGATGGCATTGTCAGGAATCAAGCAGCTCCCTTTAAAAGCTCGATTTGGAGTATATGTTGCCTTTAAATATTATTACTCCTTATTTAAAAAAATAAAAAAAGTGCATCCGCAATCTATCTTAAAAACTAGAATTAGAATTCCGGATTATGGCAAACTTTTTATTTTAGCAAAAGCAAGTATCCGAAGCCAATTAAATTTATTTTAAATCAACCAATAGTGGAACAAGTTATATTAGTGGACATAGACGATCGTGAGGTGGGGGTCATGGAAAAAATGGAAGCCCATAAAGAAGCTCAACTTCATAGGGCATTTAGTGTGTTCTTATTTAATAAACAAGGTAAAATGCTATTACAGCAAAGGGCCTTGTCCAAATACCACAGCGGAGGCCTGTGGACCAATGCATGTTGTAGTCACCCAAGACCGGGTGAAACATTAGAAAATGCAGTTACTCGAAGATTATTTGAAGAAATGGGTATCGAAACTTCTGTTACAAAAGCTTTTGATTTTATTTATCAGGCCGAATTGCCTAATGAATTGGTTGAACATGAATTTGACCATGTATTTATTGGAAATTATGAAGGGGAAGTAGCTCCTAATCATTTGGAAGTAGCTAATTTTGTATATCAAAGTATTGAAGAAGTGAATATTAATTTATTATCATCTCCTGAAAAGTATACAGTTTGGTTTAAAATTGCATTTCCTAAAGTGGTTGAATGGTATGAGGCAAATTTTTCATTAAGTTAAAATTGAAATAGTTATGATTTTTTTATTAGTAATGTTAGCTACATTTTTGATTATGGAAGGGATTACATGGTTAACCCATAAGTATATTATGCATGGTTTTTTGTGGGTATTGCATGAAGATCATCACCAACCCACAGGTCATTTTTTTGAAAAAAATGACGCCTTCTTTTTAATATTTGCTATTCCTAGTATGCTTTGTATTTTTTTGGGAACATTTAATCATATGTATTGGCTAGCAGGTTTAGGAACCGGCGTGGCCCTATATGGGTTTGCTTATTTTTTGGTACATGAGGTTATTATACACCAAAGAATCAAATGGTTTACGCGTTCCAA
>JAPLEJ010000035.1 GCA_026391435.1 Bacteroidota bacterium
GTGCGCCAAACTTCGCACCAATGGCTGCTGGTAATCCAAATCCCATCGTTCCTAGTCCTCCTGATGTAATATTGCTGCGGGTTTCATTAAATTGTGCATACCTACAAGTCACCATTTGATGTTGCCCTACATCCGTTACCATGACTGCATTTCCTTTAGTGGTTTCATTTACAATGCGTATCACTTCACCCATCGTCATTTCATCACTACTTGGATAAACCTCATCCTTGATACATTGCTCATATTCTTGTTGGGTATAAGATGCAAATACTTTTAACCATTCTGTTCTGTCTTTTTGTTCAATGCCTAATGTAAGTAATGGTAAGGTTTCTTTACAATCCCCCCATACGCCCACATCTGCTTTTACATTTTTATCAATTTCAGATGGATCAATATCCAAGTGTATCACTTTGGCTTGCTTTGCATACTTATCCAATCGGCCTGTAACACGATCATCAAATCGCATACCCACCGCTATTAATACATCACATTCATTCGTTAACACATTGGGTCCATAATTGCCATGCATTCCTAGCATACCCACATTTTGTGGATGCTGCGTAGGCAAGGCACTTAATCCTAAGATGGTCCATGCTGCTGGCATTCCAGACTTTTCAATAAATTTTTGAAATTCTTTTTCGGCTTTTCCTAGTATCACGCCCTGTCCAAAAATCACCAATGGTTTTTTTGCTTGGTTGATTAATGCCACCGCTTCATCAATATAATTTTTTCGTATGACCGGCTTAGGTCGATAACTTCTTATATGATGACAAGGTGTATAGCCTTCGTAATTGAAGGATTGTATTTGTGCATTTTTAGTAATATCAATTAAAACGGGACCTGGTCGTCCGCTGCGTGCTAAATAAAATGCTTTTGCTAATATGCCTGGAATTTCTGTTGCATCCGTAATTTGATAATTCCATTTTGTTACCGGCATGGTAATATTAATAATGTCCGTTTCCTGAAATGCATCGGTTCCTAATAAATGAGCAAATACTTGTCCTGTGATACAAACCAATGGCGTGCTGTCAATCATTGCATCCGCTAATCCTGTTACTAAATTAGTTGCCCCTGGTCCACTCGTCGCAAATACCACACCTACCTTACCCGATGTACGCGCATAACCTTGTCCAGCATGTATTCCACCTTGTTCATGTCGTACTAAAATATGTTTTAGTTGATCATGATAATCATACAAGGCATCATAAATTGGCATAATGGCACCACCTGGATAACCAAAAATGGTATCTGCACCTTCTGCAATACAAGCTTCCAATACGGCTTGCGATCCAGTTAATGTAGTTGTAGCTGTTGCTGTTTTTTCAATTATCGTTTCCATAATCATCTTTTTATTTTTCATCTGTTACACATCCTTCACTTGCATCTTTCACTAATTGTGCGTATTTCCATAACACACCATTGGTTACTTTTAAAACAGGCTTGGCTTGTGCAGCGCGTCGTTTTGCAATGGTGGCTTCATCCACTTTCAATGTCATTTGTCGAGTCGGTACATTTAATTCAATAATATCATTGTCTTCTACTAAACCAATTAATCCTCCTTTGTATGCTTCGGGTGTGATATGTCCAACCACAAATCCATGTGTTCCGCCACTAAAACGGCCGTCTGTTATTAATGCGACCGACTTCCCTAAACCCGCGCCAATAATAGCAGAGGTAGGTTTTAGCATCTCTGGCATGCCTGGTGCACCCACCGGTCCCACATTTTTTATCACCACCACATCTCCTGGTTGAATTTTTCCTGAATTGATGCCTGCAATCAATGATTGCTCTCCGTCAAATACCCTTGCTGGTCCTACAAATAAATCGCCTTCCTTTCCAGAAATTTTTGCAACACTTCCTCCTGTTGCTAAATTGCCATATAATATTTGTAAGTGTCCTGTTGCTTTGATTGGATTTTCCTTTGGATATATAATTTTTTGTTGATCAAAATTTAAATCTGGAACCGTTGCTAAGTTTTCGGCAAGGGTTTTTCCTGTTACGGTTAAACAAGATCCATGTAACCATCCTTGTGCTAACATATATTTCATCACTGCTGGAACGCCACCATATTGATGTAAGTCCTGCATTAAATATTTTCCAGATGGTTTAAAATCGGCCAACACTGGAATTTTATCACTGATGATTTGAAAATCATCTTGCGTAAATGATACACCCAC
>JAPLEJ010000043.1 GCA_026391435.1 Bacteroidota bacterium
AGACATAATACTGATTAAAAAAACTAACTATGGAAATGGATACACTAATAGTAGACCTTAAAGATTGGGTACAGAATTACCACCCCGAACTCACGCAGTCAAAAATCGGGTTGATAAGGGACATTTTGGAAGAACTCCATATCAACGAGGAGGACGAAATCGTCATTACAGGTGATTACCAATCGTGGGGGTTTCTGTGTTCCTATTTGTTAGAAAAGTCCCGCACGCTACAGGACTAATTTACCCAGAAACATCTGTTTCTGGTATAAAATATTTCATAAAATACTGGTAATCAACTAATATTATGTATATTTGTAATATAATACATGATATGAAAAAGATAATTTCTTACCTCCGCTGTTCAACCACGCACCAGTTAGAGACCCACTCAATTTCACACCAAAGATTGAAAATTGACCTGTATTGTAAGTTCCATAACCTACAACTGGTAGAGGAGATAGTTGACGAGGGTGTATCGGGTAAGTCAACCAAGAGAGAAGGTTATATCAGGGTAATGGAAATGGTGAAGAACAAGGATTGTGATGGTGTGGTCGTTTATTCCTTATCAAGATTTTCAAGATGTGTGGTAGACACATTGTCCTCTATTCAACTTATGAACGATAATGGAATTACTTTCCATAGTTTGAGTGAAAACATAGACACATCATCACCCAACGGACGATTTTTTCTTACAATCCTATCTTCACTATCACAATTAGAACGAGAGATTACATCGTCCAGAGTAAAGGATACACTACAAGGGTTAAAAATGACTAATAAACCATATTCCAACGATATGTATGGGTATGATAAAATAGATGGTAGTTTGGTCGTTAACGATACAGAACAGAAGATGTTAAAGAAAATCACCAAAATGTATCAACAAAGATTTACTATAAATGAGATTATGAACTATGTAAATGATAAAGGATATAAAACTAAAAGAGGTGGTAAAAGGTTCTACTACAATACGATTAAAGGGATACTCCTTAAAACCAATACTAACAATGGTTTTAAGGAAAAATTAAATTAAATTTATTTTATTTTATATAATAATATTTTTATATAAAAATATAAACTTATTTTTGTTTTGGAACTACCAAAAAGTTAGAAGATTATTGGGGGATAATCAACCAACACTTAAAGGTAGTTCCTTTTTTTTTATTTTTATTTATTGAGGTTCAATTTTTAATAACCCGGCGTGAACCCGGCGTATAAAAAAGAACCACCTACAATCATTTATGTAAGTGGTTCAATATAAGTAAGTCCAGTGGTGACCGCGTTAGGATTCAAACCTAAAACCCCCTCATCCGTAGTGAGGTACTCTATTCAGTTGAGCTACGCAGCCATTACCCTAGTTATATAGGGGTTGCAAATATATTTTAAATACCTCATTCTCCCAAGTAAAAAGCCAATTATTGGTACTAATTTCTAGTAATGCCAGCGTACAAAGGCCTCTATAGCAGCGTATTTGGTCAATCCTAGACGTGCATATAAATCGGCTGTATTGGCGTTGCGAATCTCGGCTCTTTGCCAAAATTCCCTTGCATCAGACCCCTGGAAAGGAACACTGTCCTTTTGAGATTGATGTATAAATATGCCAAAACGCTTTTTTAATACTTGATCGGGACTCATTGGTACCGCCATTTCAATTTCAGCAATTTCCCATTCTTGCCATGCGCCTTTGTATAACCATACCCAGCAATCTTTCACCCAATCCGTTCCTGCTGCTTTTAATCGACGTAAACTTTCAAATATAATTTCTAAGCAAACTTTATGCGTACCATGTGGGTCTGCTAAATCACCTGCGCAATATATTTGGTGTGGCTTTAATTTATTTAAAAAATCCATTGTGATTTTAATATCTAATTCACTCATTGGTTTTTTCTCAATAGCACCTGTTTCATAAAAAGGTAAATCAAGGAAATGATGGTTTTCATCCTTCAATCCTACATAACGACAAGTTGCTTTGGCTTCGCAGCGTCTAATTAATCCCTTGATAGCTCTAATTTCTGCAGTATCTAAATGGGTCGATTTTTTTTCAGCTAAAAATGCGCGTGCATCTGTTAAAATGGTTTGTCTTTTTTTATTGTCAATGCCAAACAAATCTTCAAAACCAACGGCGAAGTCTAAAAAACGAGTTACAAATTCATCCGTTACTGCAATATTACCACTGGTCTGATATCCTACATGTACATCATGTCCTTGATCGTGTAATCGCATAAAAGTACCTCCCATACTGATGATGTCATCATCGGGGTGGGGTGAGAATATTAAAACATTTTTAGGATGTGGATTGCTGCGTTCAGGATGTGCTGGGATCACTGCATTGGGTTTACCGCCTGGCCATCCAGTGATGGTGTCCCTTAACATATAAAACACTTGCAAATTGATATCGTAAACCGATTCTTTTAAAACTAATAAATCTGCTAAATTATTTTCGGTGTAGTCGTTGGCCGTTAAGCTTAAAATTGTTTTGTCTAATTTTAATGCTAACTCAACTACTGCTTTTTTAATTAAGGCGGAAGTCCAATCGGTATTACCTGTTAGCCAAGGAGATTTATTTCTAGTTAAATCGGTTGAGGCTAATTCGTCAATAACGAAAGTACAATCATCATGATTTTGTAAAACACTGGCTGGCAATTGTTCGGTAACGACACCTTCCACTGCTTTAGCAACAATTTCTGCTTTATTTCCCCAGGCCAATAAAACAATTTTTTTGGCTTTCATAATACTGCTGATACCTACTGTTATTGCTAGTTTAGGTACTTTATTGATATCATGAAATTCATAAGTATTCGCAAGTCTTGTTTGTTGATCTAAATGAATCACTCTTGTTTTAGAATGAAAACTTGATCCGGGTTCGTTAAAACCTATATGCCCATTTTTCCCAATGCCTAATATTTGCAAATCTATACCACCCACTTTTTCAATAATCTGTTCGTAAGTATTGCAGCTTTCTTTGATGGAATCTTCTGCCCATTCACCATTAGGTATATAAATATTTTCAGGCTTGATGTCTATTAAATCAAATAAATGGCGGTGCATAAAACTCCAATAACTTTGGTAGGCCGTTTTATCAATAGGGTAGTATTCGTCTAAATTAATGGTGATGACATTTTTAAAACTCAATCCTTCTTCTTTATGTAAGCGTACCAATTCCTTGTATAATAAAATTGGAGTGTTTCCCGTTGCCATACCAAGAATACAGTTTATTTTTTGAGTTTGCCTTTCTTTGATCAATGAAGCAATTTGTGCAGCTACTGCATTTGACCCTTCCGCAGAAGTAGTAAAAATTTTAACCGGTATTTTTTCAAAAGATTCAATCATGGTATATAATTGTAGTTTAAAATTAAATAAAAAAAGCCTCCCATGGTATGGAAGGCCTGTTTATTATTCTACTCTGTTGATTTTAATAATATTAGTAGGTAAATGTAACTCAACGGGTGTACTTCCTGTATTGACTACCACATCGTCCTTTTTCACAAATCCTAACTTCTTTAAAATTTGAATTTGATCCTTGATGATATTATCCAAACTTTCTTCTTTATTGTAATAGATGGTTTTTACGCCCCAACTTAAACTTAGTTGGTTGACTAAAGTTTTTTCCTTGGTGAATATAAATAAAGGGGCTTTAGGACGGAAGCTGCTTAACATGAATGCAGTATAGCCACTTTGTGTCATTCCTACAATAGCTTGAGCATCACTGTCATCTGCCAACTTACATCCGTTATAACAAACCGCATCACTTAAAAAAGAAGGGGAGTGTGATTGTGGTTTAAAGTCATCTGCGCGATTGTATTTATAACCATTCAATTCAACTTCATTGATAATTTTACGCATGGTTTCAATCACCAAAACTGGAAATTGTCCAGTTGCAGTTTCACCACTCAGCATCACGGCATCAGCACCTTCAATCACTGCATTGGCCACATCTGTGATTTCACTACGATTGGGTTTAACCCTGTCAATCATACTTTCCATCATTTGTGTTGCAACAATCACTGGTTTTGCACGATGCAAACATTTTCTAATTAATTCTTTTTGAATTAAAGGTATTTTTTCAACTGGCAATTCTACTCCTAAATCACCACGAGCAATCATAATAGCATCACTAGCGTTAATAATATCTCTAATATTAGTTAAGGCCTCTGGCATTTCAATTTTTGCGATGATCTTTGCCTTGCTGTTATTTTTTATAAGAATCTCTCTTAGCATTTCAATATCTGCAACACGCTTAACAAAACTTAATGCCACCCAATCTAATTTTTCTTTGATGATAAAGTCGGCATCTTCTAAATCTTTTTCTGTTAAGGCAGGTAATGAAATTTTAGTATCTGGTAAGTTGATTCCTTTTTTTGAAGAAATGATGCCACCTAGTGTTACTTTAACTTTCACATCTCCATTTTTTTCAACACTGCTCACCATCACTTCAATTTTACCATCATCAATCATAATAGTATTACCCACTATCACATCGCCTGCAAGATTAGGGTAGGAGACGTAAATTTTTTCTAATGTACCAATACATTTTTCATTGGTAAAAGTAAGGATATCACCTGCTTTCACGTCTAATCTATTATCTGCAATTTCGCCGACCCTTAATTTAGGACCTTGTAAATCACCTAAAATAGCTACACTGCATTCTAATTCTTGATTGATGCCACGAATGTGTTCAATGATTTGTTTTTTATCTTCATGACTACCATGAGAAAAGTTTAATCTAAAAACATTCACCCCAGCAATCACTAATTTTTTTAATTGATCATATGAATCACAAGCAGGACCTACTGTTGCAACAATTTTAGTTTTATGATGTGTGTTTTTAAAATCTTGATTTTGACTCATTTATAATGCTTTGTTTTTGTATTAGCTCGCTAGTATTTTTACAATCTTTAACCACTCTTCCGAAATTTTTTGTTTTGCTTTGACTGCGTTGTCAAGTGGGGTATATTTCATTTTATTATCTTCGATACCCACCATAACATTGTGTGTGCCGTTCAACAAACATTCAACTGCATGATAACCCATGCGACTTGCAATTAATCGGTCAAGGCAACTAGGAGAACCGCCTCTTTGAATATGACCTAATATACAAACACGGATATCAGCGTTGGGTAATTTTTCTTTTAAATAATTGCCTACCTGTGTACCTCCTCCAAATTCATCTCCTTCAGCAACAACAATTAAGTTCACTAATTTTTTACGCTTTTCCTTTTCAGTTAAAGCAGTAATAAGTGCATTCATATCCGTTTTAGTCTCAGGGATTAATATATTCTCAGCCCCTGTTGCAATACCGCTATGTAAAGCAATATAACCAGCATCTCTTCCCATTACTTCCACAACAAATAAACGATCATGTGCATCTGCCGTGTCTCTAATTTTATCAATAGCTTCTACCGCAGTGTTCACTGCTGTATCAAAGCCAATAGTGAAATCACTACCCGCAATATCTTTATCAATAGTCCCAGGTATACCAATACAAGGAATATCAAATTCGTTACTAAATTTTTGGGCTCCTTGAAAACTTCCATCTCCGCCAATAACTACAATACCATCAATATTATGTTTCTTCAAATTATTATAGGCTATTTGACGACCAGCAGGTTCAAAAAAATCTTTACTTCTAGCTGTTTTCAAAATAGTGCCACCTCTTTGTATGATATTGGCCACTGATTTGGAGTCCATTTGAATGATGTCATTTTCAATCATACCATTATAGCCTCTAGCCACGCCAAAGACCTCTAAACCATGGTATAATCCTGTTCTTACAACAGCCCTGATGGCTGCGTTCATTCCAGGGGCATCGCCACCTGAGGTTAAAACTGCAATTCTTGTAACTTTTTTTAAGGACATATTCTAATCTATTGTAGGTTAATGCATTGATTTACAATTAAAAACCTAATGCGATTCCACCAAATGGAGCTACAAATTTAATCAATTGAATGTAAATAAATTGATTAAATAGCTATTTGTTGGTATTTTTCTACCAAAAGACAATGAAGTGTTAGTTTTTAGCCTTTTGAGGAGCTTATTTTGTCCTTATTTGCTTTCCAGGATGAGTAGGTCATTAAAGGCGATTTCATATTCCTTGTTCATGGAACGAATCAATGCATTTTTATCCTGGTAGCTTTTTTCAACTACATGAAATTGTTGGGTATCTGAATAAATGGCTGGATCGGCCATTTGTAATTCAATGGCTATTTTTTCCTTTTGTAGGGTTTCAATATTATGTTCAATTTGCGCTAAAGCACGCTGTAATTTTTGTATTTGTTTTTGTAAATCCTTATCAATGGGTACATTGACAATGGGTACTTTTGTGACAGGTTCTTGTTTGGCTTGTTTTTTTTCTTCTTTAGGGCTTGCTGATTTTGGAGCATCCGTCGTATTTGTTTTTTGCTTTGCCATTCTTTCCTTCCATTCTAACCATTCTTGATAACCGCCTTTGAACTCTATAATTTTTTCATCTTCTATTTCCCAAATTTTATTTGCCGTTTTTGAAATAAAGAAACGGTCGTGGCTTACTAAAATAATGGTACCGTCGTATTTGGTTAATGCATCCGCTAAAAGTTCAACCGTTACCATATCCAAGTGATTGGTCGGTTCATCCAACATTAAAAAATTAGCTTTACTGATAATAGTTTTAGTTAAGGCTACTCTTGCTTTTTCACCACCACTTAATACTTTAATCCTTTTATCTATTTCGTCACCTCCAAAAAGGAAACATCCTAATAAGGCACGCAATTCTAAATCTGTTTTTTTAGTACCACATTCTTGCACTTCTTGTAAAATGGTATTGTTTAAGTTTAAGGATTCAAGCTGGTGCTGAGCATAAAAACTCTCATCTACATTATGACCCCAAACTCTTTCCCCTTCAAATTTTTCCATACCCGCTACAATTCTTAATAGGGTTGATTTCCCTTTACCATTGGCACCAATTAATGCAATTTTATCACCTCTTTCAATTTCAGCAAATGCATTGTCAAGGATGGTTACATTTGGAAAACTTTTCCCAATGCCTTTTAAATCGACCAATACTTTGCCAGGGGTTTTATCCACTGCAAAGTTGATTCTGATATTGGGTCTTTCTATTTGAACATCTTCAATGACATCTAAGCGATCCAATCGTTTTTGAATACTTTGTGCTTGGGCTGCTTTAGAAGCCTTGGCTTTAAACCTTTCAATAAATTTTTCTTGCTGTTTAATATAGTCCTGTTGATTTTCGAAAGCACGTTGTTGTATCTCCACCCTTTGCTCTTTCTCTATCTCATAGTATTCATAATCGCCGGTATAAAAATTTAATTGTTGTTGATAAACCTCAACAATTTTATTTACCATCTTATTTAAAAAATATTTATCGTGACTCACAATGACTACGCTTCCTTTATAATGAATCAAATATTTTTCAAGCCATTCGATACTAGGTAAATCTAAGTGATTGGTAGGCTCATCCAATAATAAAACATCGGGTTGTTGCAAAATCATTTTGGCTAATAAAACCCGCATTCTCCATCCTCCACTAAATTCAAGATAGGGGCGAGATAAATCCTTGGCAGTAAATCCTAACCCATGTAAAACTTCCTCTGCTTTATGGTTAATATTATATCCATCTAACAAATCTATTTCGTGTAAGGCGTCGGTATATTTTATAAGTAAATCGTTGTCCTCAGGATTGGCTTCTAATTCCTGTCCTAGTTTTTCAACTTCTTTTTCTAATTCGCGCACTCTTTCAAAAGCACCTAAAGCGACTTCAGTAATGGACTCGCTTGTATCAAAACTTAATAGATCTTGGTGTAAATATCCAATGGTCGTATCTCGTCCTTTTTCGACCGTTCCTTTAGAGGGGGTTAATTGCCCTACCAATACTTTTAATAAAGTAGATTTTCCTGTACCATTATATCCAATTAAACCAATGCGTTCGCCTGGTTGTATATGCCATGTTGCTTCGCTCACAATGACCCTTGCCCCAAACTCAAATGTTACATTTTGTAATCCTATTAGCATATTTTTTTCAATTCAGACCGCAAAGTTAGCTCGTTGGAGTATGTAAATTGGCATAAATTTGGAAAAATATTTTATGGGCAAATTTTTAATCCTTCTTTTAGCCTTATTTGTGATGGCTTGTTCTAGTCCTGAAAAGCAGATGCCCCATAATGATTTATGGGCTTTTGATGGTTCTAAAAATGACCCGCAAGTTGATGCATTGCTTTCACCCATTATTGCAGATTACGAGGGAATGCTAAAAAGCATGGCTAATAATGATACTAGTAGTATGTTCAGCATTGCAAAGTCACTGATACTAAGATGTGATACCTTGCCTCGTCTCATTCAAATCAAGGACACTGCCCTACAAAATAGCCTTCAATTAGGACTCATGAATTTTGAGGATGAATTACAAGGTCTGGTACTGGAGCAATATCCCAATGACATTCATGTCTCCATTAATATGGCAACCATACAACTGCTTCATTTATTAGGAACGGTGGGTTATAAAAAGCAAACGGTATATATCTATAATACCATAGATAATAAAGCAAAATCTGAAGAGGATGGTTTGTTATGGATAGCTTTGATAAAAAAATCAATTAACCCTTATTATAATATTGGTAATGAGTTAGTTAATGCTATTAGTATTTTACAAGAAAATTAATCACTGGGTTTATATACAAACTCAAATTTCGCATTCAATTTAGTGGTAGTTGAGATGTAAAATTCCTTTCTAGTATTGGCATCATTTAAAACCACCAAGGCTGTATTCGGCGGGATGGTCCCCATATTATGTGCAACCACAACGATTTCGTGCTCTAAAACGCTAGCAGAAAAGGTCAATTCTAGATGAATGGCTTTATAACTCAACCTTTTTAAATTGGCAATAACTTTATTGTTATCATAGATTATGATTGTGTCGTTGTCAATGGTACCATTATCATACAAGTCTAAGCTGATCGTTTTGCTATTGGTTATGACTCTTTTAATTAATTTATTTTCTCTACCCACTAATACCCATGGTAGGACATCAGCATTATTGGTGCCAGGATCAACAAGCGTTGAAGCTGTTTCATTCTTTACTTCTTTAGTTTGATTTGTAATCTCAGGGGGTTTATTTACAACAACTGTTTTTTCTGTTGTAGCAACAATTGAAGTCGCGTTAGCAATTGTCACTGGATCTTCTTTTTTATTGGGAGCTGCTGCGGCCAAAGGAGCCAGGAGTGGTGTCGATATTTTTACATTAGCTACCGCTGGTTTAAACTTAGTTTTAGTATTTGACAAACTGGTTGCGCTTTTATCAATAGGGCTTTTGGCATTTTTTTGTTCAGTAATAACTGGAGTTTCCTTTTTATTTTTTACAATTAAAAATTCTTTCTCTAAATACACTTTTCCACCGCCACAATCCTTCGTGCCTTTTTCATTTTTAGAAATATAAGTGCCTTGTAAAATGCCACGACCTCGGTTATTTGTAAAAGTTAAAAAATTCATCATTAAGCAGGCTTGCATGTTTCCTAATACATTTACATCCTCAAATTTAGTTTCATTAATGCTTACTAATTTGGTGTTGACCGAGTAAAAGCCAGACGCAATCGCCTTGGCCGAAAAATTACCCGTTAAATTGGTATAGGTCACCACTGATAATTCGTGTTTCTCATTTTCTTCAATCTCTACATTATAAATATATATATGAGATTCTTGATCATTATTAGGAATAAAATAACCATTCCATTTTCCTGTCAGCTCCTGTGCTTGCAAAGGGCCAAAATGGGCAAAGCCAAGTAATAAAAATAGAAAGCGTCTCATATTACAAAGCTATGTATAAAATATGAACCGCATTTGTTACCTTTGCACTCTATTATTATATATAAAAATATGGTTCAGATTCAATTTCCAGATGGTGCAGTTCGTCCCTATGAAAAAGGGATTACTGCTTTAGGTATTGCAAAGTCGATTAGTGAGGGCTTGGCTAAAAAAGTATTAGCGGCTTCAGTCAATGGTGTAGTATACGATGCCACGCGTCCCATTGAAACAGATGCCGCTTTAAAATTATTAACATGGGATGATGCCGATGGTAAAAATACCTTTTGGCATTCCTCTGCACATTTATTGGCCGAGGCGGTAGAAATGCAATTTCCGGGTGCAAAATTTTGGGTAGGACCTGCGCTTGAAAAAGGATTTTATTATGATATTGATTTAGGAGACAAAACCATCAGGGAAGAAGATGTGCTGTTGCTTGAAAAAAAGATGAATGAATTAGCAAAACAAGCTAATGCTTATATCAGAAAGGAAATGTCTAAAGCAGAAGCGGTGGCTTATTTCACTGAAAAAAAGGATGAGTATAAATTAGATTTATTATCAGGATTAGAAGATGGCACTATTACTTTTTATACGCAAGGTGCTTTTACTGATTTATGTCGCGGACCACATATTCCAAATACGGGCGCTATTAAAGCGATCAAAATAACTAATATTGCTGGCGCGTTTTGGAAAGGAGATGAAAAAAATAAAATGTTGACAAGGGTATATGGAATAACATTCCCTAATCAAAAGGAACTGGATGAATATTTATTGTTATTAGAAGAGGCGAAAAAAAGAGACCACAGAAAATTAGGAAAAGAATTAGGCATTTATACTATGGATGATGATGTTGGACCAGGTCTTCCTTTATGGATGCCCAACGGAACCATCATTATTGAAGAGCTTGAAGGCTTAGCAAAAGAAACAGAAGAAGCTGCAGGGTATAAGCGTGTAGTGACACCCCATATCGCAAAGGAAAGTATGTACATTAAAAGTGGGCACTTACCTTATTATGAAGACAGTATGTTTCCTCCTATGGAATTAGATGGCACTAAATATTATTTAAAAGCCATGAATTGTCCGCATCATCATAAAATATTTGATGCAGAACCTAAAAGTTATAAGGACATGCCACTGCGTTTAGCAGAATATGGAACATGTTACAGATATGAGCAAAGTGGAGAGTTGTTTGGATTAATGCGTGTAAGGTGTTTACACATGAATGATGCACATATCTATTGTACTAAAGAACAATTTGCGCAAGAATTTAAAGCGGTCAATGAAATGTATTTAAAATATTTCAAAATATTTGGAATAGATAAATACGTGATGCGTTTAAGTTTACACGATCCTAAAAAGTTAGGTCAAAAATATATTAATGAACCTGAGTTGTGGTTGGAAACTGAAGCCATGGTTCGTGCCGTATTAATTGAAACAGGAACTCCCTTTGTAGAAGTACAAGATGAAGGTGCATTTTATGGTCCTAAAATTGATGTTCAAATTTGGAGTATCATAGGCCGTGAATTTACTTTAGCGACAAACCAAGTAGATTTCGCACAAGGCAAAAGATTCAATTTAAATTTCACCAACAAAGACAACGAACCAGAAACACCATTAATTATTCATAGAGCACCTTTGGGAACGCATGAGCGTTTTATTGGATTTTTATTGGAACATTATGCAGGAAAATTTCCTGTATGGTTAGCTCCTTTACAAGTAAAAGTGTTGCCCATCAGTGATAAATTTATGCCTTATGCAGAAATCGTTTTTGCGGAATTAAAAAAAGCAGGGGTGCGAGTAGAAATTGACGATCGCAATGAAAAAATTGGCAAAAAAATACGAGATACTGAAATCATGAAAGTGCCTTATATGTTGGTGATTGGGGAGAAAGAGGTAGCTGAAAATAAATTATCTGTTCGTCGTCAGGGTAAGGGAGATTTAGGAATGATAGATAAATCGGCATTTTTAGCACAGGTGGTGGATGAAATCGCTCAAAGATTGGCACCAACTGAATAATCTAGGACTTTCGAATTTTAAAAGTGAATAAGAATAAAGGGACATATCATAACATTGATTATCTTTACTTATTAATAAACGTTTAATTACTTAATGGCATTACCGAACAGAGGACCCAGATTTAACCCCAGGTTTCAAAGACAACAAGAACCAGAGCATCGTATTAATGATCGCATCCGTGTTCCCCAAATCAGATTGGTAGGAGACAATATTACAGTGGGTGTCTATAATACCCAAGAAGCCCTAAAAATAGCTGCAGACCAAGGTTTGGACCTAGTGGAGATTTCTCCAACTGCCGATCCCCCAGTTTGTAAAGTCATCGATTATAAAAAATTCCTTTACGAGAAAAAACGTAAGGAAAAGGAGATGAAAGCGAACTCAAAACAAAGTGAGATTAAGGAGATACGTTTTACACCTGGTACTGATGATCATGATTTTGATTTTAAAGCAAAACATGCCGAAAAGTTTTTACAGGATGGAAATAAGGTAAAAGCATATGTTCAATTTAAGGGTCGTGCCATCATGTTTCAGGACAGAGGCCAATTACTTTTATTGAAGTTTGCTGAAAGGTTAGCCGAGGCGGGCACATTGGAAAGTATGCCTAAATTAGAAGGTAAAAGGATGTTTGCCATATTCCAACCTAAAGCAGGTGGTAAAAAGAAGGCTTCAAGCTAGCTAAATCATTGATAATCAATATATTTAATTAAAGCGTCCCTCAACCAAATTGAAGGACGCTTTTTTTTGTCATCTCATCATACTAGTGTACCTTCGCCATCCATTTCCCACAAGGCTCAAAAAGTGTTTTGCCCGTGCAGAACCGCCAGTAGGGAGTAATCTATAAGATTATATAATGCCAAAAGTAAAAACCAACTCGAGCGCAAAAAAGCGTTTCAAAGTTACTGGAACAGGTGAAATCACCTTCCAAAAAGCCTTCAAAAGACACATTCTTACAAAAAAATCCACTAAGCGCAAAAGAGCCATGAGGAAAAAAGGATTGGTAGCTTCTACCAATAAGGACTTTGTTCTTCGTCTTTTAAGATTAAAAGGATAATCTCGATTCATTTCACAGTGAGTAAAAACATTTAAATTAACCGAGTCCGATTATTCATCTCATAAGATAAAGAGGATTCAAAAAAAATATTAATTATGCCACGTTCAAAAAATGCCGTTGCATCTAGAGCAAGAAGAAAAAAGATTTTAGATCAAGCTAAAGGGTTTTATGGTAAACGCAAAAACGTATATACCGTAGCCAAGAATGTATTAGAGAAAGGATTAACCTACGCTTATGTGAGTCGTAAGATTAAGAAGCGTGAGTACCGTACTTTATGGATTGCTCGTATTAACGCAGCGGTTCGTGAAGAAGGCCTTACTTATAGCCAATTCATCAATTTATTAGCTAAAAAAGGTTCTGATTTGAACCGTAAAGTATTAGCTGATTTAGCAATGAATGAGCCTGAGACTTTCAAGAAAATTGTTCAATCTGTTAAGTAATTATTCAAAATTCCTTTGAATATAAAACCGCTCCAAAAGGGGCGGTTTTTTTATGCCCAATATTCCAATCAAATAACTATTTTTGTTGTCTCAAAATAACCTAATAAACAATTGCTTAAGAAATGAACAATACCTACACTTCCTTAGTGAATCAAACATTCCATTTTCCGCAAGAAGGATTTGAAGTGGATGATAACGGTTATTTACAATTTAATGGGCTTGATCTAAAAGAGATTATTGAAAAACACGGGACGCCTTTAAAGTTAACTTACTTACCAAAAATTGGTATGCAAATTAAAAAGGCAAAAAGTATGTTTGCTTCTGCTTTTAAAAAGCATAAATACGAGGGAGAGTATTTTTATTGTTATTGCACTAAGAGTTCCCATTTTTCATTTATCGTCGAAGAGGCATTAAAACATAATGTACATTTAGAAACTTCTTTTGCATATGACATTGATATTATCAATAGATTATACGAACGCCGAAAAATTAATAAAGATATCTTCATTATATGCAATGGCTATAAGCAAAAGCTATATACCAGTCGCATTTCTAAATTAATCAATACAGGCTTTAAAAATGTGATTCCTGTATTAGACAATGTAGAAGAATTACAATTCTATAAACGTAATACCAAACAACCATTTAAATTAGGTATTAGGGTGGCTTCTGAGGAAGAACCTAGTTTCCCATTTTATACTTCTCGATTAGGTATCAGAGCAAAGGACATCTTGGAATTTTATGTAGATGAAATTGAAGGTTATGAAGATAAGTTTCAATTAAAAATGTTGCATATATTTTTAAACAAAGGGATTAAGGATGATATTTATTATTGGTCTGAGTTAAATAAAATCATCAACTTATATTGCCAGTTAAAAAAGATATGTCCTGAGTTGGATTCAATTAATATTGGAGGAGGATTTCCTATAAAACATTCACTTGGTTTTGAATATGATTATCAGTTCATGATCAATGAGATTGTCTCTAATATCAAAAAAGCATGTAAAAAGGCCAAAGTACCTGTTCCAAATATCTATACCGAGTTTGGAAGTTTTACTGTGGGAGAAAGCATGGCGCATATTTATAAAGTATTGGCTCAAAAGAAACAGAACGATCGAGAGTGTTGGTATATGATCGATTCTTCATTTATTACAACCCTTCCAGATACTTGGGGGATTGGCGAAAAGTTTTTGATGTTGCCAGTGAATAAATGGGAAAATGATTACCAAAGGGTAGTGTTGGGAGGATTAACCTGCGATAGTCATGATTATTATGACTCAGAGGAGCATATCAATGAAGTATTCCTACCTAAATTAAAGAATGATTTATTAGAGAATAAGGCCGCCGAAAACAATGAACCCCTTTATGTTGGATTTTTCCATACAGGCGCCTATCAGGATCAAATAAGTGGATATGGGGGAATTAAACATTGTTTGATCCCATCCCCAAAGCATGTTATTGTTGAAAAAGACCCTAAAACGGGTAAGCTCGTAGATTGGGTTTACGCCAAGGAACAGACCGCTCAAAGCATGCTGAAGATCCTAGGTTATTTACGCTAAATACAGCTTAAAAGGACTATTTCTACCAATTTTGGCTATATAAGACTCTATTATCTTATTATTAAGTGCCAAAATGTCTTGAAAACAAATTTGTAGGGCATTTTTAAAATCCCTAATTTTGGTTCAAATAGTAGAAGATATGTACCCTGAAGAGATTGTATTACCGATGAAAGCAGAATTAGTTGATAATGGATTTGAAGATTTAACAACTGTTGCTGAAGTAGAAAATGCAATTAATAATCAAGGAACAACTTTGGTGGTGATTAATTCAGTTTGTGGTTGCGCTGCTGGTGCATGTAGACCAGGTGTTTTGATGGCAGTAGCAAATTCAACTCAAAAGCCAACAAGAATCACTACTAGTTTTGCAGGATTCGACATTGCAGCGGTTAATAAAGTAAGAGAATTACACTTGCCTTATCCACCATCTTCACCTGCAATTGCTTTATTCAAAGATGGTCAATTGATAAATTTTATCGAAAGACATCAAATTGAAGGAAGACCGGCTCAAGTGATCGCACAACATTTAATCAGTGTTTTTCAAGAACATTGTAATTAATAAAGATATTATAAACGGTTTTTGTTTTTAGATGGGTTAGTAAATACGGCCGCACTTTCTAGTGTGGCCCTTTTTTTATACTTAAGTCAAAATTTCTAAGTAACATTGTAATCTATAATCAGCAACCATATGTACCCTAATTTATATTATTTAGTAGATGATTTTTTTGGCATTAAATTAAATGGATTAAGGTTGGTGAATTCCTTTGGTTTTTTTGTAGCGATGGCATTTGTTGCATCTGGATTTGTCTTATACCATGAATTAAAACGAAAAGAGGCATTAGGGGAGTTTACACCAAAAGAGGATTCAATTATAGTAGGGGCACCCGCCAATTTTAATGAATTATTGACTAGTTTTTTCTTTGGATTTTTATTTGGTTATAAAATAATTGGCGCTTTTACAATAGACAATGCATTGAATAATACGCAGGCATTTATTTTGTCATTGCAAGGGAATATCGGTGCTGGAATTTTGGTAGGGTCCATTATGGTATATTTAAAATGGAAGGAAAAAGATAAGGAAAAATTAGCAAAGCCAGAAACGCGCAAACTCATGCTGTGGCCACATGACAGGGTAGGTGATATTGTTTTACAAGCAGCTTTGTGGGGTTTTTTAGGTGCTAAAATTTTTCATAATTTAGAAAATATAGATGAGCTTGTTCGTGATCCATGGGGGTCCTTAATTTCATTCAGTGGCCTTACTTTTTATGGCGGATTAATCTTAGCGACGATCGCCATTATTATGTTTGTTCGTAAACAAAATATGCGTGTCATTCATTTTGCAGATGCGATGGCGCCCACCATGTTATTTGCCTATGCTGCAGGTCGAATTGGATGTCATATTAGTGGAGATGGTGATTGGGGAATCGTAAATTTGCATCCCAAACCATTTACTTGGTTACCCGATTGGATGTGGGCTTATCATTATCCTCATAATGTAGTGAATGCAGGGGTGCCTATTCCGGGATGTGTTGGCAATTATTGCAATCAATTACCAGAAGCGGTATACCCAACTACTTTTTATGAAATCATCATCATGTTTATTTTGTTCTTGGTGGTTTGGGCAGTCAGAAAAAAAATCAGTCAACCTGGAATCATCACAGGTTTATATTTCATATTTGCTGGAGGTGAGCGTTTCTTTGTTGAAAAAATAAGGGTCAATAATAAATATACTTCATTGCCTTTTCAACCCACCCAAGCCGAATTAATTTCAACTATATTGATTATATTGGGTATTATATTTTTAATTAAATCAAAAAGTTGGTTCCCTAAAAATATTCAAAAAACTTAAATCCATTTTTATGCCATCCTTTGATATCGCTAGTAGCGTTGACATTCAAACACTAGACAATGCAATTAATATTGTAAAAAAAGAAATTACCAATCGTTTTGACTTTAAAGGAAATCATGTATCGATTGAATTAAATAAAAAAGAGTATCAAATTAAATTAGAATCAGAATCGGATATGAAAATTCAACAAATTGTTGATGTCATTATTAGTCGATCTATGAAACAAGGGATTGATGCCACCGCATTTGATTTTTCAAAAGATTCCTATCCCAGCGGTAAAATTTTCAAAAAAGACGTTTCCGTTCGAAATGGCCTAAAACAGGAGGATGCCAAAAAGGTAGTTAAATTGATCAAAGACAGTGGTCTAAAGGTACAGGCGGCTATCATGGACGATATTGTAAGGGTAACAGGCAAGAAAATCGATGATTTACAGGATGTTATAGCGGCTTGTAGGGCTGGGAACCTAGGATTACCCCTGCAGTACATCAATATGAAGTAATAGGAGGCCAATCCCTATTTGAGCTTATAATATTTGGCTAAAACCTAGGTTTAACCTAAATTTGCGTCCTATTTAATAATTGTACGGCAAAACCGTGCTTCCTTAAAAATCATATAATGAAACAAGGTATCCATCCAGAATCGTATCGTTTTGTCGTGTTCAAGGACATGAGTAATGGTACATCATTTTTAGGCAAATCTTCAGCCCAAACTAAAGAAACCATCTTGTTTGAAGACGGGAAAGAATATCCTGTTATCAAATTGGAGATTTCAAACACTTCACATCCTTTTTACACAGGTAAAAACATGTTAGTGGACACAGCTGGGCGTATTGATAAATTCAATAAGCGTTACGCTAAGAAAAAATAAAATAGAGCAAATTAAAAATCTCTTTTTATACATTATTTAAACCCTTTCTTACCTTGTAAGAGAGGGTTTTTTGTCATAAAGTAGAAAATGGTTTGCGTCCATTCAAAGCGTAACTTTGACCTAATAATAGATTGATTATGCAAAAATTAGATATACTTGCTTTTGGCGCCCATCCCGATGATGTAGAATTAGGATGTGGGGGTACCTTATTGGCTGCAGTAGCACAAGGGAAAAAAGTAGGGATCATTGATTTAACCAAAGGGGAATTAGGAACCAGAGGTAATGCTTCTATCCGATTAAAAGAGGCACAATTGGCAAGTCAAATTATTGGAGCAAGTGTAAGGGAAAACTTAGGTATGGCCGATGGATTTTTTGAGAACAATAAAGAAAACCAATTTGCCATCATTGAAATGATTCGTTCTTATCAACCTTCCATTATATTATGTAATGCTACTGATGATCGACATCCAGATCATGCGCGCGCTGCGCAACTTGTAGAAACCGCATCATTTTTAGCAGGATTAACAAAAATACAAAGTACACATCAAGGTCAACCGCAAACAGCATGGAGACCTAGTCAAGTTTTTCATTATATACAATCAAAGTCATTGGCGCCTCATTTTGTATTAGATATTAGTGCCTTTATGGATAAAAAAATGGAAGCTATTTTAGCACATAGTTCTCAATTTTACAATCCTCAATCAGAGGAGCCTGATACTTTTATTTCAGGGGCTTCTTTTTTAGAATTTATAAAAAGTAGGGCAAAGGAATTAGGGCATCAAATTGGGGTAGAATATGCCGAAGGATTTTTAACGCAAAAGTTATTAGGTATGCGTAATTTTGATTCAATTATTTAATTCATATACCATGGCCATTGTTAAAGTAGGATTAATACAAATGTCTTGTGAAGCATCTAAGGATGCAAATCAAAAAAAAGCAATTGAAAAAATAAAAGAAGCAGCAAAAAAAGGCGCTCAAATTATTTGCTTGCAAGAACTTTTCACTTCCTTGTATTTTTGTGACGAAGAGTCTTATGATAATTTTAAATTAGCAGAGCCTATTCCAGGTGAAACCAGTAATACATTGGCTGCTTTAGCTAAAGAACTTGGCGTGGTCATCATAGCTTCCTTATTTGAAAAAAGAGCTGAAGGCCTTTATCATAATACCACAGCCGTATTGGATGCAGATGGTGCTTATTTAGGGAAGTATCGTAAAATGCATATTCCAGATGATCCTTCTTATTATGAGAAATTTTATTTTACACCTGGTGATTTAGGATACAAAGTTTTTAAAACCAAATTTGCCACTATTGGTGTTTTAATATGTTGGGATCAATGGTATCCCGAAGCGGCAAGAATTACAAGTTTAATGGGTGCCGAAATGTTATTTTATCCTACCGCTATTGGTTGGGCTACTTCACAAGATGCTGCTACCAATGAGGAGCAATACAATGCATGGCAAACCATTCAACGCAGTCATGCAGTTGCCAATGGTGTGCCAGTTGTCAGTGTGAATAGAGTAGGCTTGGAACAAAATGGTGCAATGCAGTTTTGGGGAGGATCTTTTGTAAGCAATCCATTTGGTAGTTTATTATACAAAGCAACGCATGATCAAGAGGAAGTAGCAGTGGTTGATATTGATACTGAAAAATCGGATAGTTATCGAACGCATTGGCCATTTTTGCGTGATCGTCGAATTGATTCATATGAACCTATCACTAAAAGATATATTGACGATGCAGCAGAATAATATTGATTTATATAAAGGACTTACTCCAAAATCATTAGGATATTATTTCCCAGCTGAATTTGCACCACATGATGCTACTTGGTTAACTTGGCCGCATAAGGAAGAAAGTTGGCCAGGCAAAATTGCAAGCATTTATCCTTCCTATACTGAATTTGTAAAAGTACTTGCATTAAGTGAGCGTGTTTGTATCAATGTAGTGGATGAGAAAATGCGTAATTCGGCTCATAAGATGTTACAGTTGGCAGGTGTCAATTTAGAACAAGTACAATTTTTTTTACATCCTTCCAATGATGCATGGTGTCGAGATCATGGACCTTCTTTTTTAATTCGAAATAATAAGGAACATCCCAAAGCCATTATTGATTGGAATATCAATGCATGGGGAGGAAAATATCCACCCTACGATTTAGATGATGTCATACCAACTCATATTGCAAAAGCGTTTGACTTACCGGTTTTTTATCCCAATATTATTATGGAAGGAGGCTCGGTCGATTTTAACGGAGCAGGAACTATTATGACTTCGAAATCTTGTTTGCTTAATCCGAATCGTAATCCACATTTAAATCAAGCTCAAATTGAAAAGTATTTGTGTGATTATTATGGAATGGAGCAAGTGTTATGGGTGTCTGATGGTATTGTAGGGGATGATACGGATGGTCATATTGATGATACAGTAAGATTTGTAAATGAGGATACCGTTATCACGGTGATCGAAAATAATGTGATGTCAGATAATCATGATTTGCTACAACAAAATTTAAAGGAGTTAAAGCAAATGCGATTATTGAATGGCCAATCATTAAATATTGTGGAACTACCTATGCCTAGGGAGGTTGTTTATGAACAACAATTACTTCCTGCATCCTATGCCAACTTTTATATTAGTAATGGACATATCATCGTACCTACATTTAAGTGTGATTTAGATGATAAGGCCATGCAAATCATACAATCTTGTTTTCCAACTAGACAAGTGGTAGGCATTGATTCAACGGATATCATCTGGGGGTTAGGTAGTTTTCATTGCTTAAGCCAACAAGAACCTAGTATACCTGTATTTTAATCATCTTTAAAAGTAAAATATGAAAAATAAATTTTCATTTTTGGGTTGGATAGGAGTGGTGGGAATGATTTTACTTTTTTCATGTAATAACTTTCCTTATTCAAAAACGAATCGAACCTATAATACCAAATCAAAGGATTTATTAAAGTTATTAAAAACTAATCCGGGTATTCAAACGGTGGATTCATTATCTAAAGCAGCGCAATGGGTGGGTACGACTAATTTTGATTTACGAAAACCCAATTTTGTCATCATTCACCATACGGCTCAAAATTCATGTGAGCAAACCTTGCAAACTTTTACTTTAGAGCGAACTAAAGTAAGTGCGCATTATGTTATTTGTAAAGATGGAACGATACATCATATGTTGAATGATTATTTCAGAGCTTGGCATGGGGGTGTTGCTAAATGGGGTAACAACACAGATATTAATTCAAGTTCTATTGGAATTGAATTAGATAATAATGGCTACGAACCATTTGATTCGGCACAAATAAATAGTTTATTAACCGTATTAGAGCAGCTTAAGAAAAACTATAATATACCAGTTGCTAATTTTATTGGTCATGGGGATATCGCACCTAAACGAAAAGTAGATCCCAATATCAACTTTCCTTGGCAACTTTTAGCGAGCAAAGGTTATGGTGCTTGGTTTAATCCTGATTCAAGTACACAATTACCCATTTCTATTTCAGTATCCTTTGCATTAGCAATGGTGGGTTATGATATTAAAGATTCTACTGCAGCTTTGTTGGCTTTTAAGCGACATTTTAGACAAGACAGTACCCTTTCTATGAACGATCAGGATCGGTCTGTATTAGCTCAATTAGTTTATAATAAATTACAAAAATAAATTTTTACACTAACAATTGTTAGCGTAAATTTGTACAAATAAGGTACTATGGATTTTAGTTTATCAGAGGAGCAATTGATGATACAAAATGCAGCCCGATCATTTGCGCAACAACAATGTTTACCAGGCGTGATTGAACGAGATGAAAAGCAACAGTTTCCAAAACAACAAATAGAAGAACTTGCCGACCTAGGATTTTTAGGTATGATGACGCCCATTCAATATGGTGGTGCTGGTATGGATACCATTTCTTATGTTCTTGCTATGGAAGAAATAAGTAAAGTAGATGCAAGTGTGAGTGTATGTATGAGCGTCAACAATAGTTTAGTATGTTGGGGCTTGGATCATTATGGAACAGAGCAACAAAAAATTAAATATTTAACACCATTAGCGCAAGGGAAAAAAGACGGTTCTATATATATTGGTGCTTTTTTATTAAGTGAACCAGAAGCGGGAAGTGATGCAACACATCAACATACATCAGCTGTAGACAATGGAGATCATTTCATTTTGAATGGAGTTAAAAATTGGATCACGAACGGGTCTAGTGCGTCGGTCTATTTAGTAATGGCACAAACTGATGCAAGTAAAGGACCTAAAGGTATTAATGCATTTATCGTTGAAAAAAATACACCAGGAATTACGATCGGGCCTAAGGAAAATAAAATGGGCATTCGCGGTAGTGATACACATGCTATTTCCTTTTCAGATGTGGTAGTACCTAAAGAAAATCAAATAGGTGCCGATGGTTTTGGATTTACTTTTGCAATGAAAACTTTAAACGGTGGTAGAATAGGAATTGCAGCACAAGCTTTGGGTATTGCAAGTGGTGCTTATGAGTTGGCCTTAGCGTATAGTAAACAAAGAAAATCTTTTGGAAAACCTATTTATGAGCACCAAGCTATCCAATTTAAGTTAGCAGAAATGGCTACGCGTATTCAAACTGCACGTCTTTTGTGTTATCAATCTGCTTGGGAAAAAGACAATGGGTTGGATTATACCTTATCGGCCGCAATGGCAAAACTGCATGCGAGTGATACTGCGATGTGGGTGACCACCGAAGCTGTTCAAGTTCATGGGGGATATGGATTTGTAAAGGAATTCCATGTAGAAAGATTAATGCGGGATGCAAAAATCACACAAATTTATGAAGGCACTAGTGAGATACAAAAAATGGTCATTGGAAGAAGTATCACACGATAATTTATATAGCTTTGAACTAATTTTTAAAGATGCCTGTTAATACTGAATCTTATCAACAACTAATTTCACAAGAGTGCATGAAAAATGTACAACTTGTGGCAGTAAGTAAAACCAAACCCAATGAGGATATTATGTCCTTATATCATTTAGGGCAAAGGGATTTTGGAGAAAATTATGTACAAGAATTAGTAGATAAGGCGGCAATATTGCCTTCGGATATCCATTGGCATTTTATTGGTCATTTACAATCCAACAAAGTTAAATACATTGCACCTTTTGTGTATTTAATTCAGGGAGTAGATAGTGAAAAATTATTAATTGAAATTAATAAGCAAGCGCAAAAAAATAATCGTGTCATTGATGTATTGCTTCAAGTGCATATCGCAACGGAGGAAACCAAATTTGGATTTGATGAAATGGCGCTTTTGGAACTAATGCAAAGTGGCCGAATTGCTCAGTATACGCATATTAAAGTAAGGGGATTAATGGGAATGGCTTCGTTTTCGGATGATCAAAAATTAATTCAACAGGAGCTTTTTAGTTTAAAAAATACATTTAATAAATGCACCCAACCCATCCATTTACCTGCATTTGATATATTGAGTATGGGCATGAGTTCAGATTACAGCATCGCTATTGAGCAGGGGAGTACTTTAATACGCTTAGGAAGTTTGCTATTTGGCGCGCGCAATTATAAAAAGTAATCGATTTAGGATTTTCTTTTATTTTGTTTTAGCATAATCAAACACAAGATTACAAAAAGCTTTTACACCTACCTTAAAGCCAGATTCATCAATAAAAAAATCGGCGGTATGATGTGGTGCAGCATCTTCAGCTTTAATTCCTGCTGGCATGGCTCCTAAGTAAAAAAAGAAACTGGGTGCTTTTTGTGAAAAGAAGGAAAAATCTTCAGCACCTGTTTGCCAAGTGGTTTCTTTTATATAATCAGCACCTGCAGCTTTGATGAGTGAGGATAAAGATTTTTTTACCAAGCTAGGTTCATTATAAGTAACCAATGTTTTTGTGTCAATGGTTATATCTGCGGAAGCACCAGAGCTGGCAGCAATATTATTCACTGTTGTTTTAATACGCTCATGCACTTCGGTTTGCATTTTTGAATCAAGAGTACGAATGGTACCTGTTAATTCAGCAGTTTCGGGTATGATATTAGAGCGAACGCCCCCTTTAATGGTTCCCACTGTAATTACTACGGGTGCTTTGGTAATATCCATTTGTCTACTTACAATATGTTGCAATCCTTCAATGATTTGAGCTGAGGATGCAATTGGATCAACGCCACCCCAAGGTTGTGAACCATGACTTCCTTTTCCTTTTACTTTTATTGTAAACCAATCAGAAGATGCCATAAATGCGCCTTCTTTATAATGAATAGTACCCACTGGAATTTGTGATTCAATATGCAATCCAAAAACGGCATCTACTTTGGGATTGTCTAATGCGCCTTCTTTGATCATTAAAGGAGCACCGCCTTCTTCATTTCCTGGAGCACCTTCCTCAGCGGGTTGAAATAGAAATACAACTGTTCCTGGTACTTCCTTTTGCATGTTCTGTAATAAAGTTGCAGTAGCCATTAAGATAGATATATGTGCGTCATGACCGCAAGCATGCATTACATCAACTGTTTGTCCCATAAATTCTGCTTTTGCTTTAGACGCAAATGCTACTGAGGTTCGTTCGTGAACTGGTAAGGCATCAATATCAGCCCTTAGCGCAAGCACTGGACCTGGCTTACCACCTTTTAAAATAGCAACCACACCGGTTTTAGCAACAGGGTAGTGTACCTCCATGCCTAAATTTTTTAAATAATCAGCAATGTATTTTCCAGTATTAAATTCACGATTAGATAGTTCAGGATTTTCATGAAAATGTTGTCTCCATTTAATTAATTGAGGTTCTATATTTTGAACCAATTGATTAAAATTTTTGGGTAACTCCTGTGCCGAAGTCGATAAAATTGAAATAGTTAAGATGAAAGATAAAAACAGACGCATAGTATTGAATTTAAATTTATGATTATGTGGTTTAGTAATAATTAAATTATGCTTGGTATTCGCCAAAAACGCTTCTTAAGGTATCTGCAATTTCACCTAAAGTGCAAAATTGTTCAACTGCCTCAATAACATGGGGCATTAGATTTGTATTTTGTTGAGCAGCTTCTTTGATAGATTGTAAGCAAAGTGCCACTTTATTTTCGTCGCGATTTGCTTTAATTTTTTTCAATTTTTCAATCTGTTGTAATCGGATAGATTCATCTATTCTTAAAACAGGAATATCTACATGATTGTTTGATTGATATTGATTCACGCCTACAATAATTTTTTTATTTGATTCGATATCTTTTTGATAGATGTAGGCGCTTTCGCTAATTTTATTTTGCATAAAACCCGATTCAATAGCAGCAACACTTCCGCCCATGGCGTCTATTTGTTGAATGAGTTCCAATGCCTTTTTTTCCATTTCATTGGTTAAGCTTTCTACAAAATAACTTCCGGCTAATGGGTCGGCGGTATCAGTGATGCCACTTTCAAAGGCGACCACTTGTTGTGTTTTAAGTGCAATAGTAGCAGCATCCTCGGTAGGTAGTCCTAATGCTTCATCGAAACCATTGGTATGCAAGCTTTGTGTACCACCTAATACGGCTGCAATAGTTTGAATGGTCACCCTGCTGATATTATTCATGGGTTGTTGCGCTGTCAAAGTAGCACCTCCAGTTTGAGTATGAAAACGAAGCATTAAAGCTTTAGGGTCGGTGGCACCTAAATCGGTCATGATTTGGGCCCACATTTTTCGAGCCGCTCTAAACTTGGCTACTTCCTCAAATAAATTATTATGTGCATTAAAAAAGAACGATAGTCTTTTTCCAAATATATTAATGTCTAATCCTTTTTCAATAGCCGCCTTTACATAAGCTTTACCATTACTTAAGGTGAATGCAATTTCTTGTACAGCGGTACTTCCTGCTTCCCGAATATGATAACCTGAAATAGAAATACTATTCCATTTAGGTAAATGGGTACTAGACCATTCAAATATATCAGTAATGATACGCATCGAATTTTTAGGCGGATAGATATAAGTGCCTCTTGCTGCGTATTCTTTTAAAATGTCGTTTTGAATTGTTCCTGACAAAAGGGTTAAATCGATGCCTCTTTTTTTGGCCAATGTAACATAGAATGCCAATAAAATAAAACCAGTGGAATTAATGGTCATCGATGTACTTATTTTATCCAATGGAATATCCTTGAATAAAATTTCCATATCGTCTAAAGTACAAATGGAGACACCTACTTTGCCTACTTCACCCTCGGCCAAAGAATGGTCTGCATCATAACCAATTTGAGTAGGTAAGTCAAATGCAACACTTAAACCCATAACGCCTTGTGCTAATAAAAAATGGTATCTTTTATTACTTTCCTCGGCAGTCGAAAATCCAGCATATTGACGCATTGTCCATAGCTTTCCTCGGTACATGTCAGATTGTACTCCACGAGTATAGGGATATTCACCAGGTAATGCGGTACCATTCAAATGGGCGGGTACATCATTTTGAGTGTATACTTTTTTTACCTCAATGCCACTATCTGTTCTTTTAGACTCATCTTGCATGGTTAAATTTACGATTTTTTACTTGTTTCAGTGCCTAGATTATTTCTATTTTCGACATAGAATCTAATGGACAGTTGAAATAGATCATGTAATTTTGTATCTCATTATTCAAGTTAATTATTATCCCATGGGTACAGAAATAGCAAATTCATTACCAGTCAGTTTTACTGCTGGCGCCATTACTGAAATTCAACGATTAATGTCTGAACCTGACTTTGACCAACAACAAAGATTAAGGGTTGGTGTTAAAGGGGGTGGTTGTAGTGGAATGACCTATATTTTAGGTTTTGAAACCCCTGCCGATTCAGATGAACTTTTTATATACGAAGGCATTCCATGTTGCATGGATAAGTCACATCAAATCTATTTATATGGGATGAGTATTGATTGGCAAGGCGGATTAAATAGCCGAGGGTTTACTTTTACCAATCCTAATGCGTCTAGTACTTGCGGATGTGGTACTTCATTTGCGGTTTAAAATTGATCGAAAAAATACAGCATTCTCGCTCTCCATCGCTGCGCTCAAATGTTCGCTTGTATGCGTATTATTTTCAATTCAATTTTAAACAAATTTCAGTCAACAGAGTAATGGTTGATCGAAAAAAATACTTGCGTATTATTTTCAGTTCAATTTTAAACAAATTTCAGTTTAACATTAAGGGATTTGCTTGAAAAAATAGCTCCACCTCGCTTCCTATCACTTCGTTCAACGTCAGCTCGGTTGACTATTGTTTTCAATCGTAAATTTCAGTTATCAGATTATGATGTAAATAAAAAAGCCCCCGAATTTTCGAGGGCTTTTTTTATATAACGACTAGTCGTTTATTATTTCTTTTTATCTTCTGATCTTCCTAATGGACGACTTTTTGCAAAGTCAACTAAAACAGGAGCCGCTACAAAAATAGAAGAGTAGGTACCTGTGATAACTCCAATTAACATTGCGAATGCGAAACCTCTTGTTACTTCACCACCAAAGATGAATAAAATTAAGA